>NZ_JBQFMR010000001.1:0-731642 GCF_056531925.1 Ruegeria sp. J8
GATCGAGGCCGGGGGGCCAGCCCCCCGGCCCCCCCGGGATATTTTTAGCCAGATGAAGGGATCCCCCTGACTCTCGCGAGGAGTAACAAGATGAACAAACTGGCGGACTATGACGGGCCAATTCTTGAGATCGACAAGCTTTCGATCTCGTTTTTTACCCGGTTGAGGGAAATTCCCGCCGTTATGGATTTCTCGGTCAGCGTGCAACCTGGTGAGGCTGTGGGGCTGGTTGGTGAGTCTGGCTGTGGCAAGTCCACGGTTGCATTGGGTGTCATGCAGGATTTGGGCAAGAACGGGCGCATCGTTGGCGGCTCGATCAAGTTCAAAGGGCGTGATCTGGGTGAGATGACTACCGAGGAGTTGCGCGACATTCGCGGCAATGAGATCGCGATGATCTATCAGGAACCGATGGCATCGCTGAACCCAGCGATGAAGATCGGTAAGCAGTTGATGGAAGTGCCGATGATCCACGAAGGCGTAGGCGCGGAAGAGGCTTATGCCCGCGCGTTGGAGGTTGTCACCGATGTGCGCCTGCCCGACCCCGAGCGAATGCTGAATTCTTTCCCGCATCAGCTCTCTGGCGGACAACAGCAGCGCATCGTGATCGCCATGGCATTGATGTCGAAACCGGCGCTTTTGATTCTGGATGAGCCAACGACCGCGCTGGACGTGACGGTTGAAGCGGCTGTGGTCGAACTGGTCAAGGATTTGGGCAAGAAATACGGCACCTCGATGCTGTTTATCTCGCACAATCTGGGGCTGGTGTTGGAAACCTGCGACCGGCTTTGCGTGATGTATTCGGGTGAGGCGGTCGAGCGCGGCTCGATCAAGGATGTGTTTGACGAGATGCAGCACCCCTATACACAGGCGCTGTTCCGCTCGATCCCTTTGCCTGGGGCCGACAAGAACACGCGCCCGCTGGTGGCCATTCCGGGGAACTTCCCCCTGCCCCATGAGCGCCCGCCGGGCTGTAACTTTGGGCCGCGCTGTGACTATTTCGAAGAAGGGCGTTGTGATGCTCAGGATATCCTGATGCAGGCTGTGCCCGGAAATGACCGACACCATACGCGCTGTCTGAAATTCCAGGAGATTGACTGGAACGCACCGATCACCGTTGGGGAACAAAAGGAAAAGGCTGCGATTGGCCGCACAGTTCTGAAGATGGACAATCTGAAGAAATACTATGAGGTCGCGGCGAATGCGCTGTTTGGCGGCGGCGAGACTAAGGTGGTGAAGGCCAACGAAACGCTCAGCTTCGAGGCGCATGAATCCGAGACATTGGCCATTGTGGGCGAATCCGGCTGTGGCAAGTCTACGTTTGCCAAGGTG
Source organism: Ruegeria sp. J8 (assembly GCF_056531925.1). NCBI lineage: Bacteria > Pseudomonadati > Pseudomonadota > Alphaproteobacteria > Rhodobacterales > Roseobacteraceae > Ruegeria > Ruegeria sp. J8. Next base: position 1,330 of record NZ_JBQFMR010000001.1, read on the forward strand.
TTGATGGGGCTGGAAACGGCGACGGATGGGCAAATCCTTCTGGACAATCGCAACATCGAGGCCGTGCCGATTGAAGAGCGGGACGCCAAGACGGTGGGCGAAGTTCAGATGGTATTCCAGAACCCGTTTGACACGTTGAACCCGTCGATGACCGTTGGCCGCCAGATCATCCGCGCGCTTGAGATTTTCGGTGTCGGCAACTCGGAAGCCGAGCGGAAGAAGCGGATGCTGGAGCTGCTTGATCTGGTGAAGCTGCCGCGCGCCTTTGCCGATCGGATGCCTCGCCAGCTGTCTGGCGGTCAGAAACAGCGTGTGGGCATTGCCCGTGCGTTTGCCGGGGACGCGCGGATCGTGGTGGCGGATGAGCCGGTCTCGGCACTGGATGTGTCCGTGCAGGCGGCCGTGACGGACTTGTTGATGGAGATCCAGCGTGAACACAAAACGACTCTGTTGTTCATCAGCCATGACCTGTCGATTGTACGCTATCTCAGCGACCGGGTGATGGTCATGTATCTGGGCCATGTGGTCGAGTTGGGCACCACCGATCAGGTCTTTGCCCCGCCTTATCATCCCTATACCGAAGCGTTGCTGAGCGCGGTGCCCATCGCTGATACGTCAATCGAGAAACAGCATATCGTGCTAGAAGGCGATATTCCTTCTGCGATGAACCCGCCTCCGGGCTGTCCGTTCCAGACGCGGTGCCGCTGGAAGTCCGAGGTGCCGGGTGGCTTGTGCGAACAGCGCGTTCCGCCGGTGAAAACTCTGGCCGAGGGACATCAGGTCAAATGTCATTTGGCCGAGGATGTCCTGGAACGTATGGAGCCGGTCATCAAGATTGCAGCCGAATAAAACACAAAGGCCAGCCGCAGGGTTGGCCTTTTACCTATTGGGACGGGAAGCGGAGTTTAACCGCCCCAGATCACCCTGACGTAATTCTGCGTTTCTTTATACGGCGGAACGCCACCATGTTTTTCCACCGCGCCCGGACCAGCATTATATGCCGCCAGCGCCAGACGCCAGGATTTGAACTTGCGGTATTGAGCGGACAGATAGCGCGCGCCACCTTCCAGATTTTCCCGTGGGTCCAGCGGGTTGACGCCAAGCGTTCTTGCTGTCGCAGGCATAAGCTGTGCCAAACCTAGTGCTCCCTTATGCGAGACAGCATTGGGGTTCCAGCCGCTTTCCTGCTGCACCAACCGCAAGAACAAGTCTTCGGGGACGTTATGCTTACGCGCCGCTTGCCGCGCGATGGTCAGATACTGGCCTTTGTATTTCCCATTATAACGCTGGCTGAACTGACGCCTCGGCGTCTTTGGCTTATAGCGCTCGGAATTGCGGTATTGTGTGGCCGCTCGCGAATCCAACACCTTGGATTGCTTGAGGAAAATGTCCTTGCGGCTTTTCGTCGACAAGGTATCCGCCTCAGCCGGGGCTGAGACCAGTGCACAGCATAGCACCGAAAAACTCGCTAACAACAACCGCATAAATGCCGATCCCGATCTCTACGAACCTGAACGAGTATAGATATTTCAGCAAAGAATGAAAGCTTGGTAAATCATGCCTAAAGAATTAGCGCGCTCATTTTCGCGTCATCAACCATGTTTCAACCAAAGCGCAGGCCGTATAGGGTCGCAGAAATAACAGGTGCCAGATTCGGGCACTGCTCAGTCAGACAAGAACGAGGGAATATATGGCGGGTTCAGTCAACAAAGTCATTCTGATCGGAAATCTCGGTGCCGACCCTGAGGTTCGGTCGTTCCAGAATGGTGGAAAGGTTTGCAACCTGCGCATCGCCACGTCTGAGACATGGAAAGACCGCAATACCGGCGAACGCCGGGACCGAACGCAATGGCATACGGTCGCCATCTTCTCGGAGCCCTTGGTGCGCGTGGCCGAGCAGTATCTGCGCAAAGGCAGCAAGGTTTACATCGAAGGCCAGCTTGAGACCCGCAAATGGCAGGATCAGTCCGGACAGGATCGATATTCGACCGAAGTGGTTCTGCGCCCTTACCGCAGTGAACTGACCATGCTGGACGCGCGCGGTGAAGGTGGCGGCGGTGGTGGCTATGGCGGCGGCCAATCCGGTGGCGGCTATGGCGGTCAGGCCGGTGGCGGCTATGGGGATCCTTATGGTGGGCCGTCCGGCTCTCCGGCACCTGCATCCGGCGGTATCGACGACGACGAGATTCCGTTCTAACCAAGACGGAGAAATATCATGACATGGTCCTTCTCACTCGGCCGGATATTGGGGTCGGAACTGAGGGTCCATGTCACCTTTTTCCTGTTGCTGGCCTGGGTCGGGTTTGCCGCCTATTCCAGCGGAGGTCTGGCGGCCGCGGTTGAAAACCTGATCTTCGTGCTGGCGCTATTTGCCTGTGTGGTCGCCCATGAATTTGGCCATGCGCTGATGGCCCGGCGCTATGGGATCAAAACGCCTGACATTACCCTATTGCCAATCGGCGGGCTGGCTCGGCTCGAGCGGATGCCGGAAAACCCCATGCAAGAGGTTTGGGTGGCGCTGGCAGGCCCTGCGGTCAATGTTGTAATCTGGGTCTTGCTGGTTCTTCTGGGCGCGGGAATGCCTCTTGAAACCATGGCTCAGATCGACAGCACCGGCCCCGGCCTGCTGAACCGTCTGGCTTATGTGAACCTGCTGTTGGCCGCGTTCAACATGATCCCCGCCTTTCCGATGGATGGCGGGCGTGTGTTCCGTGCCCTGCTGTGTCTGAAAATGGATCGCGTCAAAGCCACACGGGTCGCCGCGCTGGCGGGACAGGCGGTGGCGGTCGGGTTCGGGTTCCTTGGGCTCAGCACCGGGAATGCGCTGTTGGTGCTGATCGCGGTATTCGTCTTCGTAGCAGCAAATGCCGAAAGTCAGGACGTGACCATGCGCTCGGTCGCGCGGCGCGTGCTGGCGCGCGATGCGATGATCACCGAATTTCACGCTCTTTCCCCCGACGACACGCTGGCGACCGCCGCGCAGGCCGTCATCCATACCACGCAGCATGAGTTTCCGGTGCTGTCCCCCGATGGCAAGCTGCAAGGCTTTGTCACGCGCAATCGTCTGTTCGCGGCCCTTGCCGATGAAACACCCCGGTCCAATCCGGCCACTTCGATCATGGAACCGGACATTCCAAAAGTTCGCTTGACCGACGGGTTGGAGGCCGTGCTGGACGGGCTGCATAAAGGCGCCCCGGCCATTGCGGTTTGCACTGCTTCGGGGGCGATGGTGGGCTATATCACACGCGAGAATATCGGCGAGCTGATGGTGCTCAACGGGCGTTGATCAGGCAGTGGCCAGCGCGTCCTGAAGCACCGACAGTACTGCATCACGCGGTACGTCAGAGGTGACGAATGCCTGGCCGATTCCGCGCGCCAGAATGAACCGCAACTGACCGTCGATCACCTTCTTGTCCTGCGCCATCAGATCAACCAGAGCCTCAGCGCCTGGAAGTTCTCCGGGAATGTCCGCCAAATCGGTCTTCATGCCCATCGTACGCAAATGCGCACGCACGCGGCTGGGGTCTTCCTGAGAACACATACCAAGACGCGAGGACAGCTCGAACGCCAGCGCGCAGCCGATGGCCACGCCTTCACCATGCAGCAGCCGGTCGGAATAACCCGTTGCAGCCTCAAACGCGTGACAGAAGGTGTGGCCGAGGTTCAGCAACGCACGGTCGCCCTGCTCGGTCTCATCCCGTGCCACGATATCGGCCTTCATCTGCACCGAGCGGGTCACGGCCCGCACCCGCGCCGCCATATTGCCCCCCGCCACATCGGTTCCGTTGTCTTCGAGCCATTCAAAGAAGTCGGCGTCCCCCAGCAGGCCATATTTGACGACTTCGCCATAGCCGGACAGGAAATCCCGATCTGTCATCGTGCCCAGCACCGAGGTATCGGCCAGCACCAGCGAGGGCTGATGGAAGGCTCCGATCAGGTTCTTGCCCTGTGGTGCATTGATGCCGGTCTTGCCCCCGACGGAACTGTCCACCTGCGCCAGCAGCGAGGTCGGGATTTGTACGAACCGAACACCGCGCCTTAAAACGGCCGCGGCAAAGCCCGCAAGGTCGCCGATCACGCCACCGCCCAACGCGATGATAACATCCCGGCGCTCAACCCTTTCGGCCAGCAGCCACTCGACAGCACGTTCGAAATGAGGCCAGCTCTTGGTCGCCTCACCCGCAGGCAAGGCCAGTGTCGACATCTCGATCCCGGCTGTCGCCAACCCCTCGCGCAGCCCATCCAGGTGCAGCGCGGCCACGTTCTCATCCGTCAGGACGGCGACTTTGGGCCGGTGCAATAAGGGCGCGATCCGCGTGCCGGACTGCGCCAGCAAGTCTGGCCCGATTTCGACATCATACGCGCGTTCGCCCAGCTCAACATGTACGGTTTGGTGCATTTATTTTTGTTCCAGAACATCAGGCCGCTTGAGCAAAGCCTCGACAACGCGGCCAACCATATTGTCGATCGAAATCTCACCGTCCGAGGTCACAGTCAAATCGGCCTGCTGGTAAACCGGCACGCGCGCCTCATATATCCCGCGCAATGTCGCATAAGGGTCGTCGGTGCGCAGTAAGGGCCGGGTATCCTTGTGCTTGACCCTGTTCCACAACACGCTCAGATCAGCATTCAGCCAGACGGACACGCCGCGTTCGGTGATCATCTTGCGGTTCTGCTCGGACAGAAACGCGCCGCCGCCGGTAGACAGAATACCCTTTTCCTCATCCAGCAGCCGCCCGATGACCTGACTTTCCTTGGCGCGAAAGAACGGCTCGCCGTCGCGTTCGAAAATCTCGGGGATGGTCATGTTTGCTGCCGATTCGATCTCGGCATCACTGTCAAGGAACGGGACACCCAGACGTAAGGCCAATGCACGGCCCACGGCGGTCTTTCCAGCCCCCATCATCCCCACCAGAACTACGGTTTTGTGCAACACAAGGTGCTGGACTGGGGCAACCGTGTCAGTGTTTTGCTTTATTTCGCTCATTTAACCGTGAATGACGTGATCTTAAGAAAAATGCCAGCTATAACTGGGACAAAAGAAAAAATTGAGGCGACGTTGAGCAATGGGCCGTCTGATCAAACTGCTGATATATCTGGTTTGCCTGTGTTTTATCGGGCTGGTGGGCTATGCCTATCTTGGCCCGTTCTTCGGGGTGGATTTCTCGGCCCCGCAGGATGAAGTCCGCGAACCGGTCATCCTGAATGTGGAGTAGGAGCGCAGTTGCCGCGCTTTTCCTGGCCGGAGCCGCACAGGCGCAGCAGGAACCCCTGTCTGCGATCGAATGGCTGACCCAACCTCCGGAAAACTTGCCCGGCACCGTTTTGCTGGAACCGCCCGTGTCACAGACCGGCCTGCAGCCGGGGGTCGAGGTCACAGCGCTTGAGGCTTTGTTGCCGCCCTTGGGGTTGGTGTCGTCCTCGGTGACAGGCCTGCCGGTCGATATGTGGAAAAACAGCGACCCAGGCAGGCTGGCCGAGCTGATCGCCGATGTGCCCGTCCGGTATAATCCGGCAATGCAGCGCCTGCTGTTCACCTTGCTGCTGTCCGAGGCGCGTGCGCCATCCGGCCCCAATGCCCAAGAGATATTGCTGCTGGCGCGACTGGATCGGTTGATGCAACTGGGCGCGGCCGATCCTGCGCAATCGCTGGTGCAACTGGCTGGTCCGACCGACAGCCGCGACCGGTTTCAACGTTGGTTTGACGCGACGCTGCTGACGGGCGACGAAGATCGCAGTTGCACCGCACTGATCGCGCAACCGCACCTGTCACAGGATTACGCGGCGCAGATTTTCTGCAAAGCGCGACGCGGCGACTGGGCCTCAGCAGCGCTGACGCTTGAGGCGGCCCTTGCGCTGCAAGTGCTGCCCGATGAGGATTTGGCCGTTCTGGACCGCTTCCTCAGCCCCGAACTATTCGAAGACGCCGAATACCTGCCGCAACCTGATGACCCTGATCCGCTGACCTTCCGCCTTTATGAGGCGATTGGCGAGCGTTTGCCCTCGGCCCCATTGCCGCGGGCCTTTGCCAATGCCGACCTGCGGGATGTGGCGGGCTGGAAAGCCCAGATCGAGGCGGCCGAGCGGTTGACCCGTGTGGGTGCGCTGACGCCGAACCAGTTGTTGGGGCTTTATACTGAACGTTCGCCTGCCGCTTCAGGTGCGGTTTGGGATCGCGTCGCGGCGGTACAGCGGTTCGAAACCGCGCTGGATTCCGGCAAGCCCGAGGCCATATCACCCGCCCTTCTCGATGTCTGGACCCAAATGCGCAGCGTCGGGCTTGAGGTCCCGTTTGCCGAACTTTTCGCAGACCGGCTGACGCAGGTTTCACTGACGGATGCCGAAGCCGAGACCTTGCGGTGGCGTATCCTGCTGCTCTCGGACCTTTATGAAAGCGCCGCCCTATCCGTCCCGGACAAAGGCGAGGAGAACCAGTTTTTGGCCGCACTAGCCCAAGGGGATCCGGGGCGCGCGCGCTCGCCATCGCCATTAGCCGATGCGGTTGCACAAGGCTTTGCCTGGGCCGCACCTGTGCCGTCAGATATCGAAACGCTACTAAACAACAGCCAGCTGGGTGAGGCGATTTTGGAAGCGATGAACCTGTTTGCTCATGGCTCTCGCGGGAACCTCGTGGACCTGACTGCTGCCATCGCCACCCTGCGCCGCGTCGGGCTTGAGGATACCGCCCGCCGCGCTGCACTGAACCTGCTGATCCTGCAAGGCACCTGATCATGGCCGCCCCTGCCTCCGCCGAGATTTGGATTTCGACCTTTCTGGAAGCTCAGGCCGCCGAGCTAGGTGCGGCCAACAACACCCTTTTGGCCTATGGCAACGACCTGAAGGATTTTGCCGCTTGGCTGAAACGCCGCAAGATGGGATTTACCGCAGCAGACCGCGACTTGATCGAGCGCTATCTGATCGATTGCGACGCGCAGGGCCTGTCCCAGTCGACCCGCGCCCGCCGCTTGTCTGCGATCAAGCAGATATACCGGTTCGCGTTTGAAGAAGGTTGGCGCGACACCAATCCGGCAATCCAGATCAAGGGTCCGGGCCGCCAGAAACGCCTACCCAAGACGTTGGATGTACCCGAGGTCGATCGCTTGCTGCAAGCCGCGCGCGAAACCGGCCGCTCAAAGGCCGACCGCATCCGCAACACCTGCCTGATGGAGCTGCTTTATGCCACCGGCATGCGCGTGACCGAACTGGTGTCACTGCCGGTCTCTTCGGCGCGGGGCGATCCTCGAATGCTGCTGGTTTTGGGTAAAGGCGGCAAGGAACGGATGGTCCCCCTCTCCCCTCCGGCCCGCGACGCGCTGGCTTTGTGGCTTGAGACGAGAGACGCCGCCGAGGACGACGCAGTTTCAAATGGCGGTCAGCGTTCTCGGTACCTATTCCCGTCGCGGGGCAAGTCCGGGCATCTGACCCGGCACATGTTCTTCCACCTGATCAAGGACCTGGCCGTGCAGGGTGGCGTATCGCCTGAAAAGGTGACGCCCCACACATTGCGCCATGCTTTTGCGACCCACCTCTTGGCGAACGGGGCCGACTTACGCTCGATCCAAACATTGCTGGGGCACGCCGATGTCGCCACGACGGAAATCTACACCCATGTGCTGGACGAACGTCTGGCCGAGCTGGTGCTCGAGCATCACCCGTTGGCGAAAGACCCCGGTGATAAGGGCTAACCTCTTGATCCGCAGGGGCCGCACCCCCATAACGAAGACAACAACCCAAACAACCAAGGACCGATGGAACCCTCTGCTTCTATGATCGACGGCGCATTCTGGTTTACGACCGGCGCCATTTTGCTTTTACTTGTCCTTTCAGGATTTTTTTCAGGTTCCGAAACAGCATTGACCGCCTCGTCGCGCGGCAAGTTACGGGCGCAGGCCGACAAAGGCTCGCGCGGGGCGCAGAAGGCGCTGGATATCACCGATGACAATGAACGTCTGATCGGCTCGGTCCTACTGGGCAATAACCTCGTGAACATCCTGGCGGCCTCACTGGCGACGGCGCTGTTTACCAAGCTGTTCGGCGAAAGCGGCGTAGCGCTTGCGACACTGGTGATGACCTTGCTGGTGCTTATCTTCGCCGAGGTACTGCCCAAAACCTATGCCATCACCAATGCCGAGAAAGCCGCCGCGCTGGTCGCCCCGATCATCAGCGTAGTGGTGACCGTCTTTTCCCCGGTCGTGGCCGCCGTCCGACTTTTGGTGCGGGGTGTTCTGCGGCTATTTGGGGTACAGATCGACCCAGACAGCAACATCCTTGCCGTGCGGGAAGAGATCGCCGGTGCGCTGCAACTGGGTCATTCGGAAGGCGTGGTAGAAAAGGAAGACCGCGATCGTATTCTGGGCGCGCTGGATCTGGCGGACCGTGCAGTCGAGGAAATCATGCTGCACCGTTCGAATATCGAGATGATCGACGCCGACGACGCGCCCGAGGCAATCTTGCAGCAGTGTCTGAAAAGCCCTCATACCCGCCTGCCCGTCTTTCGGGACGAGCCCGAGAACATCGTGGGTGTCGTTCATGCCAAAGACCTGTTCCGCGCCATGTACGCGCATGCCGGCGACAGTGAAAGCGAAGCCAACCGGCTGGAAAGCTTCGATATCTCGAAGGTGGCCAATGATCCGTATTTCGTGCCAGAAACCACCACTCTGGACGATCAAATGCGGGAATTCCTGCGGATGCACAGTCATTTTGCGTTGGTGGTGGACGAATATGGCTCGCTGCGGGGGTTGATCACTCTGGAAGATATTCTTGAGGAGATCGTGGGCGAGATCGCCGATGAGTTCGACATTGATGAGGACGTCCCCGTCACCCGAACCGAAGATGGTCAGTACCTTGTTGAAGGAGCGATGACGATCCGGGATGTGAACCGCGCGATGGAATGGACGCTGCCTGACGACGAGGCCAATACCGTGGCTGGTCTGGTCATCCACGAGGCGCAGATGATCCCCATAGTGGGTCAGGTATTCTCGTTCCACGGTTTCCGGTTCGAAGTTACCACCCGTGAAGGTAACCGCATCACTGAGTTGAAAATCCGTCCACTGTAAAACGTCTCGTGCGACATGTCGCGTCGGAAACGGAACAGTCAGCCCCGGTCTGCCCTTGCACGCTTTGGCCAGATACAAAGCGGAGGCACGGGCATGAAATCGACAACGCGGGTGGCAGTGATTGGTGGCGGTGTTGTCGGATGTTCGGTTCTATACCACCTGACCAAGCTGGGTTGGTCAGACGTGGTGCTGCTGGAACGTTCTGAGCTGACCAGCGGGTCCACCTGGCACGCGGCGGGCGGGTTTCACACGCTGAACGGCGACACCAACATGGCCGCTTTGCAGGGCTATACGATCCGCCTTTACAAGGAACTGGAAGAGATCACCGGCATGTCCTGCGGGTTGCACCATGTGGGCGGGGTAACGCTGGCCGACAATCAGGACCGGTTCGACATGCTGTTGGCCGAGCGCGCCAAACACCGGTTCATGGGGCTAGAGACAGAGATCATTGGCCCTGACGAGATCAAGAAAATCGCACCCATCACCAATACCGATGGCATCCTTGGCGCGCTCTATGATCCGCTGGACGGCCATCTTGACCCTTCTGGCACCACCCACGCCTATGCCAAAGCGGCCCGGATGGGCGGGGCCGCGATCGAAACCCATTGCATGGTGCACGAGACCAACCAGCGCCCCGACGGCACTTGGGATGTGGTGACAGACAAGGGCACCATCCACGCCGAACATGTGGTCAACGCAGGTGGCCTATGGGCGCGTGAGGTCGGCGCAATGGCAGGGGTCTATTTCCCGCTGCACCCGATGGAGCATCAGTATCTGGTCACCGACGCGATCCCTCAGATCGAGGCCATCATCGACGCAGGCGGAGAACATCCGCATGTGATGGACCCCGCAGGCGAAAGCTATCTGCGGCAGGAAGGCCGGGGCTTGTGCATCGGCTTTTACGAACAACCCTGCAAGCCCTGGGCCGTGGACGGAACCCCGTGGGAGTTCGGGCACGAGTTGCTGCCCGACGACTATGACAAGATCACCGACAGTATTGAATTCGCCTATCGTCGCTTTCCGGTTCTGGCCGAAGCCGGAGTGAAATCGGTGGTCCATGGTCCGTTCACCTTTGCGCCGGACGGGAACCCTCTGGTCGGACCGGTACCGGGGCTGCGCAACTATTGGTCAGCCTGCGGAGTTATGGCCGGGTTCAGCCAAGGTGGTGGCGTTGGCCTGACGCTGGCTCAATGGATGATTGAGGGCGAGCCTGAGCGAGACGTCTTTGCTATGGATGTGGCCCGCTTTGGCGACTGGATCAGTCCCGGTTACACCCGCCCCAAGGTGATCGAGAATTACCAAAAACGCTTCAGCGTCGCCTATCCGAACGAAGAACTGCCCGCCGCCCGCCCCAACCGAACCACCCCGATGTATGACATCTTCACCGATCTGGGCGCTGTCTGGGGCCAGCAATACGGGCTGGAGGTCCCCAATTACTTCGCTCAGGGCGATGAACCAGACTATGAGACGCCCTCATTCCGCCGGTCCGATGCCTTCAAAGCCACCGGGCGCGAGATTCGTGCTGTGCGCACTGCCGTGGGCATCAACGAAGTCCACAATTTCGGTAAGTACCGCATCACAGGTCCCAATGCGCGGGCTTGGCTGGATCGGATCATGGCCGGGCGCATCCCGCAACCAGGTCGCCTGTCGTTGACGCCGATGCTGTCGCCCAAGGGTAAGCTGATCGGGGATTTCACTGTCTCTTGCCTGGATGAGACCGAGTTCCGCCTGACCGCCTCATACGGGGCGCAGGCGTTCCATATGCGGTGGTTCCTGCAACATCGCGAAGACGGCTTGCAGATCGAAAATATCAGCGACCGGCTGAATGGATTCCAGATCGCAGGCCCGAAGGCAGCAGAGGTTCTGGCCGCCTGCACCCGCGATGATGTCTCGGCGCTGCGCTTCATGGATGTGCGCCGCATGACCGTGGGCATGACCGACTGCATCGTCCAACGCGTCAGCTATACCGGTGACCTGGGGTACGAGATCTATTGTGATCCGATGGCGCAGCGGCAGCTGTGGTGGACGCTGTGGCAAGCCGGAGAGCCGATGGGCCTGACCCCCTTCGGCATGCGCGCCATGATGAGCCTACGTCTGGACAAGTTCTTTGGATCATGGATGCGGGAGTATTCTCCCGACTACACACCGGCTGAAACCGGGTTGGATCGGTTCATATCCTTCGCAAAACCCGTCGATTTCATAGGGCGTGCGGCGGTCGAACGTGAGGCGCAAAACGGCCCCTCCCGAAGGCTTGTCGCATTCCAGGTCGATGCCGAGGACGCCGACGTCAACGCCTATGAGCCGATCTGGTTGAACGGCAAGGTGGTCGGGTTCTGCACATCGGGCGGCTATTCCCATTTTGCGGAAAAGTCGATTGCTATGGGGTTCCTGCCCGTCGAATACGCGACAGACGGTCAGGACGTCGAGATCGAGATACTGGGGCAACGCCGCCGCGCGCGGATGATTTCAACCCCACTTTTTGATGCGGATGGCTCGCGAATGCGGGGATGACAGCGGGGCGGAACGCGGCCATCTTAAATAAATGAGTCTCATCCCGATCATCCTTTTGGCCGCTGGGCAATCCAGCCGTATGCGCGGCACGGATAAGCTGATGCAAAACGTCGGAGATACTCCTCTTCTGCGCCGCTCAGCCATGACGGCCCGGCAGGTTGGGCCGGTGATCGTCGCCCTGCCCCCGCTCCCTCATCCGCGCTATCAAGCGCTGGACGGGCTAGACCTGACACTGGTCGAGATCCCGGATGCCGCCGAAGGTATGAATGCCAGCCTACGGGGTGCCATGACCCATCTGCCGGCCGAAGCAACAGCCGCAATGGTCCTGCTTTCGGACCTTCCCGACATCACGGCCGAGGATTTAAACAGTGTGGTCAGCTCGGTTTCAGAACACCCGAAAAAGTTGATATGGCGCGGCGCAACTAAGGATGGAAAACCCGGTCACCCGGTTATTTTTGACAAATCTCTGTTCGCGGAGCTGCGCCGCCTGACCGGCGATGAAGGTGCGCAAACTGTTGTGCGCGCGCATTCCGACAAGGTGCATCTTCACCCCTTGCCCAATCGGAACGCACTGCTGGACTTGGATACGCCCGAAGATTGGGCGGCATGGCGGGCGCGGCACAGCTTGTAAGGCAGGTCCGTAAAACAAACACGGCCCGGTCTTTGCAGACCGGGCCGGTGCCCAAAACAGGACTACCACTTTTCATCAACCCTGAAAGCGCGGCCAAAGCTGCCTATAAGGCACCTCGGCTATCCGCTGCCGAACCTAAACAAGACCCCCTCGTTAACATGCCGCTCAGCGCTTCCAGTGATCGTGACGAACCTTCGGCACCCCCTAGTGCCGTCGGCTTCCCCTCGCTTGGGCCTGATCATCGTCACCGATTGGTTGAGGGCAAACAACGTAAATTTGGAAAGATCGGGTCATTTAGGATGTATCGGAATGGTTTTTCAGCAACATCTCTGAATATTGACTTCTCCCTTAGGTTGCATTCTGCTATTGAAATTTAAGGAAAATAGCAGGTTAAACATGCACATTTGACATGTATACCCACCGAAAATCTACGATTATACCTGTGCGACCAATATGTTTTGACACATCTCCACAACCAATAGTCGAACCCCAAGCCAACACCACCTTGGCTTGATCATTTGTTCATCAAATTGAATCAATTCGCGTCTTTTGGAGGATTGGACCGGCAATAGCGGACAATCTCACGATTCGAGCCACGCGATTCGCTCCGTTGACCCGAGTCGTATGACCGACCGGTCGTCATACCACCGTGTCTTTATGGCAAAATTAAGATTTCTTAACCTTTGGCACAGGAAATGATCAGACTGGTGCGCCACCTCCTGACTTAACGCGCGAACGGAACCGCGCGATAAAACAGGAGACCAAAATGAGCATCCGTAAATCCTCTCTTCTCGTGCCGCGCACGTCCGGCTGGATCGGCGTCAGCGCCCTGAGCGCCGCGCTGCTGGCCACCACCGCCCTGCCCTCGAAAGCGGACGAAGCCCTGGCTGACCTGGTTGAGAGCGTGTCTCCCTCGGTTGTGACCATTATCGCGGAACAAGAGGCAAAGCCGACACCGGCACAGGGTCAGAACTTTGACTTTGAGGCCCACCCGTTTGGCGAATTCTTCAAACGTTTCGGCACGCCCGAGGGCTTCAACACACCACAGCGCGGACCGGCACAAGGTCTGGGATCCGGTTTCGTGCTGGACGAGGCAGGCTACATCATCACCAATCACCACGTCGTCGATAACGCCACGACCGTCACCGTTCGCCTGTATGACGACCGCACATTCGATGCTGAAATCATCGGCACCGACCCGTTGACAGACATCGCCGTGTTGAAGATTGACGCCGACGCCGGATTGCAGGCCGTTGAACTGGGTGACAGCGACGTGATCCGCGTAGGCGAGGACGTGGTGGCCATCGGCAACCCGTTCGGGCTTAGCTCGACCGTGACTACAGGGATTGTCTCGGCCAAGGGGCGCAACATCTCGCAAGGGCCCTATGCCGAGTTTATCCAGACGGATGCGGCGATCAACAAGGGCAACTCGGGCGGGCCGCTGTTCAACATGGACGGCGAAGTGGTTGGCGTGAACTCGGCTATCTATTCGCCCAGCGGCGGATCTGTGGGTCTGGGCTTTGCGGTAACCTCGAACATCGTCGAGCATATCGCCGCCGACCTGCGCGATGACGGTCAGGTCAGCCGTGGATGGCTGGGTGTCTCGATCCAGAATGTCAGCCCCGAAATTGCCGCAGCCATGGGCATTGACACCTCAACCGGCGCGTTGGTGTCGGATGTGGTCGATGGCAGCCCCGCCGAAGGCGTCTTGCAACAGGGCGATATCATCCTGACCTTCAATGACGAGGCCGTGGACTCCAGCAGTGACCTGCCGCTTCTGGTGGGCACTACCAAGGTTGGCACCGAAAGCACCCTGACGGTGCTGCGGGACGGGACCGAACAGCAGCTGGAACTGACCATCGGCCAGCACCAAAGCGCGGCACTGGACGTTGAAGACCCGGTGGCCGAGGCGACCTCGGGCACCGCACTGGGTGTGATCGTCGCCCCGCTGACCGAAACCAACCGCTCCGAGATCGGTGTGTCCGACTCGGTCAACGGTGTGATCGTGACCGACCTCAAGCCCGACAGCCCTGCGGCCAAAGCCGGCCTGCAGCGCGGTGATGTCATCGTCAAACTGGGCAGCCAGGAAACCGACACGCCCGACGCGCTGAAAGCCGCGCTGGACAGCGAAAAGACCGATCCCGCGCTGGTGCTGATCAACCGGGCCGGAAACCAGATCTTCGTTGCGGTGGAAATCGCCTGATCTGACACCCGCGCGCGCCACGTGATGGGGAATATCTGGCGTGCGCCTCCCCGGCGGTTTGTCTTGTCCGCTCTCTGCCGGGACTGCCGGGTGCGCCGCAACGCACCCGGCACGTATCCCATCAAACCCGGTGCCTTACCCGGAAATTTGTGTTTAAATCCCGATGGAAAGGAGGTCCGATCATGAGCCGCCGTCTGCTGATCGTCGAAGATGACCAAGATACGCGCGACTTCATCGCCAAAGGTTTTGGCGAAGAAGGCTACGTGGTCGAACAAGCTGCTGATGGCCGCGAGGGGCTATACCATGCCACCGATGGCGGGTTTGATGCCATTGTGCTGGACCGAATGCTGCCGGGGCTGGACGGGTTGTCCCTGATCAGGTCCTTGCGGGCCGCGGGGCTGAAGACACCGGTCCTGATGCTGACCGCCATGAGCGCGGTGGACGAACGCGTCAAAGGTTTGCGTTCGGGGGCGGATGATTACCTGGTAAAACCGTTTTCCTTTCAGGAGTTACATGCCCGTATTGAAGCACTTCTGCGGCGTCCGCAGGAATCCGAGGAAAGCGCCATCCTGACCTGCCGCGATCTTGAAATGGATTTGCTGACTCGCAAGGTCACACGCGATGGGCACGAAGTTACTCTGACCCCGCGCGAATTCCAGATTTTGGAATATTTCCTGCGCCGCAAGAACCGCGTGGTCTCTCGCACCATGTTGCTTGAAGGGGTGTGGGACTATCATTTCGACCCAAATACGAATGTCGTCGATGTCCATATCTCGAAGCTGCGGCGTCAGCTGGACGAAGGCGGTGGGCCGCCGCTGATTGAAACCGTTCGCGGTGCGGGTTACATGATATCTGATGGATAACGTACAGCTGTCGTTCAATAATTCACGCACGCGCCTGATATTGGCCAGCATGGTGCTCAGCACATTGTTGACCGCGACGGTTCTGGCATTGGTCTACGTCACCGCCAATCGAAGCATCGAGGGCGAGACGCGTTCGGTCGTATCGGCCGAACTCACCGGATTGGCGGATGAATATGAACGACGCGGGCTGATCGGGCTGCTAACAGCGATTGAACGCCGCCTGCCATCCGCCGCCGAGCGGGATGCGATGTACCTGCTGACAGATCGCTTTGGGGCGACACTGGCCGGAAACCTCAAGCAATGGCCAGCAGACATCGCGGCTGGCAGCGGTTGGGTCGATCTGGAACTGCGCCGTGCGGACAATGACCAACTTGTACCCATCTCAGCGGCCTCAATCCGTCTACCCGGCGGTGAGCGCCTATTGGTCGGGCGAGACGCGCTGGCGCGACAGCAGTTTGACCGGGTCCTTTTGCGCACCGTTGGGATCGTCTTGGTCATTGCCCTAGCACTCAGCATCTTGACCGGGTGGCTGTTCACGCGTCTGGTCTTTTCCCGCCTGTCCGACATCGCAAACACCGCCGAGGATATCGTTTCCGGGGATCTGTCTCGCCGAATGCCAATGCGTGGAACCGGGGATGAGTTCGATCAGGTCGCCGGCACGCTGAACTCGATGCTGGACCGGATCGAAGAGTTGATCAGCAACCTGCGCACCACCTCCAACTCAATCGCCCATGACCTCCGATCCCCACTGTCCCGTCTAAAGCAACGCGTCGAAGCGCTATCGGATCCCACCAAAACCGATCAAGACCGCGATATCGACGTAGCCCGCGCAACAACCGAGATCGACCATGTACTGCGCGTCCTGGGCCAATTGACCGAGATTTCCCGCGCCGAAGCCGGCGTGGGGCGGGAACAGTTCGAAACAGTTGAACTTGAACAACTGGTACGAGATGTGGTCGACCTTTACGATCCCGTCGCCGCAGAAGAGAACATTCGTCTGGTAATTGAAGGAACCGCCGCACCGCTGAGCGGGCATAAACCCCTGCTGTCCCAGGCCCTGTCGAACCTGCTTGAAAACGCCTTGCGCTACGCACCGGAACATACTGAAATCACAATCACTTTGACCGATGATGGTAAGGAGACATACCTAAGCGTCCGCGATCGCGGGCCGGGCGTTGCGCCCGAGGATCTTTCACGCCTTCAAGTGCCCTTTGTGACCCTCGATCCAGCCCGGACCGAACGCAATGCAGGACTTGGTCTGGCGCTGGTATCGGCCATCGCGCATATGCACGGTGGAGAATTCCTGCCGCAGGACGCGGCCCCCGGTCTGAAAGCGACGATCAAACTGGCACACCTTTGATCGCCAAGGTCTTGTTCTTATAGCGTTTATCCTCTGTGACTTCCGCGCCGAAGCATTCGGGCGGAACAAAGGATTTGGCGTCTGCCTCGGTCTCAAACTCAACCTCGACCATGTGCAACGGCGTCAGGCCACCCTGAAAAACATCCAACTCAAAAACGCGCCCATCGGACAGCGTTCCAGTGTAACGTTCCTTCTCAACCCGCCGTTCCGTGGTCTCGGGCCAGAAGGTTTCGAACTGCTCGCCCGAGATTTCGGTTTCGCGTTCTACCCGCACTAGTTCTCCGCAACCCTTCAGCGTCAGGAAATAGCGTTCATTCTTTTGCCGCAACCGCAGTTCAGTGGAATCCTCAGGCGCAGTCAAATAGCCCTGGCGGATCACGGCCCGGTCCAGATGCTGCAAGTCTGGAACCGCAGAAACCAGGAATTTCCGTTCGATTTCAGTGCCCATGCCTATGAACCTACATTGCTATCAACGACGGCCAACCTCATCACTAGTAACTATCTCATATGAGAAAAGGCTTTGCCACCGAACCGAGGGGGCTCGCAGGCTGTCATTGGAACAGCCTCCAGAACTGATGTTTGATCTCGGGGTTGTCCAAACCACGGAGATGCGCGATCACACGCTGGCGTTCTGCCTCTTGGCGTTGTTTTAGCACAGTGATCACCCCGCCTGCGGACAGAGCGAGCTGGGCGATTTCGGGCTGTTCGGTTTCAACCTGTCGATCCACCAATTCCAGCAACGCTTTTTGCTGAACCGAGAAGTCGTTGAATCGGCCTAGATTATCTTGCAGTTTTTTCAGCGGTTTAAGCATGGTATTTAAAGATTTTTGGTTGAACAAAGGACCAAAGAACTCCATTAAATAACGGAGTTTCTTCCCTTCGATCCTCAGGTCATGGACCAAGGTATCGGGCGAATTCGGCATAATCCGACGCGCCCGTCTGCACAGTTTTCGATAGCGTTTCCAGATCATGGTGCAGGCGAAGTCATAAGCTGCAAGCTCTGCGTTCGGGCCGGTCTGCACACTCTTTGGATCGGTGATTTGTCTGCTCAGTTCCAACATACACCGGTTATAGGACACACTTCTGAATTTCTGAGATAGAACTTTCCATGACCTTTTACGCTCTGCCTCAAACTGTGCAAACATGATCTCGGCACCAACATGAAGGTTTTCCGGTATCATGCTGTAATAGTTATTTTTCTCAAGTAGATAGACATCAAGGTCGCGCAACCGGTTGGTCGGGGCCATAAGATCGGAAAACGTTCTCTTCAAGCCCATCGTCTGATGAGGTGAAAAAACTCCTTTGAACAGGCTGAGTACCGAACGGATGCGCCGGAGTGAGACACGGTAGTCATGCAGGAACTCGGTATCGTAATCTGCGATCACACCATTTTCGTTTTGGCGCGCCACCGCCAGATAGGTCCCAATAATCTTGGTCGCCACATCTACAGTGGGTTCTGCTCGAGCGAGGGGGATATCGGGTTTGGCCTGATAACGCGGCGTGTCCGGAGACAGCGCAGTGAAAACCCCAGTTGCGTTTCGTATATCTTTGTTTTTTTCAATCGACTTACGGATATTTTTGAAACTTGAAGATGGCCCGTTCACTTGGCACAAAACCACAATCGTCGCACGTCCATGATCCGAAACAAGATCAACCACCTGGCCTTGAACACGTGTCTTTCGCAAGTCGTCGAGAACCGAGAACTTGCGCACCTTCACAGTTCCAGACGCAATCGGGATCAGTGCCCGAAGCGTGGGAAACTTTGACAATCCTGACCGAACCGCGCCGTTTGGTAGATTTTGAACGAACTGTCCGGCGCCACTGCCCTGCTGCGTCACATGTCGCTTAAAGGAAAACAGATGCAACTTTCCATCAGTTTCAATCAAAAGTTTGCCTTTGGACACAAGAGATTGGTCATGGCAATCTAGGATGTGAAAAAGCCGTTTTGATGACTCGCCGATCGTCAAGTTCCAATGATTCTTGAGCACCCCTTCGATAGCTTTTTCGTCAAACCGACCTGACAAGATGAACACCGAACTTTCTTTGCCCATCAAAAACCCTCCAGCCGCCCGGATCGCATGTACATCTTGCAGGTAAGCATTTGTTTTTCAGCGATTTTCATAGTCTTGGGCACGAAAGGACCTCATGACGGTATTTGCCCGTGAAATCTTAACTTGGTCCTGCAGGCAAAGGTACTACGACCGGGAGGCATTCACGGTGAAATTCGGATGACAGAGGATACACCGTATCATAAGACTTTTCACATGTCCGATCCCGTCTCATCCATACGCAACCTCGGCCCCGCTTTCGAACAGGCCTGTGCTCGTGCCGGGATACACTCGGCGCAAGGATTGCGGGAATTGGGACCAGATGCGGCCTACACGAAACTATTGCAGTCGGGTTCTCGCCCGCATTTCATCGGGTACTACGTGCTGGTCATGGGCCTTCAGGGGCGTCCATGGAACGATTGCAAAGGCGAGGAGAAGAAGGCGCTGCGCAAACGGTTCGATGCGATCAAGGCCAGTGTCAGCACCGCGCCTGAGATGCAGATCATCGCTGATCTGGATGCGATCGGCGTGCGGGTCTCGGCTGCGGACCTCAAACCCGAATGAAAAAGGCCGCCCCCGGTGACGGGAGCGGCCCTGAATTCTATTGTGGTTAAAGATTAGCCGACCAGTTCAATGCCCGAGAAGAAGTAGGCGATTTCAACCGCTGCGGTCTCAGGTGCGTCGGAACCGTGGACCGAGTTTTCGCCAACCGATTCAGCGAACTCGGCGCGGATGGTGCCGGCGGCCGCGTCTGCGGGGTTGGTTGCGCCCATGACTTCGCGGTTCTTGGCAATGGCGCCTTCGCCTTCCAGAACCTGAACGACGACCGGAGCCGACGACATGAACTCGCACAGCTCGTCATAGAACGGACGCTCGGCGTGAACTTCGTAGAACTTACCGGCTTGTTCCTTGGTCATGTGGATGCGCTTTTGCGCAACGATGCGCAGGCCTGCGTCTTCAAACTTGGCGTTGATCTTGCCAGTCAGGTTGCGGCGGGTTGCATCGGGTTTGATGATCGAGAATGTGCGTTCCAGTGCCATATCGGCCTCTCCTTACAATGTGGCGCGTGGTGTGCGCCGAAATCCATCGCGCGCCGCCTAGCACGGTATGTGGCCCAAGAAAAGTGTTATATGGCGCGGCGCTCAGATCGTGTCCGGCAATGGGTCCAACTGGTCGACCCGCCGAACATAGAGGATGGACAGGAGTCCTGCGAAACTGCTGAGGCACATCATGCCAAGAACGATAAATGGGGCATTCGCGGCAGTAACCAAGGCCCCGGTGGCCATGGTCAGCACGGCCCCCAACGCCACAGTCATCGCGCCAGACAGCCCCGCAGCGCTACCCGCCAATTGCGGACGTACAGACATCAGACCGGCGGTGGCATTGGCGACGGTCAGCCCGTTGCCGAACCCCACCAGAATGGCTGAACCAAAAAAGGTCCAGACGCTGCCGCCCTCGGCTGCGAACACCACAAGACCCACAAGTGG
This sequence comes from Ruegeria sp. J8, assembly GCF_056531925.1. Classification (NCBI taxonomy): domain Bacteria; kingdom Pseudomonadati; phylum Pseudomonadota; class Alphaproteobacteria; order Rhodobacterales; family Roseobacteraceae; genus Ruegeria; species Ruegeria sp. J8. The sequence continues at coordinate 21,489 of NZ_JBQFMR010000001.1, forward strand.
CCCAACCGAGGCAATCACACGCCCAAAAAGAATCATATTATTCAGCCGGGCCCGCGCCGCCAGACGCCCGGTCAGATAGCTGCCCGCCATGAACCCCAGCGTGATGATCCCAATCCCCAACCCTAATAGCGCGGGGTTCAGATCGAACCACGTTGCTGCAACCAAAGGCGCACCGGTGATAAACGCATAGAACCCTCCAATCGAAAACGCCGCACAAAAGGAATAGCCCCAAAACCGACGTGAATTGAAAAGCTGCGGATAGAGCCTCATCTGCGCGGCGAAGGTAGCGGTTGTGTTAGTGTTGGTCTCACCCAGATCGACCCATATCAACGCCAAGAGGCCCGCGCCCAGAAGAAGATACAAAATAAACCCGGCGCGCCAGCCGAATAGCATCTCGAGCAGACCGCCCAGCATCGGCCCCAGCATCGGTGCTAGCGCCATAGCCATCGAGACATAACCCAGCTTTGCCGCGGCCTCATTCGGTGGATGCATATCCCGTATCGCGGCTCGTGCCAGAACCTGCCCGGCCACGACGGCACCTTGCAGCATCCGAAACCCTAGAAACACCCAGATCGACTGCGCCAACGCACATCCGACCGAAGCAACGACGAAGATGACCATACAGATCAGCAATACCGGCCTGCGTCCGAACCGGTCGGACAACGGCCCCATGATCAGTTGCAGGACTGCCGACAGCGCCAGATAACCAGCGATCGACAGGTTCACCAGGCCGTATTCCGCCTCCAGTGCCGCGCCGATACTGGGCAGCGATGGCAGGAACATGTTCAGCGACAGAACCGAAAGCGCCGTCAGCAAAACCAATGTGATCAAGGACGGAGGGGACTGCGCAGGCCGCATCAAACATTCCACTTCATTCAAACATGGCAGCGCTATCACATTGATCCCGTGTTGAACATGCCAAGCCGCTGGCGGCGGCATCATACCTCTGTTAAGAGCGGCCCATGCTACGGATCGAAGACATCAATTACGCCGTTGAAGGCCGCCCCTTGTTCGACGGGGCCAGTGCAACCATCCCCGATGGGCACAAGGTGGGTCTTGTGGGCCGAAACGGCACCGGAAAGACCACTCTGTTCCGCCTGATCCGGGGCGAACTGGCGTTGGAATCGGGCAATATCGTGCTGCCCAAACGCGCACGGATCGGCGGTGTGGCGCAAGAGGTGCCCTCCTCCGATGTCTCGCTGATCAATACCGTTCTGGCGGCTGATACCGAACGCAGCACCCTGATGGCCGAGGCCGACAGCGCCACCGACCCTTCGCGCATTGCCGAGATTCAGACCCGTCTGGCCGATATCGACGCCTGGTCCGCCGAAGCCCGCGCAGCCTCGATCCTCAAAGGTCTGGGCTTCGATGATGAGGATCAGCTGAAACCCTGCTCGGATTTCTCGGGCGGCTGGCGGATGCGCGTGGCGCTGGCGGCGGTTCTGTTTTCGCAGCCCGACCTGCTGTTGCTGGACGAACCGACCAACTATCTGGACCTCGAAGGCGCGCTGTGGCTGGAAAGCTATCTGGCCAAATACCCTCATACGGTCATCATCATCAGCCACGATCGGGGACTGTTGAACCGCGCGGTGGGGTCGATCCTGCATCTGGAAGACCGCAAGCTGACCTATTACGCGGTGCCTTACGACAAGTTCGCCGAACGCCGCGCCGAACGCATCGCGCAGGCGGAATCGGAAAACGCCAAGGCCAAGGCCCGCATCGCCCATCTGCAAAGCTTCGTGGACCGGTTCCGTGCCAAGGCCACCAAGGCCGTGCAAGCACAGTCGCGCCTGAAGATGATCGAGCGCATCCAACTAGTCTCGACCCCGCAAGAGGCAGCCCTGCGCGCGTTTTCCTTCCCCGAGCCCGAGGAGCTGTCGCCCCCGATCATCCATCTTGAGGGCGGTATCACGGGGTATGGCGACACCGAGGTGCTGCGCCGCCTGAACCTGCGCATCGATCAGGATGATCGCATCGCCCTGCTGGGCAAGAACGGTCAGGGTAAATCGACCCTGTCGAAGCTGCTGTCCGACCGCCTGCCCCTGATGGCGGGCAAGATGACCCGCAGTTCCAAGCTGCGGATCGGCTATTTCGCGCAGCATCAGGTGGATGAGCTGTATGTGGACGAGACCCCTCTGGACCACCTACGCCGCCTGCGCCCGGATGAGGCACCGGGCAAGTGGCGATCCCGTCTGGCCGGGTTTGGCCTGAATGCCGACCAGGCGGATACAGAGGTCGGGCGTCTGTCGGGCGGCCAGAAAGCACGCCTGTCGCTGCTGCTGGCCACGATCGACGCGCCGCATATGCTGATCCTGGATGAACCGACCAACCATCTGGACATCGAAAGCCGCGAGGCGCTGGTCGAGGCGCTGACCGCCTATTCCGGCGCGGTGGTGCTGGTCAGCCACGACATGCACCTGCTGTCGCTGGTTGCGGATCGGCTGTGGCTGGTCTCGGACGGGACGGTAAAACCGTTCGAGGGCGATCTGGAAGCCTATCGCGCCCTGTTGCTGGCCCGCGACAAGCCGGTCAAGGAAAAACCTGCAGTTGCGAAACCCAAACGCCCCTCACGCGATGCAATTCTGGCGCTACGCGCCGATCTGCGCAAATGCGAGGACCGGATTGAGAAGTTGACGGATATGCATGAAAAGCTGTCTGCCAAACTGGCTGATCCAGCCTTGTATGAAGATGATCGGATCAACGATCTGGAAACCTGGAACCGCAAATTCGCCGAGGTGGTTGAAGCGATGCAAAAAGCCGAAGCTCTGTGGGTCGCCGCCGCAGAACGTTTGGAGGAAGCCGAAGCGTCATGACATCCCCCGTGACCGAAACCAAAGCCATGATTGCCGGTATGCGCCCCGCGCTACAGCCCGGTGAATATGCCTTTGTTGTCTGGCCGTCCGACGCAGAATGGCCAAATGGCACTAGGGCCAGCTGTATCGAGGTCGAGGGCCTTTCGCTGATCGTTCCCTTCGAGGCAGCACAGACCGGCGCAGTCCCTATGCGCTGCATTACCCTGCAGGTGCATTCCTCGCTGGAAGGTGTGGGCCTCACCGCTGCTGTCTCAAGCGCACTTGCACAAGCCGGCATTCCGGCAAACATGGTCGCGGGGTATCACCATGACCACGTTTACGTTCCCAGCGATCAGGCCGATAAGGCCGTGGCAATCCTGACAGAACTTCAGCGCGGTGCCGCAGAATGATCGACCTGGCCTTCTTCATCACCGCTTTCACCACCTTGTTCGTGGTGATCGACCCGTTCGGCACCACGCCGATCTTCGTGGCTCTGACACAGGATATGGACGCCGCGACACGCCGCAAAACGGCGATCCGCAGTTGCCTGACTGCCGTTTGCATCCTGATCGCCTTTGCCGCGTTTGGTGAGGCCGTGCTTGGCTTTGTCGGAATCTCGATGGAGGCCTTCCGCGTCGCAGGCGGCGCGCTGCTGTTCCTGACCGCGCTCGACATGCTGTTCGACCGCCGCACCAAACGGCGCGAGGACCGGGCCGAGGAAGAGGAACATCCCGACCCGTCTGTGTTCCCGCTGGCCATTCCGCTGATCGCGGGGCCGGGCTCGATTGCCACGATCATCCTGCTGGCGGGGCAGCATCCCGGCGTTCTGGGCATTGTCGAAGCGTGTATCGTCATGCTGGCCGTCATGGCGGTAGTTCTGATCTTTTTCCTGTCAGGCGGCGTGATCGCGCGCATCCTCGGCAAGACCGGGTTGAATGTGCTGACCCGTTTGTTGGGGATGCTGCTGGCGGCGCTGTCGGTTCAATTCATTCTGGATGGCCTCAAGGCCTTTGGATTTGCCTCCTGACCCCCCATATACGTGTCAGGTCAACCCGTTAGGATATCGGTATGGATGGGGATAGCATTGCACGTTTGGCGTATCTTAGCCTGTTGGGCGTGGCGGTTGTCGCGTGGTTCATCTCGCAAAACCGGCAGACGCTGAACAAGACGTTGCAACAGGCCATGGCCTGGGTATTCATCTTCATCGGCGTAATCGCCGTCGTTGGCCTGTGGGAAGATATCCGCTCGACCATCAGCCCGGTGCCGCAGTTGACCGTGACCGGCGAAACGATCGAAGTGCCCCGCTCGGCAGATGGCCATTATTACCTGCCGGTCGAGGTCGATGGTCAGACGATCACTTTCCTAGTGGATACCGGTGCCAGCCAGATAGTTCTCAGCTCCCGCGACGCTGAACGGATCGGCGTTGACCTGAACCAATTGAATTATTTCGGACGCGCTCTGACTGCGAATGGCGAGGTACGCACCGCGCCTGTACGGCTGGAAACGGTCACTTTGGGCCCGATCACCGATCAGAATATCTCGGCCTGGGTGAATGAGGGCGAGCTGCACCAGTCGCTGTTGGGGATGGATTACCTGCATCTGTTTTCGAACATCCAATTCGCGGACGGGCGTATGATCCTGTCTCGCTAGAGATATTTCAGGATTGAGAACAAAATAAGAACATGTTAGATTGTCGGCATGTCCACAACGCTTCTTGGCCGCAAACCCGCACGTGATATACCGGGGCTGGCGCTGCACCCTCAGATCACCTTGCAACTGGGCCGCGTGCACGAAGCCTGCGGCCCTGCCCGGCGCAGTTTCGCCGTCTGGCTGGCTGGTCAGGCGCAAGGCCCCGTGCTGTGGATTTCCCCCGCGTGGGAGCCGGGCCAGCTGAACCCCGACGGCATGATGCCCTTTGTCGACCCCGCCCGGTTCATCTTTGTCCACCCCACCCGCGCCGAGGATATCTTGTGGTGTCTGGAAGAGGCACTGCGCAGCGGGGCCGTTCCGCTGGTGATCGGTGATCTGCCCGGCGCGCCGGGGCTGACGCCCGTGCGGCGGATGCATCTGGCGGCCGAACAGGGCGGCGCGATGGGACGGGCCCCACTGGGGCTGTTGCTGACACCCGGCGACGGCGGCGCGCAAGGGGTTGAGACGCGCTGGCACATGGCCGCGAACCATACTCAAGAGGCGCGCCGCTGGACCCTAACCCGCCGCCGTGCCCGCGCCCTGCCCCCAGTCACATGGCAGGCCACCCAGACCAAACCGCGCGCCGGATTGAACCTGCAAAGAACGGCAACCGACGAGGTATCGGCGTGACACCACCACGTGATCACGAAAGAAGTGACTAGCCAACCCCCACCCTGCGCCCTAGCGTTCCGGGAATGAGCCACGCAATCCACGACAGCCGCTATTCTTGGCTACGCCTCACGATCACGCTTGCCATCGCTACGGTGGCGAATGTCGGCATGTGGGCGGTGATCGTGGTGATGCCCGCGATTGAGACACAGTTCGACGCCGGACGGGCCGAAGCCTCGCTGCCGTACGTTCTGACCATGGTAGGCTTTGCGTTGGGAAACATGTGGCTGGGGCAACTGGTCGATCGGCTGGGTGTGACCAAAGCGTTGATCGGGGCCGCCATACTCAGCACCGTCAGCTATGTGCTGGCAACGCTGGCGCCGAACATGATCACCCTGTCACTGGCACATTTGCTGGTGGGGCTGGGCACCTCCATCGGGTTTGGGCCGCTGATCGCCGATATCTCGCACTGGTTCATGCAGCGGCGCGGAATTGCTGTGGCACTGGTGGCCAGCGGCAATTACCTGTCGGGTGCGATCTGGCCGACCCTTCTGTCGGATATTCTGGCGCGTGACGGTTGGCAGCAGGTCTACCTGACGCTTGCCATGATCACGCCTGCCATCGTCATCCCCCTGTCCTTGTTGCTGCGCCGTCAGGTCCCGGCCGAGGCGCATCAGACCGCAGCCGCCAGCGCCAGCATCAAGGCCAGCAGCGTCGGGATCTCACCACGCGGGTTGCAATACATACTGGGTCTGGCCGGGATCGGGTGCTGCGTCGCGATGTCGATGCCGCAGGTCCATATTGTCTCATACTGCGTCGGGCTGGGCTATGGCCCCGCTGTCGGAGCCGAGATGCTGTCGCTGATGTTGCTGGGCGGCGTGGTCAGCCGCGTGATTTCCGGGATGGTGGCCGACAAGCTGGGCGGGCTGATGACCCTGCTGATCGGGTCGATCCTGCAATGTATCGCGCTGTTCCTGTTCCTGCCCTATGACGGCATGGTCTCGCTGTACATCATCAGCCTCATGTTCGGGCTGGCACAGGGCGGCATCGTGCCCAGCTATGCGCTGGTCGTGCGTGAATACATGCCCCCGCAAGAGGCCGGAGCCCGCGTAGGTTTTGTCATGATGATGACCATCATGGGCATGGCCTTGGGCGGCTGGATGTCGGGTTGGATTTACGACGTAACCGGAAATTATCAACTGGCCTTTATCAACGGCATTCTCTGGAACGGGCTGAACATCGCAATCCTGCTGATGTTGCTGAAACGATCGCGCCCCCGCAGGCAGGAGGTCATGGCATGACCCAACTAACTCGACGCACAGTCCTGGCCAGCCTGATTGCACTGACTCTTGCGAGTTCGGCGCTGGCTGCGCCACGCACGTATCAACTGGTCCCCGAAGAGACATCCGTCGATTTCACCTTTGACCTGTCCGGCATTTCCCAATCCGGCACCATGCCAATCGAGTCTGCCGACATACAGATCGACCTGAATGATCTTCTCAACAGTCGGGTGGACGTGATCCTGAACGTCGCCAAAGCGCGCACCAAACTGCCCTTCGCCCGCAAACCCATGCTCAGCGAGAGTGTGCTGGCGGCAAAGGAATATCCAACCATCCATTTCGTCTCAACCAGTGTTCAGCTTGGTGAGGGCGGTCGTATCTCGAACGGGGCCATCATCAACGGAGACCTTACAGTGCGCGGAGTCACCATGCCGATCGAACTGAAGGCCGACCTGTTTCGCGCGCCCGGCAGCGCTGCGGACAGTCTGGATGACCTGTCCATCCGCCTGACAGGCGAGCTGAACCGGCACGACTTCGGCGCCTCAGGTTTTGCAGATCTGGTTCAGGATACGGTCGGGCTGGATATCAGAGCAGAGATTCAACGGACCCAATAGCAAAAAAACGACGCGACAAAGTCGATAAGCAGCGCGATTCCTATGCCGGATGCCGCAAGGTGGGGGCGTTATGCGCACGATGATTTCCTTTGCCGCCCTGTTTCTTTCGGTCATTTTGCTACAGCTCTCGACCGGAGGCGTCGGCCCGCTTGACGCCATCTCGGGCCTGACACTGGATTTCTCGACCGAGCAGATCGGCTTATTGGGGTCCGCGCATTTCATAGGATTCTTTGTTGGCTGCTGGTGGGCACCTCGCCTCATGGGCAGCGTCGGACATTCGCGCGCATTTGCTGTGTGTACGGCCTTGGGTGCGATGGGTTTGCTGGGCCATACTCTGACTGAAAACCCGAACATATGGGCCGTACTGCGGATCGCGTCAGGCACCTGCGTTGCTGGTTGCTATACAGTGATTGAGGCTTGGTTGAACGCCAAGGTCACAAACGAGTCGCGTGGCCGCGTGATGGGCAGCTATCGCATCGCCGATCTGGGCGCGTCGCTTTGCGCGCAATTGATTATCGCCGTGCTGCCACCCGCGTCTTATGTGTCTTACAACCTGCTGGCCATCTTGTGCTGTGCTTCGCTGTTGCCTCTGGCCCTGACCCGGGCCAGCCAGCCTAAGACGCCCGACGCGCCCCGCCTGCGCCCCAGACTGGCCTGGACAAACTCACCTCTGGCGGTGGCCGGAGTGATTGTGTCGGCGCTTAGCTCTGCCTCGTTTCGCATGGTCGGCCCGGTTTATGGGCAAGAGGTCGGGCTGGGTGTGGATCAGATCGCCTTCTTCCTCGCTTCCTTCGTTCTTGGCGGCGCGCTGGCGCAATATCCACTGGGATGGCTGGCCGACAAATATGATCGGCGATGGGTGTTGATCTGGCTGTCCGCCGCTGCAGTGCTCAGCTGCGGCATCACTATGGCGGCAAGCGGGTCCGGTACCCTCGGCGTCATGCTGGCAGCTGGGTTCTTTGGCTTGACCACCTTCCCGATCTTCTCGGTATCTTCTGCCCACGCCAACGACTTTGCCACGACCGAACAACGGGTTGAGCTTTCTGCCGCGCTGATGTTTTGGTACGCGCTGGGGGCTATTGCCTCACCCTATATCTCATCCACGCTGATCCAGCAGTATGGGCCGGGTGCCTTGTTTGCCTTTGTGGCAGTAGGTCATATGGGGCTGATCGTGTTCGGTCTAGCGCGGATGCGGTCGCGCCCAACCCCGGACGAACGCACGAACTATGTCTATGCTCCACGCACATCCTTCACCATCGGGCGACTGCTGAAGCGGTCGCGCGAAGAATAAAGGGCCGGGAAATCCCGGCCCTTCCTTTTGTTACTGGGTCGGAGGCGTCTCGTCCTCCAGCCCCTCGACGGGGTCCTGCGTCTGCTCTAGCGCTCCGTTCACTACGCCGCCGACACCGTTTTCCATCGACAGGCCAAGCTCTTCGCCCAGCTTCTTGAGCGCGGGCATCTGCACCGCCATGCCCATGATCGAATCCAGTGCCTGATTGACCACCGGCTTGTCGCTGTTGGCCGCGCCGCCCGAGGCCCCGGCCCCGATGCCGCCCACCTGATGGATCTTGATCGAGTCGATTTTTTCCGCAGGCTTGACCATCTCCGAGATGATCGATGGCATCGTCTCAATCCGCGCCATATCGACCTTCATGCGGATCTGGGCCGCGGACAGAGCATTGTCGGCCTCGACAATGGCGCGCTTGCCTTCGGCTTCGGCAAGCATGTCGTTTTTCTTGGCCTCGGCCCGGATGTTCAGCGCGTCTGCCTCGGCTTGTGCCTCTTCGCGGCGGGCTTCGGCGCGGTCCGCGGCGGCCTCTTTCTCGGCCTGCGCGGCCAGCCGGATCGCGGTCGCCTGACGTTCGGCCTCACGCGTGGCTTCGATCAGAGCGATCTGCTTGATCCGCTCGGCTTCGGCCACCTCGCGGGCGGTCGCGACGGCTTCGGTTGCCTTGGTCGCCTCGGCACGGGCCAAGTCGGCAGACGCACGCGCGCGGCTTTCCTCTTCGGATTTCTGCGCGATGATGATCTGACGTTCCTGTTCGGCCACTTCAATCTCACGCTCCTTGGCAATCTCGGCATCGCGGATTTTACGCTCCCGCTCAATATCGGCCGAACGGATGGCTTCTTCACGGGCGATCCGGGCGCGTTCAGTCTCGCGCACCGAGTCCTCGGTCCGGGCTGCGATTTCGGCCTCTTGCGCCACGCGCATGGTTTCGACCTTTTGGGCCTGCTCAATCCGTGCCTGCGCCTCATCCTGTTCGATCAGCAGCTTTTGGCGTTCCGCCTCCATCGCGGCGCGGCGCACTTCAACCTCGGCCTCAGCATCGATCTGCGCGCGTTCCTTTTTGGACACGGCAATTACCTCGGCCAGCCTACGCATACCCACGGCGTTAAAGGCGTTGTTTTCGTCCAGCGCCTCGAACGGTGTCTGATCCAACGCAGTCAGCGAGACAGATTCCAGCGACAGACCATTCTTCAACAGGTCTTCGGACACCGCATTCTGCACCTCTTGCACAAAGTCGGCGCGGTTCTCATGCAGACCATCCATGGTCATCTGAGCCGCCACGGCGCGCAAGCCGTCAATCAGCTTGCCTTCGATCATCTCACGCAGTTGCTCAACGTCGAAAGTGCGGTCGCCCAGCGTTTGCGCGGCACGTGCGATACCCTCTTCGGTCGCCATGACCGAGACGTAGAACTCGACACCTACGTCCACGCGCATCCGGTCTTTAGTAATCAGCGCGGCCTCACCGCTGCGCTGCACCTCCAGGCGCAGGGTCTTCATGTTGACGGGGCTAACCTCGTGCAGCAGCGGCACAATGATGACGCCGCCATCCATGATGACCTTTTTGCCGCCTGCCCCGGTTTTCACCAGACTGACTTCACGCGTAGCGCGACGATAGAGACGGCCCAGCACAAGGCCAATGAACAAGAGTACGGCCAGAATAGTCACAACCGTGACGGCCAGGAATTGAACTTCCATGCAAAATCCTCCGAGTTGGGGTTTGAAATTTGGTTAGTCTGACAAGCCGACCAGAACGAACCGGTCGCGCCGTCTGTCGCGTAGAACAAGGACATCCGTGCCCTGCTCCAGCATCTCTTTGTCCTGCAGTGGCTCGGCGCGCAGGTAATGCGTGTTGCCAAAGCGATCCATGACGCGCACCTCGGCCGGTCGGCCGCGCGATGCGGTGCCTTGGGTGATCACACCACGACGGCGAGCAAGCATCCGTTCCGACATCGCTTCGGTCTCGGTCTTGGGCAGAAGGCGGGCAAAAACACCGCCAAAGCCGCGTGCGAACCACAGTCCGAATGCGCCAGCCGGGATGGCGGCGATCCAAGATGGCATGTCAAAGCCCAGCAGGTCGTGCAGCGCCAGTTGCAGGCCCATGCCCGACAGGCCAAAGCCCGCAAGCAGCACCGCCAGCCAGATCATGAAGGGCACCTTGCCCAGACCCAACCATGCCATAGGCCCGGACGGTTCGGTCCCCAGCGCATCAGCCTCGATCTCGGCCAGCTCAATGTCACCCAGATCAACATCCGAGTCGATGTCCAGATCAAGGTCGGCCACATCCAGATCAGGCGCATCAACCGCATCCAGGTCAACCTCGCCCTCACCCGCCAATATGCTGCCGCCGATCGCCAAAGCCACAAGCTCTAGCGCCAGCAGACCGAACAGCAGCGCAAGCGAAAAGGTAAAGGGCACAAAAGCACCCTCGAGCAAAAAGTCGAACATCAGCGGATCGCCCTCGTTATTGTATACTTTGGTATACATTTCATATGGGAAGTCATTTCTCGAAATTCAAGAGGTTGTGATTCCAATTTACAACCTATGGGTATTGCGCGCTGTCATCCGGGTACAATCGGCGGCCGCATCAGTGGCGCGTTTTCTGATAGATGCGTGTCTAAAATGACATGTGGGTAAAAGCCGGGGTTTTGCTGGGCGGTCACATAAGGTAGACGGTCGCGCAGTTAGACACGTGGAAACGCAAAATGGCTCGGATTCTCATCACCTCGGCGATCCCTTACATCAACGGGATCAAGCACCTCGGCAACCTGATCGGCTCGCAATTGCCAGCTGATCTGTATGCACGCTACCAGCGCGGCCGAGGAAATGAGGTCATGTTCCTGTGTGCCACCGACGAGCACGGCACGCCAGCAGAGTTGGCCGCAGCAAAGGCGGGCAAACCGGTGGCAGACTATTGCGCCGATATGTACGCCGTTCAGGCCGATATCGCGAACCGCTTTGGGTTGAGCTTCGATCACTTCGGGCGGTCTTCCAGCGATCAGAACAAACGACTGACCCAGCATTTCGCTGGCAAGCTGGACGAGGCCGGGCTGATCCGTGAGGTCAGCGAGAAACAGGTCTATTCCAACGCCGATGGCCGGTTCCTGCCTGACCGCTATATCGAGGGCACCTGCCCCAACTGCGGCTATGACCGCGCGCGCGGCGATCAGTGCGAAAACTGCACCAAGCAGTTAGACCCAACCGACCTGATCGAGCCGCGCAGCGCCATCAGCGGCTCGACTGATCTAGAGATCCGCGAGACCAAGCACCTGTATCTGCGCCAATCCGCGATGAAAGATCAGCTGGATGCATGGATCGACAGCAAAGCCGACTGGCCGATCTTGACGACTTCGATTGCCAAGAAGTGGCTGCATGACGGCGACGGCCTGCAGGATCGCGGCATCACCCGTGATCTGGACTGGGGTGTGCCGGTGAAGAAAGGCGATCAGGACTGGCCGGGGATGGAAGGCAAGGTCTTCTATGTCTGGTTCGACGCGCCGATCGAATATATCGCCTGCGCCAAGGAATGGGCCGATGCCAGCGGCAAAACGGATGCAGAGTGGGAACGCTGGTGGCGCACCGACAAAGGTGCGGATGACGTCCGTTACGTACAATTCATGGGCAAGGACAACGTGCCCTTCCATACGCTCAGCTTCCCCGCCACAATTCTGGGTTCGGGCGAGCCGTGGAAGATGGTCGATCACCTGAAATCCTTCAACTATCTGAACTATGATGGCGGCCAGTTCTCGACCAGCCAAGGCCGCGGCGTTTTCATGGATCAGGCGCTTGAGATCCTGCCCGCCGATTACTGGCGCTGGTGGCTGCTGAGCCATGCGCCGGAAAGCAGCGATAGCGAGTTCACGTGGGAGAATTTCCAGCAATCGGTGAACAAGGACCTCGCTGACGTGCTGGGCAATTTCGTCAGCCGGATCACCAAGTTCTGCCGTTCAAAATTCAGTGAGGCGGTGCCAGAGGGCGGCACATTTGGTGATCGTGAACAAGAGCTTATCGCGGAGCTCACCCGCCGCGTCCGTGCCTATGAAGGGTTCATGGAGGCGATGGAGGTTCGCAAATCAGCGCAAGAATTGCGCGCGATTTGGGTGGCAGGCAATGAATATCTGCAATCTGCGGCGCCGTGGTCGACCTTCAAGGAAGACCCTGAACAAGCCGCCGGGCAGGTCCGCCTGGGCCTGAATCTGATTCGCCTTTACGCGGTGCTCAGCGCGCCGTTCATCCCCGAAACCTCGGCCCGGATGCTCAGCGCGATGAAGACGCTGGACACAAGCTGGCCCGATCAAGTGGCCGAGGCTTTGGAAGCGCTACCTGCGGGTCACGCGTTCACGGTGCCGGATGTGCTGTTCGCCAAGATCACCGACGAGCAGCGCGAAGATTGGGAGACCCGCTTCGCGGGCACACGCATCTAGGCGCCAACAAGGATCAAGACAAAGGGGCCTTTCGGCCCCTTTTTTCTTGCCCGCCTGTTCGCACACGACCCCAAACCCAAAAGAGAAAAAGCGAAAAACACCACGTAAACAACCGCACTTCCAGCATTTTTTCTAGATCTTATCCCCAGCGAAAAACCTCAATACGCTTGAGAAAAAATCGCAAACCCGTCATCCTCGTCTCAAAGTGCAATCGACTCGGCCTGTAAGTGGGTGGTCGGGTCGATTTTTGTTAGACCATCACGAGGCATTCGCCATGTTCTTTGATCCAAACTTTTTGAAACCTTTGCAGAGTGGCCGGTCGTTCAAAGCTCTCAGTTGCGCTGCCGCGTTGGGCTTGATTACACTTGCCGATCCCAGCACAGCGCAAGACACTGGCGATGCGCAACCGCCCAAGGTTTCAATCGCGGCCGCCTACACTCAGGACATTACCGAGGAAGCAACCTTTATCGGTCGGGCCGAGGCGCTGAATAAGGCGGATATCATCGCTCGGGTCAGCGGGTTTCTGGACAGTCAGAACGTGGAAGATGGTGCGTTGGTTAAGGAAGGCGATCTGCTGTTTACCATCGAGCCTGACCTCTATCAGGCCACGCTGGATGCCAGAAATGCCGATCTGGACCGGGCGCAGGCCAATCTGGAACTGGCCAAGGTGGAGCTCGCACGTAAACAGGAATTGTACGAGCGTGACGCGACCCCAGAATCCGAACGCGACATTGCCCGCGCCAATGAACTGGTGGCCGAAGCCGAGGTCAAGTCCGCGCAGGCCGCGATTAAACAAGCCAAACTTGATCTCAGCTATACGGAAATCCACGCTCCCTTCGACGGACGTATCGGTCGCGCTACTACAAGTGTCGGGGATGTGGTTGGGCCGAATAATCCACCACTGGTGAATATAGTCAGCGAAGCCCCGATCTATGTGAATTTTTCGCTGAACGAAAAGGAGTTCACGTCGGTTCTGCAAGCGGTGGGTGAAAACGCCGCCTCGCTTGCGGAAAGCAATAAAAGCCCAGTGGTGAAAGTTGTCCTGCCCAACGGGACCGAACTGGATGAGGAAGGTACAATCGTCTTTGTCGACAACCGAATAGACCCGCTGACCGGGGCGATCAGGATGCGGGCTCAATTCGACAACGCCAAGCGTCTGATCGTCGATGGTGCATTCTTAAGCGTGCAGATCGAGGCATTGAAACCAACGACTGAGGTGTTGATCCCGCAAGCCGCTTTGCAGCGCGATCAGAGGGGCGAGTTTGTGCTGGTCGTGAATGATCAGCAAATGGTCGAACAGCGCTATATAACCACCGGCAACACGGTTGAGACCGCTATCATCGTCAAGGATGGGCTGCGCGCAGGGGAAAGCGTGATTGTCGAGGGCTTGCAACGGGTGCGTCCGGGTGTTGCCGTTGATGCGGTTGTCGCCTCTGAGCAGCCGGGAGAATAACGGATGTTCTCTGCCCTGTTCATCAGCCGGCCCAAGCTGGCGCTTGTCATTTCGCTGGTGTTGACCATCATGGGCGGCATCGGTTACATGGTGCTGCCGGTGGCGCAATTCCCCGACATCACCCCGCCCGTGGTCAGTGTTACGACCACCTATACCGGTGCAAATGCCGAGACAGTCGAAAACACCGTCGCCGCCCCGATCGAGGCGCAGGTCAACGGCGTGGACGACATGATCTATATGACGTCGACCTCGTCCGACAACGGTTCCTATTCGCTGAATATTACGTTTGAAGTCGGAACCGACCCCGACATCGCATCAGTCAACGTGCAAAACCGCGTGGCACAGGCGATGTCTTCGCTGCCTACCGAAGTGACCTCTTCGGGCGTCGTCACGCAAAAAGCTTCGACCAACATGCTGCTCTTGGTCACGCTGACATCGCCCAATGGGACATATGACAGTGTCTTCCTGTCGAACTATGCGTCGATCAACCTAAAAGACGCACTGGCGCGGGTTCAGGGCGTTGGTAAGGCTGATGTTCTGACCAACCTGGAATACGCAATGCGAATCTGGATGGACCCTGATCAGATGGCCGCCTTGTCGATCACGCCGGGCGATGTGATCAGTGCCATCCGGGAACAGAATATCGAGGTCTCTGCAGGGTCTATCGGGTCTCCGCCTGTGCCAGAGGGCCAAACATTTCAGTACACCATCAAGACCAAGGGCCGACTGACCTCGGCCGATGAATTCGGTGATATCGTGATCCGTACTGGTGAGGCAGGATCGATTGTTCGGGTCAAAGATATCGCACGGGTCGAGCTGGGCGCTCAGTTCTATTCGGCCTCGGGTTATTTCCAGGCTGTGCCTGCTACTGTCATCGGCATTTACCAGGCTCCTGGCGCGAACGCGTTGGCCGTGTCTGAACGCGTTCAGGCCGAGTTGGATCGCCTGTCGCGATCCTTCCCGACGGATGTTGAATATCAAGTGCCCTTCAACACCACCGATTTCGTTGAGCAATCGCTGAATGACGTGGTCTCGACCCTGATCCTGACCTTCATTCTGGTGATCTCAGTGGTGTTTGTCTTTCTGGGCAGTTGGCGGGCAACGATCATTCCAGCGGTGGCCATCCCTGTCTCACTGATCGGGACATTCGCATTCCTTCTGGCCTTTGGGATGTCGCTGAACACGATCTCGCTGTTTGCGCTGGTGCTGGCCATCGGGATCGTGGTGGATGACGCCATCGTGGTTGTCGAGAACGTAGAACGGATCATCGCCGAAGAAGGCCTGCCCCCCGCCGAGGCGACCCGCAAAGCGATGGGCCAGATCACCGGGCCGGTGATCGCGACCACCCTGGTTCTACTGGCTGTTTTCGTGCCTGTAACCTTTATGCCGGGCATCTCAGGAAGACTTTATTCACAATTCGCAGTGACGATTTCGACCGCTGTTGTGATTTCGTCCATCAACGCACTGACACTGTCCCCTGCCCTGTGCGGTCTGGTGCTGCGGGCGCGGTCCGGTCCTCCAAAAGGGCTGCTGGCGATGTTCGAAAACTTCATCGGTACCGTGCGCAGCGGCTACGTCGCCATCGTGCGCAAGATGCTGATCCTGCCGGTGGTGGCTTTAGGTGTCATCGTCGTTCTGGCGATGGGCACCGGTACGATCATGGGCACCACATCCAAGGGCTTTATCCCGCTTGAGGATAACGGATATCTATTCGTGGACATCCAACTGCCCGACGCTGCTACACTAGAGCGGACCGAAACCGTCTCCAGCCGCGTCGACGACAAGATCCGCGAAATTCCGGGGGTGGCCAGTACCGTTCTAGTCAACGGGTTCTCGTTGCTGAACGGCACGACGACCAACGGGGCCGCAATCTTTGTGAACCTTGAGAACTGGGAAGAGCGGCAAGAGCCGGACCTCACCGCCGACGCGATCCTGAGCAAAGTTCTGGCAATTGCAAACGGCGAATCTGCAGCCTCGATCGTGGCGTTCAACCCACCCCCCATTCAGGGTCTGGGCATGTCGGCGGGTGTCGAGATGGAGGTACAGCAGACCGGAGGGGGCTCGCCTCAGGATCTGGCCTCGGCCGTGGGTTCGTTTGTCTATGCGGCGAACCAACGACCTGAGATCGGACAGGCCTACACAACCTTCCGCGCCAATGTTCCACAGTTGTTTGTCGATCTGGATCGGGAAAAGGCCAAAACACTGCAAGTCTCGGTGGCCGAGATTTTCCAGACCATGCAGGCGCAGTTGGGTTCGTATTACGTGAATGACTTCAACCTGTTCGGCCGGGTCTACCGCGTGATGATTCAGGCCGAAGGGTCATACCGGACCAAGGTCGACGACATCGCGAACCTCTATGTTCGCTCGACCAAGGGTGAGATGGTTCCTTTGGGAACGTTGATCGACGTGGAAAATGTGCTGGGTCCGGTTTTGCTGAAACGGCACAACCTGTTCCGGTCTGCCACGGTGACGGCGGTTCCTGCCCCCGGCTTGTCCAGCGGCGATGCAATCACTGTCATGACCGAGGAATCCGCCAACGCCCTGCCCCCCGGTTATGCGTTTGAGTGGACCGGCACAGCGCAGCAGCAGCTGGCTTCGGGCGGTCTGGTGATCGTGATCCTGGGGCTGGCAATCTTGTTCGGGTATCTGTTCCTTGTGGGTCAGTACGAGAGTTGGTCGTTGCCAGTCTCGATCCTGCTATCTGTGATCGTCGCCTTGTTCGGGGCGGTGGCGGCGGTGGCTATCGTCGGTAGTGACATCAACCTCTATACACAGATCGGGATGATCATGCTTGTGGGGCTCGCCTCGAAGAATGGCATTCTGATCGTCGAATTTGCGATGGAGCAACGCGCCAACGGCCTGTCGATTAAGGAAGCAGCTGCCGAAGCTGCGCATCAGCGTTTCCGCGCGGTGATGATGACGGCGCTGTCCTTCCTGCTTGGTGTTGTGCCGCTGCTAGCCGCCAATGGCGCCGGTGCGGCCAGCCAGAAGGCCATCGGTGTTGCCGTGTTCGGAGGAATGCTGGCGGCGACGCTGATCGGTGTCATTCTGGTTCCGGTTCTCTATGCCCTGATGCAGGGACTGCGAGAATGGATCAAGGGCACCAAGAACGACCCCGGCCCATCCGAGGAAACAGCCTGAACCAAAAGCCTCGCTCGACCAGCGGGGCTTTTTTCTGTGTACAGGTCGTTCAAGCCAGTTTTTGATCCATCCACGCCTGAATGCGCGCAATCTGCTCGGGCGTAAGCCTCAGCCCCAGCTTGTTGCGTCGCCAGACCACATCCTCGGCAGTGCGGGCATATTCGCGGGTCATCAGCCAGTCCAATTCGCGCGCGAACAGTGTCGCGCCGAAGTCTTCGCCCAGATCACTGGTTGTTTTCGCATCACCCAATATGTTGCGTACTTCGGTGCCATAGGCGCGCACAAGCCGCTCGGCCCAGCCGCGATCAAGGAACGTAAACTCTGCCTGAATTTGGCCAATCAGTTTTTCCACACCATCCACCGGAAAATCTCCGCCCGGCAAGGCCACGCCTGCCGTCCATGGCCCCGGAAGATCAAGGAAGTGTTCCGCCACTTTCTCAAGCGCGCTTTCGGCCAGACGCCGATAGGTGGTAATCTTGCCGCCAAACACATTCAACACAGGTGCCCCGCCCACGGCGTTCACCTTCAGCGTATAGTCTCGCGTGGCCGCTGTGGCGCTGCTAGCCCCATCATCATAAAGCGGGCGCACACCCGAATAGGTCCAGACAATCTGATCCCGCGTCACCGGCGATTTGAAATAGCGCGAGGCGAAAGCACACAGATAATCCTGCTCAGCCTCAGTGCAGACAGGCGGTTCAGACGGGTCAGCATGGTCCTGATCGGTGGTGCCGATCAACGTGAAATCCCGTTCGTAAGGAATGGCAAAGATTATGCGGCCATCCTCACCCTGAAAGAAGTAGCATTTTTCGTGGTCGAACAGCCGTGGCGTTACGATATGGCTACCGCGCACAAGACGAACCCCTTCGCGTGAGTTCATGTGGATTTTAGTCTGGATGATATCGCCGACCCAGGGACCGCCCGCATTGATCAGCATCTTTGCCCGCACTGTGCGGGTCTCGTCTGACCGCTTGTCGCTGAGCGTGATCTCCCAGAGATCATCCACGCGTTTTGCCGACAGAACTTCGGTCCGGGTCATGATCTGCGCACCCCGCGCCTCGGCATCCCGCGCGTTCAGGACAACCAACCGCGAGTCCTCGATCCAGCAATCGGAATATTCATAGGCCGTCTGGAACCGATCCTGTAACGGAGCACCCTCGGCCGCTGTGCTTAGGTTCAACGCGCTGGTCCCCGGCAGGATTTTGCGCCCGCCCAGATGGTCATAAAGAAACAGTCCCAGACGGATCAGCCATGCCGGACGGCGCCCCTTCATCCACGGCATCACAGTGCCAAGCAGCCGTGAGGTCGGCGTCTCAGAGTCAAACCGCATGTCTTTGTGATAAGGCAGCACAAACCGCATCGGCCAGCTGATATGCGGCATCGCCCGCAGCAGAGTTTCGCGTTCGATCAGAGCCTCGCGCACCAGTCGAAACTCAAAATACTCTAGATAACGCAGCCCGCCGTGAAACAGCTTGGTCGAGGCTGAGGATGTAGCCGAAGCCAGATCGTTCATTTCGGCCAGCGCGACCGACAATCCGCGCCCGGCGGCATCCCGCGCGATACCGCAGCCATTGATCCCGCCACCAATAATGAAAAGGTCGGTCACTTGCTGATTGTGCTGAGTCATATCTCAAGATGCCCATGACGTGAAAACTCAGCGCCATTAACCCGATAAACGCTCGGGTCGTCAATGTTTACTTTCGTTATTGTTCGTTTTTTGCATCAAAATGGAAATTTTGGCAAAATGGCCTTGCAGTTTTACCGAAACCTCCCGCAAACAGGTTGGAAAGGAATAAAATCGAACATTCCCTTATCGGAGTCTCAAATGTCCCTGTCCTTCCGCCAATCCGACATTCTGGAAGTTGCACGACAGGATGGCCGTGTCATGGTCGAAGAACTGGCGCAAAGATTTGATGTCACTGTACAAACCATCCGCCGCGACCTTTCTGAACTGGCGGACATGGGAAAGCTGGACCGCGTTCACGGAGGTGCGGTCTTGCGGTCGGGCGTGTCGAATATCGGCTACGAAGACCGCCGGGCGCTCAACGCCGACACCAAGGTTCAGATCGCACAAGCCTGCGCGCAGGACATACCCGACGGTGCGTCCCTCTTCATGAATATCGGCACTTCGACCGAGGCCGTCGCGCGTCAACTGCTGAACCACAAAGACCTGATGGTGGTGACCAACAACATGAATGTCGCCAATATCCTTGTCGAAAACCCAAACTGCCAGATCGTTGTCGCCGGGGGCGTGCTGCGCCGCTCGGACGGTGGGCTGGTGGGGGATCTGACGATCTCGACGATCGAGCAATTCAAGTTTGACTACGCAGTGATTGGATGCTCGGCCCTGGATGCGGCGGGCGATTTGCTGGATTTCGACTTTCAGGAGGTTAAGGTCAGCCAGACGATCATTGCCCAAGCCCGACACAGCCTGCTGGTCGCCGACCACTCGAAATTCCAAAGAACCGCGCCCGCGCGGATCGCCTCGCTGACCAATGTCGATGTGTTTTACACCGATCAACCTTTGGCAGAAGACCTGGCCAAGAAATGCGCGGAATGGAATACGAAGGTCAAACTGTGCGCCTGACGGGGCGGCAACCGATAATTTAATTGACGAACCCCGTGCCGACGTCTGAGGATAGGACAACCTTCCAACAAGGAGGCACGAGCATGGGACTGTTGGGCCAACCCCTTGGCTACTACGATTATCTGACTTTTGTCGCGTTGATCCTGCTGCTGGGCGCAGTCATGGCGTTGTTTTTGTTCATCATGGGGCTGCCCGGTCGCATCGCGATCAAGCGCAACCATCCGCATGCCGAGGCCGTCAAGATCATGGGCTGGATGGGCTTTCTGGCCATCGTGCCCTGGGTGCATGCCTTCATCTGGGCCTTCCATGATGGAACCACAGTCGATATCCGCCGGATGCCAGACGACGAACGCGACGCGATCCGCAAAGAGATCAAACGGTTGGGTGGTACCTTGAATGAGGAATACCGCGATCCGCTTGACCCGGATGAGCCGCAGAAAAGCTAAGGCCAAAGGACCCTCCACACGATGTTTGTCGCCCTCGGCATTACGCTTTTTTATCTCATTTTCGTTTGGCTCATTTTCTTCAAACTGCAATGGCTGAAGTTCAACATTGCGTGGGGGATCGTGTCCTTCTGGGTCGGCGCACATCTGCTGTTGATCTTTCTGGTTGCCCTGCGCTTCTTCCAGCCGTTTTCCATCGACAGCCATGTGGTGCGTTCGACCATCCAGATTGTACCGCGTCTGACCGGCCCCACCCTGCTGACCGAAGTTCTGGTCGAGCCGAACACGCAAGTGAAAAAGGGCGACCCCCTTTATCGTTTTGATGACACTGTCTTTTCGCTTGAGGTGGATGAAGCCAAGGCCCAGCTTGTAGCCGCGCAGCAGAATGCGAAGATCCTTGAACAAGATGTCATCGCGGCAGGCGAAGCGGTCGAACGCGCCAATGCGCAGCTTGCATACGCTTTGACCCAGCAGACGCGATATCAGAACCTTGTCCCCGCAGGCGGTGCGCGCCAGGATGAGCTGGACCGCTGGAACGAGCAAGTCACGGAAGATGAGGCCAAGATCAAAGAGGCACAAGCCAATCTGGAAAAGGCCGAATTGGCACAGGCATCGCAGATCGACGGGGTGAATACCGGTATCCTTCAGGCGCAGGCACAGTTGGACAAGGCGCAGTATTATCTGGACAACACCACGATCTACGCGCCCGAAGATGGCATGATCGTTTCACAGCAGGCCCGACCCGGGCTTGTCGTCGGTGACCTGCGTCTGGGGGCAATTGCCAGCTTTGTCACCACCGACAACCCTTATATTCTGGCGACTTACCGCCAGCAGAACTTAAAATTCGTCGAGCCGGGGCAAGAGGTTGAGGTCGCGTTGGACCTTTATCCCGGTGAAATCCTTACCGGTAAGGTCGAGGCGATCTGGTGGGCTACCCGTCAGGGTCAATACCTGCCCTCGGGTCGCCTGCCCGGCTTTGAGCTGCCTAAACTGCCGGGCCGCATTGCGGTGCAAATCTCGGTCGATATTCCGGATGGTCACACCTTCCCCGCAGGCGGCCACGCGGCGGTCGCGATCTATACCGGTCAGGGCAAAAGCTTTGAGTTTCTGCGGCGCATCAACATTCGCCTCTACTCATTCGCGAACTTCATCCGCCCGCTGGATATCTGAGGACATAGCGCATGAAACGAACCCTCCTGATCCGCCAACTGATGGGCACCGTGCTATGCGCCGCCCTGTTGGCCGGATGCGCACCGGTAGGGCCGGATTTCGTGCGCCCAAACTCTCCGGTCGTGAAGGAATGGATCGAGGTCAACAGCCCCAGTGCCGGACCCAGCGGTTTGACCTCGCGCAGCGCGCCCGTGGTCAAATGGTGGGAGACATTCAATGACCCAACTCTCAACAGATTGATCAACGAGGCTTATGCCCAGAACCTCGACCTGCAGGTGGCCGGGGCTCGCGTATTGCAGGCCCGTGCGCAGTTGGGCATTGCGTTTGGCGAGTTGTACCCGCAATCACAGGCCATCGGCGCCTCGATCGAGCGGCGTCAGGTCAGCGAAAACCTCGGCCCGATTGCCGATATTCGCGAGATCATCCCGCTGGACACCGAATTTTCAACATCGCAAGCCGGGTTTGACGCGCAGTGGGAACTGGACGTCTGGGGCCAGCAACGGCGCGGCGTGCAGGCGGCGCGGTCCAATCTTGCGTTGCAGGTGGCCAATTACGACGACGCGCTGGTGACGCTGACGGGCGATGTTGCCGCGCTCTATGTCAATATCCGCGCCTTGCAGGAATCGCTGGCGGTCGCGCGGGAAAACATCCGGCTGCAACAGGAATCGGCGGACCTGACCCAGTTGCGGTTCAACAATGGTGTCACGACCGAACTGGATGTGCAGGAATCCACCGCCCTTCTGAACAACACTAAAGCACTGGTGCCCGCGCTGGAAAGCGATCTGCAACAAACCAAGAATGCGCTGGCGGTTCTGCTGGGCGCGACACCCTCGCGCATGACCAGTCTGTTGGGCAATTCAGGGCGTATCCCCTCGGCCCGGTCAAACGTCGCCGTGGGTGTTCCGGCCGAACTGCTACGTCGCCGTCCCGATGTGCGCGCAGCGGAACTGGCGGCAGCCACGCAATCTGCGCAGGTCGGGATCGCCATGGCGGATCTGTATCCGCAGTTCATCCTGTCCGGCTCGATCGGGGTGCAGGCGTCCGGTGGGCGTGACCTGTTCACCTCGGCCAGTTCCACAGGACTGGCCAATGCGGGCGTGGTGTGGAACGTGCTGAACTACGGGCGGATCAAGAACAATGTCCGGGCGCAGGACGCCGCCTATCAGGCGCTGATCGCGAATTATCAGAACACTGTGCTGACCGCCTATTCCGAGGTCGAAAGCGCCATGGTCGCTTATACCCAATCGCGCAAACAGGTGGGGTTCTATGAAAACAGCGTCGCCGCCTCGCGCCGGGCAGCCGAGATCGCGGTGGATCAATACCGAGACGGGATCGCGGACTATTCCCGCATCCTGAACACGCAGACCGCGCTGCTGAATTCGCAGGCAAACCTGATCGAAGCGCGTCAGCAGGTGTCCAGCAATCTGGTAGCGGTCTACAAAGGGCTGGGTGGCGGCTGGCAGATTCGGCAAAATCAGGAATTCCTGCCCGAAACGGTTCTGGCCGAGATGGCCTATCGAACCGATTGGGGTGATTTGCTGCGGGAGACACCGCAGCAAGCCAGCCTGAATTAGCGCCTATTTGGTGAGGCCCCGCAACCCGCCCGAGATCAGGATATTCACCTCATACAAAATACGAGGTGCAGCCAGACCACCGGGGCTGGCCAGATAGTTCGGGCTCCATTCCGGATCAAACTTTTGCTTGAAACTGCGCAAGCCTTCGAAGTGATAGAACTGTTCGCCATGCTCATAAACGAACCCTCCGATCCGGTTCCAGATCGAGGCCAGTTGCCGGTTCTCAATCCCCGAAAACGGTGCCGCGCCCAGTGAAAACCATTGGAAGCCCTGCTCAGAGCCCCATGACATCATCTCGGCGAACAGCGCGTCCATGACAAAGCTGGGGCTATCGGGTTCATAGCGCATCAGGTCCAGCGATAGCTCGGATTTTTGACCGCCCTGGAACAGGTTGGCAAAGGCCACGATCCGCCCCCCTTCCTTGTCGCGCAGCACGGCGTGGTCGAAATAGGACAGGTAGGCATCGTCAAACCCACCAAGGGCAAAGCCCTTTTCCTCGCCCGCTTTCTGCGCCAGCCAGTCGTCTGAAACCTGACGCAGTTCTGGCAGGTATGGGGCCAAGTCCTCTTTCGGGATGATCTCGAACACATAACCTTCGCGCTCGGCCCGGTTCTTGGCCTGCCGGAAGCGCTTGCGCGACTTGCCGTCCAGCGAGAAATCTTTCAGCGGCACCCGCGCGACCTCTCCTATTTTCAGGATCGACAGGCCGAGGTCCAGAAAGGTCGGCAGGTATTTGGTCGAGACGCTGTAGAACGCGCAGAGCTTGCCTTCGCGATCCGCCATCTCGCGCAATTGCCAGATCAGTTGCTGCCCCGCTTTTTCATCGCCTACAGGCTCTCCCTTGGTGATCAGCGCGTTGCCGGTATCGGCATAGGCCAGAAAGGCGCTGTCATCGGGGGCGATCAGGAACTGCTTGTCCCCGGTCAGGGAAATCTGGGATTCGGTATCCTCGCTCTCCATCACCAACCGTTCGACCACCGCAGGGATCTCGGTGCGTTCCGGCACAGGGATTTCACGCCCGAACAGAGACATCACAGCCACCACCCCAAGGATCAGCGCCACCACAAGGCTGGAGCGTAGGAATCGCGAGGCGTCACCGTTCCAGGCAAACTCCCACCACAGGGCGTTTTGGTATTCCACATGAGAATAGGCAAACAGGCCGATCCAGAAGATCACGGCCAGCAAGGCAAAAACGCTGATCAGCCAGGGGATGTTCAGGCGAAAGATCGACGCGCCGCTGACCCGATAAAACGCGTCCTTGAACGTGGCCAGCAACGCGATGGCCGCGACCATGCCAATCGCCTCATGCGTGTCCAGCCCCTTGGTCAACGAGGCAACAAACCCCGCCACCATCAACAGCATGGCGACGATCCACGCGCGGTAGAGCTTGCGAAACAACCCGCGCGAAACCAACAGCAACAGAACTCCGATGGCGCTGCCAGCCAGGTGGGAAGCCTCAACAAAGGACAAGGGCAGCACATCCCGTAGAACGCCCAGTTTCTGACTGCTCGCAGGCAGCGCACCGGACAGCAGCAATATGGCCCCAGCCACGGCGGCCACGCCTGCGGCAACCATTGGCACGATCGGGCGCATCAGGCGGTAAACCCATGTGGCTGCGCCCGTGATGTGGCGTCGATGGCTGATCCCCGAAACCACAGCGATCGAGACAGCGGCGATGGCAAAAGGCAAGAACGTATAGACCAAACGATAAAGCAACAATGCCGCAATCACGTCCGAGCGCCCTGAGGCGCCCAAACCAGCGATCAGCGTCGCCTCAAAGGCGCCAATACCCCCCGGCGCATGGCTGAGAATTCCAACCGCAATCGCGCCGATATAGATCGCAAAGAAGAACGGGAAACCAACGCCCAGATCATCCGGCATCAGCACGTAGAGAGTCATCGACGCCCCGAACAGATCGCAGATGGCCGCTACGGTCAGAAGCCCGGCCAGCCGACCTCCGGGCAGGTTGAAGCCCAGCCCTCCATAAGCCAGCCTGCGCCCACCTTTAGCCAGCCAGAAGAGCAGAACCGCCAGCGCGATCAGAAGCGTCACGCCGATCACGGTCTCAAGCGTTGGGCTGATCGGCAGGATTTTCGAAATCCCGTCCGGGTGCATGGTCAGCAGTGTGCCCAGCAGCAGCACCATGCCTGACCAGAACGCAATCCACGACGTCGCAATGACACCCGCCACCCGGCTGAGGTCCAGCCCCAGCGACGCATAGATGCGATACCGGATCGCCGTCCCGGTAATGTAGGAAAAGCCCAGACAATTCGACACGGCATAGCCGCAGGCCCCCGCCATCCCAGCCACCGGCAACGGCACCTCACCATCCGCCACGCTTTGCACCGCCAGAACATCATACATCGACAACGCGAGAAAGCTGAACGCCGTCCAACACAGAGCGAAGAACATCAGCTTCCACGATGTGTTCGCCACATCGGTCTGAACATCCCCCCATTTCACGTGGGCAGATAGTTCATGCAGAACAACCAGTGCGATCAACGTCACCAGAATCGGAACCGCGATCCGTACCAGCGGCTTTTCCAGAAAGCCGGTAATCTTCTCGGCCCAGCGTACAGCCCAGAGCTCTTGCTCAGTGTCCTGCGTGGTCATTCCATCCCTCTGCTCAAAGGCGTGACAATCGTCATTGGCGCGCAACAGTCGCGCAGGGGGACCTTCGCATAGTTTCGCAAAAGCGCAAAGCGTCAGAAGGGGTTACACCCGGCCTTTCCGCGTGGACAGCAACAGATTGGTCTCGGACCGGGTGATCCCCTCCATCCGGCGGATCTGGAACAGGATTGCGTCCAACTCGGCCAGCGTATCGGTTCCGATCTCGGCAATCAGATCCCAGCTTCCATTGGTGGAATGCACCGCGCGCACTTGTGGCATCGCGGCAATTCGCGACATGGTGCGTTCGGTTCCGCGCCCTTCGATTTCCAGCATCATTAACCCGCGCACCGGACTTTGCGCCACGTCACGCCGGGTGAGAACAGTAAACCCTACGATCTCGCCCGATTGCTTGAGGCGCTGCAACCGGCTGCGCACCGTTGTGCGGGTCACGCCCAACGTCTCGGCCAGCTCAGACAGAGAGGCACGGGCATCACGGTGCAAAGCGCTCAGCAGGCGATTGTCCAGATCGTCCATTGCTCATTCCCATTTCGGATGACCAGCTTTCATTTTGAACAATTTGATGGCTTTTCGCAAGTCAAAGAGAATGGCTAGATAGAAACATGACCACGGAAAACATCATACTCGTCGGTGCCCCCATGGATGCCGGTAAACGCCGCCAAGGTTGCCGGATGGGCCCAGACGCCTATCGCGTCGCCGGGCTGAAGACGGCGCTGACAGACCTCGGCCACTCGGTTCTCGATGCCGGAGATGTCCGACCCGACCAAACCGATCTGGCGGAACACGCGCACCTTTTCGCTTTGCCGGAATGCGTCGGCTGGACCAAAGCACTGCTGCGCGCCGCGCTTGAAACAGCACCCAAAGGCGTGCCGATCTTCATGGGTGGCGATCACGCGCTGTCGATGGGCACCGTTTCGGGCATGGCCCTGCACGCTCAACAGCTGAACCGTCCCCTCTTTGTACTGTGGCTGGACGCCCACAGCGATTTCCATACCCCCGACAGCACCGATAGCGGCAACCTGCACGGCACCCCGGTCGCCTATTTCACCGGCCAATCGGGTTTCGACGCCTTTCCCAAGATCACAACCCCCGTGCCGACCGATCGCGTTGGCATGATCGGCCTGCGATCTGTAGACCCGGCCGAGCGCGCGCGCCTGGAACAGGACCGTGCTATGCTGGCCGATATGCGCAGCATCGACGAACACGGGATCAAGGCCCCGCTAATGGCCTTTCTGGATCGAGTCCGCGCCGCAAATGGCCTGCTTCATGTGTCGCTCGACGTTGATTTCCTCGACCCCTCCATCGCCCCGGCGGTCGGCACTACCGTTCCCGGCGGCGCGACCGAGCGCGAGGCGCATCTGGTGATGGAATTGCTGCACGAAAGCGGGCTGGTCTGCTCGCTCGATCTGGTCGAGCTCAACCCGTTTCTGGATGAGCGCGGCCGTACTGCAAAACTGATGGTCGATTTGGCTGCGTCGCTGATGGGGCGGCGCATCTTCGACCGCCCGACCCGGAGTTTCTGATGACCCAACCCTCAGACAAAGCCCTCGTGCCCTTTGTATC
Source organism: Ruegeria sp. J8 (assembly GCF_056531925.1). Lineage (NCBI taxonomy): Bacteria > Pseudomonadati > Pseudomonadota > Alphaproteobacteria > Rhodobacterales > Roseobacteraceae > Ruegeria > Ruegeria sp. J8. The sequence continues at coordinate 48,738 of NZ_JBQFMR010000001.1, forward strand.
AGTCGACAATATGATGCGCCTTGTACACCATATCGGCCTTGAGCGCATGATCACCCAGATCGCCGCCCGCATCGAAGCAGATTTCAAGCGGTGGGAAAGTTTCGATAAAACGCCCCGTATTCCCGCTCATTCCCCCCATGGCGTGATCGAGCTGATGCCGACGTCTGATGGCGAGGCCTATGGGTTCAAATACGTAAACGGCCATCCCAAGAACACATCCGAAGGGCTTCAGACGGTCACCGCCTTCGGCCTACTTGCGGACGTCTATACCGGCTACCCTACCCTGCTGACCGAGATGACCCTGCTGACCGCCCTGCGTACCGCTGCCACATCTGCCCTGGTCGGCAGTTACCTTGCACCAAAGGGCGCGACAACCATGGTGATGATCGGCAATGGTGCACAATCCGAGTTTCAGTGCCTGGCATTCAAGGCCATGTGTGGAATTACCTCGGTACGTCTGTACGACACCGATTCCGCTGCAACCGAAAAATGTGCGGCGAACCTAAAAAACTCTGGCCTGACGGTTGTGCTGTGCAAAACGCCCGAAGACGCCATCGAGGGTGCTCAGATCATCACCACATGTACGGCCGACAAGAAATACGCGACAATCCTGACCGACAACATGGTCGGCCCTGGCGTGCACATCAACGCCATCGGCGGCGATTGCCCTGGTAAAACCGAACTGCATCGAGACATCCTGCTCCGCTCGGACATTTTTGTCGAGTACCCCGAACAAACGCGCATCGAAGGCGAAATTCAGGCGCTGAACCCCGATCATCCCGTTACTGAACTTTGGCAGGTCATGACCGGTCAAGCTGCGGGTCGCAAGGACAACCAACAAATCACCCTTTTTGACAGTGTGGGCTTCGCAATCGAGGACTTCTCGGCCCTTTGCTATATCAAATCAGCAATCGAAGGTACCGACTATTTCGAAGCTCTCGATATGCTCGCTGACCCGGACGATCCCCGAGATCTCTATGGTATGCTGATGCGGGCAAGCTAAACAGGGGGCTCTGCCCCCGCCGCCCTGCGGGCGACTCCCCCGGGATATTTGGGGCCAGATGAAGTACGGATCCGCTTTTCATCTGGCTAAAAATATCCCGGAGCGCGAGGCAGAGCCTCGCAAATTACCTGCTACCCAGCCAAGGACGGCAGATAGAGCACGATACCAGGGAACGCCACCAACAACGCGATGGTGACGGCGTCTGCGATGAAAAACGGTGTCACGCCTTTGAAAACATCCTGAACGCTCAGGTCCGGGCGGACTCCTGCAACCACAAAGCAGTTGAGCCCAATGGGTGGGGTTATCAGGCAGAACTCGGCCATTTTCACCACAAGAATACCGAACCAGATGGCGCACATCGGGCCAGACATCCCAAAGGCGCTTTCAGCCGCGCTGACGGTTTCACCGCCATTCAAGGCCATTACTGCGGGGTAGACCACCGGTAACGTCAGCAGCAGCATCCCGATGGCGTCCATGAACATGCCCAGAACCGCGTAAGCCAGCAGGATGCAGATCAGGATCAGCATTGGCGACATCTCAAGCGATGTGATCCAGTCCGAGAATGCCCCGGGCAGATCCGCGAACCCGAGGAACCGAACATAGATCAGAACCCCCCAGATGATCGAGAAGATCATGGCCGTCAGCTTTGCTGTTTCCAGCAGGGCCGATTTCAGCTCGGTCCAGCGCATTCCGTGAAACAGCGCAAAACAAAAGACGATAAAGGCTCCGATCGCGCCGCCTTCGGTGGGGGTGCCCCAGGCCTTGTCGCCAAAAGGGTTGTAGACGAAGCAGATGATGATGAGGATCACGGCGACGATTGGGAACGAACCGGGCAGTGCCGCAAAGCGCTGCTTCCAAGTGAACCCAGTAACGGGTGGACCAACTGATTTGAAGATCACGGCGATGCCAACGATCAGCAGACCGTAAATGACCGCTGAAAATGCGCCGGGGATGAAACCGGCCAACAGCAGTTTGCCGACATCCTGTTCAACGATGATCGCATAGATCACCAGAATCGCAGATGGCGGGATCAGCGAGGCCAGCGTTCCGCCAGCAGCGACGACGCCGGCCGCGAATTGTTTATTGTATCCGACCTTCAGCATCTCGGGGATGGCGATGCGCGCAAACACGGCAGAAGTGGCGACCGAAGCGCCCGACACTGCCGCAAAGCCAGCCGTGGCGAAGACGGTGGACACCGCCAACCCGCCGGGCACCCAGGCGACCCAGCGTTTGGCAGCTTCAAATAGCGCTCGGGTCAGACCTGCATAGTAGGCAAGATAGCCAATCAGGATAAAGGTCGGGATCAGGCTGAGCGTATGGGCCGCAACCTTGGAATGAGGCACCTGCCCCGCCGTTTTGACAGCCACGGTCAGTGCTTTGCCAAAGCGGTCGGGATCATAGCCGAACTTGGCCCAGAAAATCCAGACCAGCCCAACCAGACCTGCCAAACCTGCCGCAAAGGCCACGCGCATCCCAGTGACGACCAGAACCAGAAGGCCGCCTGTGACCCACAGGCCGATATCAATCGTGTCCATCTAGTCCTGCCCTTCGAATTGCTCGGCCTCGGCAGCCGCCTGGGCGGCGACATCCTGTATCAGCGGCACGGCCACTGGTTTCTCCAGCCCTAAGACAAAGGCGCGGCCATAACCCCAGATTTGCAGGATCAGCCGCAAGCAAAGCACCGAGAAAGCAACCGGAGCCAACAGTTTGGCAGGCCAGAGCGGAATACCGATGTCGATTGAGCTGTCACGGCTCCACAACGGTGCGCCAAAGTCGAACGAGCGGTCGAAGTGGGACCAGCTGCCCCAGACAAGGGCTAGCATCAGAACAAGGATCAATACGACCGAGATCAGTTCGAACAGCCACAGCGCCCGCCCGTGCAGGCGCGAGATGACGATATCCATTCGGATGTGCCCGCCATCCCGCTGGACAAAGGAAATGCCAAGGAACGCGATCAGTGGCATGGCCTGTTCGATCCAGTCCACATAGCCAGGCAAAGGTGCGTTGAACGCGTTACGCCCGCTAACCGATACCACGGCCAAAACCATCAACCCAAATACAGCTATCCCACTGATCAGGGCAAGGAACCGTTCCAATCGCAATAATTGATGATCCAGACGGCTGAGACGACTGCCATCCTCAAGCACCGTGGCCTGTCCTGCCATGCCGGTGATCCCCTATTGTCTTTATGGGTGTCCGGGCGCCGATGAGGCACCCGGACGATACGATCAGTTGCCGCCGCGCTGTTGTTTCAGCGTGGCCTGAACGAGATCATAGAGGTCCTGCGCAGGCAGACCTTGGGCCGACATGTCCGCTATCCACTGCTCGCGGATCGGATCTGCCGCCTTGGTACGGAATTCTTCGATCACCGCATCGTCGATTTTGACCTTTGCGACGCCCTTCTCGGATAGGACGCTGTCCCACTGTTCCAGCAGGCCACCATAGTTGGCGAGGTAATGATCAATCGCCTCATCAATCGAACTGTCCAGTGCCTCTCGATGTTCGGCCGGTAGGGCTTCATAGGCGTCGATATTTACTACCACCGGGCAGTTGACTGTGCCGGGGTTGAGGTTTGCGGTCCACCAATCAGCCTCGTTTATTGTGCCGAAAGACAGGTGAGCATGTTGGGCAAAGGCCACCGTGTCGACGACGCCCGATTCCATCGCATTGAACGCCTCGGTCGCGGGAACCGAGGTCGGGACACCTCCGACCGCTTCGAATGCCTGACCCAGACCACCGGTCGCACGCACACGCATGCCGTCGAAATCAGCCAGCTTGTCACGCGGATCGCCGGTGCCGACCAGATTATACTGCGGCATGGGCGAGGTCATGATGATACGCGCGTTCCACTGAGCCATCTCATCTTTCACCGCCGGGTGATCGTAAACAGCGTGGCTGACGGCCACCTCTTCTTCCAGGTTGTTCACCCCGAGGAACGGTAGCTCCAGCACCGTGATGGCCCGGTTCTTGTCGCGATGATAGCCCGCGCAGAATTGCGCCATCTCGAACGCGCCGATCTCAATCCCATCGAGATTCTCGCGCGGTTTGGACAGGCCGCCATAGCTGACATTGATGGTGAACTCGCCATTAGTCTTTTCACTGACCAACTCGGCCAGTTTTTCAACGTGCTCAGTAAAGGCGCGGCGTTTACCCCAGACCGAAGCGCTCCATTCGGTTGCTGCGGCCTCAGACACGAAGGCGACGGTCAAAGCGGCAACAGCCGCACCGCTCAGCATCTTTTTCATTGTGATCTCTCCCTTTTTTGCGCCCCTTCTCCAGGGCGCTTGCAAGCAAAGCTAGCGCCAACATCTTAAAGTGCCAACCCCCAGAGCGGGACGCGTGCCCGTGTTCCTCGGTTCCGTTTGGCGCTAACAACTAAAAGATGAGTTTCTAATACCTATTGCCTATGGATCAGAAGCCAGCTGTCACGCTTTTCACTTGTTACAATCAACTATATGTTTCTATTTTATTTTTCATCCATTTTATAAATTTGTTTTCTAATTTGACGGGAATCAAGAAATTTATTTACAAACTAATCCTTAGTTTTCTGTAATTTATTCCCTTGTTTTCAGTTCTCCGTATTATTCGGTACGGGGAGGATGCGGGTCGACATTGCCAAATCAGCAGGCAAAATCGAGCCCGTCAATTTCAGTCCTAGAGGGAGGAGCCTCAGAATGACAACCGCTGCCCAGGCAGATGCCAAAGCTTATCCGCCAACTGCAGAAACCGTTGCGCGTGCACATGTCGATGCTGACAAATATTCCGAGATGTACGCAGCCTCCGTCAACGACCCTGTCGCCTTTTGGGGCGAGCAGGGAAAGCGTGTCGACTGGATCAAACCGTTCACGCAGGTCAAGGATGTCAGCTATGATTTCGGTTCGGTTGGCATCAACTGGTATGCTGATGGTACGCTGAACGTTTCGGCCAACTGCCTGGATCGCCATCTTGAAACACGCGGCGATCAGACCGCCATCATCTGGGAACCGGATGATCCAAACGACGCGGCTCAGCACATCACCTATGCCGAGTTGCACCGCCGCACCTGCCGGATGGCCAACATTCTGGAATCCTTGGGCGTGCGCAAAGGCGACCGCGTTGTCATCTACCTGCCGATGATCCCCGAAGCAGCCTATGCCATGTTGGCCTGCGCCCGTATTGGCGCCATCCACTCGATTGTTTTTGCGGGATTTTCTCCGGACGCATTGGCAGCGCGGATCAATGGGTGCGACGCCAAGGTTGTCATCACCGCGGATGAAGCCCCGCGCGGTGGCCGCAAAACCCCTCTGAAATCCAATGCGGATGCGGCATTGCTGCATTGCAAGGACACCGTCAAATGTCTGGTCGTCAAGCGCACCAATGGTCAAACCACTTGGATTGCCGATCGCGACTATGATTACAACGAAATGGCGCTTGAGGCAGACGATTATTGCGCCCCGGCTGAGATGAATGCCGAGGATCCTCTGTTCATCCTCTACACCTCCGGGTCGACCGGTCAGCCCAAGGGCGTCGTGCATACAACCGGCGGCTATCTTGTCTATGCCGCGCTGACTCATGAGGTCACGTTCGACTACCACGAGGGCGACATCTATTGGTGTACGGCGGATGTGGGCTGGGTCACGGGCCACAGCTATATCGTATATGGCCCGCTGGCCAACGGTGCGACGACGCTGATGTTCGAAGGCGTGCCCACCTATCCCGACGCCGGTCGTTTCTGGGAGGTGTGCGCCAAGCACAAGGTCAATCAGTTCTACACCGCCCCTACTGCGATCCGTGCCCTGATGGGTCAGGGCAATGAGTTCGTTGAAAAGCACGACCTCGGCGATCTGCGTCTGCTGGGCACTGTGGGTGAGCCGATCAACCCAGAGGCGTGGAACTGGTACAATGATGTTGTCGGCAAGGGCAGATGCCCCATCGTAGACACTTGGTGGCAGACCGAAACCGGCGGCCACATGATGACCCCCCTGCCCGGCGCACATGCGACCAAGCCCGGCTCGGCGATGAAACCCTTCTTTGGCGTGCAGCCCGTGGTGCTGGATCCGCAATCCGGTGTCGAAATCAACGGCAACGGCGTTGAAGGTGTTTTGTGCATCAAGGACAGCTGGCCCGGTCAGATGCGCACCGTCTGGGGCGACCATGAACGGTTCGAGAAGACCTATTTCTCGGATTACAAAGGCTACTACTTCACCGGCGACGGTTGCCGTCGGGACGAAGATGGCGATTACTGGATCACAGGCCGCGTTGATGACGTGATCAACGTCTCGGGCCACCGTATGGGCACGGCCGAGGTCGAAAGTGCACTGGTGGCACATGCGGCCGTGGCCGAGGCCGCCGTGGTCGGCTACCCGCATGAAATCAAAGGGCAAGGCATCTATTGCTACGTCACCTTGATGAATGATCGTGAACCTTCAGATGAGCTGATGAAAGAGCTGCGCACCTGGGTACGGACCGAAATCGGGCCGATTGCCTCGCCGGACGTAATTCAATGGGCGCCGGGCCTTCCGAAGACGCGCTCGGGCAAGATCATGCGTCGAATCCTGCGCAAGATCGCCGAGAATGACTTTGGCTCTCTGGGCGACACCTCGACACTGGCCGATCCGTCGGTCGTCGAAGACCTGATCGAAAACCGGGCGAATAAGTGAGGGAATGATGGACGCTGCCGTTACCACCACCCCCGCTGTTCTGATCCTTCTCGGCCCTCCGGGCGCCGGGAAGGGCACGCAAGCCCGGATGCTGGAAGATAAATTCGGTCTGGTTCAGCTCAGCACCGGCGACCTGCTGCGTGAGGCCGTTGCCGCAGGCACCGAGGCAGGTAAAGCCGCCAAAGCCGTTATGGAAGCGGGCGATCTGGTCAGCGACGAGATCGTCATCGCCATCCTGCGCGACCGAATGGCCAAGCCGGATTGCCAGAAAGGGGTCATCCTTGATGGTTTCCCCCGCACCACCGTTCAGGCCAAGGCGCTGGATGGGCTGCTGGCCACATCGGATCAAAAGATCAGCGCGGCGATTAGTCTTGAGGTTCAGGACGCTGAAATGGTCGCGCGCATTTCGGGCCGTTACACCTGCGCCATGTGTGGAGAAGGCTATCACGACACGTTCAAAGTGCCCGCTGTTGAAGGCAAATGCGACAATTGCGGCGGCACCGAATTCAAGCGTCGCGCGGATGACAACGCGGAAACCGTTGCGTCGCGCCTGTCCGCGTATCACGCGCAGACGGCGCCGCTGATTGACTACTACCGGTCCCAAGGTGTGCTGCAAGGCATTGATGCCATGGGCCAAATCGACGCCATCGCCAACGACCTGCAAGGGCTTGTGCGCGGGGTCATGAGTTAAGGGGAGGAGATAAGCCCAAACCGGGCTTTGATCCTTAAAACAGAATACTTCAATGGACCCGCCTTGGCGGACCAGAGAAGTTTTGCCGGACGTCACGGGGCGTTTGGCACATTCGAGAAGCGGTCCAACGCACTGGAGGAGTTGGGCAACGGGCCGCCAACGAGGTAGCGAAGGAGGAACCCGCAATGGCGGATAACACCACAAACTCCGCGCAGACTGCCGAGGCCGATAAGGGCTATTGGCAGGCCAACCTGCGTCTCATCTACATCAGCCTCGCGATCTGGGCGCTGGTGTCTTTTGGATTCGGCATTCTGCTGCGTCCGCTGCTGTCCGGCATCTCGGTTGGCGGCACCGATCTGGGCTTTTGGTTTGCCCAGCAGGGATCGATCCTGGTCTTTTTGGTGCTGATCTTCAACTACGCCTGGCGCATGAACAAGCTGGACGCCGAACACGGCGTGGAAGAAGACTAAGGGAGAGCGGGGATTATGGATCAGTTTACCATCAACCTGCTGTTTGTTGGCGCATCCTTTGCGCTATACATCGGCATCGCGATCTGGGCCCGTGCGGGGTCCACATCTGAATTCTACGCCGCCGGTCGCGGCGTTCACCCGGTCACCAACGGTATGGCGACAGCGGCGGACTGGATGTCTGCGGCTTCGTTCATCTCGATGGCGGGCCTGATTGCCTTCACCGGCTATGACAACTCGACCTTCCTGATGGGTTGGACCGGTGGCTACGTGCTGCTGGCTCTGCTGCTTGCCCCTTACCTGCGTAAGTTCGGCAAGTTCACCGTTTCGGAATTCATCGGCGACCGCTTCTACAGCCAAACGGCCCGTATCGTTGCGGTGATCTGTCTGATCGTTGCCTCGGTTACCTACGTTATCGGTCAGATGACCGGCGTTGGCGTGGCCTTTGGCCGCTTCCTTGAGGTGTCCAACACAACCGGTCTGCTGATTGGCGCGGGTGTTGTCTTTGCCTACGCGGTGTTTGGTGGGATGAAAGGCGTGACCTACACTCAGGTCGCTCAGTACTGCGTGCTGATCACTGCCTATACCATCCCGGCAATCTTCATCTCGCTGCAACTGACCGGCACGCCTGTTCCGGCGCTGGGTCTGTTTGGTGACACTGCAAGCGGTGAACCCCTGCTGACCAAGCTGGACGCCATCGTGACCGAGTTGGGTTTCAACGAATACACCACGCACCACTCGAACACGCTGAACATGGTGCTGTTCACCCTGTCGCTGATGATCGGTACTGCGGGTCTGCCCCACGTCATCATGCGCTTCTTCACCGTACCGAAAGTGTCTGACGCACGTTGGTCCGCTGGCTGGGCGTTGGTCTTCATCGCGCTGCTGTACCTGACCGCTCCTGCTGTTGGTGCCATGGCCCGTTTGAACATCAGTGAAATGATGTGGCCGAATGGTGGCATCGAAGGTGGCGCTGTTTCGGTTGAACAGATCGACAATGACGCGCGCTATGACTGGATGGCCACGTGGCAGAAAACCGGTCTGCTGGACTGGGAAGACAAGAACGGCGACGGCAAAATCCAGTACTACAATGACAAGTCGGACGCTCTGAACGCGATTGCAGAAGAAAAAGGCTGGGCGGGCAACGAACTGACTAAGTTCAACCGTGACATCCTGGTTCTGGCCAACCCCGAGATCGCCAACCTGCCAGGTTGGGTGATCGGTCTGGTCGCTGCCGGCGGTCTTGCCGCTGCTCTGTCGACCGCTGCGGGCCTGCTGCTCGCAATCTCGTCGGCTGTGTCTCACGACCTGATCAAGGGCGCGATCAACCCGCAGATCTCGGAAAAAGGCGAGCTTCTGTCGGCGCGGATCGCAATGGCAGTCGCCATCGCCGTGGCAACCTGGCTGGGTCTTAACCCTCCGGGCTTCGCGGCGCAGACGGTGGCATTGGCCTTCGGTCTTGCAGCGGCCTCGATCTTCCCGGCGCTGATGATGGGGATCTTCTCGACCCGCATCAACAACACCGGCGCGGTCGCGGGTATGCTGGCTGGTCTGGTCGTCACCTTGGTCTACATTTTCCTGCACAAGGGCTGGCTGTTCATTCCGGGCACCAACTCGTTCACCGATGCTGACCCGCTGCTGGGTCCGATCAAGTCCACCTCGTTCGGCGCGATCGGTGCCATGGTCAACTTTGCCGTCGCCTACTTTGTAGCCGGCGCGACCAAGGAGACCCCGCAGGAGATCAAAGATATGGTCGAAAGCATCCGCATTCCCCGTGGCGCGGGTGCAGCTCAGGATCACTGAGCCCTGATGCGGCCCATTGGCCCATTGCCAAAGGCCGCGTCTTTCGACTGACTACTCCCGCCCGGCACACCACCGGGCGGGATTTTTCAACCCGAAACCGAGGAGTAGCCCATGCCCCTGTCCCATGACGAGATCACCCGGTTTCTGAAATCCGTCCATCCCTATGACGCCCTGCCCCACGACCTGCTGGATTCTGTCGCGCAACAGATCGAGGTCTGGGAGGTCGAAGAGGATTCTCCAATCTATGAGCTGGGCCATACCCTGCCCGGCGTCTTTGTGATTTACGAAGGACAGGTTGAGATCAAGGATGAGAACGACGCCGTGGTCTCTCATCTGGGATTGCGCAATTCCTTTGGCGAACGGGGCCTGTTGAAGGACGGCAAGGCGCTCACCAAGGCCAAAACGCACGCGCCTTCAGTACTGTTGGTTCTGCCGTCTGATCTGGTGCGCGCATTGATTGACGGGCATTCGGTTGTCGCAAAGTTCTTTAACCGCACCCGTGATGCGCGCCAGGGCCCGCAAAGTCTGGCGACAAGCGCCATCGACGTGCTGATGGCACACAACCCTGCCACCTGCCCGCCGGACACACTGGTCCGTGAAGCTGCGCAGGCGATGCGGGACAAACATATCTCATCACTTTGCGTGACCGAGGGGGACGCGCTGCGCGGGATCGCCACGTTGCGCGATATCTCGGGCAAGTTCGTGGCCGATGGGATGCCCGGCGACACCCCCATTTCAGCCATCATGACCGCCGATCCCATCACCCTGTCCCCATCCGATATCGGGTCAGACGTTCTGCACATCATGATGGAGCGCGGCATTGGCCATATCCCGATTTCCGAAGGCGGTCGTCTGGTCGGTATAGTGACGCAGACCGACCTGACCCATTATCAGGCCGTCAACTCTGCCGAGTTGGTCCGGCGGATCGCGTCGGCGCAGACCGCCCAGCAGATGGCTGACGTGACCGATGAAATCCCGCAGCTTCTGGTACAGCTCGTCGCCGCCGGGAACCGACATGAGATCGTCACACGCCTGATCACCGATATCGCGGATACGGCGACGCGTCGATTGTTACTGTTGGCGGAAGCCAAACTTGGCCCCCCGCCAGTGCCCTATCTGTGGCTGGCTTGCGGATCGCAAGGTCGACAAGAACAGACAGGCGTGTCGGATCAAGACAATTGCCTGATGCTGGATGACAGCGTGTCCGAAGGGGACATGTCCTATTTCCACGCGCTGGCCAAATTCGTCTCAGATGGGCTGGACACTTGTGGGTATTTCTATTGCCCCGGCGACATGATGGCGACGAACCCGCGCTGGTGCCAGCCGGTGCGCGTCTGGCTCGACTATTTCAAGGGCTGGATCGCCAAGCCTGACCCTGAGGCGCAGATGCTGGCTTCGGTCATGTTCGACCTGCGCCCTATCGGCGGCGCTTTCCACCTGTTCGACGACCTGCAAGCCGATACGCTGGCTGCCGCGCGTTCGAATTCGATCTTCGTGGCGCATATGATCTCGAACTCACTGAAACACACACCGCCCCTTGGCCTGCTGCGCGGCTTTGCCACCATCCGGTCAGGTGAGCACCGCAACACGCTGGATTTAAAACATAACGGCGTTGTGCCAGTGGTCGATCTGGCGCGGATTTACAGCCTGCAAGGCAAGCTGCCCGAGGCCAATACCCGCGCGCGGCTGAAAGCGGCAGGATCGGCAGGTATCCTCAGTGCGTCCGGCGCGCGGGATCTGCTGGACGCCTATGACCTGATCGCTGAAACAAGGCTGGAACATCAGGTGCGTCTTGTGAAAGGCGACAAGAAACCGGATAACTTCCTGCCGCCATCGGACTTGTCAGACTTTGAGCGAAGTCATCTAAGGGACGCGTTTGTCGTGATAAAAACGATGCAATCAGCGGTTGGCCACGGAAAAGGAATGCTGGGGTAAACCGGCTGGAAATGGGAGAGACAGAATGTTCCTCGAACTGATCGCCACCATCTTTGCAGGCATTGCATTCGCCGGCGTGGTGATGGTGATAAACAAATTTACCGGCGGTCGTCTGCCCAAATGGGTCGCGCCGGTCGCTGCAGGGCTTGGGATGATCGCAATGACGATCTCGAGCGAGTATTCGTGGTACGACCGCACCAAAGACACACTGCCCGACGGGATGACCGTGGTGCAAGAGGTCGAAAGCCGCGCGCTATACCGTCCCTGGACCTATGCGGTACCCTTCGTGAACCGGTTTGCGGCGATTGACACCGTCTCGGTCCGCACAAACGAACAAGTGCCGGAACAGCGGCTGGTTGACCTCTATTTCTTTGGCCGCTGGGCACCCGTGTCCAAGTTGCCTGTTGCGGTCGATTGCGCGCAAAACCTGCGCGCCAATCTAGCCGACGGGGCAGAGTTCGGGGCTGATGGGCAGCTTGTGAATGCCGACTGGATCACCGGCACAACCGACGACCCCATCATCGAGGCCACCTGCGGAGTGTAACATGCTGACCCGGCTAAGCCTGCGCCTACGTATCTTCCTGTTCTTCTGCCTGCTGGCCGTTGGCGGAGTAGTCGTCAGCGCACTGGCACTGTGGATCAGTTACCGCCGCGTGGCCGACCCGGACCTGATCAACGCGTTCATTTTTGCTGAAATCATCATGGGTTTCGGCTTCGTTGCACTGATCGTTGCCGTCTGGCTTTTGTTCGATGACAACGTCGCCAAACCGATCGAGCGTCTGTCAGCGGAACTGCGGGCGCGCGCTCATGCGGGTGTCAGCTCGGACATGGACATGCAGGCCGCGCGCTATCTGGGCGATCTGGCCCCTGCGGCTGCAGGTCTAGCTGATCAGCTTTCAGAAAAGACCCTGAGTGTGGCCGAAGCCGTCGCCGCCGAAACCGCACATTTGGCCGCTGAAAAGCAACGATTGACCGCTTTGCTGACTGATATCCCGGTGGCCATGCTGCTGGCCAGTCCGACCCATAAGATCGTTCTTTATGATGGACAGGCGGCCGAGGTTCTGGCTCAGATTTCACATCCCCGCCTGAACGCGGCACTGTCGGAATATTTTCAATCTGAACCGCTGGAACATGCCTATGCCAAACTGGTCAAAACCGGGATCGAGGTCAGCTGCACGCTGACAAGCACCGACGGCACCCAGTCATTTGCGACCCGCATGAAGCCCTTGGGCGATGCGCCCGGATACATGCTGATATTCGATGACAGCGTCGCCAATATCGCGCCCGAAGCCTCACGCCCGCTGGTCTATGATTTCGCACTGATGAACTCGGAAGCCAACCGCGCGCTTGAGACGCTGGAACTGCGAGACCTGTGTTTTGTCGTCTTCGACACCGAGACCACAGGTCTATTGCCGCACAAGGATGAGATCGTGCAAATCGGCGCTGTTCGGGTGGTGAATGGTCGGATCATCGAAGGCGAACAGTTGGATATGCTGGTTGATCCGGAGATGCCAATCCCGCCGGCCTCGACCAAGGTGCATAAAGTGACGAATGCCATGGTCCAGGATGCGCCCAAGATTGCCGAGGCAGGCCGCGTGTTCCATCAATTCGCGCGGGACGCCGTGATCGTGGCCCACAATGCGCCCTTCGACATGGCCTTTTTGCGCCGCCATGCCAACCAGATGAGCGTCGCATGGGATCACCCCATTCTGGACACGGTCTTGCTGTCCGCCGTGCTGTTCGGGGCCAGCGACAAACACACACTGGACGCGCTGTGTGAGAGGCTGGATATCACCATTCCGGACGCTTTGCGTCACACCGCCTTGGGCGACGCCGTCGCCACGGCTGAGGCTCTGGTTCGTATGCTGCCCATGTTACAAGCGCGCGGCATGAACACGTTCGGTGCGGTTATCGAGGCGACGCGTCAGCATGGGCGCTTGCTGGAAGACCTGAACTAAGCTGGAAAATAAATCGGTTAAACACAGCTTTTCGTGGACAATCCCACCGGGTCGTGGCACCTGAGGCCCGGCCACTGAACGAGCGCGCAATGACGGAAACGACCTTTACCCCTACCCCGGATCAAAGCACCGCCTTCCGCGAGGCGTTGGGCTGTTTCGGAACTGGTGTCACAGTCGTTACTACCCACACCGAATTGGGTCCACGTGCGATCACGGTGAACTCGTTCTCCTCGGTCTCGCTGGACCCGCCTTTGGTGTTATGGTGTCTGGCAAAGGATTCCAACCGGTTCGGTGCGTTTCATGACTGCCAGCACTATTCAATCCACGTTATGGCGCAAGATCAGCAGGATCAGGCGCTGAAATTCGCCCGTGACGGCGCGGATTTTTCCCACGCGGATTGGGCGCCGGACCACGCCAACCGGCCGCAACTGTCGAATTGCCTTGCCCGCTTTGACTGCCAACTTCACGCCCGGTACGAGGCCGGAGACCATCTGATCCTGATCGGAGAGGTCGAAAAAGTCATGTATCGGACCGGAAAAGGATTGATTTTCAAACGCGGTCAATTTGGCGGTTTTGCTGACCTGATTTAGTTTATTTTATGTATTCACTTATTGCGATCTAATATCGTACAACCCCGTACAATGATTGGAAGCAAGAAGAAAATCGTCTTTGTCCACATCCCCAAAACCGGCGGAAGTTCGGTTGCATGGGCGTTGCGAAAAGAATTTGACCGACCAAATCCCCTTCAGCGGTCGCTCAAAAGCCTCGACAAGAGGACTTTAAATACTGGGCTTTACCCAAAGTCGAAATTCCAACCTCTTCCAGTCCATGCGAAGGCGACAGACTACGTCCAGCATTTGGGTGACAGATATTGGGCAATGCATTCGCTCGCCTTTGTTCGGAACCCGTTCGACCTCCAGATTTCGTTGTTCAGCTATATACAGCAGACCGATATTCACCCCTTGCATAACGCGATTAAGGACATCAGTTTTCGAGAGTTTATTATTGAGTATTGTGGGACCGAATGTTCGCCAAACTGTCAATCGTCGTATGTGTTGGACCCGCAGGACCGCTGCATCGTCGGTACTGTTGGGCGTTTGGAAAACCTAAACGCTGATTTCCGGTCTTTTTGCTCCGAGATCGGCGTAAACGCGACATTGGACCATGAAAACAAGTCCAAGCGATCACGTAGAATCGCCGAGTACTACGACCCGGAACTAACAGAAATGGTCATCAATGCGTTTCGACCGGATTTCGATTTGTTAGGTTACAGCACCGATCCGCATGACTTGTCCTATGCGCAGATGAAACTGGCCCAGCACCCTAGACTGCAACCGCATTTGTCAGTCGTCTAGCGAGCCATGCACGGCCAACGCCTCAAGCTGGGTTTCCTGCGGGGTGATGATGCGGAAAGCCTCATGCACACCGGTCTCGGATAGTTCACGGGCAACAGTCAGCAGTGTGTTGGGCGCATGTTCTTCGCACAGCTCGGACATATGGGTGATCTCTGATTGCGCCACGCCCAAGGCGGCTTCGACCGAAGGTGCGCCATAGAACTGCACGAAATGCTCGGCCAGGTTCTGCGCGATCTGGTCGATCTCGGAGGGTTCCACCTGCGTCACGGCCACGAATGTCACCCGGCCAAAGGTCTCAACGCCCAACCAACCGTTCGAGAACGCCTGCCGGGCCTTGCCCTCAAGATCGCCCTCGCCCCAGTTCGAAAACTCGAACCCGCCCGAGATACACCACTCGCCCGTGCGGGCCGGGGAATGAAATACGTTCATGTCGCTTTCGTCGAAATGAATCGCGCGGGCCAGTTTCATCTTTAGTTCTCCAGTAGATCCGTCAAGGGGCGCAGGGTTGTTTCGGCACCGTCGCGGATCAGCATTCCGAACCGCTCGTCGGCGCCCAGAAAGACACCTGTGTCATAGGGTTCGCCCACCCCGCGTAGCAGCCCCATCCATTCGGCATGAAGCGGCGCATTTCCGTCTTCTTGCCAGCGGTTGAGCCATGTCAGCATATGCCGCGACCAGCTTTCGACCAGTTGAGTCGGCGACACCTCAGCGCAGCCTTCGTCATAAAGCGCTGTAATATCTGGGTTTTCGCCGGGCGCGTCGCTGGTTTGCAGCAGTGCCAGTTCCCAGCCGACGATCAGCCAATCGGGTTCTTCTTCGGGCGCAGTGCTTGAGGCCGCGACCTGAAAGATCCCGCATTTAGCCCCGTTGACACAGATCGGGCCGTCCCAGTCCAGATGGACCGCCACCTCGGGCGGGGCCAGCGCGCCCAGTGCGTTCTGAAACCCCACGGCGCAGAGCGGCAACATCGCCATCGCGTCCTGCAGCGGAACTTCGGGTGCAAAGACGATAGCCACGCGTAAGCGGTCAGCCTGAATGTTGTAAACCACGGTGCCCGCATCGCATCCCAGCGAAGCCATGGCTTGCGCGCGCTGAAACGGATCTTGTCCCCCCTGCACCGGGTGACCGACCAACAGAGGGGGAAAAACCGGCTCGCTCATGCGTTTCCCTTGGCGATCAAGTCACGGGCGATTTTGCGGAACGCGTCGGCCTGCAGGCTGTCGGGTTTGCTGACCACGATGGGCGCACCCCCATCAGCGGCCACGCGAATGTCCAGATGCAACGGGATTTCCCCCAGCAGCGGTACACCCAGCGATTCAGCCTCGGATTTCACGCCACCATGGCCGAACACATGCTCCTCATGCCCACAATTCGAGCAAATATGCGTGGACATGTTCTCGATCATGCCGAGGATCGGCGTTTTCAATTGGTTGAACATGTCGATCCCCTTGCGGGCATCGATCAGGGCAACGTCTTGCGGGGTCGAGACAACGATTGCGCCATCCACCTGGAACTTTTGGCTCAGCGTAAGTTGCACATCACCGGTGCCGGGCGGAAGGTCGACGATCAGCACATCTAGCGCGCCCCATTGCACCTGGTTCATCATCTGCTGCAACGCGCCCATCAACATCGGGCCGCGCCAGACAACCGCTTGCCCTTCGTTGGTCATTAGCCCCATGGACATCATGGTGACGCCGTGATTGCGCAGCGGCAGGATCGTCTTGCCATCGGGGCTGGCCGGACGCCCCGAGACGCCCAGCATCCGGGGTTGCGACGGGCCATAAACGTCGGCATCCAACAGACCCACGCGCCGTCCCTCAGCGGCCAGCGCGCAGGCAAGGTTCGCAGACACGGTCGATTTACCGACCCCGCCCTTGCCCGAAGCAACAGCGATGATCCGATCCACACCGGCCACCGGCTGAGGGCCGGTCTGCGCCGGTTTCGGCTTGGGTTTCAGATCTGGCGGTGCCTTGTCGGAATGCGCGGTCAGCATGGCCGAAACCTTGGCCACGCCATCCACCATTTGCGCGGCCTGCTCAGCCGTCACGCGCACCGGCTCCATCTTGTCGGCGTGCTTGGGATCGATCTCCATCACAAAGCGAACGGCGTCGCCTTCGACGTTCAGCGCGCGCACGATACCAGCGCTGACAATGTCCTGACCCGACACCGGATCAGTGATCTTCTTGAGGTTCGCCAGAACCGCGTCACGAACACTCATGCCTGTAACCCTTTGATTTTCCCAACCATGTGGCTGCTGTTCATTGCATGTGTCTCCGTCTCATTCTGTTTATTTGACGCAATTGGGGCGCTGCCGCTAGGCTGACCCCATGCGCGTACTCCTTTTGTGCCTGAGCCTGACGCTCACCGCCACCCCCTCTTGGTCGCAAGAGGCGCTCGGGCTGACTGCCCCGCCCGAAGTTACCGACTCTGGCCTGTTGCAACATATTCTTCCCCGCTTTTCTCTCAAGACCGGGATACGGGTTATTGCCGATGACGCGGGCGTTTTGGTGTTGGAAAGCGGCCCTCCGGGTGATCCTGTCTTTGCCCGCGATGGGGTGATATACCACCTGCGCATCGGGGACGACACCAAACACGAACGGTTCCGCGACTGGCTGCTGTCGGATATCGGCAAACGCACGGTCGAAGGGTTCGCCCCCGACAATGGCACGCCGTTTTCGGCCGAGTTCGAGATCGCCGCCGTGCAGGAAGAAACCGTGATCGACGGCGATGCCCTGTTGGGCGAGGAACTGTCGATGACCCATTGCGGGCGATGCCACGTGATCGGCCCTCAAAACCGCATGAACGGGCTGGGCTCGACGCCATCCTTTGCCGTACTGCGTGCGATGCCGGACTGGTCGGAACGGTTCGAGGCGTTTTTTGCCCTGAACCCGCATCCGGCCTTTACCCAGATCGACGGGCTGACACCGCCCTTCGACCCGGAACGCCCCTCGCCCATTCATCCGGTCGAGATAACGCTGGACGAGCTGGATGCGATATTGGCCTTTGTCTCGGTCATTCGCGCCGCTGATCTGGGCGCTCCGCTGCAACTTCAGTGATCCTTCCTTTTTGAGAAGTAGTCCTCGGTCGTGACCACCTTCGGGCGCGGCGCGGATTGGAACGGATTGTCCTGATGTTGAAACTGCGCGTTCACTCGGCAATTGTCGCACATCTGGATCATCCGCGCCTGCTCCGAGGTGGCGAACATTGGATGCGTGCCCGACAGCTTCTCCATGATCCGTTCGACAGTGGATTTAACGCCGAACAGCGCGCCGCATTCGACACAGGCAAAGGGCTCTTCCTCGTTCAACACCTGCTGAGACAAGGCGGCATCGCTCAGGTCCAGTTGCGGGACCAGCGTGATCGCGTCCTCGGGGCAGATTGTTCGGCACATGCCGCATTGCAAACAAGCATCCTGCTGGAAGTTCAGCTGCGGCATATCCGGGTTGTCGATCAGCGCCCCCGACGGGCAGAGCGACACGCAACTCAGACACAGCGTGCAACTGTCTGTATTCACGGCCACCGCGCCGTAAGGCGCATCTTCGGGCAATGGCAGCGGAGCATCGGCCTGTGGATTAAGCGCCTGCGCGGCCAAGCGTGCGATTTGACGCCGATTTCCCAAGGGCAGCACCGTGTCGGCCAAAGGTGCTGGAACATCCTGACCATATAGCTGATCGGACATAGCGTCCGGGTCCGCTTCATCAATCAGGCCCAGCTTGCCCACGCCTGCGATGGCCTCGGCCAATGCCAGTTCCCTGTCCAATGCATCCCGCTCAGTCGTTGGCGCCAGCAGCACATCCACACGGGCAAATCCATGGGCCAGCGCGGCCAGCATTTCGGAATGGCCAAAGCCCGAGATCACATTCAGTTCCAATGGAATCACGTCGGCAGGCAGACCACGACCAAAGCGGGCGGACAGTCGGATCATTTCAGCCCCGTGGGCATCATGAACCAGCAGCCGGGGCGCTTGTCCCTCGGCCCGTCTATAAGTGCGCGCCAGAATGTGCATCCGGGACAAAAGTGCTGCAACCGGCGGGTCTTCGTAGGTGATCGCTGTCGAGGGGCAGACCGCAGCGCATCCTCCGCATCCGGCGCAGATCATAGGGTCGATTGACACGTGTTCGCCCGCAGAGGTGATCGCACCGGTTGGACAGATGTCCAGGCAGTTAGAACACCCTACCTGTTCGGCGCGGGAATGGGCGCAGAGAGTTTCCTCCATCCGAACATAAAGCGGTTTTTCAAAGGTGCCGACCAGTTGCGCCGCTTCAAAGGCCAGACGTTCTACAGCGACGGTATCCTTGGGATCGGCCCTCAGATACCCTTCGCGCTTGGCGGGGGCCTGCACGAAAGGCGTGTCCCCGGTCAGGTCCAGAACGATATCGCAGGATGAGCCCGCCCCGTCGCGCGGTTCCGACCATGCAAAGGCTCCGCGTCCGCCGGGTTCTAACTGTTGCAGCGCATCCAGCCGCAGGGAAAATCCACCCAAAGCACCGGTCAGCGACCGAACACGCCCGCGCACCACATCGTAGGCCCGCGACATCGGCTCGCTATCGTCGGTGCTGAGGACCGTGACGGCCAAGGTCGACGACAGGCGCTCGGCCAGATCAAACGCAACTGCACCGGGGCCGATGATAAAACACGTGCCTTCGCTGACGACATCCACGCTGGGCGTGATCGGCTGCGGCAACAGCGCCTCGGCAGCCAGCGCTGCCATCTTGGGGGCGGCATCAGCGCCTTCATCCGACCATCCCGCGCGGTCTCGTAGATCGACGAAACCTGGGGCCTCGACCCCAAGCTCTTCGGCCAGGTTGCGAAAGACTTCCTGCTCTTGCCCACAGGCGACAATCACGTCACCGTCCTGCATAAACTTCGCAGCTGTCTCCAATTCGCGCGTACACAGCGCCGTGTGGACCTTGGAACATGTCGCATCGCAAGCGGACGCAATCTTGTCTGCGTCCACGCGCTGAGTGCCCGCGCAGTCGCATAATAGTAGTTTGGTGCTCATATCCCCTCCCCGGATGTCGCGCCATCTCACAGCACAGTAGGCTGTATTCAGGGGACGGCAATGTAAACCCCATCGCAAACACGCCAAATCCAACCCCCGGACGCGCTAAACAACCCTGTTTTTCTACCGGGGAACAAGGCCCCTCACGAACTCGCTATCACCGTATGCGACTAAAGTCGTAGTGCTTGGGCTTGGCAGAAGATCATTTTGTGTACCATAGTGGACATGGGGAAGGCAGGGGAGAGCCTTCCGGGGAGGAATACGTGGCGAAGGCCGCTCATCAAATTGAAATGCCAATTGGCGTCGTCGTGCGCAAAGCGCCCGGAGTCACTCGCTGGGCGAAATGGAACTGGCGCGCCGTCGCGGTTTTGCCCGGCGCCGGTCCTGCGGACTGGCACGAAATGCGCCGTGAAGGGGAGGCTGTAGAATACCACGCAGCAACCCTGCCCCTGACGTTGTGGGCGGATGAGACCGAGGCGTATATGGTCAACCTGTCCGACGGCACGCCCTCGATATACCTTGTGCTGCGCGATGCGCTGGACGGGCAGCGCCCGATGGATGCTGTGCTGGTCACAGCCTCACCCTATGAAGGACAGGATTACGCAGATACCGGTGAAGAGATTGTCGAGAAAATTCCAATGACCGACGGGCTGATCGCCTGGGTGCGGGATTTCGCTTTGGAACATCACCGCGATGAAGTCTTCGTTAAACGCAAGCGCGACAAGAAACGCACTGATCTGGTCGAAGATGGCAAAGGCGATGCGCGCATCCGACAAACGTCTGATGTTTACCGCGCCCCGCGGAGGATCATCCAATGACCGAAGCCCGCGATTTCTGGTCCCGCCGCAAAGCCGCCGTTCAGGCCAAGGCTGAGGCCGAAGTAATCGCAGCCGAAGAACAGGTGATCGCAGATCAGCGCGCCGAGCTGGAAGAAAAAACCGACGCCGAGATTCTGGCCGAGCTCAACCTCCCCGATCCCGATCAGTTGCAAGCTGGTGACGATGTCTCGGGCTTTATGGCCAAAGCTGTCCCCGATCGTCTTCGCCGCCGCGCCCTGCGCAGGTTGTGGCGACTGAACCCGGTATTGGCCAATGTAGACGGCTTGGTGGATTATGGTGAGGACTACACCGATGCGGCCTGTGTGATCGAAAACCTTCAGACCGCCTATCAGGTCGGCAAGGGTATGCTTGCTCATGTCGAAGCGCTGGCCGCCAAGGCCGAAGCCGAGGCGGAAGATTCCGATATCGAGGTCGAGGCCGAGGAACCTCAGCCAGAACCCGAAGAAATCGACCTGCCCGACCCAGAGCCCGTTCTCGTGGCGGAAATAGAACCTAACGCGCCAGAGGAGGCGGAAGTCGCCCCTGCCCCGCGCCGCATGAAATTTGAATTCGAAGGATAACCGAATGACCGCAAGTGAAGCGCAACAGATGGATGTCTCGGCCGAGGATCGCCTGCGCGCGGATTTCTACAACTTTCTGGGCCTGCTGCTGGCCGGTCCGCCAGATCAGATGCTTCTGGACCAGATGGTGGGTCTCAGCGGCGATGACAGCGATCTGGGTCAGGCTATTCAGGCAATGGCTCGGGTGGCCAAAGTCACCAAACCTGCGTCTGCTGAACGTGAGTTCAATGCCTTGTTCATCGGTTTGGGACGCGGAGAGCTTCTGCCCTATGCCAGCTTTTACCTAACCGGATTCCTGAACGAGAAACCATTGGCTCAGCTGCGCAATGACATGGCTGTGCGCGGTATCACGCGGGCGAAAAACGTCTATGAACCCGAAGACAACATCGCCTCGTTGATGGAGATGATGGCGGGTATGATCGTCGGCCGGTTCGGCGCGCCCGCGTCTTTGGAGGACCAGAAAGCGTTCTGGAACAAACATATCGGCCCTTGGGCCACGCATTTCTATTCGGATTTGGAAGGCGCCGAGAACTCGGTCCTCTATGCCTCAGTCGGCACTGCCGGTCGGGTCTTTATGGAGATCGAGCGCGAAGCTTTCCGAATGTCGGCAGCGTGAGACGTTGTCATTCGCCAGCGTCCCTTGCGGGGCGTTAAACTGCAAATGGGAAAGGAGACACCCATGAGCAAGACCAAGGAAGAAGGTGCAACGCGCCGCGACTTCCTCAAACTGGCCGGAACCGCAGCACCCGCTGCTGTCGCCGCAGCCAGCCTGACCGGACAGGCCGAAGCAGCCGAGCTGCCCACGGACGAAACCCGGATGCAGGACACCGCGCATACACGCGCATATCTGGAAAGCACCCGGTTCTAGGATCGGACGTTTTCACCACCCGACAGACGGTTGCGATTGGCCCTGACGTCGGTTTTGCGAAGTACCAAGCAGCCGTGACTTACATGGCACGCAAGGGAGGAAAGTAATGCTTAGGAAAAAGACCAACGGGGTTGCGAGACGCCCCCAGCGGACAAGTATCCTGTCCCAGGTCGGCGAGAAAA
Source organism: Ruegeria sp. J8 (assembly GCF_056531925.1). NCBI lineage: Bacteria > Pseudomonadati > Pseudomonadota > Alphaproteobacteria > Rhodobacterales > Roseobacteraceae > Ruegeria > Ruegeria sp. J8. The sequence goes on from NZ_JBQFMR010000001.1 coordinate 71,040, forward strand.
CCGTCGATCGCCGCGCATTTCTGCGTGGCTCGGGCCTGACGATCGGCGGCCTTGCCGCAATCAGCGCCACGGGTGGAACCGTGACGCCAGCCAGCGCCCAGACAGCGGCGAACACCGCCGTTGAAAACATCAAATCCGTATGCACTCACTGCTCGGTCGGCTGTACAGTTGTTGCCGAAGTGCAGAACGGTGTCTGGGTCGGGCAGGAACCCGGCTGGGACAGCCCGTTCAACCTGGGTGCGCACTGCGCCAAGGGGGCCTCGGTCCGCGAGCACGCCCATGGTGAGCGCCGCCTGAAGTACCCGATGAAAAAAGAAGGCGGAGAGTGGAAGCGCATCAGCTGGGAACAGGCGATCGACGAGATCGGCGACGGCATGATGAACATCCGCCAAGAATCCGGGCCGGACAGCGTGTACTGGCTGGGTTCTGCGAAACACAATAACGAACAGGCCTATCTGTTCCGCAAGTTCGCGGCCTACTGGGGCACGAACAACGTGGACCACCAGGCCCGTATCTGCCACTCGACCACTGTTGCTGGCGTTGCGAACACATGGGGCTATGGCGCCATGACCAACTCGTACAACGACATGCACAACAGCCGGGCCATCTTTATCATCGGTGGTAACCCGGCCGAGGCGCACCCCGTCTCGCTGCTGCATATCCTGCGTGCGAAAGAGCAGAATAACGCCCCTTTGATCGTTTGCGACCCGCGCTTTACGCGCACCGCGGCCCATGCGGATGAATATGTCCGTTTCCGCCCCGGCACCGACGTTGCACTGGTCTGGGGTATCCTGTGGCACATCTTCGACAACGGTTGGGAGGACAAAGAGTTCATCCGCACCCGTGTCTGGGGAATGGACCAGATCCGCGAAGAGGTTGCCAAGTGGACCCCGGACGAGGTTGAGCGCGTTACCGGTACGCCTGGCTCGCAGCTGCGTCGCGTCGCCCGGACAATGGTGAACAACCGTCCCGGCACCGTTGTATGGTGCATGGGTGGTACACAACACACGAACGGCAACAACAACACCCGCGCCTATTGCGTGCTTCAGCTTGCGCTTGGCAACATGGGCACATCGGGCGGCGGCACCAACATCTTCCGCGGCCACGACAACGTGCAGGGCGCAACAGACCTTGGTGTTCTGTCCCATACCCTGCCCGGCTACTATGGCCTCTCCGCAGGTGCATGGGGTCACTGGAGCCGCGTCTGGGGTGAAGATCTGGATTGGCTGAAAGGTCAGTTCGCCACGATCAAGGACAAGGAAGGCAAGGATAAGCCGCTCATGAATGAGCGTGGCATCCCGGTTTCCCGCTGGATCGATGGTGTTCTGGAAGACCCGGCCAACATGGATCAGGACAACAACGTTCGTGCCATGGTTCTGTGGGGCCACGCGCCCAACTCGCAGACCCGGATGACGGAAATGAAGACGGCGATGGAGAAGCTGGACATGCTGGTCGTGATCGACCCGTATCCCACCGTCTCGGCTGTTCTGCATGACCGCACCGACGGTGTCTACCTGTTGCCTGCCTGTACGCAGTTCGAAACACGTGGTTCGGCCACGGCATCGAACCGGTCGCTGCAGTGGCGCGACAAGGTGGTTGATCCGCTGTTCGAAAGCTTGCCGGACGAGGTCATCATGGCCAAGTTCGCCAACAAGTTCGGCTGGGCGGACCGCTTCTTCCGCAATATCGAGATGGAAGATGCCGAGACCCCGAATGTTGAAAGCATCACGCGTGAATTCAACTCGGGCCTCTGGACCATCGGCTATACCGGGCAGTCGCCGGAACGTCTGAAAAGCCACATGGCCAACCAGCACACGTTCGACAGAACCACGCTGCAAGCCATCGGTGGACCAAACGACGGCGAGTATTACGGACTGCCGTGGCCCTGCTGGGGTACGCCGGAAATGGGTCATACAGGGACACCAAACCTTTATGACATGTCCAAGCCGGTGGCCGAAGGCGGCCTGACTTTCCGCGCCCGTTTCGGTGTGGAACGCGATGGTGACAACCTGCTGGCCGAAGGGGTCTATAGCGTTGGATCGGAAATTCAGGATGGTTATCCGGAATTCACGATGCAGATGCTGATGGATCTTGGCTGGGATGGCGATCTGACCGCCGAGGAACGCGCGGCGATTGACGCTGTTGCGGGTCCTGAAACCAACTGGAAGACCGACCTCTCCGGCGGTATCCAGCGGGTTGCGATCAAGCATGGCTGTGCGCCCTTCGGGAACGCCAAAGCCCGCGCGGTTGTCTGGACCTTCCCGGATCCGATTCCGCTGCATCGCGAGCCGCTCTATACCAACCGGCGCGATCTGGTGGAGGACTATCCGACCTACGAGGACCGTCAAGCCTATCGTCTGCCCACTCTTTATGCTTCGATCCAAAAGAACGACTTTTCAAAGGATTACCCAATAATCCTGACGTCTGGTCGTCTGGTCGAATATGAAGGTGGCGGTGATGAGACACGGTCCAACCCGTGGCTGGCCGAACTTCAGCAGGACATGTTCGTCGAGATCAATCCGCGCGATGCCAATAACCTTGGCATTCGGGACGGATCTCAGGTCTGGGTCGAAGGTCCTGAGGGCGGAAAGGTCAAGGTGATGGCGATGCTGACCAACAGGGTTGGCGCCGGCGTGGCCTTTATGCCGTTCCACTTTGGCGGTCATTTCCAGGGCGAGGACCAGCGACACAAATACCCCGCAGGTGCTGACCCCTATGTCTTGGGCGAAAGTTCTAACACCGCCCAGACCTATGGCTACGATTCAGTAACCCAGATGCAGGAGACCAAATGTACTCTCTGCAAGATCTCGGCAGCGTAAAGGAGGACGAAAATGGCTAGAGCAAAGTTTCTCTGCGACGCTGAACGCTGCATCGAGTGCAACGCCTGTGTCACCGCGTGTAAAAACGAACACGAGGTGCCATGGGGCATCAACCGCCGCAGGGTGGTAACGATCAATGACGGCAACCCGGGCGAACGCTCGATCTCGGTGGCCTGTATGCATTGCTCGGATGCGCCTTGCATGGCGGTGTGCCCGGTCGACTGCTTCTATCAGAACGAAGAAGGTGTCGTCCTGCACTCCAAGGACCTGTGCATTGGCTGCGGCTATTGCTTCTACGCGTGCCCCTTCGGCGCGCCGCAATATCCGCAGGCGGGCAACTTCGGATCGCGCGGCAAGATGGACAAATGTACCTTCTGCGCCGGTGGTCCCGAAGAAACGCACTCGACAGCAGAGTTCGCCAAATACGGTCGCAATCGGATCGCCGAGGGCAAACTGCCCATCTGTGCCGAGATGTGTTCCACCAAGGCCCTGCTTGCCGGTGACGGCGACGTGGTCTCGGCCATCTACCGCGAACGCGTTGTGGCGCGCGGCTTTGGCTCGGGCGCGTGGGGTTGGGGCACCGCCTACGACCAGAAAGACGGCTAAGGTCTATCCGAAGCTCGACAGCCCCCTGCGCTAGGCCGGGGGCTGTCTTACCCTTGCCTGTGGCCGCCTGTCGGTCGCCGCCTTTCCTGACGAAGGTAGGACGCCTATGACCAACGATATCTACTGGCTGTTGAAGCTGGACCTGAACCCAGAAAAACAGTCCGAGTTCGAGGCCCTGATGGCCGAAATGGTCGCCGCGACCCTCGAGGAAACAGGCGCTAAAACCTATGAGTGGCATCAAAGCGACAGCGCCATTCACATCTATGAACGTTACGCAAGTTCAGATGATGCGATAATTCATATGCAGAATTTTGGGGCAAATTTCGCGGATCGGTTTATGTCCTTACTTACGCCGGTTCAGTTTGATGTCTACGGCCCCGCGAAAGACGACCTTCAGGCGGCCCTGTCCCCTGTCGGAGCCGTTTTTCACAAGCAGATCGGCGGCTTTGACCGCTGACACGACCAAGAATAGGGAGAGAACCCATGCGCCTGATCCATTTTCTGCTCTTCTCACTCTTCCTGACCGGTGCCACATGGGCGCAGGACGCCCCGGAATCCCCGGCACCGGATCGCTCGGCCACCGGAGGGGCCACGACGCTTGAGGATATTCTGGCCCGTCAACGGGGCGAGAAAGTGGACAACACTTATCGCTCGGAAAACACTGGCCAAGGCAATGTCGAAGGTTTGCTGGGGCAGTTTGGTACTGCCGGTGTGGCCTCGGACAGTGATGTCTATCGCGCGCTACGCTATGGGTCGGCGGATGTCACCGTGTCGTCTCAGGGGCCCGCAGCCAGTGTTCTTATCCAGGATGGTGGCATGTGGTGGTGGGCTTTCCGCACCGGACCGTTGCGAGAATACGGAACCTACATCATTGCAGGCATGGCCGCCGTGATCCTGCTGTTCTTCCTGATCCGTGGCAAAATCCGCATTGATGGTGAGAAAACCGGGCGCACAGTCACGCGTTTCAATGGGTTTGAGCGGTTCGGCCACTGGCTTTTCGCCGGGTCCTTTTTAGTGCTTGGGTTTACAGGGCTGTTGACACTGTATGGGCGGGATTTCCTGATCCCGATCTTTGGAAAAGAAGGCTTCGCGACTATTGCGCAAGGGTGCAAGTGGCTACACAACAACCTCGCCTGGGCCTTTATTTTGGGGTTGATCATCGTGACGGTGAACTGGATCGCTCACAACATTCCCAACCGGACCGACCTGAAATGGCTGGCCGCCGGTGGCGGTTTGTTCACCAAAGGCAGCCACCCGCCGGCCAAAAAGTTCAATGCCGGTCAAAAGGTCATATTCTGGTCCTGCATTCTGCTGGGCGTGTCGATCAGCCTTTCGGGCCTGTCTCTGCTGTTCCCGTTCGAGATGCCTCTGTTTGCCAAAACCTTCCAGATCGCCAATGCAACCGGCCTGCCTCAGGCAATGGGTTTGAGCCTGCCGGTGCAGATGTCGCCGCAAGAGGAAATGCAATACGCGCAGGTCTGGCATGTGATGATCGCCTATGTTTTCATCGCCATCATCATCGCCCATATCTACCTCGGCTCGGTCGGGATGGAAGGTGCATTTGACGCCATGGGAACCGGCGAAGTCGAAGAGCAATGGGCACGCGAGCACCACTCGTTGTGGCTGGAGGAGGTCCAGGAAAAAGAGGCCAGCAAAGCGACGGCCTCGCCCGCCGAATAGATGCGCGGGTTGGTTCTGGCGCTGGCTTTACTGCCCCTGCCTGCTTTAGCTGAGTTTTATACGCTCAAAGGTCATGGCGGTCCAATCATGGGGATCGCCACGGCCCCCGATGGGCGGATCGCTACGGCAAGTTTCGACAACTCGGTCGGCATCTGGTCGGATCAAATGCCGGAATGGCTGGAAGGTCATGAGGCAGCTGTAAACGCAGTTGCTTTCAACGGCACTGCGATCTATTCCGCCGGCGACGACTTCACTCTGCGCCGCTGGCCCGGCGGTGAGGTTGTAGGACAGCACAAAGGCAAAATCGTACATATCGCTGCCTCGAAAACCCATGTGGCAACAGCCAGTTGGGATGGTACAATCGGGTTGTGGCCCGTGGATGGATCGGAACCAAAAACTCTGACGACCGGCAGCGGAGTGAATGCCGTGGCGTTTACGCCTGACGGCAACCAACTGTATTCAGCCGGTGTCGACGGGGCTTTGCGCTTGTGGGATGTGACCAGTGGACAGGAAACTCTGCGACTGGTCGAGCATGGCTTTGGCATCAATGAGCTAGTGCTAAATACGCAGGACAACTGGATCGCCTATGGCGCTGTTGATGGTGTCACCCGCGTCCGCGATCTGACCACGGGCGAGGAACGTGACTTTACCCTCGACCGTCGCCCTATTCTGGCGCTGGCGCTTAGCCCTGATAACAGCATGCTCGCTGTAGGCGACGGCGAGGGCTTCATCATGGTGGTCGACACGGAGGAGTGGCGCATCGCGCAAGATTTCCGCGCCACTTTGCGCGGTCCGGTCTGGGCGCTGGCTTTTTCACCCGATAGTCAGAACATCCACGCCGGCGGCATTGATGAGGCGATGTACAGTTGGCCGGTCGCCAATCTGCGCGAGCAAGAACGGATGGCTGCGTCCGAGCCCAGCTTCCTCAAAAACCCCGATCAGATGAGCAATGGTGAACGGCAGTTTGCCCGCAAATGCTCAATCTGTCACAGCCTGACCCCAGACGGGCAACGCCGCGCCGGTCCGACGCTGCATGGCGTCTTTGGCCGCCGGGCTGGAACACTGCCGGGATATTTCTATTCGGACACGCTGCAAGACTCTGATATCATTTGGAATGACGAAACCATAAATGCCCTTTTCGATGAGGGGCCCGACCACTACATTCCGGGGTCGAAGATGCCGATGCAGCGGATCACGCAGCCCAACGACCGGGAAGATCTGGTCGCCTTTCTGCGCCGCGCCACGGCACCGGAAAACTAACGCCGGAGGAGACAATGAAAGCCTTTCTAGCCGCCGTCGCCGCGATGGTCGTCATCGCGATCGCCGCCCCTGCTGTCCTGAACCAGATCGGATTCAGCGCAGCGGACGCTGGGACCGGATCAGCAGTGCGCCTGGACTGAATGCCCGAGTATCTGACCACCAAAGAACTGGCCGATCTGCTGCGCATCGGCGAGCGTAAGGCCTATGATCTGGCGTCTTCGGGCGAGGTACCCTGCGTGCGCGCGATGGGCAAACTGCTGTTTCCCCGTTCCGAAGTTGTCGCCTGGTTGAATGCCTCACGCTCGGGTCCTCAGGTTGAAGAACCGCCCTTGCCTCCGATTGTGGCGGGCAGCCATGACCCGCTGTTGGACTGGGCTTTGCGGGAAAGCGGCTCGGGGTTGGCGACCTATTATGACGGCTCGTTTGACGGGCTGAACCGCCTAAAGGACCGTACCGCGCAGGCGGCCGCGTTGCATATTCATGAGGCGGAAGGGTTCAACACCCAAGCCCTGCGCGATCATCTGGGCGAAGCATCGGTTGTTCTGTTTGAAATCGCCCAACGCCAGCGCGGTTTGTTGCTGGCCCCCGGCGTGTCTGACATCCAAAGCTTCGCGGACCTCAATGGTAGGCGCGTGATCCTGCGGCAAAGCTCTGCCGCCAGCCAAAGACTGTTCGACGTACAGTTGGAGCATCACGGCATGACCCGCGCGGATCTGGACGCCCTGCCCACTTGCGCCCGCACAGAGGAAGAGCTGGCCATCGCCCTGCACGACAGCAAGGCCGAGGCCGGTTTTGGTCTGGGTGCGCTGGCGGGTCTCTATGATCTGGGCTTCAGCGCCACTCATACTGAACGGCTGGACCTTGCGATCTGGCGGCGCGCCTATTTCGATGACCCAATGTTGAAGCTGTTGGCCTTTGTTCAATCCGATCGCTTCGCGGCCCGCGCCGCCGAGTTCGGAGGGTACGACCTAGGCGGGCTGGGCACAATTCACCACAACGGCGCTAGCGGTTAAGACCCGTCGGCGTTGGGGAAAAACAACTGTTCTCCATCCAGTTTGTAGGACGCAATGGCCGCTTGCCCGTCCGGCCCGGTCAGCCAGTCGATAAACCGCTGACCCGCCGCTGCCCTTACGCTTGGGTGTTTTTCCGGGTTCACCAGAATGACGCCATACTGGTTGAACAGGCGCGGGTCGCCCTCGACCATGATCTCAAGCTCGCCCCGGTTGCCAAAGGATTGCCATGTTGCCCGATCGGTCAGCACATAGGCATTCATCCCGCTGGCTACGTTTAGCGTTGCCCCCATGCCGGACCCTGTCTCACGATACCACGCACCAGATGCGCCCGTCGGATCTAAATTGGTCGCCGCCCAATGGCGCATCTCGGCCTTGTGCGTCCCGCTGTCATCCCCGCGCGAGGCAAAGGGGGCTTCGGCCTCGGCCACGGCGGTCAGGGCCGCAACAATATCGTCGCCGTCCTTTACTTTGGCCGGGTCCGATTTGGGGCCGACCAGCACGAAGTCATTATACATCACGTCAAACCGCTCAACGCCCCAGCCATCGGCGACGAACTGTTCCTCGGCGGGTTTGGAGTGAACCAGCAGAACGTCTCCGTCCCCGTTCACAGCGTTTCGGATTGCCTGTCCAGTACCGACGGCCACAACGCGCACATCGATTCCGGTTTCAGCCTCGAACCCCGGCAGGATATAGTCCAACAGGCCCGAATTCTGCGTCGACGTGGTGGATTGCACAACGATGAACGGGGCCTCGGCCCACACAGGGGCCATCAAGCCAAGCGATACCAATGCAGCCCGAAGAAAATCTCGGATCATCCAGATCTCCATAGTTTGAGTTAGGTCACCAGCCCACCAGCAAGATAACGACGCGCGGCGTCGCTTTGCGGGGCGTCCAAAACTTGTCTGGCAACCCCGTGTTCAACCACATGGCCGCCTTGCATCATAACGACATCCACTGCAAGGCGACGCGCCTGACCGATATCATGTGTCACCATGACAATCCGCACCCCCCGTCGCGAGGCGCGCTGGATCATGCGTTCGATCATCTGCGTAGCACTCGGGTCCAAAGCACTGGTGGGTTCATCCAAAAACAACGTCTCAGGCTCCAACGCCAGAGCACGCAGGATGGCTAGCCGCTGTGCCTCCCCCCCCGACAAAGAGCGCGCGGATTGCCGTCCTTTTCCGTCGAGACCGCCCTCGGTCAGCAAGTCTTCGATCCGGGCTTTGCGCTGGCCCCAAGACAGGCCCTGACGCTTCAGCACAAAATCCAGATTGGCCGCGACCGAGCGGCGCAACAGCACCGGCTGTTGAAACACCATCGCCTGCCGGGATTTGTGCTCGCCGGACAAAGGCACGCCGTCCTGTTCGATCCGCCCCCGGTCAGGCGCGATCAAACCATGCAAGCAACGCAGCAACAGGCTTTTCCCCGCCCCGTTCGGCCCAAGGATCAGCGTCGGCCCGGGCCCGTCCAAAGACAAATGCGCAACGTCCAGAAGGACCTTTCCCTTGCGTGTTATCTTCACGTCCCGAACCGTCAGGCTGCTGGCCATGTCACACACCAGATCACGCATGGCGCAACCCCTCCTGCTCGGCGCGCAGGCTGACGGTACTGACCATAGCGTTCACCGCCACCGCAATCCCGATCAGGATCGCGCCCAAGGCCAGCGCCAGCGCCAGATTGCCTTTCGAGGTTTCAAGCGCGATGGTCGTCGTCATCACCCGCGTCACATGGTTGATGTTGCCGCCAACGATGATCACCGCGCCCACCTCGGCAATGGCACGTCCGAACCCGGCCAACAGCGCAGTCACCAGCGCCAGGCGTGCATCCCACAGCAGCACCGGCACCGAGGCTAAACGCGACACCCCGAGCGAGCGTAGCTGTTCCGAATATTCCTCGGCCAGCATCTCGATCACTTGCCGGGTCAGCGCGGCCACAATAGGTGTCACCAGAACAACCTGCGCGATGATCATTGCGGTCGGGGTATAGAGCAACTCCAGAACACCCAGCGGCCCGGATCGGGATAACATCAGGTAGACCAACAAGCCCACAACAACCGGCGGGAAGCCCATCAGAGCATTCATCAGCACGATCAACATCCGCCGTCCCGGAAAGCGCGCAACGGCTAATGCCGCGCCCACGGGCATCCCGATCAGGGCAGAAATCAATACAGCGAAGACGGAAACTTTGAGCGACAACAGCACAATCGCCCACAGCTCTGAATCCCCTGTCAGGATCAGACCCAAGGCTGAATTGAATTCTGATGCAAATCCTTGCATAATTTTCCATCCAGTCGCAATTTCGTATGAAATGCGATAATTTACAAAGGAATACTAAGTCATTTCCCGGCTAAGTACAGACACTTTTCCGACATCAGAAACGCAAAACGCGGCCCCAACCGGGGCCGCGCTCAATTCGGTTTAAACCGGGCTTAGTTCAGCGCTGCGTCGGTGATCTTGTGGGTCCACGCCCCCTCAGGCTGTTGGGTGATGACCGGATCAGAACCACCGGCCAGCAGAGTACCCACGGTCCGCTCAAAATCCGCCGGGTCCAAAGCGCCATTCGACCCTGCGGTCAGCTTGGCGATCTCACCCATCATGCGCTTTTGGTGTTTTTCGGTCTGCGCTCCGGTCGCGTCATTGTCCAACACGATCTCGGCGGCCTCATCCGGGTTCTCCTCGGCGTATTTCCAGCCTTTCATCGAGGCACGGACGAACCGTTCCATCTTGTCGACAAAGGCTTCGTCGCTCAGGTTTTCTTCCAGCACGTAGAGGCCGTCTTCAAGCGTGGCGACACCCTGATCTTCGTACTTGAAGGTCACAAGCTCATCGGGATTTACGCCCGCGTCGATCACCTGCCAGTACTCGTTATACGTCATGGTGCTGATGCAATCGGCCTGGCGCTGCAGCAGAGGATCAACGTTGAAACCTTGCTTGAGGACCTCAACCCCACTCTCACCCTTGCCGCCAGTGTCGATGCCTAGCTGGCTCATCCAGCTCATGAAAGGGAATTCGTTACCAAAGAACCAGACACCCAGCGTGCGGTTCTTAAGGTCATCCGGCGATGCAATACCGGCATCCTTCCAGCAGGTCAGCATCATGCCCGAGCTTTTAAATGGCTGCGCGATGTTTACCAGCGGCAGACCCTTTTCGCGTGCGGCCAGCGCAGCAGGCATCCATTCGACGGTCACATCCGCGCCGCCCCCCGCGATCACCTGAGTTGGAGCGATGTCGGGGCCGCCGGGCAAAATGGTAACGTCCAGCCCTTCTTCCTCGTAGAATCCCTTATCGGCGGCCACATAGTAGCCCGCAAATTGCGCCTGCGTGACCCATTTCAGCTGCAATGTCACCTCATCGGCGGACCATGCGGCACCGGCGGTCAGGCCAAAGGCGGCAACCGCCCCGCTGAGTAGCTTTTTCATCTTCATGTCTCCTAGTTGCTGTTTATGCCCCGTTGTCGGGGTCTGTTGAATTCCTATCCTCGTTGCGACGGGTGCCAGAAGGTCACCGCCTTTTCCGCCGCTGCGACAAGGCCATAAAACACGGTCCCGGCCAGCGCGGCTACGGCGATCTCGGCCCAGACAAGGTCGATCGACAGGCTGCCGACGCCGGTCGAAATCCGAAACCCCATGCCCCGTGTGGGTGAGCCGAAATACTCGGCCACAATCGCCCCGATCAAAGCAAGCGTGGTTGCAATCTTCAACCCATTGAACACAAAGGGCATCGCCGCTGGCAAGCGCAGTTTCCACAAGGTCTGCCAATACCCGGCCGCATAGGTCCGCATCAGGTCACGCTGCATCGCATCCGCTTCGCGCAGACCCTGCACGGTGTTCACCAGGATTGGAAAGAACACCATGACCACGACAACCGCCGCTTTCGAGTGCCAATCGAACCCGAACCAACTGACCAGAATTGGCGCGATCCCGACAATGGGCAGCGCCGCCGCAAAATTCCCGATGGGTAGCAGACCACGCGTCAGAAAAGCCGAGCGGTCTATGGCAACCGAACAAGCAAAAGCCGCAGCACACCCGATCACAAATCCCGTCAGCGCGCCCTTGAAGACGGTTTGCTTGAAGTCTTCCCACAAAATGCCGGACGATTGTACAAAGGCTGTCCCCACATCTGAAGGTGGCGGCAGGATAACCGGCGAAACACCCAGCCCGCGCACCAGCCCCTCCCAAAGCACCAACAGCGTGATGCCAAACAGAACCGGCACAAAAATGCGCGCTGCACGGGTTTTGCGATAGGACGAGATAGCCAGACGGTAGTTCACAAACCAGGCCAAGCCCCAGAACAGCAAAGCAAAGGATAGCCAGGTCATGCGTTCAACCCCATCCGGCGCAGGGCCAGTCGCTGCAGCAGATCCAACAGTGTCACCAGCAAGCCCGCCAGAATAGCGGCAGCCAGCAGGGCCGCCCAGATGGCCAGAGGCGTTCCGAACTGGTCTCCGATCAGGATTCTGGCACCAAGACCTGACACAGCCCCCGTCGGCAACTCGCCCACAATCGTGCCAACCAATGCAGCCGCGATCCCGACCTTGAGCGACGTGAACAGATACGGCACCGAGGATGGCAGCCGAAGTTTAAAGAACCCCTGCGCGCCCGAGGCGTTATAGGTCTTCAACAAATCCAGTTGCGGCAGCGATGGCGACCTTAGCCCCTTCACCATCCCCACCAGCACCGGGAAATAACACAGATAGGCCGAGATTACCGCCTTGGGCACCCCGCGCCCCTCAATCCCTAGCTGAGAGCTGACGACAATAATCATCGGCGCCAGCGCCACAATCGGGATGGTCTGGCTTATAATCGCCCATGGCATCAGGCTCATATCCGCGACACGCGAATAGACGATGGCTACGGCCGCCAAAATGCCCAGCGTTGTGCCAAGCAGAAAACCCCACAGCGTGGATTTCAGCGTGATTCCAGCATGGTAGATCAGCGACCGTTTCGAGAATGCACGACCCTTGGCCACCATCTCACCGGTCGTTTTCCACAGCTCCTGCCCAACCTGTCCGGGGGTCGGCAGCCGTGGGCGTTCCAGCGCATAGCCGCCGGAAATCGCTCCGGGGTTTGACGCCATCAGAACCCAGACCGAAGTCTCTCGCCGTTCGCGCGACGTTTCAGGTGTCACTACCTGCCCCGCACGCTCGGCCTGATCCAGCGAGATGCGAATGTTCATCGGGGCCACTGCTGCGTACCACAGCGCGACAATTGCCGCGAGCACCACCAAGATAGGCACCAAGTTTTTCATCGCGCGCCCCACAGTCTGGTTGCCTTAATCATCATAGGAATGCCCCGCCCGCAGCCCTTCGCGCACCCGATGCGCAACCTCGATAAATTCCGGCGTGTCTCGAATATCCAAAGGCCGCTCCTTGGGCAGAGGGCTGTCGATCACATCGGTGATCCGACCGGGCCGAGGGCTCATTACCACGATCTTGGTACTGAGATAGACCGCTTCGGGGATCGAGTGCGTCACAAACCCGATCGTCTTTTCCGTCCGCGCCCATAGCGCCAGAAGCTGCTCGTTCAGGTGATCGCGCACAATCTCATCCAGCGCGCCAAAGGGTTCGTCCATCAGCAGAATATCAGCATCAAAAGCCAAAGCCCGCGCGATGCTGGCCCGTTGCTGCATCCCGCCCGAAAGCTGCCACGGGAATTTGCCACCAAAACCCGCCAGATCAACCAGTTCCAGAACCTTCTTTACCCGTTCTTCCTGTTCGGCGGCGGAATAGCCCATGATCTCGAGCGGCAGTTTTATGTTCTTGGAGATGGTCCGCCACGGATACAGCCCCGCGGCCTGAAACACATAACCATAGGCGCGCTTGCGCCGTGCTTCATCTGGGGTCATTCCATTGACGGTCAGCACCCCCCCCGTCGGCGTCTCAAGCGCCGCGATACAGCGCAAGAATGTGGTCTTGCCACAGCCCGAGGGGCCGATAAAGCTGACGAAATCCCCCTTGTCGATGGTCAGGTTCACGTCTTTCAACGCGTGGATCGGGCCGTCATTGGTTTGGAAGGTGAGATCGAGTTGCCTTGCCTCGATCACAGGCTGGGTCGTACTTTCAGTAGTCATTCCATTACCTTGAAAAGGTTTCGCTTTGGGGCGCCCAGAGGACACCCCCGCAAATCATACACCCGTCGCTGGAATACCCGTCCGCTCGACCGGGCGCGGGGCGGTCAGCTCTTTCCAGGTGCTCAGCGCTTTGTTCACATGGGTATTGGCCTCGCGTGCCACGAATTTCCCATGTCCTTCCTGTGTCTGGATCTCACCATCATGAACAGCGATCGAACCACGGGTTAGCGTGAACCGGGGCAACCCGCGCACTTCCTTGCCTTCGAACACGTTGTAGTCGATCGAAGACTGCTGCGTTTCGGCTGAAATCACCTTGGCTTTGTCCGGGTCCCACACAACGATATCCGCATCCGCACCAACCAAAATGGCACCCTTTTTAGGATAGCAATTCAATATCTTAGCGATGTTTGTTGAAGTAACCGCCACAAATTCGTTCGGCGTCAGGCGCCCGGTATTTACTCCATGGGTCCACAGCATCGGCATCCGATCTTCCAGCCCGCCTGTCCCGTTGGGGATCTTAGTAAAATCGCCCACGCCATATCGCTTCTGTTCGGTGGTAAAGGCGCAATGGTCGGTGGCCACCACGCTCAGCGTTCCCGATTGCAAACCGTTCCAAAGACTGTCCTGATGCTGCTTGTTCCGGAACGGAGGGCTCATGACCCGCCGCGCCGCATGCTCCCAATCATGGTGGAAATACTCGCTTTCATCCAAGGTCAGGTGCTGGATCAAAGGCTCGCCCCACACCCGTTTACCCTGCATCTTTGCCCGGCGAATGGCCTCATGGGCTTCTTCGCACGAGGTGTGCACCACATACAAAGGAACGCCCGCCATATCGGCGATCATAATGGCGCGGTTTGTCGCCTCACCTTCGACCTGCGGCGGGCGGGAATAGGCGTGTGCCTCGGGCCCAGTATTGCCTTCGGCCAGCAGCTTAGCACTCAACTCGGCCACCACATCACCGTTCTCGGCATGCACCATCGCGGTGCCGCCCAACTCGGCAAGACGCTTGAACGAGGCGAACAACTCATCATCATTCACCATCAACGCACCCTTATAGGCCATGAAGTGCTTGAACGTGTTGATCCCGCGCGTTTCAATCACGGTTTTGATGTCGTCAAACACCTGCTCGCCCCACCATGTGACGGCCATGTGGAACGAATAATCGCAATTCGCCCGCGTCGATTTATTGTCCCAACGCTTCAGTGCATCCAGCAGGCTTTCCCCCGGATTAGGCAGCGCAAAATCCACCACCATCGTGGTGCCGCCAGCCAAAGCCGCCCGGGTTCCGCTTTCGAAATCATCGCTGGAATAGGTGCCCATGAACGGCATCTCAAGATGCGTATGCGGATCAATCCCGCCCGGCATCACATAGCAACCGGTCGCGTCCAGTTCCTTATCACCTTTCAGATCCTGACCGATCTCGGTGATCACGCCACCTTCAACCATCACATCCGCCTTGTAAGTCAAATCGGCGGTCACAACCGTTCCGTTCTTGATCACAGTGCTCATTTCAATCTCCCTGTGGCGGTCTACGCCACCTGCTTCATCTGGCCAAAAATATCCCGGGGGATTCGCCCACCGGGCGACGGGGGCAGCGGCCCCTACTCCACGATCTCAGCCGTCTCGACAACCGCATGCAACAGAACATCAGCCCCTGCCGCAGCCCAGTCTTTGGTGATTTCCTCAGCTTCGTTATGGCTTAATCCATCCACACAAGGACACATCACCATCGCCGTCGGCGCCACCCGGTTGATCCAGCACGCATCATGCCCGGCGCCTGAGATGATATCGGTATGCGAATACCCCAACCGTTCCGCTGCATCGCGTACCGCCGCCACACAGCCGTCATCGAACTGCACAGGATCAAACCCACCGACCTTCTCGAACTCGATCTGCAAGCCCATTTCTTCGACAATATCTTCAGCCGCAACGCGCAGTCGTGCCTCCATATCTTGAATCACGTCCAGATCGGGCGAGCGAAAATCGACCGTAAACACCGCCTTGCCAGGGATCACATTCCGCGAATTCGGGAACACATCGATATGCCCCGCCGCCCCAACGGCATGGGGCGCATGGGACCAGGCAATCTCGTCCACTTTCTCAAGAATCCGCGCCATCGCCAGACCCGCATTCTTGCGCATCGGCATCGGGGTCGAGCCGGTATGGGCATCCTTGCCGGTCACCGTGATCTGGGTCCAACTCAACCCCTGACCGTGGGTGACAACACCAATGTCCTTTCCTTCCGCCTCAAGAATGGGTCCCTGTTCAATATGTAGTTCAAAGAAGGCATGCATCTTGCGCGCGCCCACCTCCTCTTCACCACGCCAACCGATCCGCTGCAATTCATCGCCAAAGGCCTTACCCTCAGCATCTTCACGCGCGTAGGCCCAATCCTGCGTGTGCATCCCGGCAAACACCCCCGAGGACAACATAGCGGGCGCGTAGCGTGTCCCTTCCTCATTGGTCCAGTTCGTAGCCACAATGGGATGCTTTGTCTTGATCCCCAAATCGTTCAACGTTCGGATGATCTCCAAACCGCCAAGAACCCCCAAGACGCCGTCGTATTTCCCGCCTGTCGGCTGCGTGTCCAAGTGCGAACCAACATAAACCGGCAAAGCGTCGGGATCTGTTCCCGCTCGGTGAGCAAACATATTGCCCATCTGATCCAAGCCCATGGAGCAACCCGCATCCTCACACCATTTCTGAAACAAGGCGCGGCCTTCAGCGTCCTCATCGGTTAGGGTCTGGCGGTTATTGCCGCCCGCAACACCGGGGCCGATCTTGGCCATCTCCATCAGACTGTCCCACAATCTGTCGCCATTGATCCTGAGGTTCTGCGCCGGAGCTGCCATCTTGTTCTTCCCTGTTGCTTGCGATTTGGCTCGCTTTTGGTGTCTTGATTTGACCATCTGGTCAAACTCACGCTATCACGGGTTCGAGATCAGTCAAGAAATTGCAGGACGCCATTAGATTTTTTGGCCTATCCAGCGCCCACTTGCCGTAAAATGAGACAGTCTGGAACAATGTCCAAAGACCGCGCCCCCACCAGAATTCAGAAAAAGAATCGCGCAGCGATTCTCGAGGCTGCCTTGAACGTGTTTTCATCCCATGGCTTCCGCGGCGCGACCGTAGACCAGATTGCCACCGAGGCAGGCCTGAGCAAGCCAAACCTCCTGTACTATTTCCCGACAAAAGAGGCCATTCACACCGCGCTCCTGTCCGGATTGCTGGAAACATGGCTGGCCCCTCTGCACGAACTGGATGCCGATGGCGACCCTATGGAGGAAATCCTCGCCTATATCCGACGCAAACTGGAAATGAGCCGCGATCTGCCGCGCGAAAGCCGCCTATTCGCCAACGAGCTCGTGCAAGGCGCGCCGCGCATTCACGACTCGCTTTCAAGTGACCTCAAGATCTTGGTGGATGAGAAAACGGCGATTCTGGTCGGCTGGATGGATCAGGGGAAAATAGCGCGACTTCATCCGTATCACCTTATCTTTTCGATCTGGGCGCTGACCCAGCACTACGCCGATTTCGACGTACAGGTTCGTGCGATTTTGGGGGACGAAGATCCTTTTGAAGGCGCGGAACCTTTTGTAGACACGCTCTACCGGAAACTCCTTATGCCTTAAGGTCCAGTTAACCAAATTGCGGCAGCATATACCCATGACTACCGTTCGCCCCTATCCCGATCCCTGGCTCGACCAGTTGTTTTCCACCAAATCCGCGCAGCGCGGTGCGGTCGTGCGCCGGTCCACTAGTTGGGTGGAAAGAGAAGTGGGGCATGAGACGTTTCAGCAAGAAATAAGGCGGCGCGGATACCACCTGATCCGCACCGCCAACCAATATATCGTGATCTGCCACAACGGCCCCATCGACATTTTGTTCTGAGAAAATTCGTCGAATTTTCTCGTCCAAGATTTTTCGACGAAAAATCTCCTATTCCGCAGCTTTCGCCATCGGGTTGTTCGGATGTGACGTCCAATTGGCGTAGTCAGGCTGCACTTCCCGTCCGGTACGCGGATCAATTTCGCCCGCATTCATCGGGACCATCGAAATGCACCCATCCACCGGGCACACATCCACGCATAGATTGCAGGCGACACATTCGTCATCCATCACCTCGAACACACGATCATCAGACATGGAAATTGCCTGATGGCTGGTATCCTCGCAAGCGGCATAGCAGCGGCCACATTTGATGCATTGGTCCTGATCGATCTTGGCCTTCGCCACATAGTTCAGGTTCAGATATTGCCAATCCGTCACGTTCGGCACGGCCAGACCAACAATCTCCGAGACGTCCTTATACCCCTTCTCGTCCATCCATTTGGACAGGCCCGCCGTCAGTTCATCAATAATCTTGAACCCATAGGTCATCGCAGCCGTACAGACCTGAACGGTGCCACAGCCCAAGGCCATGAACTCGGCCGCGTCACGCCATGTGGTCACGCCACCAATACCGGAGATCGGCAGACCATGCGTTGCTTGTGCCCGCGCAATCTCTGACACCATCGACAGAGCGATCGGCTTCACCGCCGGACCGCAATAGCCGCCATGGCTACCCTTGCCATCAATCGAAGGCTCAGGGCTGAACGTGTCCAGATTGACGCTGGTGATCGAGTTGATCGTGTTGATCAGCGACACCGCATCCGCGCCACCATTCTTTGCGGCCTCGGCGGGTTTGCGGATATCCGTGATGTTGGGTGTCAACTTCACGATCACCGGACGGTCATAGTGTTTCTTGCACCACCGCGTGACCATCTCGATATATTCCGGGACCTGTCCCACAGCCGATCCCATCCCGCGCTCGCTCATGCCGTGGGGACAGCCGAAGTTCAACTCGATCCCGTCAGCACCAGTTTCGGCAACGCGTGGCAGGATGGCTCTCCAAGCCTCTTCCTCGCACGGCACCATGATCGAGGCGATCAACGCGCGGTCCGGGTAGTCGGCCTTGACCCGGGCCATCTCTTCCAGGTTCACCTCAAGCGGGCGATCAGTGATCAGTTCGATGTTATTCAGCCCTAGCAGCCGCCGATCCGCGCCATAAATCGCACCGTACCGAGGCCCGTTTACGTTCACGACCGGAGGGCCCTCGGCCCCCAGCGTTTTCCAGACCACGCCGCCCCAACCGGCCTCGAAGGCGCGGCGGACATTGTATTCTTTGTCGGTCGGCGGCGCCGAGGCCAGCCAGTACGGGTTCGGGCTTTTGATACCCAGAAAGTTTGTCTGTAAATCAGCCATTTATCAGGCCCTCCTGATGCGGTTCAGCATCCAAAATAACAGTTTCACGCCGTCAGTTTGGCGTGGATGTCCATTGCTGCATCGCGACCCTCGGCCACAGCGGTCACGGTCAGGTCTTCACCACCAGCCGCGCAGTCACCCCCGGCCCAGACACCCGCCATCGAGGTCCGACCCGCGCCAGTGACAGCGATCTTGTTGCCGTCCAGCGTCAGCCCTTCGGGCGCGCCTTCCAGCGTCTGACCAATCGCTTTCAAAACCTGATCCGCAGGCAGGCGGATCACTTCGCCCGTCCCGGTCAATTGACCGCCCTCGCTCGAGGTATATTCCAACTCAATCTCAGCCGCGGCGCCGTTTCCGTGCACGGCCACAGGCTGCACATTGGCCATGATCTTGACCCCATGCGAGGCCGCAAGGTCCTGCTCGTACCGGCTGGCCCCCATGGCATCACGTCCCCGGCGATAAGCGATAGTGACATGTTCCGCCCCTAGCAGCTTGGACTTCACCGCCGCGTCCACGGCGGTCATGCCACCGCCAATGACGACCACATTGCGCCCTACCGGCAAGTCAGTCAAATCACTAGCCTGCCGTACATCCGAGATGAACTCGACCGCAGCCCGCACGCCATCTATATCAACGCCACCCGCGCGCAGAGCGTTCACTCCGGCCAAGCCAATGGATAGGAAAACTGCGTCGTAATTTGCTGACAAGCCCTCCAGAGAGATCGTGTCGCCCAGAACCGAACCTGTCTCGATCGTGATCCCACCGATCTGCATCAGCCAATCCACCTCGGCCTGCGCGAAGTTGTTGGTCGATTTATAGGCCGCGATCCCATATTCGTTAAGGCCGCCCGGCTTGGGCTTGCTTTCGTGAATAACAACCTCATGCCCCAGCATCGCCAGCCGGTGTGCGCAGGCCAGACCTGCAGGCCCTGCCCCAATCACCGCAACGGTTTTGCCGGTCGAATCGGCACGTACAAACGGATGCGCCCCGTCTGCCATAACACTATCGGTTGCATAACGCTGCAAACGCCCAATCTCGACCGGAGCGCCCTCAGCTGCCTCGCGCACACAGGCTTCTTCGCACAATGTCTCGGTAGGACACACACGGGCGCACATGCCGCCCAGAATATTTTGCGCCAATATGGTCTCACCCGCCGCTTTGGGCTGACCGGCCTGAATCTGCCGCATGAACAACGGAATATCGATATCCGTCGGACAGGCTGTCACACATGGCGCGTCATAGCAAAAGTAGCACCGATCTGCTGCCACGGCGGCCTCATGCGCGGCCAATGGCGGATGCAGATCCGTGAAATTCGAGGTCAGCTCATCGCTTGAAAGCCGCCCGGAGACAATGCCGGGGACCATCTGGCCCTGTGCCATCGCTCTACTCCCTGTAGATATGGTTGTTGTACTCTCAGCTTGCCACAGTCTGAAATTTTATCAATTGGTAAAATTTGCCAAATGGTCAAAAAATTAAAAAACCGGGCTCGACGGCCCGGTTTTCAGAAAATACTGCCTAAAATTAAAGCGTCGCTGTCGGTCAGACCATGCCAGAGAGGTGCCCAGACTTGATCCACACGCGGGCACCATCGGTCCCGGCGGTCGCAACAGACTGGGTTTCCGGCGGCAGTCGAAGCCAATCCCAGGCCGCGAATTCCTCATCTTCTTCTGAAACAGACCCTTCGATGACGAACAGCTCCAGCCCTTGCTCTGCATCCAGGTTCAGCGATTCACCGGCGGCGAGGCTCAGGACTCTGACATCCTCTTTGGCATCCTTGAACAGTTGCAGTTTCTCTGCCCCGTTGATCGATCGCCGCACCTCAGTCCGATCCGCTGGATCGAACTGATGCAGCTTGACCAGAATCGTCGCGCCTTCCTTGGCCGAAGGCGTATGCGACGAGGTCGGCGGGTTGCGCACGTAGCTGCCCACCGGGAAATCCCCGGTTTCATCCTGAAAGACACCTTCAAGAACCAGATATTCCTCACCCCCATCATGGGTGTGCGCGGCAAAGGCGCTGCCCGGAGCAAAACGCACAATCGTGGTGGCGCGGGCGACCTCCTCACCGATACGGTCCAGCATCTTCCGCTCGACCCCGGCGGCGGGGGATTGGACCCATTCGTTCTGATCAAAGTGAACGGCGACGCGTTTGGTGAAATCTGCGTTGACCCTCATTTGAGATATCTCCTGTTTCGGCATCTTGGCATAAGATGGGGGCACGGTCCCGGTTTTCAAATTTTGCGCCCCAAGACGGTGTTCACATCTGGTTTTGCCCGCCGCCCCTGCGTACTGTGCCGCCAACCGAAATACCCCAGTGATTGACCGGACACCGATGCAGGCCACCCCCAAGACATTCAACATCGTCCTGATCGGACAAAACAACCGCCTGCAATACGAGTCGCTACTGTTTGCCGCCTCACTCCGTCACAGCAGCCCCGACTTTGCCGGTCGTGTGTTCGTCGCCGTGCCCCAACCCGGCCCGCTTTGGTCACAAGACCCCAGCATTCAGAACGAAGATATCCTGAACGCGCTGCGCCAGTTGGATGTCGAGATATTGCCCTTCGACTCCCAGGTATTTGGCGAAAGCTATCCCTACGGCAACAAAATCGAGGCTTTGCTGGCCCTTCCCGAGGGTGAGCCCTTTGTGTTCTTCGACAGTGACACGCTCATCACCGGTGATCTGAACACTGTCCCCTTTGATTTTTCCCGCCCAAGCGCTTCGCTGAAGGTCGAGGGGACATGGCCCCGCCCGACCCTCTACGGCCCCGGTTTCGACGGAATTTGGCGGACGCTCTACCAGCGGTTCAGCCTGGATTTCGACAGTTCGCTGGATACCAGCCAACCGCATGACTACTGGCGTCGCTATCTGTACTTCAATGCAGGCCATTTCTTCTATTCCTGCCCGCGCGCGTTTGGGGAGCGATTCCGTGACTACGCGCAGACCATACGCGACGAAGATATCCCGGAACTGGCCGGTCAGGTGCTGGACCCCTGGCTGGATCAGGTGGCGCTGCCGCTGGTCATTCATTCACTGGGCGGAGGACGCGATGCCCTGCCCGCTGGCCTGTTGGACGGCTCTGTCACTTGCCACTACCGACTGTTTCCGCTGCTCTACGCCCGTGAAAGCGATCATGTGGTCGAGGTGCTGGAAACGGTGGTTGCCCCAAACCGGATCAAGAAAGTGCTCAAGGGCTATGACCCGATCCGCAAACTGGTGATTCAGCGCAAAGGTCACAAAATTCGCGCGATGTTCGACCGCGAGAACCTGCCGCAACGCGAGCAGGTTATCCGCAACACGATCAAGGCCAAGGGATTGTGGATGCGCTGACTGCGTTGTTGTGCGCACGCCCTTGATCGCCTAGAGATTCTGCAACACACATACAAAAGGGAGATTTCGACCATGTCTGACGGCCCCACTTATGGCTTTGACACGCTTCAGATTCATGCAGGCGCCCGGCCCGATCCGGCCACAGGCGCGCGCCAGACGCCGATCTATCAGACCACGGCCTATGTCTTCCGTGATGCCGACCACGCGGCCGCGCTGTTCAACCTGCAAGAGGTGGGCTTCATCTATTCCCGTCTGACCAACCCCACCGTCGCCGTGCTGCAAGAGCGCGTGGCAACGCTTGAGGGTGGCGTGGGCGCTGTCTGCTGCTCGTCAGGTCACGCGGCGCAGATTATGGCGCTGTTCCCGCTGATGGGACCGGGCTGCAACGTTGTGGCCTCGACCCGCCTGTATGGTGGCACGGTCACGCAGTTCAGCCAGACCATCAAACGATTTGGCTGGTCGGCCAAATTCGTCGATATGGACGACCCCGAGGCTGTAAAGGCCGCGATTGACGAAAACACCCGCGCTGTGTTCTGCGAATCCATTTCGAACCCCGGTGGTTACGTCACCGATATCCGTGCGATGGCAGATGTTGCGGACGCGGCGGGCATTCCGCTGATCGTCGACAACACCTCGGCCACGCCATACCTGTGCCGCCCCATCGAACAGGGCGCGACGTTGGTGGTGCATTCGACCACCAAATACCTGACCGGCAACGGAACCGTCACGGGCGGTTGCATCGTGGATTCGGGTAAGTTCGACTGGTCGGCGAATGACAAGTTCCCCTCGCTCAGCGAACCCGAACCCGCCTATCACGGCCTAAAATTCCACGA
This sequence comes from Ruegeria sp. J8, assembly GCF_056531925.1. Classification (NCBI taxonomy): domain Bacteria; kingdom Pseudomonadati; phylum Pseudomonadota; class Alphaproteobacteria; order Rhodobacterales; family Roseobacteraceae; genus Ruegeria; species Ruegeria sp. J8. The sequence continues at coordinate 93,888 of NZ_JBQFMR010000001.1, forward strand.
GACTTTCGGGCCGCTGGCCTTCACCTTCCACGGTATCGCCATCGGTCTGCGCGATCTGGGCATGACCATGAACCCGCAGGCGGCGCACTATACGCTGATGGGGATCGAAACCCTGTCGCTGCGGATGGAGCGTCACGTTGAGAACGCGCAGAAGATTGCAGCCTGGTTGGAGGCCGATGACCGGGTGGATTACGTGACCTATGCGGGCCTACCCTCGTCCCCCTACCACGACCGGGTCAAGGCGCAGTACAAGAAAGGCGCCGGTGCGCTGTTCACCTTTGCAGTCAAAGGCGGCTATGATGCCTGCGTCAAGCTGGTGAACGCGCTGGAAATCTTCAGCCATGTTGCGAACCTCGGCGATGCGCGCTCGCTGATTATCCATTCGGCCTCGACCACGCACCGGCAGTTGACCCCTGAACAGCAAGAAGCTGCAGGGGCAGGTCCCGGCGTTGTACGTGTCTCGATCGGGATTGAGGATGCAGATGACCTGATCGCTGATCTGGATCAGGCTCTGTCCAAAGCCACCGCCTGAATGATAACGGACCACCGAACCAACGCCTTTGGCCAACCCATCGGCGCGCCGGTGTCGGGTGAGTTTCCACGCCCGATGCCCCCCCGCATCGATATGCCGGGGCGGTTTTGTTCAGTGGTTCCTTTGGATGCGAAACAGCATACATCCGGCCTCTACCGGGCGTTTGCGCAGGACGAAGACGGTCGGAACTGGACCTACTTGCCAGAAGAGCCGATCACATCCGAGCCCGCGTTCTCGGACTGGATGAAACAGGCCGAACGCAGCGCGGATCCGATGTTTCACACTGTTCTGGACGCAACCGGCACCCCGTTTGGCCACGCAACCTATTTGCGTATCACCCCCGACGCCGGCGTCATCGAAGTTGGCTATATCCATTTCTCACCCTTGATGCAGCGCACGCCCATGGCGACCGAAGCGATGTATCTGATGATGCGGCGGGTTTTCGACGAACTGGGCTATCGCCGGTATGAGTGGAAGTGCGATGCGTTGAACGCGCCGTCGCGCAGCGCGGCCGAGCGGCTGGGCTTCACCTTCGAAGGAATCTTCCGGCAAGCAACCCATTATAAAGGACGCAACCGGGACACCGCGTGGTATTCGATTCTGGACAGCGAATGGCCCCGTATTCGATCGGCTTTCGAGGCATGGTTGACCCCTGAAAACTTCGACCAGACGGGCCAGCAGCGCCAGTCACTGCAAGCCCGCGCATCACGCTGAGCTTACTGGGAAATCCCAAACTCCATCGTGACATTGACCGAGACCGAGACCTCGCCTCCTGCCACCGGAATTCCACCTGCATCCGCCGCCGCGAATTCGCGCATCTGGGCCGCAGGCCGGATGCCGCCGACCTGCTCGCTGATCTGCTGAACAGGGCCCAGTGTGACCGTGGCTGCCTGCGCCAGTTGCTCGGCCTTGGCTGTCGCCTCGGCCACGGCTTTGGCACGCGCCTCAGCCTCCAGCGGTTTGGGGTCTTGAATACCAAAGCTGAGACCGCCGAAATCATTGGCCCCGTCTTGGATGACCGCATCCATCACTGCGCCCAACTGCGTCAGATCACGCACCCGCACAAACACGCGGTTTGAGGCTGAAAAGCCCGAGATTTCAGGCCGTTCTCCAGCTTGGTTGCCACGGCCCGCCCAGACCGGTGACAGTGACAGATCGCGGGTCTGCACATCGCGCGCGTCGATCCCCATCTGGTCCAGCCGTGCCAGGATTTGCGACACAGCATCTGACGTGGCCTTCATCGCGGCAGCGGCCTGCGCATTCTCATTGGTAACGCCCAGAGTAATGGTGGCCATGTCCGGTTCAGCCAGCACAGTGCCTGCTGCGCTAACGGTGATGCGACGTTCTTCCGCATGGGCTGCGCCAACCGCGGTTGCGGCCATCAAGGCCGCCAGAAAAGCGAATTTCTTCAAGGTCTTCCCTCCGATTTCGTTACTGTCAAGATGGGGTGGCAAGGGTCTGCCGAACAAGGGGGAAACCCGGCTTTTTCTTTCCCTCGGCAAGTTCCTGCTTTAATGTCGGTCTGCGGACGGGATGCCTGTCTGTTTTGACCCTGATAACTATGGTTCGTCCGGCTTATGAAACCTGCCTTTGAGCTGATTTTTTCGTCTACCGGAATCTCTTTGCACCATTTGGCCAACAATGACTCGTTTTGGCTTGGTGATGTGTTCGTGGATGAGCCGGATCTGGGCGCGCAGCTTGCCACGCTACGCGACAAGGCCTTTGCGCTTGAGACGCAGCTGAGCTGTACGCTGGTGCTGCCGAAAGATCAGGTACGCTATCTGGCTGTCGACGCCGATGGCGCGGACGGATCTGTTGAGACGGCTCTGACAGGCGCGACGCCCTACACACTGGACGAACTGGTCTATGATACCGCGACAAGGGACCAGATCATTCACGTCGCCGCTGTGGCGAAACAGACGCTGACCGAAGCCCGCGAGTTTGCCACTGAACATGGATTCGTACCGGTTCAGATCACGGCACCAACCGATGGTGAAGACTATCCCGAAGCGCCTCAGTTCCTGTCACCCGAGCCTATCGCGGCACCCGTTCCCGACACTCCACAACCAGCTGTGCATGTCATAGCGGCCTCTCCCGCTGCTGCGGATTTCCGGTCGGTCCCTGAAGCCGAGACTCGGTCCATTCCGTATGCAGCGAACCTGACGCAATATACGGTTCCCGCAGCAGTCGCAGGTGTTGCAGCGGTGGCCATTTTAGTCTGGGCGCTTGGCGGCAGTCCCGACGACGAAGTCCAAGAGACGGAAATCGCCCAAATCGAGGTTGATCCCGAGATTGCGACCGCCCCGCCTGAACCATTGGAATCTGTGGAGGCCGATCCGGATGTGACGGACTTCGAGGAACCCGAACCAGATGAACCGCGCGCGACAGAAACGGTCGTAAGTGACCCCGTTGAAATAGAAACCGCCGCGTCCGAACCAATTCCGGCCCCTGCCGAACCAGAAGAACCTGCGCTTTCCGCCACAGATGTCGCCATCCTCGAGGCGCTGAAAGTGGCGCCCACCGTTGTTGAACCGATCGCGCCCGAACCTGAGCCGCAACCGCTGCTGCCTGCTGTGCGGTTTGAAACACCTCAGCCCCTGAACAGCCCCGTCGCTGTTGAGGCCGAAGATATCTATCTGGCCTCCATCGACCCGTCGGACCTGTCTCGCGACGCGGTTGCCCTGCCGCAAGTCGCAAGGTTTGACACCGATCTGGAATTCGACCCGGTCGCGCAACCATCGGCTGCAGGCACCCGATTTGAGTTGGACGAGCGCGGCTTGGTGACACCCACTGCCGAGGGCACGTTGAACCCGGACGGCATTGTCGTCTATCTCGGCCGCCCGTCGAAAGTACCCCCGGATGTCCCCGTGCGGTTCGAGGAAGAGCCTGTCCCTGATGAGGCGACATCGCGTCTGGCCGAGCTGCGGCCAAAGCCGCGCCCCGAGAACCTGATCGACCAGTTCGAGCGCCAGCAGCTTGGCGGGCGCACATTGCAGGAATTGGCAGTCTTGCGCCCCAAACTGCGACCTGCATCCCTGAAGCCGCCAGAGATTGACTACACACCCACCGCACTGGCCGTAGTTCGCGTCCCGCGCCCTAAACCGCGCCCTGCCGGGGCAGCTCGTAGCGCGCGTGTTAACACTGTGAATTTGGGATCGACCGCCGCCGTTGCGCAATCCGTTGACGAGGCGGAGTCCTTCCAGCCCAAAGCGGTCGCGCCAAAAATCCCGTCCTCTGCTTCGGTCGCGCGGCAGGCGACAATCGATAACGCGATCAACCTGCGCAAGCTGAACCTGATCGGAGTATATGGGACGCCCGCCAACCGACGCGCCTTGGTGCGTCTGCCCAGTGGGCGCTACAAGAAGTTGAAAGTCGGAGACAGGCTGGACGGCGGCAATGTGGTGGCGATTGGCGATTCCGAACTGCGCTATCAAAAACGCGGCCAGAACGTAACATTGCGGCTGCCCAGAAGTTGATCACCGGGGGCGCAGGCCGCCCCCGAGATCAAGTTAAGACACAGGATCAAGCGGCTGAAATTTCACCGGATTCGATTTGTTCGCGCTCGATGGATTCGAACAGAGCCTGGAAATTTCCTTCACCAAACCCGTCATCTCCTTTGCGTTGGATAAACTCGAAGAAAATCGGACCGATCACGGTTTTCGAGAAGATTTGCAGCAAGATCCGGGTTTCGCCCCCGTCCAGCACGCCCTCGCCGTCAATCAGAATGCCGTGTTTCATCATCCGGTCCAGCGGTTCTTCATGGTCGGCCACGCGGTCCTTGGACATGTGGTAATAGGCTTCGTTCGGGCCCGGCATAAACTTCAGACCCTTTTCGGCAATCGCATCGGTCGAGGCATAGATGTCCTCGCTGCCGACCGCGATATGCTGAATACCCTCGCCTTTGTATTTCTTGAGGTAGGACACGATCTGGCCCGTCTCGCCCCGGTCTTCGTTGATAGGAATGCGGATACGGCCGCAGGGCGATGTCAGCGCGCGGCTATAGAGCCCGGTGAACTTACCCTGAATGTCAAAAAAACGGATCTCACGGAAGTTGAACAAATCGCCGTAAAATTTGAACCACTTGTCCATATTTCCCTTGTAGACGTTGTGGGTCAGGTGATCGAGGTAATAGAACCCGTCGCCGCGCGGCTTGGACTGTTCGGTCCAGGTAAACTCCTGATTATAGGGCGAGGTGTCGTAATATTGGTCGATGAAATAGATCAGCGATCCGCCAATCCCTTTGATCGCAGGCACATCCATCGTTTTATCTGCGGCGTCATAGGGCTCGGCGCCCTTGCTGACGGCATGCTCGAAGGCTTTTTTCGCATCCACAACTCGCCAGCCCATCGACGGGGCGCAAGGGCCATGTTCTGCGACAAACTTGGCGGCAAAGCTCTCGGGATCCGCGTTGAGGATATAGGTCACGTCGCCCTGCTGCCACAGCTCGACCGAGGGCTTGTCCTTGTGGTGGCCGACCAACTCAAACCCCATCTTGGCGAACAGGTCTCGCAGTTCCTGTGGCTCGGGGTGGGCGAATTCGACAAACTCGAACCCGTCGGTTCCGGCCGGATTTTCGGGGCCGATGACAGATTTCGGGGCGTTATGCGGGAAGGGTCCCATGGCGCGTCTCCGTAAAAACAGGAATTTCTTTGCTGATTCCAAAATAAGTCTTATTCCGCGCTGTTTCTGCGCATTGTTTTCGGGTAAACCAAGTTCAAGTGCGAAAAAACCGCACGTTTTGATGATTTTATGAGGAATTTGCGCAGGTGTTGGATTCAATAGACACACGGCTTTTGTCGGCGCTTCAGACAAATGCGCACCTGACGGCCCATCAATTGGGTGAGATGCTGAACCTGTCGCCCAGTCAGGCCGGACGCCGCCGTCAACGGCTCGAGGCCGAGGGGTATATCACCGGCTATGCCGCGCGGCTGGACCCACTGAAGTTGGGCTTGCAGGTGCAAGGTTTTATCCAGGTACATTTGGGCACCCATGGCCCCGAGCAATCCGAAAGTTTCGCCCGTTTGGTTGACACTCGACCCGAGATCACCAGCGCCTGGACGATGACCGGCGAGGCTGACTATCTGCTGCATGTATATTGTGACGATCTTTCCGCGCTCAATCGCTTGCTTCATCAAGTGATACTGCCGCATCCTGCGGTAGCACGGGTGCAAAGCCAGATCGTGATGGACCAACTCAAGCGCGATGCGCCCCTGCCCACCTGACCCGAGAGGATAATATGGACGATTTCCTATACCAGGCTTCGATCTATCTGGCGGCTGCCGTGATCGCTGTGCCCTTATCGGCGCGCCTGGGTCTTGGGTCGGTATTGGGATACCTGGCCGCCGGTATTGTCATCGGTCCGATGTTCGGACTGGTGGGGGCCGAGACCGAAAGCCTGCAACATGTTGCCGAATTCGGTGTTGTCATGATGCTGTTCCTGATCGGGCTGGAACTGGAGCCTCGCGCCTTGTGGGATATGCGCGAACGGCTACTGGGTCTTGGTGGGCTGCAGGTTCTGTTGTCCACTGCGGTGATTGCTTGCGTGGCCATGTATGCCAACCACCCGTGGTCGGTGGCGCTAGCTGTCGGGTTGACCCTGTCATTGTCCTCAACCGCGATCGTGCTGCAAACCCTGTCGGAAAAGGGGTTGATGCAGACAAATGGCGGCCGAGCGACGTTCTCAGTTCTGTTGACGCAGGATATTGCGGTGATCCCGATGCTGGCCTTGCTGCCTCTGCTGGCGCTGCCTGCGGTGCCTCACATCCAGAATGACGGATCTATCGAGCGGGGAGCGGCAGACCTGCATGACAAGGCGCATCACAGCCTGTCTCTAGTGGATGGGCTGCCGGGCTGGGCGGTAACGCTGGTGACACTAGCCGCCATCGCTTTCGTCATCCTTGCCGGTATCTACCTGACCCGCCCCTTGTTTCGCTTCATCCATGCCACCCGCCTGCGCGAGATGTACACGGCGCTGGCGCTGATGATCGTCGTGGGGATTTCCTTCCTGATGACGTTGGTCGGCCTTTCGCCCGCCCTTGGCGCGTTTCTGGCGGGTGTAGTTCTGGCAAGTTCGGAGTTCCGCCATGAAATGGAAAGCGACCTGGAACCGTTCAAAGGTCTGTTTTTGGGGTTGTTCTTTATCACCGTGGGGGCCGGGATTGATGTCGCCTATTTCTTCAACGACCCGTTTGATCTGATAGGCCTCGCCCTTTTGGTCATTCTGGCCAAAGGCATCATCCTGTTTCTGGTTGGCCGTGCCTTCAAACTGCGCGGGCGCGATCATTGGCTATTCACCTTGGGTTTAGCGCAAGCGGGTGAATTTGGCTTTGTTCTGCTGGCCTTCTCAACACAGCAAAACGTCATCCCGCCCGATCTGTCACAAAAGCTGCTGATGATCATCGCCCTTACAATGTTGATTACGCCACTTTTGTTCATCATCTACGACCTGCTCTCGCGCCGGATCAGCGATGGCGGACCCGTCCCCGAACCCGATGAGATCGACGAGAAAGGCCCGGTGATCATCGCAGGTATCGGTCGGTTTGGTCAGATTGTGAACCGGCTGGTGCGTGCCAGCGGGTTCAAGACAATCGTTCTGGACCACGATATCGAAACCATCCAGCTGATGCGTCGGTTTGGCGTCAAAGGGTTCCTGGGCGATCCCACCCGCCCAGAACTGCTGCGTGCCGCCGGGTTAGAGAAAGCCTCGGTTCTGGTCGCTGCGATGGATGACCCCAAGACAGTCACGCGGCTGGTCAGCTTCGCCCGCCGCCAGCGTCCCGACCTTCATATCGTCGCCCGCGCTCATGACCGAACCCATGTGTACGAGCTGTATCAGGCCGGGGCCAATGACATCGTGCGCGAGATGTTTGACGGATCGCTCCGGGCTGGACGCTATGTGCTCGAGAATATCGGCCTCAGCGACTACGAGGCGGCGCAGGCCGAGCAGACCTTTTACCACCACGACCGGACCGCTGTTCGGGAACTGGCCGAACTGTGGATCCCCGGGATGCCCACCGGTGAGAACAAGAAATATATCGATCGGGCCCGGCAGCTTGAAAAGGACTTAGAGACCGAGCTGTTGGAACTGGCCGAGAAACACGCCCAGAAATCAGCCTGACCGTTCCCCGGTCAGGCCCTTCAGCTTAGCCGTCCGACACGCCAGCTTCAGCAAAGGTTGCCATACCGGAATGACAGGCGACAGCGCTTTTAACGATATTGATCGCCAAAGCACCACCAGACCCTTCACCCAGACGTAGGCCGAGGCTGAGCAGCGGCTCTTTGCCAAGCTGGGCGAGCACCGCGCCATGCGCGCCTTCAGCGCTTTGATGGCCTGCCACGGTGTGATCCAGCGCCCCGTCGACCGTGCGGGCCAGACAGGCCGCAGCAGCTGAACAGATGAACCCGTCCAAAACAACCGGAATGCGCAGGATGCGGGCGGCAGCAATCGCCCCAGCCATGGCCGCAATCTCGCGCCCGCCCAGACAGCGCAGCACCTCCAACCCGTCGCCCGAGCCGCCATGCAGGGCTACGCCCTCTGCCACCACACGGGTTTTGTTGGCCAGCCCAGCATCGTCCACGCCGGTTCCACGCCCAGTCCAATCGGCGGCTTCGCCTCCGAACAGGGCGCAGGCAATCGCGGCGGCAGGGGTGGTATTGCCAATCCCCATCTCGCCCACGACCAGCAGGTCAGCTTCCGGGTTCACTGCGTTCCAGCCGGTTTGCAGCGCACGCAACAGTTCGTCCTCGGACATGGCCGGACCGGTGGTGAAATCCACGGTCGGACGGTCAAGCTCCAGCGCGTGCACGTCCATCGTTGCTCCCGCCGCTTTGGCCAACTGGTTGATCGCCGCGCCGCCATGTTCGAAATTCATCACCATCTGCACGGTCACTTCGGGCGGAAAGGCCGAAACGCCCTGCGCCGTAACACCATGGTTTCCGGCAAAGACAATGACCTGCGGCGCATTGATCTGCGGCCGCGCGTCCCCACGCCAGGCCGCATACCAGATCGCCAGATCTTCCAGCCGCCCCAGCGCACCTGGAGGTTTGGTCAATTGTCCGTTCCGGTCCGCGGCACCCTGACGGGCGTCGCCATCGGATCCGGGCGCATTAGAAAGGGCGTCACGAAAAGAATTCAGGTCGGTCAGGTCTGGCAGCATCCAAAGCCTCGTTGCATCAGAGTGGTCCTGTGTGTTTAACCGAAGCGACCAAAGCAACAAGACCCTGAAAGGCGCGGGAGTGCTAAAAAACGACACCAAACTCATTTCCCACTGGGATATACTGCTGGCACTGGTCCTGTTGACGCGTTTACCGATCCCGCGCCTGCCCGAGGATGCTTTTGATCGTCAGGTCTTGGCCGCCTGGGCGTTTCCGTTCGCCGGTTTCGTTGTCGGCGCTCTGGCCTGTGCGGCGGGATGGGTCGGATCGGCTTGGGGCCTGCCCCCGTTGGCCTGCGCCGTCATACTGGTTGCAGTGCTGATCCTGTGTACCGGGGCCATGCACGAGGACGGGCTGGCTGACACCACAGACGGGTTCTGGGGCGGGTTTGACCCGGCCCGACGTCTTGAGATCATGAAAGACAGCCACATCGGCACTTATGGCGTTCTTGCCCTGATCTTGTCGCAAGCCCTGCGCGTTGCGCTGTTCGCCCCCTTGCTGGCAACTGGCGCTTTCGGAGGCATACTGACTGCCTGCATCCTGTCGCGCGCAATGATGCCGATATTGATGACTGCCCTGCCCAACGCCAGAAACGCCGGTCTGAGCCATTCGGTCGGCGCTCCCCTGTCGTCCACTACTGGGATTGGGGCTGCCTTTGCCCTCGCAATGGCCCTGATCTTGATTGGTGCCACCGCATTTAAGGCTTTGATTGTCGCCGCTATTGTTACGTTCGCCATCGGTTTGGTCGCCAGATCCAAAATTCGGGGACAGACCGGCGACGTGCTGGGCGCAACGCAGGTGATGACCGAGCTTGCCATTCTGATAGCGCTGGCGGCGGCGCTTTAGGACGCGCCTCCAGTTTCGATCCGCAACACTTCGCCGCAATGTTTGCAGTGCACAGCGTCTGGGTCGTGTCGATACAAGCCGCAGCTTCGGCATTTGTGCCGTACTTTTTGTGGCATGAAAATCGCCTGCGCCAGCCGCACGAACAGCGCCACCCCAACCACCATGATAAAGACCGAAATCAGCTTACCGCCCGGTGTGTCCAGCGTGATGTCGCCGAACCCCGTTGTCGTCAGCGTCGCCATGGTGAAATACAAAGCGTCAATATAGGGGGTCTGGCTGTCCTCGGGGATGAAAAAGACCAGAACGGCAGTCGAGGTCACGAATACAAAGACCAGCAAATTGATGGCGGCAATAACCGCGTCTTCATGGGTGCGGAAATATTGGACGTCGCGGCGCAGATCGCGCAGTAAGTGAAAGGAATGGATCAGGCGCAGAGCGCGCAGAATCCGCAGAAAGGCCAGATTGCCCGAAAGGAATGGGTCGAGCATTAGCGACACGATCACAACCAGATCGGCCAGGGTGTAAATCTTGAAGAACAGTTTGCGCCGGTCCCGCGCGATCCATAGGCGCGCCGAAAAGTCCAGCAGGATCAGGAACCCGACGAACATGCTGGCGATCGTGATCCCAGGACCGTGTGAAATATGCGCAGTGGCGACAAAAAACACGATTGTCACCGCGTCGAACAGGATCAGCCCGTAGCGGAACCAGACCGAAACCGGGTCATGTCCGATATAGAGATATTTGAGCGTTTTCTTTATCTGGGCCATCTAGACGCCTCTACCTATTGGGAAAATACCCCCAAACGAAGAGGTAGAAAATAAAAAAGGCCGCCCCCAACAGGAGCGGCCCAAACTATTCAAAGCAATTCGATCAGGCAGCGCGCGAGGTCAGCACCTCATCCACCTGCTTGGCGGCCGACACTTCACCGGCGCCGGATACGGCTGCAACTTCACGGGTCAGACGTTCCAAGGCAGCTTCATAGAGCTGACGCTCGGAATAGCTTTGTTCGCGCTGATCGTCAGTGCGGTGCAGATCGCGGACCACCTCTGCGATCGAGATCAGGTCGCCCGAGTTGATTTTCTGTTCATATTCCTGCGCCCGGCGCGACCACATTGCGCGCTTCACCTTGGCCTTGCCCTTCAACGTCTTCATCGCCTGAGAGATCACGTCGGGCGAACTCAGCGACCGCAGACCGGATTCGGTCACCTTGTTGGTCGGAACACGCAGGGTCATCTTGTCTTTCTCGAACGAGATCACAAACAGCTCAAGCGAATACCCGGCAACTTCCTGTTCCTCGATCGAGATAATCTGACCCACACCATGCGCGGGGTAAACCACATAATCGTTCGGGCGGAACTCAAGCTTTTTCGACTTAGACATTCAGGTTCATCCTTGGTTAGCAGAGCCAGACAAAAAAACGACAAAACACCCCAAAACCGTGCCTTGAAGGCCCGGTCAGGCAGTTTGTTTGTCAAAAAATTAGAACTCCAAAGCGTCCATACTTACGGAGTCATCCCCAGCTCAGTCATCATTCAGCTACGAAGTATATCACAAAAATGCGACACGCAAAAGCGCTACCGACCAATGAGCCGATAAAATCATTATTAAACATAAGGTTGCGGCGTTTTTTCGGCATCTAAACCACTGGGTTCAGAGAGCGAATCGCTTAGCCACCTTCGCCGGGCGCTTCAGAGAAGTACTTCTCCATCTTGCCTTCTTCGCCGTCGCGTTCCTCGGCTTCTGGCAAGGGGTCTTTCTTGGTCACGATGACCGGCCACATTTCCGAGTATTTTCGGTTGAACTCGACCCATTCATCCATACCCGGCTCGGTATCGGGGCGGATTGCGTCGGCGGGGCATTCGGGTTCGCACACGCCGCAGTCGATGCATTCATCGGGGTGGATGACCAACGTGTTCTCACCTTCGTAGAAACAATCCACCGGGCATACTTCGACACAGTCGGTATATTTGCAGCCAATGCAGTTTTCAGTGACAACGTAGGTCATGGTCGGATTCCCGTTTGCGCTTTGGGCGTCTAGCTAAATCAGTATGGCGTCAGCTTCAAGATAGGATCAGCTATCTTGATTGCGAGAAAGATCAAGCGCGCGCCGATCTTTCTTGGTTGGACGACCTTTTCCTTCAAAGCTTGGATTTTGCAGCGGCTTGTCCTGCTTTTCGGTCAAATCCGTATATAGCGTTTGTGCCTCGGGGGCCGGACCGCGCCGTTCACCCAGTTTTTCCACCCGCACAACACGCACAACGCGGCCCTGAGGAAAGGTCAGAACATCGCCGGGGTTGATAGCTGTCGCCGGTTTCAGAACCCGGTTGCCGTTGACACGCACATGGCCGCCGCTGACCTGCTTGGCGGACAGGCTGCGGGTCTTGAAGAACCGCGCCTGCCACAGCCATTTGTCGATCCGCAGCTTGGCCTCGGACATCCGTGCTTAGTTGCCGTCCTTCAGCCCCATCAACGCAGCGGCGAAGGGGTTGTCGGGATCAATGGCTTTCTCTTTCTTGGGCGGTCGGGACGAGAAGGATTTCGCGCCCTGCGGTTTACCACCCTTCTTGCCGTGCGGCTTGCCGCGACCGTCCTGAGGTTTGCCACGCGGCTTGCCCTTGCCCTGCCCCTGTTCGCGGCGCGGGCCACGATTCTGCTGGCGCTGACGGCCCCATGTGAAGGTGTAGAACACTTCAACTTCAGGCTCATCGCTTGCGAGTTCTGCGGCAGGAGCCTCGGCTGCTGCCTCGGTGCTTTCGGTGGCCTCGGCTAGCGCCTCGGCGGGTGCGGGCGCATCGTCTGTCGCAACTGCATCTGCCGGGGTTTCCTCAGCAGCAGGTTGCTCGGGCGCTTCCGCCGCAGGTTGTTCCGCAAGCGCGGCTTTGACCTTTTCACGCTCACCCCGATCGGCCTTATAGCCCAAGCCCTGCATCAGGTCGGCAAATTGTTCCAGCGTCATACCGGTGATCGAGAGCATGTCGGGCTTGGCTTCGAACCCGCCCCGGCTGTCCTCAGACCGCAGCATGTCTGCCAGACGTTCCAGCATATCAATACGGATCGAGCGCTCACCGGCGTCGCGGTAACCGCACATGGTGTCATACCCTTGCGGCGCGTCCTTAGCGACGGGGACCGTAACCAGTCCCGGAGGCGGCGCTTCAGGGAATTCCTGCAAGCCGCTGGACAGCGCCCACAGAACCAGACGCAAGCGCGTCGGCGCGGGTTTCAGCAGCAGCGGCATGAAGATCGTGAATTGACCGAAGCGGATGCCGTGCTTGCGCAGCGCACCGCGAGCGTCCTGATCCAGATCCTTGACCTCTTGCGCGACCTGCGCACGCGGCAAGATGCCCAATGCCTCGACCATGCGGAATGCAAAGCCCTTGGCCAGACCGCTGAGTTCCTCGTCTCGCGACAGGTTCAGCAGCGGTTCAAACAGCGCGGCCACCTTACGGTCAATGAAATGCTGCAGCCGGCGCTGCACCTTCTGTTCGACATCGGGGCCTGCGGCTTCGTCTACGAAAACCTCGACCATAGGCTTGAGCGGCTCGGCCCCGGCAACCAGCTTGCCAACGGCATATTCGCCCCACATCAGGCCACCTTGTTCGGTGAAATCAATTTCGGTATCGGGCGCGTTGTAGAAGCGGTCGGCACGCAGATGGAATTGCGGCGCGAGAGCTTGCAGCGAAGCCGATCTCAAGGCTTTCGCCTCGGTCCCCTGCGCAGCTTTGTCCGGACTGAACCGGAACCCTTCCAAACGACCGACGAATTCGCCTTCGACGGTCACTTCACCCTTGTCATTTACTTCGGCCAAAAGGGCCTCCTTCTGTTTGAGCCGCCGCAGCAAAACGGATGTGCGCCGGTCCACAAATCGTTGGGTCAGACGGTCATGTAATGCATCTGACAGCCTGTCTTCTACAGTGCGCGTTTCCTCACGCCAATGGGATTCGTCACGCACCCATCCGTTTCGTTGCGCAACATATGTCCAGGTGCGAATATATGCCAGCCGTTTGGACAGCGCATCAATATCTCCGTCTGTCCGGTCAATCCGGCGGATTTGCCGCGCCATGAAGTCATCAGGGATCGACTGGCGTTCGTGCAGATGGCCGTAGATCACCTCGAGCAGGCTGGCATGTTCCGAATGGCTGATGCCGCGAAAATCGGGGATTCGGCATACATCCCACAACAAGCGGATGGATTGCGGATCGCTTGCGCGGGCCATCACTTCGGTCACTTGCGACAGGGATTTCAGCACGTTCAGATCGTCGGCGGGCCGCGCTTTGAGTAGGTTTTCATTGTCCGGGCTGACTTCAAGCGAGTTGATCAGCGCCTCGATGGATCCGAACCGCAAAGCGGCATTCCGCCAGTTCAGCTTTTTCATCGGCGTAAAGCGGCTGTCCATGATGGCCTGCGCCACACCGTCATCCAGCGGCGGGGCCTCGCCCGTAACACCGAACGTGCCATCCGACATGCCGCGCCCGGCCCGGCCGGCGATCTGGGCCAGTTCGTTGGGGGCAAGTGGCCTCATCCTCCGACCGTCGAACTTGGTCAGCGAAGAAAACGCGACGTGATTCACATCCAGGTTCAGGCCCATCCCAATTGCGTCGGTGGCGACCAGATAATCCACCTCACCATTCTGATAGAGATCGACCTGCGCGTTCCGCGTACGCGGGCTGAGCGCCCCCATCACCACGGCCGCCCCGCCCTTTTGACGACGCAGCAGTTCCGCGATGGCATAGACGTTATCAACCGAGAACCCGACGATGGCGCTGCGTGGAGGCATCCGGCTGATCTTTTTCGACCCGGCATAGACCAGTTGAGACATCCGTTCGCGCCGCACAAACTGTGCCTCGGGCACTAGCGCTGATATGGGACCACGCATGGTGTCCGAGCCTAGGAACAGCGTCTCGCTTGTGCCGCGCGACCGCAACAGACGGTCTGTGAAGACATGGCCGCGCTCGGGGTCGGTACACAGCTGGATTTCGTCGATGGCCACGAAATCGGCGCCCATACCCTCGGGCATCGCCTCGACCGTACAGACCCAATACTGGGTGCGTGGCGGCACGATGCGCTCTTCGCCCGTGACAAGCGCCACGACCGACGGCCCGCGAATGGCGACGATCTTGTCATAAACCTCGCGCGCGAGCAGACGCAGCGGCAGGCCAATGATACCGGTCCGGTGGCCCAGCATACGTTCAATCGCGTAATGCGTTTTGCCTGTGTTCGTCGGGCCCAGTACGGCCACGATTCGGGATGACCCGCTCACTCTTGCCCCCTGCCCCTTAGAGGGCCGAGCCCTCGACCTGAGGCTTCAGTCGATTCACCGCATTGGTTACTTCTTCATGATGGGGATGTATAGCCAATGCGCGCTCATAGGCTTGCAGCGCCTTATCGGGCTGACCCACGATTTCAAAGATCAATCCCAATCCGTAGATCGCCTCGTAATTGTTGGGGTTCAGCGACAGGGCATATTCCAGATCCGCCGCCGCCATGCCAAAGCGTTCGATCCCGAAAAAGGCCGACGCCCGCACATGCCATCCTTCGGCGAAGTCCGGGGCGTGATCAGTCAACGCTGTTAGATGTTCGATGGCGGCCTTGGTATCGCCATCCTCCAGCGCCTCGCGTCCTCGTTCCAACAACAGGTCTGCCGAAGCCGACCCTGACAGGGACCAAAGCGACTTGAGTTGACGATCGATGCCAATCGCTTGATCAGGTGTTGATTGCGCCAATTGCTGCAATAGCTCGGCTTCATCCCGCGAGTCGGCCTGCTGTGCAAGACAAGGGATGGAAAACGTGACTAGGAGCGCGGTTGCCGCGACGATACCTTTGAGATTGATGCTTGCAATGCTCATAACAACGTTCAGTGTAGCGTAGCGCAGTGGGATGTCCATTCCCTGCGCTCAAATCAAAGTGAGGAGAACCATGAGCGACACTCTGGAAAAAGCCGCAGCGGCGCTGAACGAAAAACTGGCCGACAGCGGCTTTGGCGCATCCGCCAAGTTCGCCATCGAAGGCCTGGGTGCAATCGTATTGGACGGCAGCGGCGCGCGCGTCAGCGACGAAGAGGCCGACGTCACCATGAGCGCGGATGTCGACACGTTCGAACAAATCCTCAGTGGTGAGTTGAACCCGACTGGTGCTTTCATGTCCGGCAAGCTGACCGTCGATGGTGACATGGGTGTCGCCATGCAACTGGCATCGGCGCTAGCCTGATGAACGCGTCACCGGCCCCCTTGTTCGAAGACGTGGCCGGTGCCCCAGCCGGCGGACAGGCCCACTGGTTGAACACCACGGATAATGTCCGCATTCGGGTGGCCCATTGGCAACCTGAAACCAACAGCAGCGGCACGGTGTTCATGTTCCCTGGCCGCACGGAATATATCGAAAAATACGGCGATACCGCGAGCGAATTTGTCGGTCGTGGCTTTGCATTCCTGACAATCGACTGGCGAGGTCAGGGGCTTGCGGATCGGTTGCTAGATGACCCACGAGTCGGTCATGTCGATACGATACCGGATTATCAGAATGACGTTCAGGCCGCGCTGAACCTTGCTATTGAGCTGGACCTGCCAAAGCCATGGCACCTCATCGGGCATTCGATGGGCGGCGCCATAGGGCTGCGGGCCGTGATCGAAAGCGATCACTTCGCTACATGTGCCTTTACCGGGCCGATGTGGGGGATTTTCTTTACTCCGCTGATGAAACCGCTCAGCCGGTTGACCGCCTATTGGGGGCCTCGGTTGGGGTTGGGGGAAAAGACTCCACCGACCACATCGCTAGAAAGCTATGTGCTGTCGCAACCGTTCGAAGGCAACGTGCTGACCCGCGATCCGGCGATGTACAAGATGATGCAAGATCAACTGAACGCGCACCCCGAGCTAACGCTGGGCGCGCCCTCCACCATCTGGCTGCGCGAGGCGCTGGACGAATGCGCGTGGCTGATGGACCAACCCGCGCCCAAGACCCCCTGCCTGACTTTCCTGGGAACCCATGAACAAATCGTGGACCGCAAGGCCATCCGCGCCCGCATGGCCAACTGGCCCAGCGGCACGCTGGTGGAAATCCCCGACGGCGAACACGAGGTTTTGATGGAAGCGCCTGAGGTCCGAGGCCCCGTTTTCGACCAGTTGGCGGCGCATTTCATGGCTGCTGAACGCGAACCCGCCCTGTCTGACTAACACCCCGCTTGTGATCCCTGCCCGGCGCGCCTAGATGTTGGCGAAAGCTATTATTTCGAGGTGATCCATGCGCGACTTTCCCTTCCCCGTCCGTGACGCAAATGCAGTCGGCGGGTCCGACAATCTTGGCAACCTGCCGGAATGGGACCTGACGGATCTGTACAGCTCGGAAGAGGCGCCGGAACTGTCGCGCGATCTGGACTGGCTTGAAGGCGAATGTGCGTCCTTTGCTGCAGACTACGAGGGCAAGCTGGCGGATCTAGATGCCGATGGACTGCTGCAATGCGTCCTGCGCAACGAAAAGATCAACGCAATTGCCGGGCGGATCATGTCCTTCGCCGGTCTGCGCTATTACCAGCTGACCACCGATGCGGACCGCGCCAAATTCCTGTCGGATATGCAGGAAAAGATCACCATCTTCACCACGCCGCTGGTCTTCTTCACGCTCGAGATCAATCGTATCGACGATGACGCGCTGAAAGCCCGGTTCGACGCCAACGCGGATCTGGGCCGGTACGAACCCGTCTTCCGCCGCATTCGCGCGATGAAGCCCTATCAACTGTCTGATGAGTTGGAGAAGTTTCTGCACGATCTGGGCGTTGTTGGCGATGCATGGGAACGTCTGTTTGACGAAACCATCGCCGGTCTGACCTTTGACATCGAAGGCGAAGAACTGAACATCGAAGGCACCCTGAACCTGCTGACCGAGCAGGACCGGACCAAACGCGAAACCGCTGCTCGGGAATTGGCGCGGGTGTTTCAGGACAACGTCAAAACCTTTGCCCGCGTTCACAACACACAGGCCAAAGAGAAAGAGATTGTTGATCGTTGGCGGAATATGCCAACCGCTCAAACCGGTCGCCACCTGTCAAACGACGTGGAACCCGAAGTGGTTGAGGCTCTGCGCGAAGCCGTGGTCGCCGCCTATCCCAAGCTGAGCCACCGCTATTACGAGCTCAAGCGCAAATGGCTGGGGCTGGACGTGATGCAGGTCTGGGACCGCAACGCGCCCTTGCCGATGGAAGACACACGCATCGTCGGCTGGGACGAGGCCGAAAAGACCGTAATGGATGCCTATAACGCGTTTGACCCACGCATGGGCGAAATCGCCGCCCCCTTCTTCAGCAAGGGCTGGATTGATGCGGCCGTGAAGCCGGGCAAAGCACCGGGTGCATTTGCGCATCCGACCGTCACCGACGTGCACCCCTATGTGATGCTCAACTATCTGGGCAAACCGCGCGACGTGATGACCTTGGCGCACGAGCTGGGTCATGGCGTCCACCAAGTACTGGCCGCCGGTCAGGGCGAGATGCTGTCCTCTACCCCTCTGACGCTGGCCGAAACGGCCTCGGTCTTTGGTGAGATGCTGACCTTCCGCAAGATGCTGGATCAGGCCGAAACCCCCGAACAGCGCAAAGTGCTGCTGGCCGGTAAGGTCGAGGACATGATCAACACGGTCGTCCGCCAGATCGCGTTCTATGATTTCGAATGCAAACTCCACGCCGCCCGACGCGAAGGTGAGCTAACGCCCGACGACATCAACGCCCTGTGGATGAGCGTTCAGGCCGAAAGCCTTGGCCCCGCGTTCGAATTCATGGAGGGGTATGAGACCTTCTGGGCCTATATCCCGCACTTCGTCCACTCGCCCTTCTACGTCTACGCCTACGCGTTTGGCGACGGCTTGGTGAACGCCCTCTATTCCGTCTACGCAAGCGGGTCCGATGGGTTCGAGGACAAGTATTTCGACATGCTGCGCGCCGGTGGTTCGATGCACCACAAGGAATTGCTGGCCCCGTTCGGGCTGGACGCCAGCGATCCCAAGTTCTGGGACAAGGGCCTGTCGATGATCTCGGGCTTTATCGACGAATTGGAAGCGATGGAGGGCTGATCATTTCTGGTTTTTGGTGGTCAAAAACACGGCCGCCACGATCAGCACACCCCCAAGGGCTGCAATCGGCGTGATTGCGGCCCCCAGAAACAGCGCCGAATTGACAAAGGTGAACACGACCGAGGCCGCAAACATCAAGGTTGCGGTCAATGTCGAAACCCGCGCAGCAGCCTCGTACCACAGGTAATAGGCGCAGGCGGTCGGCAGCACGCCCAGCAAGATCAGGAACACCACGTCATTGGCCGACGGAACCTGCATCGAAAACGCGGCCAGCGGCAGCAGAAGTGCCCCGGAACACAAGAAGATGCCGAACAGGAAATTCAGCCGCTCTCCGGTCGATTTCGAATTGCGCATAGCCCGACTGCTTGAGATCAGAAAGACCGCCCAGCTTAGCCCGGCTCCGATTTCAAGAATATCCCCGAATAAGGGCTCTCCGCCTCCTTGAAAATCCCTGAAAACGGTCAGAAAAACGCCCAGAATGGCCAAAACTGTGGCCAGAACATCGGTTCGCGTAACCGGTGTATCCGCAAAGAAATAAAGGAAAACCAGCACGAAAAAGGGTGCCGTGTTCTCCAAAACCATCGCATTGGCCGCGCCGGTATGTTCAAGCCCGATGTGGAACAGGATATAGTTCACGACGGTCGACAATACGGCAAGACGGAAATTCCAGTCACCCAACCGGACTGAGACGGACACCCGCATCAGACGCAACATGCAATAAATCGCCAACGCCGCGATGAACAGGCGCGAGACCGCGATTTGCAACCCGCCCAGATCGCTGGTCAGATAGCGCACGATGACGCTATGCGTACCCCACAAGAACGCAGCCAGGAACCCAAGAACCAATCCATTCTGCAACAGGGGCTGTTTTGGCATGGGCACAGGCATGGGTTATTTCAACTGACTGTCCTTGGACCCGCGTCGATTGATCCCGGACCGCGCTTTGAACGCGCCATCCCTATCCTGCTGGCAATCCAGACAGAGTTTCACCCCCGGCAGGGCAAGTCTGCGCTTCTCGGGGATCGGCTCTTTGCATTCTGCGCAATGGGTCAGGCTTTCGCCCTGAGGGCGCTTTTGCGCCTGCATCCGGGCCAGTTCGTCGGATATCGACGCCTCGATCTGTTCACTCACCGCGCCATCACGCGCCCAGCCGCCTGCCATTGTCGTCTCCTGTTCAGGTGACGACCAGATTAGGCTGCCGGACCCGCGTGTGGCAAGTCAGAGTGAGACCGCCACCTCAAACGCCTGGTCAATCATCGCCTGCGTCCCGCGCGAGAACTCCAACGGGCACGGATAGGTCGCCCCTTCCCGTACGGATCGACCGAAGGCTTCGACCTGCAATATGTACTGATCGTCACCGGGAAAGCGTGTGATCTGCACTTCCAGCCCCGGACGATGCAACTCGACCTGCGCCACGTCAAAAACCCGCGCATTGAACGGCGCGGTCAAACGGATTACACCGCCTTCGCCGTGGAACTCCATCGCCTGATGCGGGTGCATCCGGGTCGACACATAGGTCGAATAGGTAAATCCGGGGAAGCGCGCATTAATCTCGGTGAACACGTCCACGTCGTTTTCCCATCGGATCGTCGAGCGGACCTCGACCGGCTCTTCCCCAGTGACAAACCGAGCGCTACCGATCGTGTAAACGCCGATATCGCGCAACCCGCCGCCGCCAGTTTCGGGGCGGTTTCGGATGTTGCCAGTGTCGGCACGATTGTCATAGGTGAAAACACCGGTCGCATGGATAAGTTTGCCAATGGCCCCATCCGCGATTAGCTTTTTGGCGAACTGCCACTGCGGGTGATGCACGATCATATAGGCCTCGGCAGCCAACAGTCCTGTCTCATCCCGCTTGGCGATCAGCGCATCGAACTCGGACGCCTGCATGGTCATGGGTTTCTCGCACAACACGTGCTTACCGGCATCCAAGGCCTTTAGCGACCACTCTACATGCAGGTGATTGGGCAGCGGGACATAAACCGCATCGATCTGCGGATCGGCCAGCAGCGCATCATAGCTGTCATAAACGGTCAGATCGGGGCAAAAAGCCTGAAACGGTTCGGCCTTGGCCGGGCTTGACGTTGCCAATCCGGCCAGCCGCGCGCCTTCCGCCGCGTGAATAGCCGGAGCCATAAACCGACGCGCAAAATTCGCGGCGCCCAGAACGCCCCATTGAACCGGGTTTTGCATAAGTCCCTCCCAAATTTCAGTATGACCGTTATCGCTAACGGTCCAATCTCGGTTCTTTTAGCAACGTCTAGGCGCGAAGTCAGGCATTTTTGGCCATTTCTGACGTCAACACATCACTTATCAGAGAGCGAGACCTTAAACGGTATTGGACGCAAAAAAGCCCGCCGTCTCAGGCGGGCTTTGGTTCGCAGCGGCCGGATTACATCTGGCCCAGCATCCCTTTCTCGCGCGCAAGGTCGCGCATTTTCTTTTGCAGCTTTTCGAAGGCTCGCACCTCGATCTGACGGATGCGCTCGCGGCTGACGTTATACTGCGTGCTCAACTCTTCCAGCGTCACAGGCTGATCCATCAGGCGGCGCTGAGTCAGAATGTCCTTTTCACGGTCATTCAAAACCTCCAACGCGGCGGCCAGCAATTCGCGGCGTGCGTCCAACTCGTCGCGCGCCTCATAGTCGCCTGCCTGATCGGCATCTTCATCCTCAAGCCAGTCCTGCCACTGCATGGTGCCTTCGCCTTCGGACCCAACGGTCGCGTTCAACGAGGCATCACCACCAGACATCCGGCGGTTCATGCTGATGACTTCCTCTTCGGTCACGCCAAGATCGTTGGCGATCTGCGCCACGTTTTCAGGGCGCAAATCACCCTCTTCCAACGCGCCGATACGCGCCTTGGCCTTGCGCAGGTTGAAAAACAGCTTTTTCTGCGCCGAGGTCGTTCCCAGCTTCACCAGCGACCAGGACCGCAGGATATATTCCTGGATCGAGGCACGAATCCACCACATCGCATAGGTCGCCAGACGGAACCCTTTTTCCGGGTCGAACCGTTTGACCGCCTGCATCAGGCCTACATTGGCCTCGGAAATCACCTCGGCCTGCGGCAGACCGTAGCCGCGATAACCCATCGCGATCTTAGCCGCCAGGCGCAGATGCGACGTAACCATTTTATGAGCCGATTCAGTGTCTTGCTCTTCGACCCAGCGCTTGGCCAGCATGTATTCCTCTTCCGGCTCCAGCAACGGAAACTTGCGGATTTCCTGCATATAGCGGTTCAGGCCACCCTCGGGCGTCGGCGCGGGGAGATTTGCGTAATTTGCCATAATTCATGTCCCTCCGACAAATGTTTAAGTTGTTAACATAGGATATGGGAGGTCGTCCCGATTCATTCAAGAGGCAGCGCTAACAGAGTGGTGTTAACCAACGATAAAGAAAAGATAAGAACGCGTTACTCACGAGTGTGCGCATATTATGACAACGGCGCGCGCAGCTTATCAATCAGTTTCTCCATGTCTTCCGGCAAATTAGCCTCAAACCGCAAAATATCGCCAGTGACGGGGTGCTCGAACCCCAGAACCGCGGCGTGCAAAGCCTGTCGCGGGAAGGCGCGCACCGCTTCGGCGGTATCAGTACTGAACGCTTTGGCCGCGAGCTTGCGTTTGCCGCCATAGACGGGATCGCCCACCAAACCGTGTCCCGCATGGGCCATATGCACGCGAATCTGGTGCGTTCTGCCCGTTTCCAGCCAGCATTCGATCAAGGCCAATCCCGCCGGGTCGCCAAATGTCTCAACCACCCGCGCCCGCGTCACGGCATGACGCCCGCCATGGAAAAGAACCGCTTGTCTCTGTCGGTCGGTCTTGTGACGGGCCAATTGCGTGGTCAGGCGCATGATGTTGCCGGGCTCAAAACTGACACCCTTCACACCGCGCAAACGGGGATCGTTGGCGTCGGGAACACCGTAGCACACAGCACGATAATAGCGCTCGACCGTGTGGGCCTCGAATTGGGCGGCCAGGCCGTGATGCGCGGCATCTGATTTAGCGACGACCAGCAAGCCGCTGGTTTCCTTGTCAATTCGATGCACGACACCCGGACGCTTTACGCCACCCACGCCCGACAGGTCATCTCCGCAATGATGCAGCAGAGCATTCACCAGCGTTCCATTGGGCGAGCCTGGTGCGGGATGCACTACCATGCCTGCGGGTTTGTTGATGACGATCAAATCGGCGTCCTCGAACACCACCTCCAGCGGGATATCCTCGGGGCCGATATGGCTGTCTTCGGCCACGGCCACCGCAATCGTGACAGATGTGCCCTCGGCCACTTTTGCCTTGGGATCGCTGGCCACGGTTCCGTTGATCCACACGGCACCTTCTTCGATCAATCGGGCAAGACGCGTACGAGACAGGTTTTCCTCGGGTGGCACATCCCGCGAAAGCGCCTTATCAAGGCGTGGCGGCGGATCTGCCGCGATCTGAAATTCAATCTGGCGAGTGCCCATGACTGTCCCTTCCGAACCGCAAGAACCGCAGGAAACGCCTCAGCTTCGATTGCTGCGGCGGATGGTCATGCTGCTGACCGCGGTGATGATTGGCGGCGTTCTAGTGACATTCGCGCTGATTGTCATCCGGCTATCGGACAGAACCCCCACCCTGCCCGATCAGATCGAGTTGCCAAACGGCGCCAAGGCGCAGGCGGTCACCATCGGGAACAACTGGTACGCCGTGGTCACGGACGACAACCGCATCCTGATATTCGACAAGACAACCGGACGGCAACGGCAAGAGATCGTAGTGGAGTAGCCCTAGATCGCGGTCAGCGACTCAACGCTCAACCGCAGTAGGGTCGAGCCAACCGCTGCATCGGTTTGCTTCAACGTTGCGACATCCAGAACGGTATGGCCCAAGGTCAGAAACGTCGCCTCTTTCGTAGCGATAAGTTGCATGGCGCGCTTCGCTTCTGCGTCGATGCCTGGCGAGGCCAGAAGCAACGACAGCAGCAACAGCCCGCGGTCCACATCATCGCCCGTATCAAACAACAGCACTTCATCGGCCATCGCAATCCTCTCGCGGCGGCCATAGATACTGACATCTCCCGCGATCCGCCTGATCCGGTCCAGCGCGGCCTCCACCCCATCAATTTCCTGCGCCGCCTGCCGCAGTTTCGGTCCGCGCAAAGAGTTCGCCAGATACGCCCCCGGCGCCTGAATCGACACATCCCGATAGCAATACCGCGCCTTTCCAAAGACCGAGAGATCATCCGAAGCCGCAAGCTCGGTCAACAGGCTGCGCACCTCGTCTGCGCCTTTCAGCGTGTCAAAGCGCCTCAATTGTTCGGTTGTCGCCCGGCTAGGGACGAAGCTCACGCCTTGGTGGCGAAGTGTTCGGAACGGCGGCAGCTCAATCCCGAAAAACGCCCTGCAATCCGCATTGAAGCGATCCAATTGCTCTGACGGAATCGTACTTGGCCTGCCGTCTAGCACCAAGGTTCCGTACATGGTGATAAACCTGTCGGCATAGGGCACGCGTCGGTCGAACTCGGCCAGAGGGTCGGCGGCATCCGGGCCGTTCGTGAGCCTCTGCCACCCCGCATGGTCAAAATACTCCGGCTTTCCGTTGCACCAGAACCGCTGGCCGTCCTTTTGCAACAACGTCGTGTAGTGGCCCGGAGAGCCGACCATAAAAGCATCCATCAGCGAAATACCGTGCAGGATTGTGGCCAGCGACGTTGTCAGCGTAGCCTCATCCGCGCAAACGGTGACACCCATAGGCCGGTGCTTTTTATGGCCCATCAGACGCGACATAGCATGCAAACCGTCGATTGTATTGTAGATGTAAAGCGGCAATTGATCTCGTTCGAGCACCGGAAAGATGTCCAGCGAGGGGGTCAACAACCCGTCCGAGCGGCGGCGGGTCACGTGCCGCCAAAGCTGTGCCTTGATGCGATCAACAGGTTCTACCCCCAGCCGGTCCCTTTCATCCTGAAGGTTCAGCAGCCCCACACGATCTGCCGTGCCCATGGGGAAGTCATGGGTGAAGTGGCGGTCGATATACTCCAGCATCTCATGGGTGACCTGGCTGTTTGGCGCGAGATCCCGCCCCGTCGGGTCCACTCGGGACAGTATCTGATCGCGGATATGCCACAGCCGGTCGCTCATCAGATTGGCCAGGATCAGTACGATCAGCAAATCGGGATCGGTCGCCGCATCCATCAAACCGGGATGTGCCGCGCGCGAAAGCAGTTCAATCCGGGCTGAGGGCTTAGGGATATCGACCACGGGCTGCTCCTTCCTGTTTGCGGCCCCGACCAGAAGGGCAAATGAATGCTACAATCGGAAGACCATGCCGCCCAGCGCCTTTAGCGACTAACGCGATTGTTTATCCTACTGCCGAAAAGGACTGCTATGGTCACGCATCCGCAGCGCCTTACATGCGCGCACCTCAGAAAGGCCCCTTCAATGCATTCCGAAAAGCCGATCTCAGCCGAATTTCCGTTCGACTCCAAATATGTCGAAGTCAACGGCCAGAAAATTCACTATGTGGATGAGGGCGAAGGCGCACCAGTTCTGTTTCTGCACGGCAACCCGACCTCATCCTATCTGTGGCGCAATATCATCCCCTATGCTGCCAAGGGCCATCGCGCCATTGCGATGGATTTGATCGGTATGGGCAAATCGGACAAACCCGACATCCCCTATCGGTTTGTCGATCACGTCCCCTTTGTCGACGGGTTCATCAAGGCGCTAGGTCTGACGAATGTAATACTGGTCATCCACGACTGGGGTTCGGCCCTTGGGTTTCACTATGCAAGCCGACATCCCGAAAACATCCGCGGCATCGCGTTTATGGAAGGGATCATTCGCCCGATGACATGGGTCGCATTCCCCTCTGATTTCCGCGCCGGATTCAAGATGATGCGTACACCGGGACTGGGATGGGCGCTGATCTCGGGTCTGAACATGTTTGTCGAAAAAATCCTGCCCAGCGCCATTGTCCGCGACCTGACCCAGCAAGAGATGGACGCCTACCGCGCGCCCTACCCAACCGCGCGCAGCCGCCAACCAGTGCGGGTATGGCCCCGCGAGATACCGATTGATGGCGCTCCCTTGGACATGCACCAGATCGTCAGTGCCTATAGTCAATGGATGGGTGAGACCGAAATACCCATGTTGCTGTTTTATGCCAGCCCTGGTGGTACGATCCGGGAAGATGGCGTCGCGTGGTGCCGCGAGACCATCCAGAACTTGCAGACCGTCGATATCGGGCCGGGCATTCATTTCATACAGGAAGACAACCCGCACCTAATCGGTGACAAGCTGGCTGACTGGCTGGTAACTTTACCCTAAGGCTGCGCCTCCAGCGCCAACCGGAACACGATTTCGGATGCCTTCCTTAGCGCCTCATATTCCTGCGGCGTGTCTCGGCGAAATGCCTGTTCCTGCGCGCTCAACTCGACCTGCGAAAACAGGCTGTGCCGATCAGGGAAGAATTCCCGCTGAAAGGACAAGTCTTGGCCAGCCATGTATTCATCCAACCACGCGCGCTCGTCCGGTTCCAGCACATCGTTGCGGCGCACCATGACTGGATAATCCAGTGTGGTCCGCCGCAACTGACGGCTTTTCCTGCGCCCCATTGCGCGGGTCACGATACCAAAGGCTTCGCTCGCGGCACGTGACTGGGACGGATTGGCAGGTTGCTGGCCCATCAGGTCATCCGCGACCGGAGTCCCGACCCGCGTCAAAAAATCGGCCACCACATGGCCATTCGTCATCTCAGCCCGATCATATAGCATCGGCACCACGGTGACACCGGGAAAAGCGGTGCGAATGTCGGCAACTTTGGCGGCGAAACTATACTGCGCCGGATTGGCCTCGATCTGCGCAAGCTGCGCCTTGATATAGCCCGAACCCGCATTCACCAAACGACCGTTCTTGGCGCGCTGCTTGTAGTCGGCCTCGAAGAAATCGGAATAGCGGCGGCAATAGAAGGTGATCCGTAGCTGCCGTGCTGGGATTTCCGCGAATACTTGTGCCAAACGCGCCAAATCGACCGAATAGAACATTTCGGAGGACACGAGGCAGGTCCGATCCGCATGATCGTCGAATTCGCTGGTCATGGCTGCGCGGAACGGGTCCATGGGCTCATTGGTCTGGTTGATGTGAAAGGCGATGATGTTGTGGCTCATCACCAGTCGGGTTTTACCCTCCAACCGCCTGCGCCCGGCCTCCATATAGTGCAGACCCGCATCCGCCAGAGCCGAAGAATTGTCGCGCAAAAACCCCTGCAAAGCGGTCGTGCCGGTTTTGGGCATGCCCAGATGTAGCCACAGCATCAGAGCACCCTCGCCTTACTGCCCAAACCCTGCCTCACGGCTGGCTGACCTCGAACCCCGATGTCATCTGCTGCATCAATTCCCGCATTTCAGGCTGTTCGCGCAGCTGGGCAATGTGCTGGCGATGCAGGTCACAGGATTTATGATGCAAACGCGCCGTTTCGGGGTCGGATAGCATCTCGTAGTAAATCGTCCGTTTGCGATCCAGAACGGCATCGATGGATGTGTTTGTTTCGGCGTTCTGGTTCATCATGTTCCAGTATTCCATACCAAGGCTTTCGCCCAAATGATGCGCCCGCCCGCGCATCTTCTTTACTAAATAGCTCTCGCAGGATTTCAGGGCGTAGTGGTTCAGTTGCACCAGGTCATACCCCACCGAATCCCGCGCTGAACGCCAGCTCTTGTCATAGTACCGGTCCGGCATCCGCTGACCCGAGCCGTTGTACCAATGGCATTCCTCCATCGTCTCGACCGTTGGGCGCTTGGGCCGGTGCACGCCCAGCGCGTCCCAAAGCTCTCGCTGGAACATCGTCTTAAAGCCCCACGCTTGCGGAGGTCGAAAAATCCGCTCGGGCGCGGCCTGCCGAAACTGATCCGACAGAAACCGATCCTCATACCGCTCGACCCCCGCATTGCCGAAAAGCCGCCATGTCATCGAGATGGTCCTGGCCTCGGGGATCGCCTGCGTCAGCGCGCGCAGCGTGTTGTCGCCGGTCTTGACGTTGATATGCTCATCCGCGTCAATCACAATGACCCAGTCTTGCGGGCGCGCAATTTCCATCCGCATGAAAGCGTTATAGGCGCGTTTCTGTGGGCTGGTCCGACGGCGCGAGTTGTTGTCTACATGAGTGACGATCCCACGCTCATCCAACCGCCCCAACAGAGCGTCTGTGCCGTCGGTACAATCGTTGGTCATCACGACGATCTGGTCCACGCCTATCGCCCGGTTATGCGCCACCCATTCCAGCACGAAGGGGCCTTCGTTTTTCATAGGGGTAATGCTGATAAAGCGTGGATCCTGATCGGTCATGAAAGACTGCCCTGCTGCTTTCTTGTTGCCCGGAGCTTCGTCGCGGGATCGTTTAGATTTTGCGAACAAACTACGAATTTTTGGCAGGGGCACCAAGCGGAAAACTCACCCATCGCCGCCTGCCCGCTTTAGCTGGTTCGAGAATTTTTTGAAGGTCGGACACAGGTCGCGCGCGCGTTTCAGGTATCTGCGGGCCTGCTGCCGATCTCCGCGCCGCAATAGGATTTGCCCTGCCTCGCCCTGAATTGCGGCGGTATTGTCATCCAGATCCGCCGCTTGAATGATCTGGTTCTGGCCTTGTTCTACGGCGTCGTTGCGCGTCAGAAACTGCCCCATTGCGAAGATCAGGAACGGATTGTCCGGGTCACAGGCCAAAGCCTCCGCCATGGTCAGGCGGGCGGAAACAATGTCACCTGCCTGCTCGAGGAGTTCGGCCAGCCGCTTTAGATACAGTGCACTATCAGGCAAGTCCTGCACCGCCCTTTGGGCCGTATCGATCGCTTGCCCCAAGCTGGCTTCGCCCAAATGCAACTGGATCAGAGCCTTCGTGCCTTGGAACGCCGCGCTTTCAGGCGACATCCGAACGTCTTCCGGCAACAGGGTCGAACTCTGCATGCTTTCCAAAAGCACCGACAGGCTCGCAGCGTTCGAGGCAAGACGCTGCGCCCTCTGGTCTATAGCTAGACAGGCCCAATCCAACAGCAGCAGATCAAAGTTGCAGGGCAACCGAACCAGAACTTTGCGTTGCGCGACATGTGAATTGTAGTTGAACCATGGCCGTCGAACGCTTTTCAGCATGACCCAATCCAGCGGAGGCATCGCGCGATATGACATCTGATCACGATAAACCAACCGAGACCCGAAAATGATAACATCAGGGCGCAGCGGCTTGGTCCAGAACGCACGCCCAAAGGTCTGAGCCGCCATCCAACGCCGCTTCTGACCGCCCAAAATGGCAGCGCGCAAAGCCGTGGCCACCGCATGATCCTCGGGCCACAGGTTGGGGTTGTTCAGGGCCTGCTCGGTCAAGGTCAACGCTGCAGCCCAATCCCGGAGGTAGAAAAGGTTCAGCGCCTGCAACAAAGGCAAGAACGCATTGTCAGCCCCGGCCTGCAATAAGGGGTCGACAAGCATTTTGGCTTCGTCAAATCGATCCCCTGACCCAAGGCCGTGAAGAAAGAACGACGCCTTGGAATATACATGTGCCGCTTCGGACAAGTTCAGAAATTGATCCGCACCTTTACCGAGACGCTGAACCATACGCTCGTTCGCGGCTTGCATCTCTTCTTCGGTCAGAACCTCCCGAAACACTTTCCGTTGCTGCCCTGAAATCCGTGCCGCTGCCATGGAGAAGGCCGAGATGAACGGGGCAATCACCTGATCGGCCCGCGACATCGCATAAAGTTCTAGGAAATCGCGCTTGGCGCGGGACAGGCTGGACAGGTCGGCGATATCGGACATCTGCAAAAGCTGCGGGAATTTGCTCTGGAACCGGGCGATCAGTTCCGGTTGGTCCGAGAACATGATTGCCGTTTGGCCCTTGGTCTTTTCCAAATGCGCCTCGTACAACTCTTCGGGCTCAATCTTGGCGGGCCATGTGGTGTGCTTCCACGGTTCGCCATTCAGAATGTCGCCACGGCGTATGTGATAGGCTGACACCCCCTGCCCCGAAAGCCGTGCATCAGCCTGCTCCATGACGGCCCGGATATCCTCGGCAAATCCAATCCGATGGATGAAGTTCCGATACCGGGGGCGGATGGTTTCGATATCCTCCCATGGAAAGGCCAGGACCTCGAACCCTTCCTCGACCAGGACCGAGCGACCCACGGCCAGATGCGCCTGCAACCGATCCGGCGATTTGTCCCCCAGAAACGACCAGACCGGCAATGCGTCCTGTGTCAACGCATCGAATGCATGCGCATCCAGAAAATGCATGTCCATCCAGCTTTGGGTGAACAACTCCGAAGGCGTGTCCAACTCGGGGGCGTCGGCGCCTTTGGGAAACCAGTTGACCTTATAGTCGGCGCCAAAATCCTCGGCCAAACGAATGCAGGTCAGCATCATCAGCAGACGCGCGCCCATGCGATCCTTGCGCTGACCGATAAAGACGCCCCGCGCGGCGGTCATGACGCGTCGCTTGCGGCGGCCATCGCGGAACGGCGCAGCCTACGAAACCGTTGGCGCGCCTGCCGGACCAATGCGTCATGGCGGTCGCCTGCCATGCTCTCGATGCCGCGCATATACAAGGGCAAACGGCGGCGCGCGCGCATCATCTTGTAAAACCCTTCCGGTTCCAACGTGCCGTCCATCGCGCCCAGCATGACCGGTTTCAGGATATCCAGTTTGCGCAGCATCGGGGCAGCAAAATGGTTGGAAAACCAGGTCTTGAGCAACAACACATTGTCGCCTTGCAAACGCTCGACCTGTTTGCGGTCCAGATCGAAGAAAGGGTCATAAAATACATAGGCACGCCCAGCCGCACCCACCGTCTGCACCGCATCGCTCAAGGGCAGATCCCAATCCTGTACCCGGCCGAATCGATAGCGGGTTTCCCATGGCACCAGACGCTCATCCAGCGTGGTTTGCGGATTAAACGCGATCACATGCGCGCCCGGAACAAGCTGTGAGAAAGTCAGCGCGCCGAACCCGCCCATCGAGGCCCCGGCAAACACGACCCGGTCAAAACCGTTAAAGAAGCCTGCGGCAGCCTTACCTTCGAAATAAGTCAAAATCTCGGGGTCGCGATACCAGGCTTTGGTGCGGGCAAAGACCCCCATATGCGACCACCCCTCATCGCGAAAGAACTTCCACCCCCAGGGTTCGCGCGCAAAGGACAGGTCGTTTGCGTTGGCAATATTGTCAAAGCTAACAACCAGCTGCGATGCAGACCGCTGATGAAACAGGATCGAGTGGCGGTCGAGTTTTTCCAGAAATCCGGTGCCATCACCGCCGGGGTAAAGCTCCACGAACCACGGCGGAGCGGGATCGGTCAAGATGCGCTCGTACCCGGTCTTGCGATCAGGATGTTCAGGTTGAAGCTGCTCTTTCGAAAGATCGTCTGCCATGGGCGTCACGTCAGATTGTCAGCCAGCCAAGACCGGAATTCCACCCAATCCGGCCGCATCTTGATCTCGGCGATCTTGGCGCGGTGCCAGTCGCAAGCCGTCGCGTGAAGCGCACCAAGTTCCGTATCTGCTTTCAATTCGTCCAGCAGAGGCGTGGCCCGCCGTGCGGCAGGCAGAATGGATTGGTCCTGCTCTTTGTTGACATTCATGTCCTGCCAGTAGGACTGACCCTGATCCATGCGGATATGGTTGGTCCGACCCCGGTCGCGTTTGATCAGGAATCCGTCCAGCGACCGCACTGAGTAATGGTGTAGCCGCCCGAATGAATGATCGAACCGACGCCACGCGCGCCAGCCCACCTTTTCAGCCGGAAACAGATTACCACTGGCATCCGACCAGGCGATATCGGCGGCCTCGTCGGGTTCGAACCCTTTGGGGCGATGCGGTCCGAACCGGCGAAACTTACCGTTATTCCTGAACAGTGTCTTCAACCCGTAAGCCCGGCCCGAGTGATAGGGGTATTCCTGATCCCCCATCGAAAACGCCTCGGTCACGGGTTTGTCTTCAAAGCTGAGATTGCCCGAACTTCCAAACAGCTTCCAGGCAAACGAGATCGCATCCACCGGCTGCCCTGCCCGTTCTTCTACCTCGGCAATCAACGAGGGAAAGCTGTTGTCGCCGCAGCGTATGTTCCAGAATTCGTCCACATCGAGACACATCAGCCAATCGGCCTCTTTCACCTTGGGTTGACGGCGCGCGCGTCGCAGCATCTGGTGTTGAGGATTGCCGCCTTCTTTCACTTCGTTGTTAACATGGGTGGCAAGGCCCAGGGCTTGCAAACGCTGCGCAATCTCGTCGGTGCCATCTTCGCAATCATTGGTGAAGATCACAAAGTGATCCACGCCCAACGACTTATGGAACGCGACCCATTCCAGCATATAGGGGCCTTCGTTCTTCATCGTTGTGAATACGGTAATGGTCTGAGACATTTGCACCTTCCGACTGCTCTTACTCACCGTCATACACGTCCGAACCCGGACGGGCGAGACGTGAATTGCGCGTATCGGAAATCCAAAGCCAAACGAGGCAAAACGACACGCACTCAGTGCGTATCTAGTATCAAAAATATGAAGATTTGGTGCGGTCGAGAAGCATCTAGAACAATCGAACTAGCGCCTGTGACCCCTTATTTATATGGGCGAAATGCCCTAGGGCAGCCTTTAGGTTTCCCCAAATGTGTGCTGTCCTAGGAGTTATTGTGTGTCGTTCGGCCTGTCAAGCCGCCAAGATTTGTTCGCCTAGACCAACACACCTAAGGTTGCATATCTCAGCATTGGGTTAGCAAGGGCGTCTTAGTTCACGTAAATCGCTGTCCCTGAAACGGTCTGCTCATCGTAAGGATACGCTATATTGTCGATCATGATGAAACCGCCCGTTTGAGAGCCTGTGGAACCAATTACTACACCGTTGGCACCGACCTTTGCAGCTTGGTTCTTCAATTCAGCCACCGCGTAGTCGATGGATTGCTGGTCTGTCCAACCATCGCCACTACTCGCACGGACAAGGCCAATGACTTCATAGGAAGACTGGGGGGTCTGTGGATACAGCTTCACCTGTTCAGGGTTGATTGCAGGACGCTGCTGTCCGGTCACAACAACGGTGCCCTCCGCACACGCGGCAAGAAAAGCTGCGGTTAAAATAGCGGCAGATAGTTTTGCGATTCTCATTTCTCTTTCTCTCTCGACAAATGGCCCTGACTACTAAACCGGCTCAATCTTCTGGCGAAAGAGAGAAGTATCGAAGGGGCGCTTTTTGCGAAACGAAAGTTGCATTTTGATACACTCAGTGTTCTCGACGCAAAAAATTAAGACCCCGAGATTGAATAGACTGCCGCCCTAATGAAGTCATTGTCGGATTCTAGCGGACCAGACCATCGACACCTTCACCAAAAAAATACCCCACCACCTCAAGTAGGCGGCGGGGTAAAGAGGTTAGCTTATGTTGTCGTTTGAAAGCCACCTTTGGGGCTCAGCGCCGGGTGTAACCTTGGCAGCTTTCTTGGCAAGCTGGTATTCCCGCTCAGCGGCGCGGCGCTCGGCTCGTTTCTTCATGGCCTCAGCGGCCACGTCAGCGGCATCGGCAATCCGATGATCTGACAAGGACACCCCCGATAATTGGTTGCACTTCGGGTTGATGTGTTCACCCATGTCCTCAGTCCTCCACTTGGCTAAAAGTTATGATGCGTTGCTTGACCGCGACCTCCCAAGACACCGGGGTGCCGTTGACCAGCACTTGCAGGCCGCCGGCCGGTTTCTCAACATAGTCCCAACCCGCCTCGGTCAGCATCTCCTTGGCGCGCTCCGGTTCATAGCGATCCATCTGGGGCAAATAGGTTTCCCCCATGTCTCGCAGGCCTTCTGCTTTGTGGTAGACGAAGAAGTTGCGGGCCGCTTCGATCATGTTGGCCCCAAGTTGAGGGTTGTCGGCGATAAAGGCAGCCAAGGCATCTTCATTGTCCAAGCCAGCCTCCGCCAAAATGTCCATCCCGCTTTCGTATGCGCCTTGCCAGACGCCACTGATTTTCTCTCGCATCTCATCAGGTTCAACGCCCGCCATGCTCGCCATGCGCCCAATGGTGGCTTCGTCCATGTCGCCACGGTGAAGAATACTGTCCACCATTTTGAACAGGTCGCCGGGGTTCTGCCCTTTCAGGAAATCTTGCATGGTTGCGTCGGCGTCTTCCCCAAAAGAGACCCCCGAGGGTTTCGCTTTCGGTGTCTCAGAGTCGTCTGCCTGTTTGGCAATTGCCTTCGCGTCGGTGGTCGGGTCCTTCAGGGCAACCGGGGCCGCAGGGTCCGAATAGGAACCGTCTTGGTTGCGGACCAGAAGTCCAGCGTTTACGGCAGCCGCAACTGTTGTGTTCATTCCGGCAATACTGACAAGGTCGCTGCCATTGGGGTTGCGGTCGCCTATTGGGCCGCCGTGAGGCGCCTTCACGGTCGCCATAACGCTGCCGCCTGTAGTGGCTTCTTGGCCCATCGTGTAGGAAGCTGAGCGGTTGCTTGTGACCGGCCCTGTGCCAGTAATCTCCAAGCCGCCGTTGCCCACTACGGTGTCGGGTGTATTGGCAATGGAGGCGTTCGCAATGTTCGACCCTGCATCAGCGAATGCGCCGGATGCCGTAACCCAGCCCGAGTTATTGTTGGTGTCAGTCATGGTGTGTTTCTTTCGTTGATAGTCGTGGGTATGAGGCTCAAGCGGTCGTGCCGCCGAAGTCCTCGTGGTTGATGATTGTGTCGAGACCGCAGGCCATTAGCGCTGCCAAGACCTCAGCCTTGGAGATTTCCTTCCCGGTGGCCTTGAGGTGCCGCTTCTGGAGCAATTCAAGCGTTGCCATCTGGTCTATGCGGATGCGGGCGTTCGTCCATGTTGGTCGGTCTTGCCAAGGGTATTTAGCGGAAGACGCTCGCTGCTGGTGAAGTGCATCGGCGACCGAGTTTTCGGTGGCGCTTATGAATGCCATTGGGGGAACCAAATCGGTCAGCCGTTTGCGTAGATGTCGTGTCCACCGGGTTCGGTTTCGCTCGCCTAGTGAGGTTGCGTCCGAACCGGTTGGGCGGGCGTAATTCTTGTTCATGCTTTTCCTTTCGGGCATGCAGAACGACCCCGCTGCCTTTGTTGGAAGCGTCGGAGTGTGTCTGACTTTGTGTGGGGGCTTTTGGGATGGCTGCCTAGCAGGCTGGCACGGTTCTGATGCGCTCGTGTGTTACTATCTCAGTTATCACTTCGAAGACGTCTTCCTCGTCGAGTGGGCCGTCTTCATCATCGATGTTTTGAATGTGATCTTGCGTCCACACCCGAATGCCGCCTTTTCGGCGACACCAGCACTTTCCGAGACCATTCCTCGTGTCGTGGCAAAGGCAAAACTCGATTTCGTCAGGTCGCAGGGGTGGCATGTTGACCATGGGTAGGTAAAAACCAATCGGCCTTAAAGGGTCCAACTCAGGGTGGTCTTCGGGCTGCCCTACAGTGACCGCATGAAAGATTGGACCGAGAGATGGCTTTTCGTGCTTCGCGGGAGACCCGTCAGCGGCGGGCAGACCCATTAAGACTTGATCCTGCATCCAGTCACGAAACCGAATAGACATAAACGGGTTATGATTTTTGGTCTTCTTCTCAGCCAGAGATGTGATTGCCCTTGGGCTTATGAATGAGCCTCTATTACGTCGCCCATCAGAGAACCTGAAAGGTGTGTCTTTGATCTTGATGATGTCTGGGTGATCTATTCTCTTAAGTGTCCGGGCCGTATTCTTTGCATCGTCTGTTTTCATGCCCATCAGTTCAACTACCGACGATGCGTGAAACCAGATGTTCCCGCCGGTTTTGATGACATCGACTTCTTTGTCGCCATCTAAGTCATTGTAGACAAGCACCTTATGCTCGTGGTCTTCCGCAAATAACAAAGCACCATCGTCATCACGTTTCATGCGAAGTCCTTTCTTAAACTATAAGGGCAATGAGGGGTATTTTTTGAGGGGTATCTTCACCTCAGCCGAGGTCAGATGGGTCTTCAATCACCGGAGCGAGAGAGCCATTGGAGTTTTGATCCAAACTGCGAAAAGTATAGATTGCACCCCCGGTCAGGCATGCGCTCTCACAAGCCCGATGCAGCAACCACAGGGCAACCGAGACGGGTTCGCAAGAGCGATACCGGACTGAACATCACCAATTGCCCCGAGAGAAGCAGACCCGTCTCAGCTTAGCCTCATCAGAGCGACCATTCCTCAATGCACTCTGTTGGACCGCTCGGGGTCAGCCTCTCTTAGGGCTAGTATGTGGGTTGTGACATTTCAGGCTAGGCGGCGTCCTCTGACCGCTCCCACATGCCCCACTTGATGAGCATGGACTTTGCTTTCTCGGGGTCTGTGGCAATGCGAATGACGGCGTTCCGGTTGAGACCCGTTACCTTCGCAATCGCTGAGTGGCCCTGACCAGCTTCCGCCAATGCTGTCACCTCTTCGAACTGATTGCGATTGAACGTGGGCTTTCGACCCCGGAATTTCTCAGGCGAAGTAGCTTTGTGATGAGCGATACCCGCAGCTTGAGCTTCCTTGGTCGCCTGTGCCTGCGCTTCGGCCTGTGCAGCCATGAAGCCGATAAGGGCGTCTCTCACAGCTTCATCGGTGGCGCTCTTAGGGTGCGCGTCAAACGTCTGTCGGTTGATCACGGTTTTGATGGTCACCCCGCGACGCAGCAACTCCCTGAGAGTATCGGTAACATCCCGGTAGTTTCGCCCCAAACGGTCCAACCAGCGAACAACCAAAGTGTCCCCATCGCGCAGCTTGTGAAGCAGTTCTTTTCCGCCTTCCCTGTCGGCCAGCCTCGTGCTGACCCCTGAGGTTCCATGGTCTGTGATTACATCTTCGTCGAGGATGTGAAAGCCAGCGTCCCGCGCCTGTATTAACTGGTGTTCGCTGGTCTGTTCAGTGGTGGAGACGCGGATATAGAGGAATGTTTTGGTCATGGGCTGCCTGTTCATTTGACTTCTGTTCACAGACATGCGGTGTTCACAATGCAAAGTCAACCCTAGTGAACACCTCAGCAAGCATCCCATAGCCTGTTCGCTAGAGCATACCCTGTGAACGGTTCTTATTTGCTTTCTTTTCGTTCGTAAGAATTAGGCTGCAATAGGGTAGATCAAAAGTGATCTCTCCGGGGCTATCACAGCCAACACCAAAGGTGTGCCAATCGGTCTCTCTTTGAGCGAGAATTGAGTAGCGACCAAAGCAGATATCAAAGATTATCATATGTTGTCCTTTTGGGGATTTTCGGCGAAGGCAGAGATGCCTTGTGGAGGCATCATGGGTGCACGCCAAGGTGACGTCAACCAATTGTTTTTACTGCATAAGTGGAGATTCTTCACTAGTGGAGCTAGTTCAGCACGAGAGGTATCCCCACCGGGGGGAAGTCACAGACTTTTCTATCTATCTCAGGTCGTCAAATTTTTGCATTCAAACTGGTTTGGTCCCCGCGAAAATTTGGACTGAAGTTCCTCGGCTGCTTGCAACTCAGCGGTGAGTTGCGCAATCCTATGAGCATCAATTTGCAGGGAAGTTTTTTTGATGAACGTGGAAGAGTTGATCGCGAGACTTGCTCTAGTTCCCAAGGATGGTGGTGAATATCGTGTGACCGCCCGAGAAAGCACGGACCTTGAATTTAAGCGCGACATGGCGCTACCGACATTTAGGAAATCGCTGAAAACCATCGCCGCCTTTGCAAACAAAACAGGTGGTTGCATCATGTTTGGCGTTTCCGACAATCCCAGATTGTTAGTGGGTATTGGGGGCAACATATTAGATGAGGGTCAACAGTCCGAACAAATCGCGCAAGCGATCTCGCCTGTGCCGAACACAGAGTTTTGCACCATCGATATACATGATCGGGTTCTAGGTGTTTTGATGGTCGAGCCACTTCAGAAGCCACCTTCAATAGCAATTCGCGATATTGCAGGTGGTCAAGGAAGCGACCCCTTCCTGAGAAAGGGAACCGTCTACACCCGTAGAAGAGGTCAAACTGCACCAATAACTGGCGAAGAATTTTCGCAACTCCTAATCTCCCGAGACGAAAAGACGAGAAGCGAGATCTTTTCGTATCTCAGTCGGGGTCGCGACATTGGTTTCGATCAGGTTGTTGTTGCGGACCCGCGAAATAGTGGTGCTGATGCAGAAAAGGAGATGACTTTCTACTTGCCAGCCAGCGCCGCAACGGAGCTCAACTTAATTGACACCGGAACGCTTGTTCAGGAGGAGGGTTCGCCTGCCTACAAACTTGTTGGCAACGTTCAATTGTCGACACCTGCCGATATCGATCCCCGCAACCCCAAACGCCCGTATGATGCCGTCCAAGAAATGCGCCCAGCAATTGAGGCGGTTTTTGGCAACAATTTCCCTTGGTCGCATACGCATCTTCGTAAGGCGGCTGATCACCTCGGATTCTGGGCGCAATCTGAGGGAGACACTGTTCACACCGGCATTGAGCCTATAACGGGCACCACACTTTACTTCGCGAAGGGTCGTGATGCAGTGAAGCAATTCGCGACACAGACCCCCGACGACTTCGTGGAAGTTGTGGGTTCGCGGACAACACAAGAAGCGTGGAACAAAGCACAAACCGCGGAAGCAACAGGCGTGGATGAAGCAGAATAAAGCCGTTATTCCTCGCAAATACCGTCTCATGATCAATTTGATCGCTGCTCGACGTGCCCATTCACCACTCAGGTGGGTATCCAGAAATTTTCCCGTCGGCCTATGCTTTGGCGGTATTTTCCCGTTGGCGATATGGCAACATGGTCAGTTCAAATTCTCTCAAACTACTATTGCGCAATCACAACTTGATCGCGCAGCCTTTTCAGGCATTCAGATTTAGACATAGGAAGTCTAGGTTATTCGTCTGGAGAAATGGGTTGAGCTCTTTTCTGTGCCATGACGTTTGCGGCATTTTCGGCAACGTGATCGTGTAGAACTCCGGGTCCTCGGTCGAGATATGCATCTACAATAGACTTGTTGACTAGAAGGAACTGTAGGTGTGTCGCTTGAGTAATCTCCCGCACGTAGTTTCTAGCTTCGCCTGAAAAGTCACTAGTCGTGACGACGACAACTACATGCGCCTTGGAGTAAATCGCTAGACCAACTTCTTTTGCTACATCGCCTAGGCTGACATTGACCTTTGTATGCTTGCACTGGAAGTTCCATCGGGAAAACAACAAGTTCTTTCCTTCAGCAGTCAGATCAACTTCAGCGTATGCAGTTTCTCGACTTCGAAGCCTAAAGGCTCTTGGTTCTAAGCCAATGTCAATGATCATCTTCAATGCAAGCAGTTCAAGGCCAAGTCCGCGATCATACTTTTTCTTGCTCTTCAATAGGCGTTGAACTTCTTCGCGTGGCAAGTCTATCTTGGCGCGAAGTTCCGGTGGGATGACTTGATCAAAATCAGGTAAGACTGCCTCAATTGGCACACCAAGTAGTTTCGCCGCTGGTTCAACGAGCCCGCTTTTCCCGCCTCTCCCTCTCCCGGAGGGGGGTGGGATGACTAGCCAGCCAGCGTCCGAAAGAGGTTTAACGACAAGTGCACGGATTTGATCCTCACGAAATCGCCCAGGGTAGTCCCGAAGGCATTCGTCTATGATTTGCTTTGCCGGTATTCCTGCGGCTCCACTGCTCTCTGCCAGCCGCCTTAGCACCTGCAAGAAAATCTGTTGAGCCAATGGTAGCTCAGCGAATTGAGCACGCTCCGTCATAGAGATTCCGAGTGTGGACTTTATTGCCGCATCATCAGGGACCGGATTAGCCCGGCCAGCCTTGCTGAACATTCCGGCGTGAATCATCCAATTCAGTAGAGTCGTGTGGTCGGTAGTTGCGTTCGAGAGACCTTCGATGCCAAGGTTTTGAAGCTCTTTCTTTAACGTGTCCTTCTGCACTTTGTCGCCGCGATTGATTAATGAGCGAACTGCGTCGATTACCGCCATTCCGTTTTTGTTTTCAACAATGTGCCGAACTAATCTTCGCGAGGCTTCCACGGCGTCGGGTGCAGCCAGTATGCTTTGCCCTACTTCAGTCAGTGCAAGAGGAGAGCGGTGCATCAAACCTATGTTGGTGAGAGTAGCGGGAATATTCGTGCTGGCTCGCTTGTTTTTGGCTCCGCCAAAGAAATCATTGTCCCACTCACTTACGACCGCGTCAAAGTCTGGTGCCAAACGATTTAGCGTTTCAAGCGGTCTTCTGACGTCTTCGATAATTTTCGGAGAGAAATCGTTAAATGAGGGTAGTCTCTTCATGCTGCGTCTTTAACCTTACCGCCAATAGCTTGAGCTACGCTTCTTCCGACAGCTGCCGCCAACAAAGGTGGCACAGCATTTCCGATTTGACGCCATTGTTGCTCTATCGTTCCGGCAAGCGCAAAGTCATCTGGAAACGTCTGCAACCGCTTGATCTCACTTATCCGCAAAATCCGGTTCCGCCAGTGAAATGGCCCCATATTGTTTGATCTACGTGCTTGAATCGTCCAAGATGGCATGTCAGGGCTAAGCTTCAGTAAGAAAGACCAGTATCTCCCTCGCCATCTAAACTTTGGTTCGGGATGCCCACGCTTTTCTGTAAAAAACAGGTAGTTATCGCCGGGAGGAACCTGACAAAGCAGATCGTGATGTTTTCCACCTGCAAAGTGGCCATCGTGAGAGGCGTTTTCTTCTGTGTCGATATCAGACAGCACCTCACCAGCTGTGACCCAAGCGGGCAACCCTGAGTCGGCCTGTTTTGAGTGAGTCGGCTTTGGGAGTTCAACTTTGTCACCAAGTGACCCTACAACAAAACACCGTTCTCTTATTTGAGGCACTCCATAGTCGGCCGCGTTAAGGACACCTGTTGTCACCTTATAACCTAGACTTTCGGCCCGCGTGACAATTGTTTCAAGTGCGTCTGCATGAACTTTGTAAGCAAGCCCCTTTACATTCTCTAGTATGAACCCGCGAGGGCGAACCCAATCTAGAATGTTCAAATACCCGTTTATTGTCTCATGTCCATTTGGGTCCTGTAGTGCCCGTGGCTTATCCTTTCGGTAGAAGCGACTTTTTGAGAACGGGGGACACGGGGGACCTCCGGCAAGCAAGTGAATATCGCCAATTGTGCCGCCGAGGTTTGAAATCAAATCTGAGCGAGTTATTGCCCCAATGGAGTTAGTGGCAAAGCGTGTCGGTGGCATGTTCATGCGCCAAGTTTCTTCGCACAGGGGTTCGGAGTCTGTGGCGAAAACTGTGTGAAAACCGGCTTCATGGAGACCTAAATCAAGGCCGCCGCATCCGCTAAATAGGCTTATAGTCCGCAACGTATTTCTCCATTATCGACCAATAACTTCAGCTACTGCTTCAACCATTCTTTTTGCTAGTAAAGGAGGCACTGCGTTGCCGATCTGGCGCACACGCTCGCGCCTGCTACCCGCGAAATTGTATTGTTCAGGGAAACCTTGCAGCGCTGCCATTTCGACCGTGCGAAGTCGCCTACTCGACCAATGAAAGGGTCCCGTCCATGGTCCGGGAGTAGCGGCAATAGTCCAGGATGGTCTGTCAGGAGATAGCTTTAGCAAAAAGTTCCAGAATCGAGTTTCCGCGACGAATGTCGGATTCGGATGGCCAGCCCAAGCCGTGTGTGCCTTGTAATTGGAGCCGGGCGGAACCGTTCTCAAGTGTTCAGCCCATCTGCCTGTGACAACCTCCTCTGGCTCAAAGAATTCAGGCGTATCATACATTTCCAAAGCTTCACCAGCAGTTAGCGCCGGCTTCAAGTCAGGTGCGCCTTTTCGACTATGAGTAGCTGTAGGGGCTACTGGTTTCCCCTTTTTGGCACCTAGCAAAAATACCCGTTCTCGGGCTTGGGCTACCCC
Source organism: Ruegeria sp. J8 (assembly GCF_056531925.1). Classification (NCBI taxonomy): domain Bacteria; kingdom Pseudomonadati; phylum Pseudomonadota; class Alphaproteobacteria; order Rhodobacterales; family Roseobacteraceae; genus Ruegeria; species Ruegeria sp. J8. The sequence continues at coordinate 135,306 of NZ_JBQFMR010000001.1, forward strand.
ATAGTCGGCCGCGTTAGCAGTAACTTGGGTCACGAAATATCCGGCGTTTTCTGCGGCGTTTATAAACCCTTCAAGAACTGGCAGATTTCGCGGGTGTTTTATGCTCGGAACATTCTCGAAAACGAACCCGTCAGCGTTTGACTCATAGATCAGCCTCCAAAACTCCTCGACAAGCGTTCGGCGCTCATCAGGACGCGGTTCTGATGGAGGTGCGGGACGAATTGCGTCTTCGCCAGCGGCCCGTGCACGACGGTATCGGGATTCCTCACCGTTCTCGACCCAATACGCTGCTTTGGAAAAAGGCTGACAAGGTGCGCCACCTGCAACAATCAAGGGATCACCAGCGCCAAGACCAGCAGCGCTCCGAAGGTCAAGGCCCGATAACTCCGAAACGTCAGCTTGTATTACCTCGCCGTGAAATTTCCCATTAATCTGCATAGTCTTACATGCTATTGGGTCAATTTCGATTGAAGCTCTAACTTCGCAACCAGCTTCCGTAGCACCGACGCTAAGACCGCCAGCACCAGCGAACAAATCGACCACCGGAAGACGCAACTTAAAATAAGATGAGTGAGCAAAATCTGATGGTGTCTTGGCAGACGGAATCGGTTTGCAGGATGAGTCGACAAGTGTCATTGCGCGCTCTTCCGGCCAAAATCCAACGGCAGTTGTGCTTCTTGGCTCTCGTCTAGGAGTTTTGACACAGCGTATCGAATGAGCCACGCCACGCTAACGTCGTTCCGAGCCGCGAGTTCTTTGAGAGCGAGTTCTTGGGCTCGGGGTAAAGATGCGGTCACGCGGACTACCTCCTTGTCAGCAATCATTGCAAACCTCCCTTGCTGCATCGTGCATCACTTTTATGCACCAAGCATCGCGACGCTGCAATATCGGAACAATTAGGGAACAAAATTTTTAGGAATTCGTCAAGTATATGCGGCAACTCACCAGATGCCTCTTTATGCGCGCTCCAGTGCACCTGCTCCAGATGCCAATGCAGATACCATTAATGACCAAAATTGACGTGGATAAGATGTCTCAAGACATTGTGCTGGGCCAATTGCGGGCGGTTCCTTCAGAGAACAATCACTTAGTTTTGACCCACGGCACGAACTCGCCATGGGCTAGCTTCTGTTTCACCTCGATCAGTTCCTCGCCGATCTCCGCAGCGATTTCCTTAGCGGTGCGCCCGAGGCTCGCACCTCGCGGTGCTCAGAGTTGACCGACATGGCAAGCCGAGCGGTCTCCGTGAAAGACACGCAGGGGTTTGCTTCGGGGGATGCGGGGCTTTCTGAACGGTCGAGGATGGTTGTCCTTCGCTTTGGCGTCGAGGAAGACAACGTCCCTCAAATGCAATTCAAGGGGCTGAAAATGAGGGACTTTTAGACCGTCCAGATGCTGGTGACGCAGCGGTGACGCGGAAAGCTGGAAGCCAGTGAAAGAACAAAAAAGGAAGAGGACTAGGTATCCCCCGCACAGATAAAACCTTTTTTTAGATAAGCCCACGCTGGGCTGTCGCAGGGCCTTGCAGTTTCCTAGCTTTGCAGTGTCTATGCAACCTCTAGAAGAAATGATTGCCGCTGCAATCGGTGAGTTCGAAGGACCAAGAATGCCCATTTTCATAAGCTATAACCACGCCGACAAAAACACTGCTGAGTCGCTTGCAACAGTCTTAGTGCAAGCAAAACAAAACGTCTGGATCGACAAGTGGGAACTCAATGCCGGGGACTCCCTGATCGAGAAGATTGAGGAGGCTCTTGGGGGTGCGGATGCCATATTGGTCCTTCTATCCAAAAACTCGACACAATCCGAATGGTGCAAAAAGGAACTGCGTTCGGGTCTTGTGCGGGAGCTTGAGGAGAAATCGGTTCTGGTTATCCCTATAGTTTTAGATGACTGCGAAATACCGCTGTTCCTGCGTGAGAAGCTGTGGATCGATTTTAGAAAAGACAAGGACGAGCAATTAGGATTGCTGTTGCGTTCATTGGAGCGAATTTCTAATCCAGCGCAAGGTCGGACTGAAACCCCTGAGTTCCATGTGGATTGGGCAATGACGCACATCAATTACGAAGGGGAGAACGGCGTGGAATGGGTCTTTGTGGACCACAGCGAGAAATTCCCATATGTCGTTATGACGCAAGTATACATGTTCCCGATTGGAGAGGCCGCGTCTGATTTCGACAATCTAGAAAGTGATGATGAACGCTTCGAGTTTTCAGCGGCGATCATGGAGGGGCTGTTGGGAACCTCGGAGGAATTTAGCGTCCTTCTTTCGTCAGCCGAACCATATGCGCGCAGCTTCCTCCTTGGTGATTCAGGGAACAATGCTGGCGCCCGTATCCGGTTAACTGTCCGCCGCTTGGGAGCCGATAATGGGATGGATACGCTTGTGCATGTAGACAACAATCTGCGCGACGCAGTGAAACACACGCTGGGCGTCTCTCGCGCGAACTGACAAAAAACGCGCGCTTCGCCATAACTGGCTTGCCGATTGGTTTTGTTCATCGATCTCCGGAGCGAGTTCCTTTGCGGTGCGCCGTAGGCGCTGCTGCACTTCGCAGTCAGTTGTTTAATTCTAGTAAGTCACATAATTCACAGGGGAGCGTGACTATATCCAATAGATGCGCTCTCACTTTCTTGTCTCGGATGCTCTTAACCTGACCAATAAGTCTGGTATCGCAAGTGAGGAATTTATTGAGTTTCAACCGTTGAACACACACAAGATGCCAAGCGTCCTGACTAGACTTTTTTGAGCCAACAGCCTCAAGGGCTGAGCGGATTTCCAAGTAGTCTTCATCTGCCAATGCGTCCAAGAGGTGCCGAAGAAGCAGAATAGGCTCGGCCTGTGTCGGAACGCCCATTATCAGACCAGCCAGTGTCGAGTGGTTTTCGCAATTCACTCCTTCCAACAAAGACCAGTCACCATAGTTAACACCAAAGAATCTACCCGCAGGTTGATGTAGCCTTTCAAAAGAAAGAGCATCGCTTGTGTGCGCTTCCCATCGGTTACTCTTTAGAGCCGACTGAAGCGCAGCGATACATTTTCCCTGAGAGCCTCCTTTTTGCTCTCTTATGGTTTTCGGATTTTCTTTGCTGATAAGACGCCCCGTCTCAACTGGAACGCCTTTTGCACCGCCCCACATAGCTTTACCAGTGCTTTCCCAAGTCCCTTCATGCTCAACGGCATGATGAAACACTGAGTTGTCTACTAGAGCTTTTATTACTTCCAATGGGCCTCATCCTCTTATCAGAAACCGTCTTGGTTAAAGTCCTGCCTTGACGCCCCACCGCGCAAACTCTCTAAGCCTTGCTTCACGTCCACCATAGGTATTCTCAGCAACCGACTGTGCGGAATGCCCGAGATAGCCGTGGCGAACTTCCACAGGTGCCCCCGCGTCCCTGAGCTTATCGCTTGCCCGATGACGCAGGCCGTGGACCTTCATTCGCTTGTCAGCGGTGTGCTTTCTAACCGCTTTCATAAGCGCCGCAGATGCAGCCGTAGGGCCTCCATCACGACCGTAAGACGGAAACAGCGGGTCTTTACCTTTGCAACACTCTACGCGCGCCCTGAGGCATTCCCTGAGGCTATCTGAGGCAACCGGAACATACCTGTCACTATTGCTGTTCTTGATTCCGTTGAGTTCGTTGGGTGTGATCAGGATGGAAGGGGTCTCCCCGGTCAGATCGACATCCTCAACGCGCAGACCACAGGCTTCGCCTAGTCGCATCCCGGTCCCTTTCAGCACCCGCCACATATCCGGCAAGTCTTTGCTGCGGCCACCCTCTAAGGTCTTCTGCACGGCGTTTACAACACTGTCAGGCAGGGGGACGTTCTTGTCCAATGAGCTAACTTGTTCCTTAGGCCATGGCAGGCGCTCGAAATGGTCGCGCTCAGACGGTATCTCCAATTCCCTGACGGCATGGTTATAGGCAGCGGCTACAATGATCACCTCACGCTGGCACGACTTAAGAGCTAGAGGCTGACCGTTGGCTTTCTTTAGACCCAAAAGGTGGTCCATAAAGCTACGCGCCATCTGACGGTCGACGCTCTCTATGCTCACATCTTCAAGGGGTCTGCCTAGGGCGTCTTTTAGTCGGCCAAAGGTGCGATCAATTCTCACCATCGCCTTTCGGTCTTCGGCTAGACCCTTGTCCTTCGCATAGGTGTCCCGCATGTCGGCCAGCGATGGCTTAGGGGGTTCAAGGTTGGGGTTCAGGACGGCGGCCACAACTTCTGGGTCTTCCCCACGGGAGGCCAGACTCTGTCCCACGACGCCACGGGTCCAACTATCGTCCGGGTCCAACCCGTGAACACCAGCCATGTAATGCTCCGCAAGGCGCTGGGCGTCGATGAACTTCTGAGTGGCTGACCGAGTGTCGACTTCGGGATGACGCCTAAGGGTGTCCTCAACAATCGTGTCAAAATTTTTCAGGTGGAATTGATACTCACGCTGAAAAGCGGCACCATCACGCGCCTTGATATGCTTCTGGTAAGCGTCCTCGCCACGAATTTCACGCACTCTCTTGGGCCACCTTTTGCGGAAGCGCCATTGGGTGTCGCTGATTTGGTCTACGTATTTGATGGTCATTTCGAAGGCCATTGTGTGCTGTCCGTGTGTGCTGTTTGCGTTATGCGACACACTCGGAAAATGCTGAATGCCCTTGTTTATAAGGCTGAAAACCAACTGTTCAAGCTGGTTCTGGTGCGGTCGAGAAGACTCGAACTTCCACGGGTGTTACCCCACAGCGACCTCAACGCTGCGCGTCTACCAATTCCGCCACGACCGCACTGCCAGTGACTTGGTAGAGGCGCGTATAGACGCTGTGCGCGGGGATGTGAAGAGGCAAAAACAAGGGTGGTTTGAATTCCGTTCAGGGCTTCATATCTAAAGCGTCAAATCCAGCCTATCGCCCATGCAGGAGCCCCAAATGACCGAAACCGATACCCGCCCCGTCGTCCAGATCGACATCGTGTCGGACGTTGTGTGTCCATGGTGCATCGTGGGCTTTCGGCAACTGGATCAGGCGCTGCAGTCTCAGAACGTTCTGGCCCGCCTGCGCTGGCACCCTTTCGAGTTGAACCCCAACATGCCGCCCGAAGGACAGAACCTGCGCGAGCATATCATCGAGAAATACGGGTCAACCCCCGAGCAAAGCCAGCAATCGCGGGATCGGTTGGTGCAGATCGGGACGGAACTTGGGTTTCAGTTCAATTTCGATGATGACAGCCGAATCGTAAACACATTCGCCGCGCATCAGTTGCTGGATTGGGCTGAAACGCAGGGGCGCCAGCATCCGCTGAAAATGGCCCTGTTCCACGCTTATTTCACCGAGCAACAGGATGTCTCGGACGTGAACGTTTTGCTGAACGCGGTCGAGGCCGCGGGTTTGGACGTTCAAGTCGCACGTGCAGCGCTGGCCTCCGGGGATCACATCGCGCCTGTGCGTGAGAAGCAGCAGTTCTGGACCAGTCGCGGAATCTCGGGCGTGCCGTCCATGGTGTTTGGTGGCAAGTACCTGCTGACCGGCGCACAAGGGGCCGAAACCTATGCACAGGTCCTGCAGCGCTGCCTGACCGAAGCCGCCTAGCCCCTTTTCCCCAGCCAACCACCATTGTAAGAGGCCCCATGGAATGGAAAATCACTGACGGGCTGACTGACTATCAAGACGCCGTGGTCTTTATGGAAGATCGCGTCGCCGCTATTGCTGCGGGCGAGGCCGAGGAATGCGTGTGGCTGCTGGAGCATCCGCCGCTTTACACCGCAGGCACTTCTGCCCGCATCGAGGATCTGGTCGACCCGGATCGATTTCCTGTCCACCAGACCAAACGCGGCGGCGAATACACCTATCACGGCCCCGGTCAGCGCGTGGCTTATGTGATGCTGGATCTGAACAAGCGCGGCAAGGATGTTCGGCGCTTTGTCAAGCAGCTGGAAAACTGGGTGATTGCGGCACTGGCAGAGTTCAACGTGCGCGGTGAAATCCGCGACGGGCGCGTCGGTGTCTGGGTGCAGCGCGACGACAAACCCCTGACAGCCACAGGTCATCCAGCCGAAGACAAGGTTGCCGCGATCGGGTTACGCCTGCGCAAGTGGGTCAGCTTTCACGGTATCTCAATCAATGTTGAACCTGATCTGGAGCATTTTTCAGGCATCGTGCCCTGCGGTATCTTAGACCATGGCGTGACATCCCTGGTCGATCTTGGCCTGCCTGTGACAATGGCCGATGTGGACACTGCGCTGCAAAAGACCTTTACGGAAATCTTCGCGACCGAACGGGTTTGAGGCGTCAGTATCGAATCGACAGAATTCGCCGCAGGCCTCAACAATCCAAGCACCTCAACCCGTTCTGTTTCCGGGCAAAGCGTTTTTCGAGGGCCAATTCCAGGCCAGTTAAGGAAAATTAACGGTAAATCCGCTCAATTCGATACACCGCAGCCGCAACCGGGTAAGATGGTTTCACCGTTCTAGAGTGAGTGGTGTGTTCATCCGATCATCGAGGGTCCGCCCTCGGATACGGACAAGTTCTTGGTAACGAGTCTGCCGTTCCGACCCCAAATCGGAACGGCAATTCTTTTTCTCGCTCTGGCCCGATCAGGCCAAAGACGCTTTGATCTTTTCGGCATGTTGGGCGATCAGTTCGGAATCACCCATCGTCCCCGGTGCCCGCACCGAAACGCCTTCATGGCGCGGCAGGACGTGGAAATGCAAATGGAATACCTCCTGTCCGCCAGCGGCCTCGTTGAACTGCTGAACGGTTACTCCGTCTGCATCAAACGCCGCCATCACGGCATGCGACATCTTCTGAACCGTCGCGATCACCGCGGCCAGTTGCTCGGGCGTGGCGTCCAGCAAGTTGCGGCACGAAGTTTTCGGGATCACCAGAAGATGCCCGTCCGAGCGGGGCATGATATCCATGAACGCCAAAGTGTCATCGTCCTCGTAGACGCGGGTCGAGGGGATTTCGCCGCGCAGGATCTTGGCGAAGATGTTGTCGGTGTCATAGGCGGTCATGTCTGGTCTCCGAATGCGGGGTTGCGTTTAGTTCTGAGGCGCGCCCCGGCGCGGGTCAAGCCGCGATTTGCTCCCGATTGCGCGACACTTGAATATTCGCCACCGATGCCCAAATAGCGGCTGTTCATGGTCGAAAAATCGCAGGCGCCTCGGGGACCCGCGACAATTATTCTTGATCCAGATCAAACTCGGCCATTGAAGGTGCCTCTTTCGCATTCTAAAACCAGCAGGAATCCCGCGCGTCGGAGAGGTCCGGCTGCGCGGTCGAATTGCAACAGGAGGCACCTAATGGCAGACGCAGCCATTCATGGTCACGATCATGAAGACGAGCGCAGCTTTTTTCAGCGCTGGTTCATGTCGACCAACCACAAGGACATCGGGATTCTCTACCTGATCTTCTCGGCGCTGGCCGGGTTCATCTCGGTGGCGATGACCGTCTACATGCGGCTCGAACTGATGCACCCCGGTGTGCAGTACATGTGCCTCGAAGGGTTCATGGCCGACCCGTGTACCCCTAACGGGCACCTTTGGAACGTTATGATCACTTATCATGGTGTTCTGATGATGTTCTTCGTGGTCATCCCGGCCCTGTTCGGCGGATTTGGCAACTATTTCATGCCGTTGCAGATCGGCGCGCCTGATATGGCGTTCCCGCGGATGAACAACCTGTCCTTCTGGCTGTACGTCGCTGGTACGTCGCTGGGTGTGGCTTCGCTGCTCAGCCCCGGTGGCAATGACCAGCTTGGTTCAGGTGTTGGCTGGGTTCTGTATCCGCCGCTGTCCACGACCGAGGGCGGCATGTCCATGGACCTTGCGATCTTTGCCGTGCACGTATCGGGCGCCTCCTCGATCCTCGGCGCGATCAACATGATCACCACCTTCCTGAACATGCGTGCCCCGGGCATGACCCTGTTCAAGGTGCCGTTGTTCAGCTGGTCGATCTTCGTCACCTCGTGGCTGATTCTGCTGTCGCTGCCGGTTCTGGCAGGCGCGATCACCATGCTGCTGATGGACCGCAACTTTGGCTTCACCTTCTTTGACCCGGCCGGTGGCGGCGATCCGATCCTTTATCAGCACATCCTGTGGTTCTTCGGTCACCCGGAAGTGTATATCGTGATCCTGCCCGGCTTCGGCATCATCAGCCATGTCATCGCCACCTTCTCGCGCAAACCGATCTTCGGCTACCTGCCGATGGTTTGGGCGATCATCGCAATCGGTGTGCTGGGCTTCGTTGTGTGGGCGCACCACATGTACACCGTCGGCATGTCGCTGCGTCAGCAAGCCTACTTCATGCTGGCAACGATGGTCATCGCGGTTCCAACCGGCGTTAAGGTTTTCTCGTGGATTGCGACCATGTGGGGCGGTTCCATCGAGTTCAAAACTCCGATGCTCTTCGCGTTCGGCTTCCTGTTCCTGTTCACCGTTGGTGGTGTGACCGGTGTGGTTCTGTCGCAGGCTGGCGTCGACCGCGCCTATCACGACACCTACTACGTGGTTGCGCACTTCCACTATGTGATGAGCTTGGGTGCAGTCTTTGCGATCTTCGCCGGCGTTTACTTCTACTTCTCGAAGATGACGGGCCGTCAGTATTCCGAATTCTGGGGCAAGATCCACTTCTGGATGTTCTTCATCGGCGCAAACCTGACCTTCTTCCCGCAGCACTTCCTTGGCCGTCAGGGCATGCCGCGCCGCTATATCGACTACCCCGAGGCATTCGCCCAGTGGAACTTTGTGTCGTCGATCGGTGCCTTCGTTTCCTTCGCCTCGTTCCTGTTGTTCTTCGGCATCGTGATCTACGCCCTGATGCGCGGCGCGAAAGAGACCCGTCCGAACCCGTGGAACGAATACGCGGATACGTTGGAATGGACCCTGCCCTCGCCGCCGCCCGAGCACACGTTCGAGCAGCTGCCCAAGCAGGAAGACTGGGACAAGGGCCACGCCCACTAATCCCGACCTGAACACAAAAAAACCCCGCCCAACTGGCGGGGTTTTTCTTTGCCTCTTAGGCACACAAATTTGCCTTCGATCCAATCGACACCGGCCAGAAAAACGCTAGAATTTCCTTATGCCCTATAGCTGGACACAAAGATCGGACACGGAACAGGAACTGAGGTTGTGGCCCCATAACTCGCTGCCGCCCCGCTGGGCTGTGCGAGTGGTACTAGCGGTGTTTCTGTTTGGCCTGATCCCGCTTATGGCGGTGCTCGGGTCCCCCCTTTTGTGGGGGCTGCTGCCGTTCCTGTTGATCTCGGTCCTTGGACTATGGCTTGCGATACAGGCCAACTACCGCGCCCGCAGTGTGTTCGAGGTTCTGACACTTACCAAGGTGCAAGCTCGGTTGGTGCACCACAACCCTAGGCACGGCAAACAGGAATGGAGCTGCAACCGCTATTGGGCCCGCCCCGAAATGCACAAGCATGGCGGACCCGTACCCAACTATGTCACCCTCATCGGTGACGGGCGCGAGGTTGAGATTGGCGCGTTTCTGACCGAAGAAGAACGGATCGCACTATACGACGATCTGAATCTAAAACTGCGCGACCCGGTCGCGCAGTAGATGCGGAGTTAGGATGCTATTTTGGTCAGCACCCGCCGCTGGCCACAGCGCAGAGCTGATCCTTGACCATTGGACCGACCTTGCCGAAATCCATCTGACCGGTATAGCGCGTCTTCAACTCGCCCATGACTTTGCCCATATCGCGGATCGAGCCTGCCCCTGTAGCAGTAATCGCGGTCTGGATCGCTTGCGAGACCTCGTCCTCGTCCAACTGCTTGGGCAGGAATTCCTCGATTACCTCGACTTCGCGCAGTTCACGCTCGGCCAGGTCCAGCCGTCCGCCCTCTTCATAGGCGCGGGCGCTTTCCTTGCGCTGCTTGGTCATTTTGCCAAGGATTTCAAGCACCTCGGAATCGCCGCATCCCTTGGCCTCTTCATTGTCCGAAGCGCGCGAGGCGATGTCGCGATCCTTGATCGCAGCGTTGATCAACCGCAGCGTCGACAGACGCTCGGCCTCCTTGTCTTTCATTGCTTGCTTCAGGGCAGAGTTCACCCGTGATCGCATATCCATATGATCTGTCCATCCCCATGGAAAAGGAACCCCGACCATATCGAAACAAAAAGCGTGACACAACAGGGGTCAACAACAGTTAAGTTATTGATTTCTTTACATAGCCCAAAAATTGAACAGGCTTGACCCAAACGCGTAACCCCCTTAGGTATGCGCCGGTTTACCTTGCAGGAGAGTCGCGCCATGGCCCAGAACACCCCGTCCAAGCCCACCGCATGTCTGGCATTGGCCGACGGAACCCTGTTCTACGGGATCGGCTTTGGCGCCACCGGCCAAACTGTTGCCGAGCTGTGTTTCAACACCGCCATGACCGGCTATCAAGAGATCATGACCGACCCCTCTTATGCCGGTCAGATTGTAACCTTCACCTTCCCGCATATTGGCAATGTCGGCGTAAACCCCGAGGATGACGAAACCGGCGACCCCGTCGCGGCGGGCATGGTGGTCAAGTGGGACCCGACCGAGCCCTCTAACTGGCGCTCGGCCGAAGAACTGAAGACATGGCTTGCACGCCGTGGCCGTATTGCCATCGGTGGCGTCGACACCCGCCGCCTAACCCGCGCCATCCGTCAACAAGGCGCACCCCATGTAGCGCTGGCCCATGACCCCGAAGGGAATTTCGACATCGAAGCGTTAGTCGCTGCCGCGCGCGGCTTTGCCGGGTTGGAGGGAATGGATTTGGCCAAGGACGTCACTTGCGCACAAAGCTATCGCTGGGATGAAATGCGTTGGGCCTGGCCGGACGGGTACACACGCCAGGAAGCACCGGTGCACAAGGTTGTCGCCATCGACTACGGCGCAAAGCGCAACATTCTGCGGTGCCTGGCCTCGTCGGGCTGTGACGTAACCGTCCTTCCGGCCACGGCAACAGCTGCCGAAGTGCTGGCCCATAACCCCGACGGTGTGTTTTTGTCCAACGGCCCCGGCGACCCGGCGGCAACCGGCGAATATGCCGTTCCGATGATCAAAGAAGTTCTTGACACTACCGACTTGCCCGTTTTCGGCATTTGTCTGGGCCACCAGATGCTGGCGCTGGCCCTGGGCGGTCAGACGGTCAAGATGAACCACGGCCATCACGGCGCAAACCACCCCGTCAAGGATCTGGAGACCGGCAAGGTCGAGATCACCTCGATGAACCACGGGTTTGCAGTGGATGCGCAGTCCTTGCCCGAAGGCGTGGTCGAAACCCACCGCTCGCTGTTTGACGGATCGAACTGCGGTATTCGCATGTCCGACCGGCCTGTCTATTCGGTGCAATACCACCCCGAAGCGTCACCCGGCCCGCAGGACAGTTTCTACTTGTTTGAACGTTTTGCTCAGGCGATGGCCGCGCAAAAAGCACAGGCATAACACAAGCGAATCAAGGTTAACCGCTTGTTAACCTTAATGGATGAACCCTGACACCGGCCAAACGTGTCAGGGTTTTTTTGTGGTTGAACTGAACTTACAACATTTCGCACGCGCCGCGCCCATTCCGACGCGGGTCAGGCGGCCTCTGGGCACGTGTCTGCGCGACCGGGGCCTGATCACGCCGGATCAGTTAGAAAAAGCACTGCACCTTCAAGCGCGACAACAGGCACCGCTGGGTGAGATTCTGGTGACCGAGGGCTGGGTCAGCCGCGACGACGTTTTGCGCGCCTTAGCGGATCAAACCGGATTGCAGGTGGCGAACCTGTCCGAGACACCGACGCAGGATGGGCTCTGCCAGATCAAACCCATCGAATTCTGGTTGCAACACAATGTCATCCCCTGGAAACAGAGTGGTCCAATCCTGCTGATTGCCACCGCACGCCCTGACCGTTTCGACGCGATCCGCGATGCGATGCAGGATCAGGATTGCGCCATAGTGCCGGTGCTGTGTTCCTCCGGCGCGATTGACCGGGAAATCGCCCGCATTTACGCGCAGGACCTGGCTGAAAAGGCGGAAACCCGCGTGTCCGAGGATCAAAGCTGCCGGTCCTGGAGCTTGCGGGCCCGCATCGGCCCAACGGTGATGCTGTTGACCCTGATGACTGGCTTTCTGGTCTACCCGACACTGGGGCTATCAGTCCTTGTCGGTGCGGCTGTCGGGTCACTGGTTTTGTTTCTATGCCTTCGGCTGGCCGGGTTGTTGGCCTATTTCAAGCCCGTCCCGCAGCCACCGCGCTTACCGAAGGGCAAGCTGGGTCGCCTGCCCTGCGTGTCGATCATGGTGCCCCTCTACAAGGAACGCGAAATCGCGGATGCTCTGATCCGCCGTCTGCACCGCCTGACCTATCCCAAAGCCTTGCTGGACATCATTCTGGTGCTTGAGCAGTCTGACGACGTCACACACGAAACGCTGTCTCGGGTCGATCTGCCAAGCTGGATCAGAACGATCGAGGTCCCGGCCCTGAACGGCCTGACCACGAAACCCCGAGCGATGAACTATGCGCTGGACTTCTGCCGGGGCGACATTCTGGGTGTCTGGGACGCCGAGGACGCGCCACAGCCCGACCAGATCGAGCGGGTCGTGCGCCAGTTTGCGCAGGCTGATGACGATGTGGTCTGTCTGCAAGGTGTCTTGGACTACTACAACCCGCGCACCAACTGGCGCGCGCGCTGCTTTACCATCGAATATAACAGTTGGTTCCGGGTCATCCTTCAAGGCATCGCGCGCATGGGCCTTGTAGTGCCATTGGGCGGCACAACCTTCTTCTTCCGCCGCGATAAGCTTTTGGAACTGGGCGGCTGGGACGCCCACAACGTCACCGAGGATGCCGACCTTGGTGTCCGTCTTAGCCGCGCCGGATACCGGACCGAGATGGTCGATACCACCACCTACGAAGAGGCCAATTTCCGCGCCTGGCCCTGGGTGAAGCAACGCTCACGCTGGCTCAAGGGGTTCATGGTCACATATCTGGTGCACATGCGGTCGCCCCTGCGCCTGCTGGCCGAACTGGGCCCGCTGCGATTTCTGGGCGTGCAAGCGTTTTTCCTCGGCACGGTCGGGCAGTTCTTGCTGGCCCCTGCCTTGTGGCTGTTCTGGCTTACAACCCTGGGCCTGACCAGCCCGCTGGATCAGGTCATGCCCGGCGACATCCAGATAGGTCTGATTTACCTGTTCATCACAGCCGAGATCATCAACCTGATTACCGGAATGCTCGCCGTCGCCGCGCGTGAGAGGCGGTTTCTAATGCCCTGGGTCCCGACCATGCCACTATATTTCCCTTTGGGCGTTCTGGCGGCATATAAGGCGCTCTGGGAACTGGTGATCAATCCATTCTTCTGGGACAAGACCCAGCATGGTCAGGCCCATGAAGAAATCGCGCCCTGATCAGGATTCGCGCCGAACAGCATCCTGTTTCAGCCGGGTCATGAAGGCGACCGAGATATGCTCCTTCAACGCGCGAGCCGCGGCCTCTTCATCGCGCGTAGCGATGGCGTCGACGATGCTCTTGTGTTCGTTCTGAGCGATCTCTCCCCGTCCCTGCACAGCCAGCGAGGTGGTCGCCATCAGCGCCATGGTGCGGTGCACAAGGTCCAGTTGCTGCACCAGATAGCGATTGTGCGAGGCCAGATGGATCTGTTCGTGAAAACGTCGATTGGCACGCGACAGCGCGGTCGGGTCATCGACCAGTGCATCGTCAGCGGCGACCATATCCTGCAGCACCTTGATCTCTTCCTCGGTGGCGTGTTTTGCCGCCAGACTGGCTGCCAGCCCCTCCAACTCGCGCCGTACCACGTACAGCTCGGCCATCTGGTTGTGGTCCAGCGAGGCCACAATCAGAGATCGCCCGTCCCGCTCAAGCAGCGATTGCGTCTCAAGTCGTTGCAACGCCTCGCGGATGGGCGTGCGAGATACGCCGAAACGCTCTGCCAGCTCGCTTTCGACCAAACGGTCGCCGGGTTTATACACACCCACGTCTATCGCTTCGAGTATCAGGCTGTAGGCGTCCCTGTTGGACTGTTTGGACTGGGGCATGGGGTGGTTCGTCTCCTCGTTCGAACCTGTCTATCCGTCACCGCCCCTTCGGATCAAGTGTGGCATTGAAAACCGCTGGCGCGCAGCCTAAACCAAGCCCATGGTCAAACCCGCCTTTTCTCACGTCACCCAATGGGTGTTCGATCTGGATAACACCCTCTACCCGCCCCATATGCGCCTGTTCGATCAGATCGAGGTGCTGATGACCGACTACGTGGTGCAGGCCATCGGCGTCGACCGGGCCGAGGCGGATCGGCTGCGCGGCCATTACTGGCGCGAATACGGCACCACGCTGGCCGGTCTGATGGCCGAGCATGATCTGGACCCCGATCCCTATCTGCACGCGGTTCACCAGGTCGACATGAGCCATATGGACCCCGACGCGGAACTGGCCGACCACATCCGTTCTCTGCCCGGCCGCCGTATCGTCTATACCAATGGTAGCGCGCCCTATGCCGAGCGGGTTCTGGCGGCACGCGGTCTGAGCGGGCTGTTTGATGCGATCTATGGGATCGAACATGCGGGCTATCGACCAAAGCCCCAGAAAGCTGCGTTCGAGGCAATCTTTGCCAAGGACGGGATCGACGCCAAACAAGCCGCCATGTTCGAAGATGACCCGCGCAATCTGGCCGCTCCGCATGCGATGGGAATGCGCACCGTCCACGTCGCGCCCGAGCCGCAAGAGGCCGATCACATCCATCATCACACCGACGACCTGACCGCGTTTCTGGCCCGCCTGCGATAGGCTGTCACACTGCGACCATCTGTGTATTTCGCGGGTGCAGCATCGCCCCTATATGCGCCTCAGCGACGAACAGAATCGGAGAAACCCATGAGCGCGATCGAGGTCCCTCGGCGCCTGCCCATCTGGCAGCGCCTGTTGTTTGCAATCCCCCTGTTTGGCTGGATGGCCAAAGACGTGGCCCAGAGCGACGGTGAGGATTGGGGTTATACGGCCCTGGCGATCTTCAGCATGTGGGGGTGTTCCATCTTGTTGTTCGGCCTGCCGGGTCTCTACATTCCCGCCGTGATGATGGTGCCGGTGATGTTCCTGATCCTCATCCTGATTTCACGCGGGTAAGGCACGGGACAGGATGTCACTTGGCACCCCGCACAGAACCGCACTAGGTTCTGCCCAAACGGAGGCCAAGCCCATGACAGATAGCTGTGACATCCTGATTTCAGGCGGTGGAATCGCCGGTTTGACCGCTGCGGCGGCTTTCGGAACAGCCGGGTTCGACGTGATTTGCGTCGACCCCACCCCTCCGGTGACGGAACGCGACGTGGACGGGTCCGACATGCGGACCACGGCCTTCCTGCAACCGGCGCACGGGCTTTTGGATCAATGCGGGCTGTGGGCGCGACTGGATGCCCATGCCGCCCCGCTGCAGATCATGCGCATCGTGGACGCGGGCGGAGATGTGCCCGAACCCCGCGTCGTGCGTGATTTCAACGCCGCCGATATCTCGGACCAGCCCTTCGGGTGGAACCTGCCCAACTGGCTGTTGCGGCGCGAGATGGTGGCGCGTTTGGCCGAACTGCCCAACGTGGATTTTCGCCCCGGCACCGGCACGGTCAGCCTGTTCACTCGCACCAATGAAGCGCGCGTGAGCCTGAGCGACGGCAGCCGTATCCGCTGCAAGCTGGTCGTGGCCGCAGACGGGCGCAATTCGCCCATGCGCGAGGCGGCGAGCATCCAGATCCACACCACGCGCTACGGCCAAAAGGCTCTGGCCTTTGCCGTCACGCATCCGATCCCGCACGAAAACGTCTCGACCGAAATACACCGTTCAGGCGGGCCGTTCACACTGGTTCCCCTGCCCGACTGGCAGGGTCAGCCTTCGTCGGCGATTGTGTGGATGGAGCGTGGGCCGCGTGCAGTTGAATTGCTGAACACTGAACCCGACGCGTTCGAGGCGCTGATGACCGAACGGTCCTGCGGGTTGTTCGGGCCGCTGAAACTGGCCTCGCGCCGGACGATCTGGCCGATCATCAGCCAATCGGCCGAGCGCCTGTCAGGCGAGCGTATCGCCCTGATGGCCGAGGCCGCCCATGTGGTTCCGCCCATCGGCGCACAGGGGCTGAACATGTCCTTGGGCGATCTGCGCAGCCTTCTAGACCTTGCGCAAGCCCGCCCCGAGGGGCTGGGCGACGCGCAGATGTTGGACACCTATCACAAGTCCCGCCACACCGAGATCGAGATGCGCGTGAAGGGAATCGACCTGCTGAACCGCGCCTCGATGATCGAGGCACGGCCGCTTCGCGACGCACGGGCGATGGGGCTGAATGCGCTCTATTCCTTACCGCCGGTACGTAAAACGCTGATGCAGATGGGGCTGGGCGTGCGCTGACCCGCGCCTAGATCACCTGATTCAACACGCGCTTCAGACGTGCGATTGTGCCATCCACATCATAGAGCTTGTCCAACCCGAACAGACCCAAACGGAAAGTACTGAACCCCTCGGGCTCATCACATTGCAGGGGCACGCCCGCCGCAATCTGCATCCCCAAAGCCGCAAATTTCTTGCCGTTCTGCACTTCGGGGTCGCCCGTGTAGCTGACAACAACGCCCGGCGCGCCGAACCCATCAGCCGCGACCGAGACAACGCCCTTGTCCTTCAGCATCGCGCGGACGCCATTGCCCAACGCCCACTGCGCGTCGCGCAGTTTTTCAAATCCATAGTCTCGGGTTTCCGCCATCGTGTCCCGGAAATCCTTCAGCGAATCCGTCGGCATCGTCGCGTGATAGGCGTGACCACCGCCCTCATAGGCCTGCATGATCTGCCGCCACTTTTTCAGATCCACGGCGAAACTGTCCGACGTGGTTTCCTCAAGCCGCGCCTCGGCCCGTTCGGATAGCATCACCAGCCCTGCGCAAGGCGTTGCGCTCCACCCTTTCTGCGGGGCCGAGATCAGGACGTCCACGCCTGTCGCCTTCATGTCGACCCAAGCACAGCCCGACGCAATACAATCCAGCACCATCAGCGCGCCGACCTCATGCGCCGCCGCAGCCATGGCGGTCACATAATCGTCCGGTAGAATAACCCCGGCCGACGTTTCCACATGCGGAGCAAAAACCACATCTGGGCGCTGATCGCGAATGGTCGCCACGACCTCTTCAATCGGTGCAGGCGCGAAAGGAGACGGGCTGGAATTGCCGGTTTGCCGCGCCTTGAGCACAGTGGCCGAGGCCGTCAACCCTCCGGTCTCGATGATCTGGCTCCAGCGATACGAGAACCAACCGTTGCGCACGACCACCACGTTTGCGTTGCGGGCAAACTGCCGCGCCACAGCTTCCATGCCATAGGTGCCGCCACCGGGGATGACCGCCACGCCATAGGCATTGTAAACACCGCGCAACATGTCCGAGATGTCGCGCATGACCTGCTGAAACTGTGCGGACATGTGGTTCAGAGATCGGTCAGTGAACACCACCGAAAACTCCTCAAGCCCATTGGGATCAACAGTATCCAAGAGCGCTGGCATATTTTGTCCTTTCGATTTTCACGCGACCACCTGAGGGTCAGTCCCGGCTATTGACCCTACGGAAGATGGTAACTTCAACAAAAAAATTACTTTTTTCTCTTTCAATCGGGCACTAAATGACGCCAAACAGTGTCAGCCGCCCTTTACACCCTGACGTGTTTCTGACCAGATACGCACACTTTGAAGCAGAAAGGTATTTCTAATCGTGACGGCGCAAAAGCGGATCAGTTTTCAGGTTGTACGTGACGAAGTAAAGCGGCGTATCGAAACCCGTATCTGGCCACAGGGGTCGCTGCTACCAACGGAAACGCAATTGGCCGAGGAGTTCAATTGCGCGCGGGCGACGGTGAACCGGGCGCTGCGTGAATTGGCAGATCAGGGTTTTGTCGAACGCAAACGCAAAAGCGGCACGCGCGTAAAAAAAGAGCCGAGCAAACATGCTAAGCTGGAGTTTTCGCTGGCGCGTCAGTCGGTTGAAAGCCAAAATTCGACCTATCGTTACGCTCTTGTCGAACGGAATGTGGTCCCCAGCCCGGGTTGGTTGGCATCGCAGCTTAGCGTATCGCCTGATGTAAAGGTTCTGCACGTCATCTGTATGCACTACGCTGACAACCGGCCTTTTCAGCTTGAAGAACGCTGGATCAATATCGACGCCGTCCCCGATGTCGAGCACGCCGATCTGAACGATCACGGCCCGCATGAATGGCTGCTGAACGCCGCCCCCTTTACCGAGGCCGAGGTGGCGTTCTGCGCGATTTCCGCCGATGGTCGACTGGCGGAATTCATGGGCACGACGGCTGGCACTTCGATGATTCAGCTTGAGCGGACGACTTGGAAAGATGGTCAACCCATGACATTTGCCCGGATGACGCACCATCCCGGCTATTGCATCAGAACCAAATACTGACTAGCCGATCGGCCCCGGCAAGCGTTCTTCGCTGAGCAAAACATTGGCCTCGACATCGCCTGCACCGGGGAGGGTCATGATCCGGCGGCGCAGGACCCGTTCGAAATCGGCCAGATCCCGCGCCACGACGCGCAGACGATAATCATAAAGCCCCAAAACATGCTCGACCGTCTGAACCTCGGGGATGGCGCTGACGGCACGTTCGAAATCCTCCAGGCTGATCTGACCCTTGCGGGCCAGTTTGACGCCCAGAAACACCGTAACTCCAAACCCAAGCGCCTCGGCGTTCAGGCGCAGGCGCCGGCCTTTGATAACCCCTGCGTCTTCCAGACGACGGATGCGCCTCCATGTGGCGGGTTGGGACAGGCCCAGTTTGCGTCCCAGCGCCCCGGCGCTTTGGGATGCGTCCCGCACGAGCGCACGCAGAATTTTGCGGTCGATTTCATCCAACTCGTTCATACCGGCAGCACCACGTCGCTTTTGACCCGCGCGATATGCATCAACGCTTCGATATCCGCGATATGCGGCAAGGTGAGGATCTGATCGCGGTAGAGCTGCTGATAGTGCGACATGTCCCGCGCCAACACGGACAGGCGTACATCGACACGACCCAAAAAGGTCTGAATCTCGATCACTTCGGCCACGCTACGCGCGGCTGCGGTGAATTCGTCAAACGCACGGGGCTGGGTCTTGTCCAAAGTCACCCGCAACGAGACCTCGACAGCATAGCCTAAAGCCGACCAGTCTATGACGGCCTCCTGCCCCTCAATAATGCCAGCCTCCTGCATTTTTTCGATCCTGCGCCAGCACAGGCTTGTGCTGATGCGCGCGCGTTCCGCCAATTCTGCGGTCGAGAGGCTGGGATCGGCCTGAAAATGCCGCAGTAATCTGCGATCGACATCATCTAGCATGATTTTTTCACCAAGGAGTTAAAGCGAGAATAAATTCTCACGCCTGCCGGAATAATTCAAGTAAAACACCATCGCCTTCCCTGGCATGAGCCAGTAGAACCATCCTCAATCGAAAACAGAAAGGACCGGCGACATGCGCGTCTACTACGATCGCGATTGCGACATCAACCTGATCAAAGACAAGAAAGTGGCGATCCTGGGCTATGGCTCGCAAGGTCACGCCCACGCGCTGAACCTGCGCGACTCGGGTGCGAAGAACCTTGTTGTGGCGCTGCGCGAAGGCTCGGCCTCGGCCAAGAAAGCCGAAGCCGAAGGTCTGACCGTAATGGGTATCGCCGAAGCCGCCGCCTGGTGTGACCTGATCATGTTCACCATGCCCGATGAACTGCAGGCCGAAACCTACAAGAAATACGTGCATGACAACATCAAGCCCGGCGCGGCCATCGCGTTCGCCCATGGCCTGAACGTCCACTTTGGCCTGATTGAGCCGAAAGAAGGCGTCGACGTCATTATGATGGCCCCCAAAGGCCCCGGCCACACCGTGCGCGGCGAATACGTCAAAGGCGGTGGCGTGCCCTGTCTGGTGGCCGTCGACAAGGACGAAACCGGCAAGGCGCTGGAAATCGGCCTGTCCTATTGCTCGGCCATCGGTGGCGGTCGCTCGGGCATCATCGAGACCAACTTCCGCGAAGAATGCGAAACCGACCTGTTCGGCGAGCAGGCCGTTCTGTGCGGCGGTCTGGTTGAGCTGATCCGCTGCGGCTTTGAAACACTGGTCGAAGCCGGTTATGCGCCCGAAATGGCCTATTTCGAGTGTCTGCACGAAGTGAAGCTGATCGTGGACCTGATCTATGAAGGCGGCATCGCGAACATGGACTACTCGATCTCGAACACGGCTGAGTACGGCCAGTACGTCACCGGCCCGCGTATTCTGAAATACGACGAGACCAAAGCGCGTATGAAAGAGGTTCTCAGCGACATTCAGCAGGGCAAGTTCGTCCGCGACTTCATGCTGGAGAACGCCGTTGGCCAGCCGACCATCAAAGCGTCGCGCCGCGCCAATGACGAGCATATGATCGAGGAAACCGGTGCAAAACTGCGCGCCATGATGCCCTGGATCTCGGCCGGTAAAATGGTCGACAAAGAAAAGAACTGATCCCCACGGGATCACGCGAAAGGGCGGCCTTCGGGTCGCCTTTTTTGTCCCAATCGGAGGCCGCGCATGGTCGATCAACCCACATCCCGCGACTGGAGCGGCGTCATCGCACTTGGCCTGATATGGGGCGGCACCTTCATGGTCGTGGCTATGGCGTTGGAAGGGTACGGCCCCGTCACGGTTGCAACCGCGCGGACCACTTTGGGGGCAGTCACTTTGTTGGCAATGATGGCTGTGACTGGTCGCAAATTGCCTGCGGGCGATGCCAAGCTGTGGTCCTTCATTGCCATCATCGGCCTGCTATCGACCGCGTTGCCCTTTCTGTTGCTGAGCTGGGGGCAGCAATATGTGCCTTCGGCCTTTGCGGGGCTGTCGATGGCAGCGATTCCACTAATGGTACTACCGCTGGCGCATTTCTTCTCGGACGAGCCGTTGAATCTACGCAGATTTCTGGGCGTATCGCTGGGTTTTTCCGGGGCATTGGTGCTGATCGGCCCAGGTCTAACGCAGATCGGACAAGGCACGGAACCGCTGGCGCAACTGGCCTGTATCGGAGCGGCGCTTTGTTATTCCTGCGCATCGATCTTCACTCGACGTTGCCCACCGATTGATCCGGTCGCGTTGGCGGCATTGTCGCTGATGGTGGGGGCGGTTCTGTTGCTGCCCGTCATGCTGCTGACCGAGGGCATCCCGCAGTGGCAGGGCACGCGCCCCGGTCTGGCAATCATTGCGCTTGGCCTTCTACCCACTGCCTTCGCCACCCTATTGCGCGTGTCCATTATCCGCAGCGCGGGGTCGGTATTCCTTACGCTGGTTAACTATCAGGTGCCCATCTGGTCGATGGTCTTTGGCGCATGGATTCTGTCTGAGGCGTTGCCGCTGAGATTCTTCATCGCGCTGGCCATGATCTTGACCGGGCTGGCGATCAGCCAATGGTTCAGCCTACGCCGAATGCTGATTGGGCGTTAACCGGCGACAGCCTCGACCTCGGCGACGATGCCATCAACGACTTGGGTCAGCAGCGCATCGTCCTCGCATTCGACCATGACGCGGATCAGTGGCTCGGTCCCCGATTTGCGGATCAGCAAGCGCCCCTGCCCGTTCAGACGCGCCTCGGCATCAGCGATGGCCGCTTTGACGTTCGCAGTATCGAGCGGCGTTTGCCCTTCGCCGTAGCGCACATTCTTAAGTAATTGCGGGACCGTTTCGAATTGCACCGCAAGTTCCGAGGCTTTGCGGCCCGAATGCACCATCTCGGCCAGAAAATGCAGCCCCGCCATCAACCCGTCACCAGTGGTGGCATAGTCACTCATGACGATATGGCCAGATTGTTCGCCGCCCAGATTGAACCCGCCTTCGCGCATCCGTTCGACGACATAGCGGTCTCCAACCGCCGTCCGTTCCAACCGCAACCCAAGCGCGTTCAAATGCCGTTCCAACCCCAGATTGGACATGACTGTCGCCACCAAAGCACCGCCTTTAAGGCGGTCAGCCTCGGCCCAGCTCCCGGCCAGCAGAGCCATCAACTGGTCGCCATCCGCAACCTGCCCGTGTTCATCGACCATAACGACCCGGTCCGCATCGCCATCCAGACAGATGCCTACATCGGCACCATGGGCCACAACCGTCTCAGCCGCGAGTTGAGGTTTGGTCGAGCCGCAATTCAAGTTGATGTTTTTACCGTTTGGCGTGACGCCAACCGGGATGACTTCGGCCCCCAACTCCCAAAGAACCTCGGGCGCGGTGCGGTGGGCGGCGCCGTTGGCGCAATCAACCACCACCTTCAACCCATCCAGCCGAAGATCGCGGGACAGCGAGGATTTGACCCGCTCACCATAACGGAACCGCGCATCGTCCACCCGGCGTGCGCGGCCAATATTTTGCGCTTGCGCGGGTTTGACACCCTCTTCGATCAGACGCTCGATCTCAATCTCAGCCTGATCCGACAGTTTGAACCCGTCCGGGCCAAAGAACTTGATGCCGTTATCCTCGGCCGGGTTGTGGCTGGCCGAGATCATCACGCCCAGATCCGCCCGCATCGATCGCGTCATCAATCCAACCGCAGGCGTCGGCACCGGTCCCAGCAACAACACGTTCATCCCGGTCGAGGTCAGCCCCGCCGTCAGCGCATTTTCCAGCATGTACCCGGACAGGCGCGTGTCCTTGCCAATAACCACGCGGTGCGCACCGGATTGATCGCGGCGGAAATACCGGCCTACGGCCGCTCCCATGCGCAGGGCCATCTCAGCCGTGATCGGATGGGTATTGGCAGTGCCCCGCACCCCGTCGGTTCCGAACAGCTTGCGCATTGGTCTCTCTCCGTCGTTTCTTGCCTGCGACCGGATTACCGGACGGCAGCCCACAGACGCAAGGCCTGAGCGGTCTCAGCCACGTCGTGAACCCGCAGGATCTGTACCCCTTGTGCCAGACCAGCCAGCCCAACCGCAATCGAACCGGGCGCGCGGGCGTCCTTGCGCGTCTCTTTGCCGATCTGCCCGATGAACCCCTTGCGCGACACACCCAATAGGATTGGGCATCCCAACCCGTGAAACAGGCTGAGATTGCGCAACAGAGTTGCGTTGTGGTCCACGGACTTGCCAAAACCGATACCCGGATCGACAATGATCTGGTTGCGGTTCAGACCAAGGGCCTCCAGATACTGCACCTGATCGTTCAAGAAGTCATACACGTCTAGCAGCACGTCATTATATCTGGGATCGTCCTGCATGTTGGTCGGGTCGCCCTGCATATGCATGACGCAGACCGGTGCCCCAACTTCTGCGCAGAACGGGGCCAAGTCTGGATCGAAAGTAAAGCCCGAGACATCGTTGATCAGGCCAGCCCCCGCCTGCCACGCCGCCTTTGCGACGCTGGCTTTGCGCGTGTCGATCGAAATCAGCGCTTTGGTCCGCTCGCAGATCGCTTGGATCAGGGGCTTGGTGCGGGCGATCTCTTCGTCCTCTGGGACAAACGCGGCTCCGGGTCGGGTGGATTCGCCGCCGATATCCAGGATCGTCGCATCTTGCCCAACCATTTGCTCCGCCGCGTCCCGGGCAGTTTGCACCGAATTGTGTACCCCACCGTCCGAGAAACTGTCCGGCGTTGCATTCAAGATGCCCATGATGTGCGGGCAGTTCATATCCAGCCCTGCAATGGGCGCGCGGGGACGCGAAAGGATGGCCAGAATCTCATCAGGCACGTCCTGCACTGCGACAACAGAGGCGTTTTCCGTCCGTCTCAAGCGTTCCACATGGGTAAACCACAGCGCTTGTCCGGCCAAAGTCACGGCCCCTTCAGGACGCCGAGCGCCGTTCTGAACCAAAGGTCTGTAGTAGGTGGTCACAGTTGCGCCTGATCCACAGAGACAGCGCGCAATGGTGTTTTAGGGTCGTCTGGCAGTGCGCCTCCAATGACCATCATCTCGCTGGCTTCAAATGTGGCCGCAAACCAGGCCGCCAGCGCCACCGCGTCCGACGGCGCGGCCGAGGGACCATCAACCGCATCCAGCACGATCTTGGACGGGGCCCAAACGCAAATCTGCCCGTTCTTCATCGCCCAATCCAGCTCGGTCCGGGTCGAGACAACAACGCAGCGGTGATCCCGCGCGGCCAGAACCCAGGCATTTTGTTCGATCGCCAAAAGATCGATCCGACGCTGGGTCATCGCATGACCCGTCTGGGGAACAGCCAAGTCTGCACTTCCAACGCACAGGATAAGCGGGCGTTGCCGGTTCTCAAGCTGGTCGATCCAACCGGTTAGATTGCCCGAGGCAATCGCCTCGTTCGACAGGAAGACAAGACGTGGATGGGGACGTTCTTCCTCGACCACGTCGTGGTGCACAGCATCCTTGCCACGCACAATCTCGACCCCCAGTGCGCCAGGCCCGCGATCCAGCTTTTCAATTCGAACAAAAGCTTTTACAGCCTGCGGTTCAAGCAAAATACGCTCGGCAACACGCTCTGCCAATGTTTCCAGCAGGTTCAACCGCTCGGCAGCCAGTTCAAAGGCAATCGCCTCGGTCACGCGGTCATAGGACAGGATGCGGTCAACATCGTCATCAATCGCATCGGTCAAAGGCCGCACCTCGACCACAATGTTGAAGCAGATGCGCTGTGTGGTCCCACGTTCGGCCTGAAAGGCACCGATCTCGACCTCAACAATGTGATCCCTCAGCGAGATTCGATCCAAAGGCTCTCCGGCGGCCATCGCTTCGGACCGTTCCGAAGGGTGCGCAAAGGCGAGGCGGATTTCAGAACTCATAAGACGGACCTTCTCGGGCATTGGGACTGATCTGCCCAAATTAGACATTGCGGGCGCGTATAGCACCGCAACAAACGCCTTTCCAGTCGTCGAATGCGTCGTCAGGTGACGCGAAACCAGCTCATCATCCCCGATGCGGCATGGCCCAACATGTGACAATGCAACAGCCAACTGCCCGGATTATCCGCAACCAGAGCGACCTGTCGGGTTTGCCCCCGCCCCAGCAGGACGGTGTCGCGCCACGGACCAAGGCTGCCATCCGACAAGATGATACGGAAATGATGGCCATGCATGTGCATCGCATGGGGAAACGCCGTCTGATTGGCAAACTCGATCTGATGGGTTTCCCCCAGTCGGGTGTCCAGAAACGGGTCCTTGGGGCGTTCAGCATATCCGTTCAACGCCCAAAACCGCCCAAGTTGGGCCAGTTCCTGCCCCGTCAGCTCGGTTTCGCCCAGCTTGGCCGAGCTGAGCCAACGCATCGCGCCGCCCTGCATCTCCATCCGATGCAGTGGTGCACTATCCGTGGATATCACCGGCAGAGGATTGGGCGGCAGCGCCGCGATGCCGGATCGCACCGCTCTGCCCGCACCCGACACGTCAAAGCGGACCAGGCCGAAACCACCGTCACGCTCAAAGCTGACAAGGCTGGCGGTTTCTGAGGCCAAGGCGCGCACGTCAACGATCATGTCTGCCCGTTGCGCCGGCCCCAGCGGGAAGGTGTCGGTAATCTCCAGCGGGGTCTCCAACGGCATCCCGTCCAGCGCCACGATCCAGCCGGTCAGCCCATCTATACCCAGATCGAATACCCGAGCATTCGAGGCGTTGATCAGACGCAGGCGCAGCCGCTCGGCCGCACCCACCTGATACGAGGGATCCAACTGACCATTTACGGTAATGATATTACCCAGCCGCCCGGCATGGCTGAGGTCATGTCCATTGTCGAAATCATCCGTTATCTGCCCGGTTTCCGGGTCCAGCCGCCAGTCATCCAGCATCAACGTCAGATCCCGATCGACGTCTGGCGCGTCAGGCTCTTCGACGATCAGCGGGCCATAAAGGCCACGGGCCACCTGTTCAACCGTGCGATTGTGTGAGTGATACCAATAGGTTCCGGCATCAGGGACAGCAAAGTCATAGTCGAACGCGCCCCCGGACTCGATGACATCCTGCGTCAGCCCCGGCACACCGTCCATCGCATTGTCAATTCGAATGCCGTGCCAATGCACTGACGTGGCCTGAGGCAGAGCATTCGACACCCTGCGCTGCACTCGCCCGCCTTGCGGTACGCGGATTTCTGTACCCGGTACGGTTCCGCCAAAGCCCCAAAACGGTGTTTTCGGGAATTCCACCGGCGCAATCTGTTGCGCCGCTTCGCGCGCCACTAGTTCTGGAAACGCAGCCAAGCCCACTTTTGGAAAGGCAGATAGGGCAGCAGACGCGCCCAGGAATTGTCGACGGTTAAACAGCATTATGAGCCTCCTGGCCCATAACATAGATCATCCAACGCCCCGCGCCATCAGGGTTCCAGCGCGGGTGCGTCAGTTAGTTGCTAGCCGTCCGATAATTGTGGCGATAGAAAATATGCACACCAATCCGAGCCGTTTCCTTGTAGACCCGCGCCCAGGACGGTTTCACCGCCTTGGTATGATAATGGGTCGCCCCTTCGGTCAGCGCATCGCTGAGGCCGTCAATCGCGGCACGGGCTACTTTGGACACCCGCTCATAGGCTTTTTTCTCTCGGATCACTTCCTTGCGGCCATCACAAGTATAAGTGAACTGGCACTGGTATTTCTTGCCGGTCCCTTGCTTGATTACCCCACACAGCGTGTCCGGAAAGCGGCTGCTGTCTACACGGTTCATGATGACCTCAGCCACGGCAAATTGACCGCGCACGCTTTCCCCACGCGCTTCGAAGTAAAGCGCCTCGGCCAGGCATTTGAAGTGCTCATCCCCGGTTGCGGCGGGCTGGTCATCCAGCCAGTCCTTGGAGTAGGATATTTTCTGCTGTTCAAGCACCTTTCGGGGCTTGAACAAATTCAAGTATTCGCGGAAGTTTTGACCGGGCAGTTCAGTCCGAGTCACAAGTTCACGCTTGGCAGTATCAGTGGTTTCCCTCTCAGCGACGGAAACACTTGGCAGCACGGTTGCCGCCAATGTGGCAGCAGCCAGTATGTATCGTAGCATTCAGATAACCTCGCACAGGCACATTCGGCGCCATACCCTCCCCCGGCGGGCGCGACGAGGCTCATACCGAATTGAATCGGAAACGTCCAGTTTTCTAAAAAAAGCAAGTGGAAAATCGCCGTAACGTCAAAAATATATGACGACGGTGTGATTTGTTTCCAACTAATCCTAGCGGACTGTGCCGCTGTCAACCCCCAAGTCTGGACGAAATCGCCAGTTGAGCGGCAGCCAGCCGAGCGACCGGGACCCGGAAGGGTGAACAGGAGACATAGTCGAATCCAAGCGCACGGCAGATGGCGATTGATTCGGGGTTTCCGCCATGTTCACCACAGACCGATAGGGTCACGTCCGGTTTAACTTGCCGCCCCCTCTCAGCGCCCAGTTTCAGCAGTTCTCCCACGCCATCCGAATCCAACACGTGGAATGGGTCTTCGGCGAATACACCCTGCTGGACATAGGCCGACATAAAGCGCCCGGCATCGTCGCGCGACAGGCCGTAAGTCATCTGGGTCAGGTCGTTGGTACCGAAGCTCAGAAACGCAGTCTGCGGCGCAATCTCATCGGCGCGCAGACAGGCACGCGGGGTTTCGACCATGACACCCAGCCGATATTCAAACTCTTGCCCGCGCTCAGCCGCGACCGAGGCGGCAACCGTGTCGATGCGCGATTTGACGAGCTCGACCTCGCGCTTGGCCGAAACCAGAGGGA
Source organism: Ruegeria sp. J8 (assembly GCF_056531925.1). NCBI lineage: Bacteria > Pseudomonadati > Pseudomonadota > Alphaproteobacteria > Rhodobacterales > Roseobacteraceae > Ruegeria > Ruegeria sp. J8. The sequence goes on from NZ_JBQFMR010000001.1 coordinate 162,942, forward strand.
TCATCACCTCGGGCACAACTGGTGCGCCGTTCTTGCTGGCCTCAAGCGTCGCCTCAAAGATGGCGCGGGCCTGCATGTCGTAAATCTCAGGCACGGTCACGCCCAGACGGACGCCGCGCAAACCCAACATGGGGTTATATTCGGTCATTGCGTCCACCCGGCGCTCAACGTCCGAGACCGGCAGATCCAGCGCTTCGGCCAGCTCACGCTGACCGCTGCGAGTGGTGGGCAGGAACTCATGCAATGGTGGGTCGAACAGGCGGATACAGACGGGTTGGCCTTCCATAATGCGGAACAGTTCGACAAAGTCTTCGCGCTGCATCGGCAAAAGGCGTTCCAGCACCGCCGCGCGACCCGAAGAGGTTTGCGCGAAGATCATCTCGCGCATCACGATCAGACGACCGGGATCAAAGAACATGTGTTCGGTCCGGCACAGTCCTATACCCTGCGCCATAAAGTTGCGTGCAGTCTGTGCATCGGCAGGTGTGTCGGCATTGGCGCGGATGGCAATGTCACGCTCCGCGTCAGCCCAGCCCATAAGCGTTTGAAAACAATCGTCCAGAGCAGCTTCAAGCATTGCGGGCTGCCCTGCTAGAACCTGGCCCGAACTACCGTCGATTGTCAGAACATCCCCGGTTTTGAACATCCGACCATCCGGTGCGGTCAGCAGCTTCTTCTTGGTCTGGAATCGCATCTCGGACGCGCCGACTATGCAGGGCAGACCCAGACCACGGCCAATCACCGCCGCGTGGCTGGTCATTCCGCCCTTCTCGGTTAACACGGCAACAGCTGCGTGCATCCCGCGCACATCCTCCGGCGCGGTTTCGCGGCGGACCAGAATACAGGGTTCACCCCGTGCGGCGCTGGCCTGTGCCTCGGCGGCTGTGAACACGATCTTGCCAGTAGCAGCACCCGGACTGGCGGCAATCCCGGTGGTCAGGACGTCGCGCTGCGCGTCTGGGTGAACCTGACGGTGCAACAACTCGTTCAGCGAATGCGGATCGACTCGCATCACGGCCTCTTGCGGCGGTATGATGCCGTCTTCGGCCAGACGCACGGCAATCCGGACCGCCGCCCGAGCGCTGCGTTGCACCCGCACACCGTCCAGAATATGGACATGACCGTTTTCGATCACGAACTCGACCTGCATCTCCTCGCGTAGCTTGGCTCGCATCTGCGCGGCATGTGCCTTCAGGTCAGCAAACGCGTCAGGCGCAACCTCTTCGAGAGATTTCCCGCGCGGGTCCTTTTCAAGATAGAGCGCGGCCACCCCTTCCCCCAGCGCATCGCGGCCCTGGCTCTGGCTCAGATAGCGACCGGTGATCTGCGGCATTCCTGTTGTCGGATCAATAAGTTGCAACACGCCCGACCCGCATTCTCCCTGACCGACGCCGGGTATCATCTCTTGAATCACAAGGCCCAGCCCGGCATCCGCGGGCGCACCTTTGGCCTGCCGCAGCAACCGCGCCGAAGTTCCATCCCACGCCCGCGCCATCGAGCGCAAAACCGCAACCAATTGCTCGCCCCGGTCCTGCGGAAAGCTTTCATCCGTCTCGTCTTCGTAGGCGCGCAGGGATTGTTGCAGACCTTCGCGCCCGTCCGCGTCGATCTCGTCAAACACATCCGCGTCCAGACGTGCCACGTGGATCGCGTAGCTTTGGACAAAACGCAGGTACAAAGCTGCCGCAGCCTCGACGCCCATCGAATCCGACAGGTCCACATAGCGCGCGTCGTTCATCCCGATATTCAGAATTGCGCCGGGACCACCCCAATCGGGGTCTTCAGAGCTGGGACGGACACACAACAGATCCGTCTGCGCGAACTGCTCCAGAATAGCGTCGATATCAGGAACTTGGCCCTGCGCAATGTTCTGCACCGCATCAAAAGACAGAGCCACGGTGCGCGGAACCGGCATATCCAGACGCACAAGCCGTTGCAGGCACTTCGCACGCCCCCCGTGCGACGAAGCGGTCACGGGTGCTGTGGGCGTAATTAATGTAGTATGCGGGTTATTCTGCACTGCGGCACCTTTTGTTTGCCCGCAGCATAAGCCCCTGCACCAATGGCGCAAGGGCGATCTGGATCAGCCCTCGATCTTGCTGAGGTCCGCGACGCGCGCGCAGACCTGCCGGATCTGGCTGAGCAGGTTCAGGCGGTTGCGCCGCAGGATGTCATTGTCGGTATTGACCTGAACATCCTCGAAGAAGGCATCCACCGGACCGCGCAGTGCGGCCATAGCGGTCATGGCTGCGGGGAAATCCTCGGCCTTCTGCGCGGCTTCGATCTTACCTTGCGCGTTATCCAGCGCCGCAAACAGCGCCTTTTCGCTGTCGGTCTCAGCGAATTTCACATCCGCACCGTAGGAATACTCGACCCCGTCCTTTTCCTCGGCCTGTGTGAGGATGTTGTTGGCGCGTTTGAAGCCCTGAACAAGGTTCTCGCCATCCTCGGTCGCGATCACCGCGTTCAGAGCACGAGCGCGTTTGACCAACAGGTTGAGGTCATCATTGCCGTCCATCGCGATACAGGCGTCGATGATGTCGTGGCGGATGCCCTCGTCTCGCAGGAACACCTTGAGGCGGTCGTGGAAAAAGGACAGCAGGTCCGCCGGAGCATTGCTGACAATCGCTGTCGCGGCTTCGACCTGATGAGCCAGCCCATGAACCTCCTGCGCGGCAGCCTCAGCATTCTCGGCCTTGGCTTGTTTCGCCTTGGCCCCCAGCAGGGCTGCCTGCCATTCGGGCAGTTTCAGCAGGCTTCCCAATGCCGACGTGAAGGTATCATTCAATGACAGGCGCAGATCGTTGGTCAGGATCAACCGGATCACCCCAAGCGCCGCACGGCGCAGCGCAAACGGGTCTTTCGAGCCCGTCGGCTTTTCGTCAATCGCCCAGAACCCCGTCAGCGTGTCCAGCTTGTCGGCCAGCGCCACCGCCACGGAAACCGGCGCGGTCGGCGCATCATCCGACGGGCCAAGCGGCGAGTAATGCTCCTGACTGGCCTGCCCCACCTCGGCTGGCAATCCGGCAGCCAGAGCGTAGTAGCGGCCCATCAAGCCCTGCAATTCGGGAAATTCGAACACCATCTCGGATGACAGATCGGCCTTACACGCCTGTGCGGCCATCATCGCCAGTGCGGGCGTCGCACCCGTTGCCCCGGCCAGTTCATGCGCCAGCGCGGCGATGCGCAGAACCCGCTCGCCCTGCGAGCCCAGTTCGGCATGGAACGTCACCGCATTCAGTTTCTCGACCCAAGGTTCGAACCCGTCGGACTTGACGATGCGCAGGTCATTTTCCCAGAAGAATTTTGCATCCGCCAGTCGGGCCGACAGCACCTTTTGGTTCCCTGCCAGAATAGTCGCGCCATTGTCGGCAGTCTGGCGGTTGGCGACGGTTATGAACTTTTCAATCCGACCGGTCTTGGGGTTCTTCACCGAAAAGAACTTCTGATGTTCTTTCATCGAGGTCTGCAGAACCTCAGGGGGCAGGTCCAGAAATTCGTCATCGATCTTACCCATCAGAACCACCGGCCATTCGACCAGACCGGCAACCTCAGCCAGCAGGCCCTTGTCATCGACCACTTCCAAACCGGCGGCAAAGGCCATGTTTTGCGCGTCGTTCCAGATATGCTCGGCCCGGTCCGCAGGGTTCAGGTCCACAAAGGCGCGTTTAAGTTTGGCGGCATAGTCTTCGAAAGACGTGACCGAGAACCGATCCGGAGCCATGAAACGGTGCCCCCCCGTGGTATCCCCGGAATTGATCCCATCAACCTCAAGCGGCACGACCTGCGCGCCCGCCTCATCCGACAGAATGCACAGGATCGAATGCAAAGGGCGCACCCAGCGCAGCGGGCCGCTGCCCCAGCGCATCGACTTAGGCCATGGGAAATTGCGGATGGTGGCCTCAAGCACTTCGGCCACGATCTCGGCTGCCGGGCGACCGGCTTTTTCGATGGTGGCGAAATAAACCGCGCCCTTGGGGGTGTCGCGTTCTTCCAGCTGATCACGGGTCAGACCCGCACCGCGCAGGAAGCCTTCGATGGCTTTGTCCGGGGCGGCGACCTTTGGGCCCTTGCGTTCTTCGCGGATGGTTGGGCTTTCCGCCAGCAGCCCCTCAACCGCCAGAGTCAGGCGGCGCGGCGTGGTCAGCGCTGCGGCCCCGGCATAGGTCAGACCGGCCTCGACCAGACCATCGGTAATCCGCTTTTTCAGATCCTCACCGGCACGGGCTTGCATCCGTGCGGGGATTTCCTCGGAAAACAGTTCGATCAGCAGGTCGGGCATGGTCGGTCCTTAGAAGTTCACGATCGTCTGGATGACGATGGCATTGGCAATATCCACAAAGAACGCGGATACAAGGGGCAGCACGATAAAGGCAATAGGCGACGGGCCATATCGCTTGGTAACAGCGGTCATATTCGCGATAGCGGTCGGAGTGGCCCCAAGGGCGAACCCGCCGAACCCCGCTGACAAGACAGCAGCGCGGTAGCTGCCGCCCATCACCGGGAACAATACCCAGATAACAAAAGCCACGGCCATAAGTGTCTGCGCTGCCAAAATCACAATGATAGCCAGTCCCAACTCGGCAATGGTCCACAGCTGCAAACTCATGAGTGACATGGCCAGAAACGCGCCCAGCGAGAACTCGGAAATAAGCGCCAGCGAGGGCGTTCGGGCAACGGGCGGAGCCTTGGGGAAAAGCGCAGAACGCAGATTGGCAATTACGATCCCCATGATTAGGCAAGGCACGAAAAGCGGCAGCTTCAACCCCGCCGCGCTGATGGCCTGATGAAGCAAATACCCGGCAACAATTGCGATGTTCAGATACAGCATCACCCGCATGATGGTCAGGTGATCCACCTTTGAGGCAGCCTCGGAGGGGTTTTCGGGTAGGCCGACGGTGTGCTCTTCGTCCGGTCGTTCTGGTGTCAGGTTCCGGCCCTCGATCAGATAACGCGCGATGGGGCCGCCGACTAGAGCCGCCAATACAAGGCCCAAGGTTGCAACGGCCACCCCCAGTTCGGTCGCGCCCTCTAATCCAGTTACCGCACCCACTTCGGAGGCCCAGGCGATTGCTGTGCCGTGCCCGCCGATCAGCGCGGCCGAGCCGAACAGCACCCCGGCCTGCGCCGGATAGCCAAAAAGCACTGCCCCAACAGCGCCCACGCCATTTTGCAAAACAATCGTCACAAGTGTCAGAATCAGAAGCAAAAGCAACGGCTTCCCGCCCGCGATCAAATCCGACAGCCGGGCATTCAAACCGATCCCTGCAAAGAACACCACCAGCAGGAAATCCCGCGCGGCCAGACCAAAAGTCATCTCAATCCCGAAAAGCAGATAAAGCCCCAGCAGAAAGACCGAGGCCAGCAACCCTCCGGTTACGGGTTCAGGGATGTTGAATTGCCGTAGCGCTGCTACACGGGCGTTGATCTCGGCCCCGATCAGATAGACAGCAAATCCCATTGTGGCCGTCAGGAAATCCGGGATTTGCAGCATCTCTTCGATCATTTCGCTACTCCTGCGGGCGCGGCGGGCACTCTTCGCCTACCACGGTTCCGTCATAAGCTTTTTCGCCGCAATTGTTCAGCGCATGCCAGACATAGCCTTTGCCGTCCTGCGTCACGGCTACGATCCGGTCCACGCCATAGTGGATGTTCTTTTGCCCCATGAAAGCCTGCGCCTGTCCCGATTTCAGTGCATCCGCAATCGTCACGGCATCATAACAGTCAAACCACCCGGGCGCGGTCAGTGGCTCAGCATTGTCCACCAGCTTGAAAGCGGCCAGATCTTCCTGGGTCAGCTCGGTTTCAAAGCAGGCCCGATACCGGATCGGAGAGCTGTCGGCATCAATCGCCTGAAACCCCGAGTAAGCAATTGGCTCCGCTTTTTCAGAAGTCACAGCCACCAGCTGGACATCGCGTCCCGGCTGCGGATCGACCGAATAGTAAAACCCGTAAACCTGAAGGTAGTACATCCCTGCCCCGGCCAAAACGGCCGAGCCAAGCAACAGAAGAGCAAGCAGTTTTCCGGTCATTGGTCACGCAGCCTCTTTCAAATGCGCATGAAATCGGACAGGGTCCGGCACGTAACAGGTTGATACGAGGCTTATCGAATGGACTCCACCCTTACCGTCGGATTCTTCGGCGCTTTGTTTGCGATCATGAACCCGATCACCAACCTGCCCGTTTTCCTCAGCGTGACCGAAGGGTTGTCCTCGGCCGATCAGCGTAAGGTGGCGGCGAAAGTGACGAACTATTGCCTGATCCTGGGGGGTGCTTTTGCGGCCATCGGCAATCAGGCGTTGGGGTTGTTTGGCATTTCGGTCGATGACCTGCGCGTTGCGGGAGGACTGGTCGTCCTGATGATCGGCCTCAACATGCTGAGCGGCAATCAAAGCACCACCCATCACGGTACCGAGGATGAAAAGCAATCCTATCCCGAACCCGACACCGTGGCGTTCTATCCGCTGGCCTTTCCCATTCTGGTCGGTCCGGGCACGATCACGACTTTGATCCTCTATGCTCATCACATCACCAAACCAGTGGATGCGATGCTTTATGCAGGCGTATTTCTGGTCGTCCTGCTGTTGCTGTTCGTCACCTTCTGGAACGCATCGGCGCTGGCCAAACGATTGTCCGCAAACGCGCGCGTTATTATGAGCCGCTTCATGGGCATGATCCTTTCGGCCATCGCCATAAGCATGATCGCCGACGGCCTGAAGGTGTTGCTGCCCGGATTGGCGTGATCTGGCCATCAAGCCTCGTACCCGGCAGCCTCGGTCATGACAAACGCATCTGCGCATTGTTTGGCCAGGGCACGCACCCGCCCGATATAGGCCTGCCGTTCGGTGACTGAAATCACCCCACGCGCATCCAACAGGTTGAAGATATGGCTGGCCTTGATGCACTGATCATAAGCCGGATGCGCCATCACGATGCGCTTGCCCGTCTTTGGATCATCATGCTCTTGCGCCAGAATAGTGGCGCATTCCGCCTCGGCCTCTTCAAAGTGGCGCAGCAGGACCTCGGTATTGGCCACGTCAAAATTCCAGCGGGCGTATTCTTCCTCGGTCTGTTTGAAGATATCGCCATATTTCAACGGGCTGGGCGATTGAGGGTCGTTGAAGGGCATGTCCATCACATGGTCGATACCCAGCACATACATGGCCAGACGTTCCAGCCCATAGGTCAGTTCGCCCGAAACGGGTGTACAGTCGTGGCCGCCGACCTGCTGGAAATAGGTGAACTGGCTGACTTCCATACCGTCGCACCAAACCTCCCAGCCCAGACCCCATGCGCCCAGAGTGGGACTTTCCCAGTCATCCTCGACGAACCTGATATCGTGCAGCTCCATGTCGATACCGATCGCTTCAAGCGAACCCAGATACAGCTCTTGCAGGTCCGGTGGGCTGGGTTTGATCAACACCTGATATTGGTAGTAGTGCTGCAATCGGTTGGGGTTCTCACCATATCGCCCGTCGGTCGGGCGGCGCGAGGGTTGCACATAGGCAGCAGCCCATGCCTTGGACCCCAGGGCGCGCAAAGTCGTCGCCGGGTGGAATGTGCCTGCACCGACCTCCATGTCATAGGGCTGCAGGATCGCGCAGCCTTTCGAGGCCCAATAGGACTGAAGCCGCAGGATAATCTCCTGAAAAGAACGAGGTGCGCTGGACTGTTCGGTCATGACATTCCCTTTGGGCGCCGCTGCGCCGGTAACGATGGGTTTTGCCCTTCCTATGCAAGGGGCCAAGGGGCGTCAACGGGCCAGTGCGTCCGGCCTGTCACTGCGTCGCCACACTGCAAATTCCCCGCAATCTGGGCATGGTGTTCAACCCTGCACTTGGCGTACTCTGCCACCCAGATAAAAATTGCGGACACGGGCAGACAATGACACACATATTTACAGCAATTCTATTTCTTTTCCTCTTCGGCACCCGCGCCGTTTTCGCTCAGCAAGAGGCAGGCGTCTGGGTTCAGGTCGAGGCACGGCCATCCCTGAGCCAAGCCCAAGAGCGCGCGCAGGCCTATGCGTCCCTTCTACCAGACGTGAATGGGTTTCGCTTGAACTCTGGCTGGTACGCCATTGTTATAGGACCGTATTTACGCGCTGATGCCGAGCAAGTTCTGAGGGTTTATCGCGCTGAAGGCCAAATCCCCTCCGACAGTTACATCGCGTTTTCCAACAGTTTTGGGCCGCAGTTCTGGCCTGTTTCGAGCACCAGCCAAGACCGCGCCGCAGTGGAACCTCCGACAACCGCTGCGCCGGAACAACCTGCAACCGGGCTGACGCCGCAGACATCAGATGAAACCCGCGCGCAGGCGCTACAATCCGAACGGCTGCTCAGCGCGCAGGATCGACGCGCGTTGCAAACCGCCCTTCAGGTCGCCGGGTTCTACAATTCGACCATTGATGGAGCTTTCGGGCAAGGCACCCGTCGTTCGATGACGGATTGGCAGCGCTTCAACGGGTTCGAGGCCACCGGAGTTCTAACCACCGCGCAACGCACCACCTTGATGGACGACTACAACGCCCCTCTGATCAGCGTCGGGATGGCCCGCCATTCCGACCCGCAGGCGGGGATTGATCTGGACCTGCCGCTTAGCGCTGTTGCCTTTGACCGGTATGAGGCCCCGTTCGCCCATTTCAACAGCGCCTCTGACTTGAATGCCAAGGCACTGCTGATCAGTCAGGAAGGCGACAAGAACACCCTGCGCGCGCTTTACGAGGTCATGCAATCGCTCGAGATAGTGCCGCTGGACGGCCCTCGTCAGTTGCGCGGTGACCGTTTTACGCTCGAAGGGCGCGGCAACGGTATCGTGTCTTATACCGAAGCCAAGTTGCAAGACGGCCAGATCAAGGGCTTCACCCTTGTGTGGCCCGACGGGGATGAGGCCCGCCGCGCCCGTGTTCTGGCGGCGATGAAGGCCAGTTTTTCCACCAATGACGCCGTTCTGGATGCCAGCGCTAGCGCCGAGGCAGAGCAGCACATTGACCTGATCTCGGGCCTGCAGCTGCGCAAACCCCGTCTGTCGCGTTCGGGCTTTTTCGCGGACGCCAACGGTACGATTTTGACCGTGACCGAGGCCACCGACATGTGCACCCGCCTGACGCTGGACGGTGATCAGGAACTTCAGGTCGCCTGGACCGATGTGGATCTTGGAATCGCCGTCCTGCGTCCCAAAACCACCCTCGCCCCGCTGAATGTTGCCGAGTTCAACGCCGCTACTCCGCGTATTCAGACCGAGGTCGCCGTGTCCGGGTTCTCCTATGAAGGCGCGTTGGGCGCACCGACGCTGACCTATGGCCAGATCGCCGATGTGCGCGGGCTGAACGGTGAAGAGGGCGTGAAACGTCTGGCGCTGGCCGCACAACCCGGCGACGCAGGTGGCCCGATTTTTGACACCAGCGGTCAGGTTGTGGGGATGCTATTGCCGACGCCCGCGGACGGCCGAACCCTGCCCGCCTCGGTCAGTTTGGCCGCAACCGCGGCGCGTCTGGGTGAAATCCTTGATAAGGCGGGCGTTGCCGGTCAGGCCGGTCAATCCACCGGTCAGGTGTCGCCCAACGAACTGAACCGTCGCGCTACAGGTATGACTGTACTGGTTCACTGCTGGGACTAAGCACTTAATCCAAAACAAAAAAGCGCCGCAAAACCCATGCAGCGCTTTTCTTATGTCAGGATGTCGGGCGTCACCCGTATCAGCGTCGGACCCGGCGCCGAGAATGCCCCACGAACCGTCTGCTGCATCTCCTCCAGACTAGAGGGGTTTGCGGACAGAGCGCCAAACGCTTCGGCGAGTTTGCAGAAATCGGGGTTGCGCGCGACCACGGCGTTGGGTGCGATCTGACCCCGGACCATGCTGTCCTCGATCTCTTTCAGCTTGGCGTTGTCCCAGAGAATGATGGGCAGAGACAAGCCCAGTTCGACCGCGACGCCAAGCTCGGCCATTGTGTAGTGAAACCCGTAATCCCCGGCCATCACCGCCGTCGGTTTTCCGCGCCGTGCAACCGCACCGCCGATCCCGGCGGGTAGAGCGTAACCCAGCGTGCCGAACCCGGTCGGGTGATGCCAGTGGTAGGGGAAGGTCATGTCGCAGACCTCTTTGCCGACATAGGCTAGCTGGGTCATGTCCGAATAGATCATGGTCTCGGCCGGCATCGCTTCGCGCAGCGCGTCCAGCACGGGGACGATGCCGGGGCGTTCGGCGTCCACCTCGACCCGCCATTTCGCGCGGGCTTGCGCCACTTCGTCCTCGGTCCAGCCAGTTGCCGGTTTCACATGGTCGATCGCCGCCCAAAGCGCATGGGCGAAGCTTTCTCCATCCACCTGCAATTTGACCGCTGCCCGGTGGCGGTCGGACAGTACAGCCGGGTCCAGATCGACCCGCACCAGATTTCCGGAATGCCCCAGATCGTCGCGCCACAGGTCAACTTCACCCAGCTCCGATCCAACGACCACAACTAGATCGGCCGAGTCGATAACTTCCGCGCTGCCCGGCCTGGGCAGGTAGGAACCAAAATCCAACGCATAGTTCAACCCGGCCATGCCGCGCCCCGCATAGGTGGTGAAACAGGCCGCCCCCAGTTGGGTCAGGATCTGCCGCCACAGGTTGGACCGCGCCCCGCCCCCAAGGATGAACAAGGGCCTGCGGGCGATGTTCAGCATCGACAGAACGGGCGCGACATCCGGCGGCGCAGCCTTGGTGCGCAGCCCCGGCTGATTGGGAAACGGGGCCGGATCTGCTTCGGCCTGGAGCTGTTTGATCGGTACTTGAATATGCTTGGGACGCGGGCGCGACAGTTCGAATTCCTCAAAGGCGCGCTCGACCAGCCCGTAAGCGGCTTGGGCCGAATTTGCCTGCACAGACCAATCAGCAACCGTACCGGCGGCCCCGCGCTGGTCCTTCATCTGGTGCAACTGGCCCTTTGACGCCTCGATCTCGTCCAGACATGAGGACAGAACCAGCATCGGCACCGAATCCGAATATCCCTGCCCCATAGGTGTCATGATGTTGCACAGGCCCGGCCCGGTAATCACATAGGCCACCCCCGGCTTGCCAGTTGCCCGCGCATAGCCGTCGGCCATGAACCCGGCCCCTTGTTCGTGCCGAGCCAAAACATGGGTGATGCCCGCCTCTTCGATCCCCCGGTACATTTCCTGATTATGCACGCCGGGGATACCGAAAATCACATCCACACCGCGATCCCGAAGCATATGCGAGATTTGCGCGCCGAGGGGTCTTTTCATCAGTTTCTCCAGAATTGAACGGTGAACAGGGCGTAAACGGCAAGGAGCTCAAGCCGCCCGACCAGCATCCCGATGGACAACAGCCACTTGGCGGTATCGCTCAGCCCCGCGAAATTGCCTGCCGGACCGATCTGATCACCAAGCCCCGGCCCTACATTGGCCAACGCCGTCGCCGCGCCCGAGACCGAGGTGATAAAGTCCAGACCCGTCAGCGCCAGAGCCCAGGCCAGAACGCCCATTGACAGCACAAAGAACATGAAAAAGCTCATCACAGAGGTCAGAACATCCGTACTTATCGGCCGTCCATCATACAAAGGCATGAACACCCCATGGGGCGAGCGGATGCGGCGTATCTGGGTCTTGATCGAGGCAAACAGTAACTGATAGCGGAACACTTTGATCGAACAGGCGGTCGAGCCCGCGCAGCCACCGATCAGGCCGATCAGGAAGAACACCATGACCGGAAAACTGCCCCAGGTCATATAGTTCACGCTGGCATAGCCTGTGCCCGAGATGATCGAGGTGATGTTGAACAGAGATTCCCGGAACGCTTGTTCCCAGTGATGCGGAAAGACGGTTAGCAGAAAGACGGTCATTATCGCGACTAGCAGAAGGATCGTGGCCAGGAAGGCACGGATCTGGCTGTCTTTCCACAGCGAACTGGTGTTGCCATTTGCCAGTTGCACATAGCGCACGAAAGGAAGCGCCGCCAAAATCATGAACACCGAGGCGGCATATTCCGTCGGCCCCGAGAACGTCCCGAACGAGGCGTCGTAGTTCGAGAACCCTCCAGTCGCGATTGTGGTCATGGCGTGGACGACGGCGTCGAAAAAGCTCATGCCAAAGCCGGCATATACCAGCACACAGACGAAGGTCAGAAAGACGTAGATCAGGGAAATCTGACCCGCGATCTCTTGCGCGCGGGGTAGAATTTTCCCCATAGTTTCAAACCCTTCCGAGCGGAAGATCTGCATCCCGCCCACCCGAAGTTCGGGTAGAAATACCATAGCGACGACGATGATCCCGATCCCGCCCAACCATTGCAGCACTCCGCGCCACAGCAACAGGCCCTGCGGCAGCTTATCCAACCCGGAAATCACGGTCGAACCGGTGGTCGTCAGGCCGGACATCGCTTCGAAGTAAGCGTCGACAAAGCGCAGTTCTGTTGCGCCGATCAAAAAAGGGATCGCGCCGAAAAACGGCAGAGCGACCCAAACCCCGGTGGTCAGCAAAAAGGTCTGACGGATTGTCAGACCTTCGCCCACCCCGTTCGAGCAGCTCATTGCCAGAATGACGCCTGTCAGGACGGTGATGATCCCGCTTTCAAGGAACACATGCCATTCGTCGCGCCCTTCGATCAGGTCCGCAAGCAAAGGCAGAATCATGGTCGCCCCAAGAATGGCAACCAGCAGGCCAATCACATATCCAACCGGGCGTATATCCGTCATGAGGCGCAGCGTTGGCGCGCCTGCACGACTGTGTCAAGCGGATGCCCCGATTTACTTTTGCGTTTTGTTGGTCGCGCTGGGCATTGCGGGCGGCTTCGATGGCGCACGGGTCCGGCGGGTTGGTGCCACGACCTCTGCCTTGAGGGCTGCAGGTTTGACGGCTTCGGCCTTGGGTGCAGCAGGTTTCGCGGCTTCGGCCTTGGGTGCAGCAGGTTTCGCGGCTTCGGCCTTGGGTGCTGCGGGTTTGGCAGGTTGCGCCTTGGGTGCGGCTGGTTTGGGTGCCTCTGCCTTGACCTTTGCCGTTTTTGCAACTGCGGGTTTTACCGCCGAAGGCTTAGGAGCGGCTGGTTTCGGCGCAGCTTTTGCGGTCACTGGCTTGGATGCAGCAGGGACCGCTGCCGGTTTAGGCGCAGCCTTAACCGCAGGCTTCGCCGCAACGGCGGCAGCTACCGGTTTTGCAGCCGCAGGCTTGGCTACGATGGGCGATTTAACTGCCGCTGGCTTGGCCGCAGCTGGTTTTTTCGTCACTGGTTTGGCTATGTGCGGTTTGTTGGCCGGTTTGGCAGCCACTGCTTTGGCCGGTGTGGATTTCACGGCTGCCGGTTTAGGTGATTCGGCGGCTGGCTTCGCTGCCGGTTTCGCTTCGACCGCAGGTTTGGCTTTAGCCGCCGGCGGCGTTTTCACCTTGGCAGCACGGGCTACCGGTTTCGGCTTGGCCGGCGCTGGAGGTTTCGGTGCAACAGGCGCGGGCGCAGCGGATGAGGCGTGCAGTGCCTGCACCTGAAAAAATGGCAGCTCCATCGCCGAGCAAGCCAGAATTTGCATGATTTTCATCTGGTTGCTCACCGCGTAGCCTGCCATGCGGATTGCGGCAGCCTGAAATTCCAAGGGCTGGGTAATCGGATTCATACGTAGTCTCTCCTCTGAAAGTAACGCAGCACGCTTGAGAAAAAGAGGCCCTGCCCGCCCTGGGATAACGGGCGGGAAACGATGTCACGCAGGATCAAGCGTTGCACGTTTCAGCTTCCTTCAGAGTGGCTTTCCCATTGACCAACGGTCTAACCACGGCTGCATTCCACATCAGTCTACTTCAAAGACCGTGCGAGTGCAGCATTTTTTGCTGCGATGCGGCAAAAACGTGCCGTAAGGTTAATCCTGAGACTTTGCGCGTTCAGCCGACATGGAACAGAGTCGAGAACAGCCTTGGGTCAAGGCTGGATGATACAAAGGTCGGCCCTTCGGTCAGAACCGATACAGCGTCGTGGCTGTGCAGGCTTTCCTGATGACTGGCGACTATGCGAAAATCACCCACGTGGTGGTCGGCCAGAAGTTCGGCGCAGAACAGGCGCGCAGCATCTTCGACAAAGATCGGGTTTGCGGCGTTCAGCTCGGCAAAGGCTTGCTCGTCCTCGCGTTTAACCATAACTTGTGTTTCCGTGGGCACGGCACGACGGCACAACGCGATCAGGTCCTCGAACCAAAGGCAATCGGCGTCGCAATCCACCACTACCGAAATTCGCGCCACCGACCGCTGTGAATGCGGCGTCGCCAACTGGCCACGTGTTGAACGAGCATGTTCGCTCAGCTCAAGCGAACAGGGACAAGTCGAAGAGTAGACATAGTCCAGATGCAGGATCTTCTGGCGCACGCCGCTCTGTTCCACCAGCTCCAGCGCGATGTCGTAATACTGATAGCCTTCCAGCCCCGAGCGCAGGCTTTTCACCTTGTCGGGATAGGAAAACCGCATCTGTATACGCGCGTCAAAGCTGTCCAGATCGGTCATATAATCATCCAGCGCGGCTTCCATGACTTCGAAGCTGAACGTGCGCTCGGCGTGTTTGTAAAAGGACCGCATGATACGGGACATGTTGATGCCCTTCTTCTCGGCCTCAAGGCTGACCGAGCCCGTGACCGAGGTCTCAAGCGTCAGGTCTTCGCCATCCTTGCGGTGAAACCGGATCGGCAGGCGGAAATTCGAGATACCCACATGCTGAATTTGCTGCTTCGCTCCCCGGATCAAGCTGGACGGACCGTTTTGCAGATCGGGCAGCGTGGCGCGATAGGCCTCATCGGCCTTGAAGTCCTCGGGGTAGTCGCGCGACAAAGACGGATAGTTGGACGTCTCCTGCCCCGGCACAAGGCGCGCGATTGCCGGATCAAGCTGACTGATCTCGGCGTCGGTCGCGGATACCGCCCATTTGCGCAGAACTTTCAGCGCCGCAGCGGCCTCGTCATGGTCGGGGGCGTCGTCAATGTCACGGGGATGCACGTTCATCGCTTGGGGTTCCTCGGGGTTCGCCGCCGGACTATATACAGCTTGGGCGTGTTTTCCAGTTTAACCGTATACGCCGGAAAACACAGTCCGGATCGATTTTTGGTGCAGGATGAGCGATTTACCACCCCGCACACATCTCTTTGAGCCTGTTTGTAGCACCGTTGACGCGACGTTTACTGCTGAGAAACGTCCAATGCGCGTTTAATATCGGCAAGCAGGTCGCTAGCATCTTCCAACCCGACCGAGAACCGGATCAAGCCTGGTGTAATGCCCAACTCATCTTTCTGCGCATCGCTCAGGCGTTGATGGGTCGTTGTTGCCGGATGCGTCGCGATCGACTTGGCGTCGCCCAGATTGTTCGAGATCACCGGGATAGTCATCGCGTTGAGGAAAGCAAAAGCCGCTGCTTTCCCGCCCTTGATGTCCAGGGACAGAACCGTACCGCCCTTGCCGCCCAGCTGAGATTGCACCAACGCATTTTGGGCATGGGTTTTCAGCCCCGGATACAGCGTGCGTTCCAGCGCGGGATGGTCCTCCAGCGCCTCGGCAATGATCTGCGCCGTCTCGGCCTGCGCATTCACCCGCAGAGCCATCGTCTCAAGCCCTTTGAGCATGACCCACGCGTTGAACGGGCTAAGCGCGCCGCCGGTATGTTTCAGATAGGGTTCAACGGTGCCACGGATGAACTCTTTGGTGCTGATGATTACGCCACCCAGAGCCCGGCCCTGCCCGTCAATATGCTTTGTTGCGGAATAGACCACCACGTCCGCGCCCTGCTGGATCGCGCGCGAAAAGACCGGGGTCGAGAACACATTGTCCACGATCACGGTTGCACCGACGGCATGGGCCAGCGTGGCCACCGCTTCGATGTCGATCACCTCAAGCGTGGGGTTCGACATGGATTCGAAGAACACAGCCTTGGTGTCGGGGCGGATTGCCGCTTTCCACGCGTCCAGATCGGTGCCGTCGACAAAGGTCACTTCAACACCGTAACGGGTCAGGATGTTTTCCAAAATATACAGACACGAGCCGAACAAAGCCTTGGCCGACACCACATGGTCGCCCGCCTTCAGCATCGATACCAGCGCCGCGTTCACCGCCGCCATGCCGGATGCGGTGGCAAAGGCGTCCTCGCCCCCTTCCAGCGCTGCGATGCGCTGTTCGAACATGGACACGGTCGGGTTGCCATAACGGGCATAGATAAACTCATCCGGGCCGGTCTCGATAAACCGCGCCTCGGCCTGTTCGGCGTTTTCGTAAACGAAGCCCTGCGTCAGAAAGATCGCCTCGGACACTTCGTTATATTGGCTGCGACGGATGCCGCCATGGACGGCCTGTGTGCGTTTGTTCCAGTTCTCGCTCATGTCATTCCTTTCGGCCCCTCTGTGGAGGCAAACAAAAAACCCCAGACGCGGCCAAGCGAAAGGGGTCTTTCATCCTGACCTTTTAGCGGTGTTGTTTAGCGTGGCCCGCAATCCGGTAACAAATCGCCACGTGGTGCCTTGCCCTTACGCCGCGCATGCAAAGGCGTCAAGCCTTAGGCGCAATCAGTCACGGTTTCGTAACAGTTTGCCCCTGCCCCCTTGCCCAATGGCCCGAAACCTTCATGATCGCCGTCAACCGAAGGAGAGACCATGATTGATCTGTATTTCTGGCCTACGCCAAACGGGTGGAAGGCGTCTATCGCTCTGGAAGAGATGGAGCTGCCCTACACCACCCATCTGATCAATATCGGCAAGGGCGATCAGTTCGATCCCGAATTCCTGAAAATCGCGCCCAACAACCGGATGCCTGCCATCGTGGACCCCGACGGCCCGGATGGAGAACCGATCTCGGTCTTCGAAAGCGGTGCTATCCTAATGTATCTGGCCCGCAAGACCGGGCGGTTCTATGGCGAAACCGAGCGTGACCGGATCGCCGTTGAGGAATGGCTGATGTGGCAAATGGGCGGGGTCGGACCCA
The DNA here is from genome assembly GCF_056531925.1 of Ruegeria sp. J8. Lineage (NCBI taxonomy): Bacteria > Pseudomonadati > Pseudomonadota > Alphaproteobacteria > Rhodobacterales > Roseobacteraceae > Ruegeria > Ruegeria sp. J8. The sequence goes on from NZ_JBQFMR010000001.1 coordinate 179,873, forward strand.
TGGCCGGTCAAGCGCACCACTTTTTGAAATACGCCCCGCAACTGGATCCGCCACAAGACCTGCCCTATGCCAAGGATCGCTATCGCACCGAAGTTGGGCGGCTTTACGGCGTGCTCGACCGGCGGCTGGCCGAGAATGAATATGTCGCGGGCGATTTCTACTCGATTGCAGACATGTCGATCTGGGGCTGGGCCAGCCTGTGGGAAGGTCAGCAACAGGTGCTGGAGGACAAACCTCATTTCACCCGCTGGCTGGAAACCGTCAGCGCCCGCCCCGGCGTTCAGGCCGGTCGCGCGCTGCACGCCGAGTTGCGCGGAGATCACCGGGACAAGCAATCGCAGAGCAATTTGTTCAAGCGATGAACACGGTCGGCGGCTGACCCTTTTCCGAAGGGTTCACATTCAAATCACCCCTCTACCGGTGGCACCGCCCGCTGGTAGAGATGCCATGTCGTATGCCCCAGAATCGGCAAGGTGAAGATCAGGCCCAGAAATGCCGGAACTAGTGACAACAGCATCGTGACCGAAATAATCGCCGCCCAACTCAGCATGACCACAGGGTTTTCGGTGACGACGCGGATAGATGTAAGCATGGCCGAGACAAAGTTGGTCTCGCGATCCAGCAACATGGGCATGGCGACGACAGTGACCGAGAACAGGACCGCGGAAAGGAATGCGCCTATGGCCGTGCCAACGGCCAGAAACGTCCAGCCCTGCGGGGTAAAGAAGACGATGTTCAAAAACCCGTCCAAATCCGAGAACGAGGCGTTTTGCAGGATAATCGCCAGCCACAGCCGAACCTGATAAACCCATACCCAGAAAATGAACAGGGTGACAAAGGCCATCCAGCCCATCTCGCGTTTGCGCTGATGGGCCATGACGGTCAGGATGTCGGACCACCCGAACGCCTGTCCCTTTTGCAACCGGCGTGACATTTCATACAGCCCGGCGGCTGCAAATGGTGCAATCAACGGAAAGCCGACAATGGCCGGAATGATCATCCAGATCCTGCCCAGCCAGACCATGACCCAAACCAGTAGAATGCCGAAGACCGCATAGAACAGACCAAAAAAGCCGCTCATGACCGGGCGCGCCAGAAAGTCGGAAAACCCGGCCTTCAAAGAGGCCGTGATATCGTCAGCAGTGATCGTATTGACGTTGGCCCTGTCCTGTGGCTGGGGCGTCAGGTCGTCTGGCGGTGTGGAATCTGCGGTTTTGGATGGCATGTCACGGTCCTCCCAAAGCGTGGCACGGCAGCCTGTCGGCGCCGCCAAAGTTCCGATGATGAAACTGTGCATCAACGCTGACGTTTGGGCAAGGCAGGAGTAAGTTTCAGGCGGGCCGTGTACCGTATGTCGGCATGTCCAAGAACCACCGGGACAAGCGATAGTCGGCAGAGTGCTAAATCGATCCGCCGCTTTTACCAGGCGGATCTTCATTAAACTGCTCGAAAAACCGCGCAAGCCCGACCAATGGCGACACATACGGCAAGTCGACCAGCGCAATCGAGGACAGACCTTCGGCGGCATCCAATCTAGCATGCAAATGGTCCGCTCCGAAATCCTGCACCCAAAAACCCAAATCTTCGTACAGGTTTCGTCGGCTTCTGATTGTCACTGTCTCACATATCGCGGTCAGCCCTTCGCCGCGGACAGTCAAGCGTTCGACATCCACGTTGGCCTCTCCTTCAACCATATAATACGTCGAAATAACCTGACTCGTACCGCTCTCTTGCTCGATCTTGCATTTATAGAGCATTTCCATGTTCTCCGGGTCCCAGGTGTCGGGATTTACGGTGTTCACGTTCATCGAGACCGTGAACAACCCATCATCCCCCACCGGGCCGGTTTTGTATTTTCCGCTATAGCTGTCAGGTGCTGTCTTCAGAATGTCAAAGGCACGCTGTGCAGGGATGAGGTATCTGGCGCGCGACTTCCATTCCCGCAAACCAAGGGGAACATGCAGAAAAACGCTGGGCAGCCAGTTCAGGCCGAGCCATAAGAAAAAACTGACCAGAACCGTTCCGATAATCGTCCAGGCTGTTGCCTTCCCTTGATTTTGTGTTGGCGCAAGGTCGGGCAGCATCTCAATCACCGGCAAGAGCATTAGCGTTATCCCAAGCACCAAGGCCGTTGTGACCGTCTCCCACCAGACCCGCGGGTAAATGAGCACCAGTAACATGATTGCAAATACACCAAACAAGGCCGTCACGAGTTGCATTTTCGGACCCGCCAAAAGTGCGGAATGACCAAATACCTGCGTCCCCACAGCCCATGGCACGAACAAAAGAAACAAACTAAGAAATATCAGCCGGCGCAGTCGAAATACGCGGTACAAATACTTGTTTTTCATAATGTAATACCCGTCAAACTGGTGACTGAATTACATTCAACCTTGGCAAAACCATGACGTCTGGGTGTTTTCTTCTCACTTGCTTTGGGGCGATTGTCCCTCCCCCCGTACCAACACGTCCAACATGGCCGAGATATCTTCGATCTCTTCCGCGATCACATGGGTTACGGAATGCGCCCGCTGCATCCGCCCCGTGATCCGCAGCAACCGGCCCGAGATCACCGCCCGGCGAAATTGTTCATACATCGCGCGCCAGACAACCACGTTCACGATGCCGGTTTCGTCCTCCAGCGTCAGAAAGATCACGCCCTTGGCTGTACCCGGCCTCTGCCGCAAGATCACCAGCCCGGCCACGGTCACACGCGCATGATCGGGCGGATCGTCCAGCCGATTGGCTGGCAGGCAAGCGGGTGGGCGCGGCCAGTCTCGGTTTGAAACTGCACTGCGAACAGGGGCAACAAACATGAGAACAAAAATAGAACATATCACAGGAATGTCCAGTCGCGGCATCCCGAGTCGCAAATGAGGGTGGAAAGACCTAAATGGCTTGACTAAGGAAGGTTTCGAACATCGTAAAAGGAAGACGCACGCAATGGCAAAGATCACCTATGTCGAGCATGGCGGTACCGAGCACACTGTCGAGGTCGCCAACGGACTGACCGTCATGGAAGGGGCCCGTGACAACAACATCCCCGGCATCGAGGCCGATTGCGGCGGCGCCTGCGCCTGCTCGACCTGCCATGTCTATATCCACCCTGATTGGGTCGAGAAAGTGCCAGCCAAAGACGACATGGAAGAAGACATGCTGGACTTTGCGTTTGAGCCCGACCCAGAGCGGTCCCGCCTGACCTGCCAGATCAAAGTCACCGACGCGCTGGACGGTCTGGTCGTTCAGATGCCCGAGAAACAGATCTGATGATCTCCAAAGCGCCGCGCCGACTCTCTCGCCTCTGGCAAGGCAGGTCACGCGGCGCGCTTATGGCAATGTGCTTGTGGTTGGTCACAACAGCCCCTGCCATTGCAGATACGATTGTCGCGGCTCGTTATACCGAACCCACGACCCGATATCCTCATGGCGTCCTGGGGGATCAGATCGAATATGGAGCGCTTGAGCTTACCATAGAAAACACGCCTGCCACACAAGGCTCGACGGGCGCCAAGGAACGATCTGCCCTGACCATCCGCCTGCCCGAGGACCGTGTTTTCGAAGATCTAGCGCCCCGGTTGGCGGACGTTGATCAAAACGGTACGCTCGAAGTTCTGGTTGTCGAAGCCCAGAAGGATACAGGCGCACAACTCGCCATCTATAACGCGCACGGGGAAAAGATCGCCGCCACCCCGCATATCGGCACCCGTTTCCGCTGGCTCGCACCGATCGGCGCGGCCGATCTGGACGGCGACGGCTACGTCGAGATCGCCTATATCGACCGCCCTCACCTGGCCAAAACCCTGCGCATCTGGCGCTTCAAAGATGGCGCACTGACCGAAATCGCGGTACTGCCTGGTCTGACAAACCACAAAATTGGAGAAGCTTATATTTCGAGCGCCATCCGCGATTGCGGCACCGGCCCCGAGATAGTCGTCGCCAGCGCCGACTGGAGCACCATCGTCAGCGTTTCTTACCGAGGCGATTGGCAAACCCGCGACCTTGGCCCCCTCAAGAAGCGCAGTGACCTAACAAACGCACTCATTTGCTGATCCGCCCTTCATCTGGCCCAAAATATCCCAGGGAGCGCGAGGGGCTGGCCCCTCGCGCCAAAAAATCGAGACGGGCGCGGCCCGGCAATCAGATCACAAAGCGCGCCAGCCGATATCGCGGCGAAAGAACCCATCGGGCCAGTCAATCCCATCCACCATCGCATAAGCCCGATCACGCGCCTCCTGCAATGTCTCGCCCCGAGCGGTGACGTTCAGAACCCGACCACCCGTGGCCAATACCTGCCCATCCGCAGCCTTGGTCCCGGCATGAAAGACCATGTTCTTGCTGTCCTCGGGCAGCCCGTCGAGACCGCCAATAACACTGCCCTTCTCGTAAGACCCCGGATATCCCTGAGCCGCCATCACAACGGTCAGCGCATGATCATCGGCCCAGTTCACCTGCGCCTCACGCAAACGGCCCTCGGCTGCGGCATGCATCAGATCCATCGCCTGCGCGCCCAGGCGCATCATCAGCACCTGACATTCGGGATCGCCAAAGCGCACATTGTATTCCACCAGTCGCGGCTGCCCGTCCTTGATCATCAAACCCGCATAGAGAACCCCCTGAAACGGCATCCCGCGCTTTTTCATCTCGGCCACGGTCGGCTTGATGATCTCTTCCATCGCGCGGGCTTCGACCTCGGCGCTCAGAACCGGGGCCGGAGAATACGCTCCCATCCCGCCTGTATTCAGCCCGGTATCCCCGTCGCCTACGCGCTTATGGTCCTGCGCGGTGCCGACCGACAGGATATCCTCACCGTCACACAGCACGAAAAGCGAGGCCTCCTCGCCCTCCATGAATTCCTCGATCACCACCTCGGCCCCGGCCCCGCCAAAAGCCCCGCCAAACATGTCGTTGATGGCCTCCAGCGCGGTCCCTTCGTCCATCGCCACAATCACGCCCTTGCCGGCGGCCAGTCCATCGGCCTTGACCACAATCGGCGCGCCTTGTTCGCGGATATAGGCCTTGGCGGGCTCGGCCTCGGTAAAGCGCCCATAGGCTGCCGTCGGCGCGCCCGAGGCGTCGCAGATTTCCTTGGTAAAACTCTTTGATGCCTCCAACTGCGCCGCCGCAGCCGAGGGGCCAAAGACAAGAACACCCGCTTCGCGTAGGCGGTCGGCAACCCCAGCCGCCAAGGGGGCCTCAGGGCCGACAATCACAAAATCAATCGCGTTGTCTTCGGCAAAGCTGACCACAGCGCCGCCATTTTCGATGTCCAGAGCCGCGCAATCGGCAATCTGAGCAATTCCGGCATTGCCCGGCGCGACTATCAGACGGTCACACTTGGGGTTCTGCATCACCGCCCAGGCTAGGCTGTGTTCGCGTCCACCGCTCCCGAGAATGAGGATATTCATGACTGCTCTCCGATCTGCTTGGCCTCGCCTTCCGCGCGTTCTAAGCTGAGTGGGCATTTGACACAAGGCGCTGAAATGTCCGACCTGCTTGACGATCCCATTCCCGGCCAAAACACACCTGAATACAGTGTTTCCGACATTTCCGGCGAGGTAAAACGCACACTGGAAGGCACCTTTGGCCGAATCCGTGTGCGTGGTGAGGTCGGGCGCGTGTTCAAGGCGCGCTCAGGCCATCTTTACTATGATATCAAGGATGACCGGAACGTGCTGGCTTGCACCACGTGGAAGGGTCAGATCTCGGGACTGTCCGTGGTGCCCGATGAAGGGCTTGAGGTCGTCGTAACCGGGCGTCTCACCGCGTTTGGCGCGCAATCGAAATACAACCTGAATGTCGATGAGGTCGCCGTCGCAGGCCAAGGCGCACTGATGGCGTTGCTGGAAAAGCGTAAGAAACAGCTAGAGGCCGAAGGGCTGTTCGCGCCTGAACGCAAGAAGCCCCTGCCCTATCTACCGCAGATCATCGGCGTAGTGACATCACCATCTGGCGCGGTGATCCGCGATATCCTTCACCGCCTGCGCGACCGGTTCCCGCGCAAGGTGCTGATCTGGCCTGTCGCCGTGCAAGGATCGAACTGCGCGCCCGAGGTTGCCAACGCAATCAACGGTTTCAACCAACTCACCCCCGGAGGCGCCCTGCCGCGCCCAGACCTGATCATCGTCGCCCGCGGCGGCGGGTCGATCGAGGACCTGTGGGGTTTCAACGAAGAGGCCGTCGCACGGGCGGCTGCGACTTCAGACATTCCACTAATCTCAGCCGTGGGGCACGAAACGGATACGACACTGATCGACTATGTCTCGGACCGTCGCGCGCCGACGCCCACCGCCGCCGCCGAACTGGCCGTGCCCGTGCGGATGGAACTGTTGGCCTGGACCGGCGAACAGGGCGCGCGCCTGTCCCGCGCTGCGACCGACGCCGTGCAGCGCCGCAGCCAACGCCTGCGCGACCTGTCCCGGGCGTTACCGCGCCCCGACAGCCTGTTGAACACACCGCGTCAACGTCTTGATCTGATTGCCGATCGCCTGACCCCGGCTTTGGAACGTGGTGTTCAAGCGCGACGCATCAAAGTTGTGGAACTGTCGGCCCATCTGCGCCCCTCGACCCTGCGAAATCTGGTGTCCTCACGGCAGGAGGCGGTGCGCAACCTGTCATCCCGCCTGTCCTTGCGCCCTATTCAGCGCGACATTGACGCTCAACGGCAATCCCTGACCCGCTTGACCGAGCGTCTGAACACCGCCCAGACCACGCGTTTGGACCGGATGCGACAGACGTTAGAAGCCACGGACAGGCTTCGAGAAACACTCAGCTACAAGGCCACGTTGCAGCGGGGCTATGCCGTGGTGCGCGCCGAGGGCGAGGTGGTGACAACCCGGAAACAGGCGGCAAAACATACCGCGCTTGAGATCGAATTCGCCGACGGCATATTAGCGACGGGCATGTCGTCCACAGCAAAGCCACCAGCTAAGAAAACGCAGAAAAAAGCGCCACCTGATCAGGGTTCACTGTTCTAGGTCTCGCTCAAACGCCAACCTCGGGGCCGAGGCAGACCATCTCCTCATCGATATCTTCGGCCTCGTACAGCTCCGTCTGCTCGGGGTTGCCTTCAAACTGAGCAATCAAGCCGCTGCCGGATTCGACAAACACCCAGCATTGCGGGTCCAGCCGGTCTTCGTACAGAAAACAAATCTGGTCATTCTGCTCGTACCAGACGCCTTCCTTGCAATCTCCGTCCAGAAAGGACCAGATCACGCGTCGGTTGGGCAAATAACGTTCGACCCCATAAACCTGCCCCTCAAAGCCGTAGAACAAGGTTTTACCCTGCGTATACGAGTCAAATTCAGCCCCCGAAAGCGCGGATTGCGCCCCCGCCATCTGCGCGGACATAGCCAGAAGAATCGCAACATGCCTGATCATGTCCGCATGATGTCAGATGCCAACCGGCAATGCCAATTACCAATCTGTCAGGACAGGCTGCCTTAACGTCATGGGTTGAGTTGCGGACGCATTCCCGATGAAGCTGGACGAAAAAAGGGACACTTGAATGACAACTGCGCTGTTTCTGGTCGCTGCTGCCTGCGCGTTGGCCTATCTGCCCTTGGCGCCTCGCCCGGCCAGCAAACTTAGGTCGGTGCTGAAAACCGCCTCGGTCGCCTGCCTTGCCGTCATCGCCCTGCTGTCTGAGGCGCCACTCCTTTTGATCGCCGCACTGAGCCTCTGCGCCATCGGAGACGCGCTGTTGTCGCGCGAAACCGACACAACGTTCATGGCAGGGATCGGTGCCTTTGCAGCCGGACACCTGGCCTATATCGCACTGTTTCTGTCGCATCCCAGCAGCGATACCAGCCTGATTTTAACTCACCCCGGCCTATTCTGGTCCCTGATCCTGCTGGGTATCGTCGCGGCAACTCTTCTGGCCCCACGTGCCGGGGATCTCAGACTACCAGTTCTGGGCTATATCCCGATCATTCTGGGCGTGGGCGTCACCGTTTTGGCCCTGCCCGACACCGGCGCTTTGCGTTGGGCCCTGCCCGCAGCGATGGCCTTCATCGCCTCGGACCTGATCCTTGCGACCGAGAAATTCCTGCTGCCCGCCCATCACCCGGCCCTGCGGATGACGCCTTATCTGGTTTGGCCGCTATACTGGGGCGCACAGGCCGGTCTGTTGATCGCCTTTCTCTGACCCTTTGCAACTGCCGCAAATCCGCATTAGGTGAAAGGAACACCTGCGGAGACCAAAAATGGCGTTTTTCTCAAAGCTCAAAGACAAGCTGTTCAAATCCTCGTCCCGCCTCGAACAGGGGCTGGATGCAATCGTCGACGATGGCGGAGAGGAAACGGCTGCACCCGAGCCCAGCCCACTTGAGCCTGCACCGCAAACTGAACCCGTCTCCGCACCGCCCGAACCTGAACGCACGCCACAACCGGTCGAAACCGCGCCACCTGAACTTGCCGCACAACCCGCGCCCGAACCAACCCAGCCCAAAGGCGTCTTGAGCCGCCTGTTCAACCGGTCCGAGTCCCAAACCGTTGTCCGTCGCACCCTGGACGATGACATGCTGGAACAGCTCGAAGAGCTGCTGATCGCCTCGGATATGGGCGTCGATACCGCCCTGCGTGTCACCTCGAACATGGCCGAGGGGCGCTTTGGACGCAAATTGTCTACGCAGGAAATCAAGCAGCTGCTGGCACAGGAAGTCGCCCGCGTGATGGAACCCGTGGCCAAGCCCATGCCGCTTTACCCCAAACGCCCGCAGGTCGTGCTGGTTGTGGGTGTCAACGGTTCGGGCAAAACCACCACCATCGGCAAGCTGGCCAGCCAGTTCAAAGCCGCGGGCAAAAAAGTCGTCATCGCCGCGGGGGATACCTTCCGCGCCGCCGCCGTCGAACAATTGCAAGTCTGGGGCGACCGCGCAGGCGTCCCGGTTCTGACCGCCCCCGAAGGCTCGGACCCGGCGTCGCTGGCCTTTGACGCCCTGACCAAAGCGCGGAACGAAGGCGCAGACCTTCTGATGATCGACACCGCTGGCCGATTGCAAAACCGCGCCGACCTGATGGAGGAACTGGCAAAAATTGTCCGCGTCATTCGCAAGGTCGACGACAGCGCCCCTCACAACACCCTGCTGGTACTGGACGCCACCACCGGCCAGAACGCACTCAGCCAGGTCGAAACCTTCAGGAAATTGGCTGATGTATCCGGTCTGGTGATGACCAAGCTCGACGGCACCGCCAAAGGCGGGGTTCTGGTGGCGCTGGCGGATAAATTCGGTCTGCCCATCCACGCCATTGGCGTCGGAGAGCAAATCGACGACCTCGCCCCGTTCGACCCCGAAGAATTCGCCGCCGCCCTCACCGGCCTGCAAAGCTGATCCACCGCTTCATCTGGCCAAAAATATCCTCGGGGGGCGTGGGGGGCAGACAGCCCCCCACTTCTCCGCCAAAACAAAGACCGAAATTTGAGCGATTGGCTGATCTCCCTTGAAGGCACCGAAGCGGGCCACAGGCTCGCCCTGGCGCTTGCGCTGTCAGCCGCTTTCCTGCACGCAGCCTTTGGCGCGCTGCAAAAAGGGCGCCACGATCCCTGGATGTCGCGCGGGGTGATTGACGCCTGCTATTGCCTTATGGCGGCCCCGTTTGCCCTCTTCGTCGTGCCTTGGCCCGAACCCTTTATGTGGCCCATATTCGCAGTCGTCTGGCTGATCCACATCCTCTACAAAATCCTTCAGGCCCTGGCCTACACCAAAGGCTCATACACAGTGGTTTACCCGGTCGTGCGCGGCACCGGTCCACTGTTCACCGTGATTGGCGCTTACCTGTTGTTTGACGAAACCTTCACCGGCACCCAATGGCTCGGTGTGGCTGTCCTGCTTTGCGGGATTTTCGGACTGGCCGCCTATAACTTCCGGTTTCTCGAAACCAACCGCGAAACACTTGGCGTCGCCCTGGCACTTGCCTTCGCCACCGGCTTGTTCGTCGCGCTCTATACCACCTATGACGCATATGGCATTCGTGCCACCGCCGATCCATTCACCTTCCTTGCATGGTTTTTCATGATCGACGGGGCGACGCTGCCCTTCTACGCCTTCCTCAGATGGCGCGCGATGATCCACCGCCCGACGCTCGGCCCCCTCATGCTGCGCGGGCTAGCGGGAGGTATCATTGCGCCTCTGTCCTTCGGTTCGATCATGCTCGCCACCCGTCTGGATAAAGTCGGCGAAGCAGCTGTCCTTCGTGAAACCTCAACCGTCTTCGCAGCGCTTATTGGCTGGCTGGTTTTGAAAGAAACCGTTGGCCCCAGACGCATCGCGCTGATGGCATTGATTGCACTCGGCGCCGTAATAGTTGAAATGGGCGGGTAAACAGCAGGGAACCGACATGACAGGCAAGAATGAGATCAACCCGTTTCTGAAACAGGTGCTGGAGCTTGGCCCGCCGCTGGCTTTCTTCTTCATCTATTTGCGCCTACGCGATGACAGTTTTCAGTTCGCAGGAACGGAATATTCCGGCTTTATCGTCGCGACGATCATCTTCGTTCCCCTCATGCTGGCTGCAATGGGTATCCTGTGGTTCCTGACCGGCAAGCTCAGTCGTATGCAGATCTTCACCGCTTTCATGGTGATCTTCTTCGGCGGCCTGACCGCATGGTTCAATGACGAGCGGTTCTTCAAAATGAAAACCACCCTGGTCTATGGCTTTTTCGCCCTGATCCTCGGCATTGGTCTGCTGCAAAAGAAATCCTACCTCGCCTATGTTTTGGACGAGATGCTGCCCATGCGCCACGAAGGTTGGATGATTCTGACACGCCGGCTGTGTGCCTGTTTCGCAGTGCTGGCCGTCGCCAATGAATTCGTCTGGCGCACCATGTCGACCGATCTGTGGGTCAAAATCGAAACCTTTGGTTTTCCGATCGCATTAATGGTCTTTCTCATGCTTCAGTTCAGCATGTTGCAGACCTATATGGACGATCCTGACCAGCAATAGGCCGTGGATTCCGTAAAACTACATAAAATCCTTGGCTAATCGCCCGTGCTGTGGAAAGTTGTGGGACCACTCACACCTGCCAGCCGGAGCACCACATCCACATGACGGCCTTTCCCAATACCGGTTTTCTGGCCGAAGCATCCGACCGTCTGCGCGCGATGCTGTCGGCACAGGCGACCGAAATCTCGCTTGATGAAGGCGAGACATTGTTTGAACAGGGCGATGAGGGCGATGCGCTCTACGCCATTCTCGCCGGTACGCTCGAAGTGTCCTTTCTGGCGATGAGCGGTCGCAAACTGTCGCTGACCCTGATGAAACCCGGCGAAGTTTTTGGTGAGATAGCGCTGTTCGACAGCGGTCCGCGTACAGCGACCATTGCCGCCGCCGAGCCTTCTCGCGTATTGCGGGTGCGGCGCGCAGATGTGATGAACCAAATCCGACAACACCCGGATTTGGCAGTTGATATGATCCGTTTGGCCGGTCTCAGGATGCGTTGGATGGGGTCCCAGTTGAACGAACAGGTTTTCCTGCCCATGCCGATCCGTCTGGCCCGCAAGCTGCTGCACCTGACCGACCTGCAAGAGGACCCCTCAAGCCGTCTGTCCCTCTCGCAAAGCGAGTTGGCCGAGTTTGTCGGCGCCACGCGCGAGGCCGTGTCGAAAACCATCTCGACCTGGAAGCGCGACAAGGTGGTCGAGGCATCGCGTGGCGGGTTGATGATCCACGACTTCGACGCGCTTCGGGAATTGGCGGATTCCGATCTTATCTGATCCGCTGTGACCTGCTTCACATACCTGTGTAGTCGTTAAGACTATCTTCATAACTGTTACCGTAGGAGGTCAGAGAATCATCCCCGATATCTGTCCACTGACCTCTCCCTGTATCAGAGCCGCACGCCTTCCCCGGTGTGCGGCTCTTCTCATTTCCGGTGTATGAAAAAAAGGCCGGGGTGCAGACCCCGGCCATTCTTGCAATCTGAAAGGCAGGTTATTCGCCCAGGCTAAGTGCTACAAAACGTGGATCGCCACCACGCCGTACCAGCAGCAACAGCGACTTGCGGCCCGCTTCGCGTGCTTCGTCCATGCGCGTCTCAAGATCCTGAATCGACGCGACCTTCTGCTGACCGGCTTCGGTGATCAGATCACCCGCCCGCAGGCCCTTGGCATAAGCCTCCGAGGCTTCATCCACATTTGTTACAACCAGTCCCTCAGCGTCAGCATCCAATTCCAGATCGGTGCGCAGCGTCTCAGTCAACGGTGAGATCGTCAGGCCCAGAATATCCGCGTCTTCCTCGACCGGAGCTTCCTCTGCAGGTTCTTCTTCACTCCCACCGGAACGCTCGGCATCCTCACGGCGGCCCAATGTCACCAGAACGGTCTGCGTGCCGCCATCACGGTGCACAACTACGCGGACAGATTTGCCCACCGTAGTTTCACCGACCTGCCGCACCAAACCGCGCGTGTCTTCAACCTCAACACCATCAAAGCTGAGAATCACATCGCCCGCCAGCAGGCCAGCCTCTTTGGCTGGGCCCTCCGGCACATCGCTGATCAACGCACCGCCGGGCTTTTCCAGACCCATGGCTTCGGCCATATCCTCGGTCACGTCCTGAATGCGTACACCCAGCCAACCACGGCGGGTCTCACCAAACTCGCGCAGTTGATCCACGACCTTGATCACCACATTCGACGCCATCGAGAAACCAATCCCGATTGAGCCACCATTGGGCGACAGAATCGCTGTGTTCACACCAATGACCTCTCCATCCATATTGAACAGCGGCCCACCCGAGTTGCCCCGGTTGATCGCTGCATCGGTCTGGATGTAGTCGTCGTAGGACCCGCTCAGCGCACGATTGCGGGCCGAGACAATCCCGGCTGAAACCGAAAAGCCCTGACCCAGCGGGTTGCCCATCGCAATCACCCAATCGCCCACACGTGCCACATCACTATCGCCGAACTGCACATATTGCAGTGGCCCCGAGGCCTCGACCTTAAGCAGTGCGATATCGGTTTTCTCATCAGTGCCGATGACCTTTGCAGGCAGCTCTTTCTTGGGTTGACCGTCGCCGGGGAAAAATTCAACAAGGATTTCATCGGCTTCGGCAATCACGTGATTGTTCGTGACGATGAAACCATCCTCGGAAATCACAAAACCCGAACCCAGCGCGTTGCTGCGGCGCGGGCGGTTGTCGTCATCGCCCTCTCGATCCTGAAACTCCCGAAAGAAATCTTCAAACGGAGAGCCCTCGGGCACAATGCCTTGCGGCCCGGATTGCCCTTCGATCAAGGTTGAAGTGGTGATGTTCACCACCGCCGGGCTGATCTTTTCAGCCAGAGGCGCAAGGCTTTCCCCGCGCGCCTGCGCGGCGACGGTTTGGGCCAGAACCAGAACCATCCCGGCAATGGCCAACCACATCAGCCGCATGAAACCAACAACCTCGTCCCGCCGGACGGAAATACTGCGCGCTTGTGCCTGCACTTGGGAACTCCTTGTCGTCACTACACGGTGGATCGCCCGCAGGCGGTCCTTCTTGACAACCAATGTAGTCGGTTTGGCCTAGCCCGCAACTGAGGATCGCGGGGAAATCACCGGCAAGTGAAAAGGCTGTATTAAAACCCGACCTGATACGCGGCCCAAAGCAGCACCAGACCCGAGACCACGCACAGCAATCCGGCCAGCCGCCGCGCCTGTTCGGGCAGGCTGCGCAACGCTTCCAACATGCGTTCAATAAGCGAAGGGGCCAGCGCATAGGCCAGCCCCTCGACAATCAGTACCAGCCCGAAGGCCAGAAGGATCATACCCATTACTGGGCTGCCTGCCCTGTAGGCGATTTGAGGTAGTTGAAGAACTCGGAATCCGGGCTCAGCACCATCGAACTGTTGCCACCGCCCAGCGCACGTTCATATGCCGACAGCGAGCGGTAGAATTCGAAGAACTCCGGGTCTTTGCCGAAGGCTTCGGCGAAGATCGCGTTTCGTTCGGCGTCAGCCTCACCGCGGATGATCTCGGCCTCACGGTTGGCGTCCGACACCAGTTCAACCACGGTCCGGTCGGCCTGCGCGCGCACACGCTGGGCAGCCTCGTTACCACGGGCACGTTCGTCGGTCGCTTCACGTTCTCGCTCGGCCTTCATCCGGTCGAAGGTCGCGTTCAGGTTGGCCTGCGGCAGGTCCGTCGCCTTCAGGCGTACGTCGATCACGTTCACGCCCAGCGCCCGCGCTTCGGCAATCGCGCTGTTGCGGATGCGCAGCATCAACGCTGCACGGTCGGAGCTCAGGATGTCACGGGACGAGACCGACCCCAGCACTTCCCGCGTTTCAGCGCGGAGGATACGGTCCAGACGATCCTCTGCCACCGGAATGCCGCCGACACCGACCGCCTGACGGAACTGCTCCAGATCCGAAATCCGGTAGCGCGCGAAGGCATCGACCACCAAACGGCGATCGTCCAGAGGCGTCACTTCAAGCGGTTGCACGTCGATCGACAAGATACGGTCGTCATAGCGCACAACTTCCTGAATCAGCGGGATTTTAAAGGCCAAACCAGGTTCTTCCTTAACGGAAACCACGCGTCCAAATTGCAGAACCAGCGCGCGTTCGCGTTCGTCTACGATGAAAATAGAGGACAGGATGCCCACTACCAACAAGACAACTGCACCTAGAATAATTGGTGATTTACGCATCAGTTGCTCTCCTGCCCAGAATTGCGGCGCAGTTCATTTAGCGGCAGGTACGGCACAACGCCCTGCCCCGAACCGGTCGAGTTTTCGTCCAGAATGATCTTGTCCACGTCACCCAAAACCTGCTCCATCCGTTCCAGATAGAGGCGCTTACGGGTCACATCGGGTGCTTTGGAATACTCTTCCAGAACTGCGCTAAAGCGGCTGGCCTCACCCATGGCGCTGTTGATCTGCTGGGCGCGATAGGCTTCAGCCTCTTCCAGCACCTGCGCGGCTTCACCGCGCGCTTCCGCCAACACGCGGTTGGCATAAGCGTCCGCCACATTTTGCAGACGGTCACGTTCCTGCGCCGCGGCCTGAACGTCGCGGAAGGCGGCGATCACGTCCTGCGGCGGGTCGGCCTTGTCGAAGTTCACACGGATGATGTTCACGCCGGAATCATAGCTGTCCATTGTTGATTGGATCAGCTCTTGCAGGCGTTCTGCGATCACACCACGGTCCCTGTTCAGGATCGGTGCCAGCTCACTTTGTGCGATAATCTCACGCATGGCCGACTCAGACACCGCACGGATCGTTTGACGCGCATCGCGCAGATTGAACAGGAACTTGGCGGGGTCGCTGATGTTCCAGACGACCTGATAGTCGATATCGACCACGTTTTCGTCCCCGGTCAGCATCAACCCATCGTCGCTGCCGCGTGTTCCGCCCATGTCTTCGGTCTGTTCCCGAGTGACCGGGATAACCTCGGCGGTGACAAACGGCCAAGGGGCAAAGTTCAGGCCGGGATTTCCGACCGATGAGAATTCGCCCAGAAACAGTTCAACCGACTGTTCTTCGGGTTTGACGGTGTAAAAGCTGGCCGCGCCCCAAAGCACAGCACCAACGACGAGACCGATAAGCACGGTCCCCTTCGTAAACAGCGGACCACCGCCGCCGCCCTTGCCATTGCTTCCTCGGCCCGAACCGCCGCGACCGCCCATCAGGACGCGCAGCTGTTCCTGCCCCTTTTTTACCAGATCGTCGATCTCGGGGATCTGCGGGCCATCGCCTTCGGGTGGGCGTTGCCCGTTCCCGTTGTTACCCCGATTTCCTCCGCCGCCCGAGGAGCCTCCGCCCCCCCAGGGGCCACCGCTGTTGCCCGCCATATGTATCTTTTCCCTTGTGTTGGACCGTGTGATCACGGGTTCCCTTGTAACTTGTGTGCGCGAGGTTGCAAATCAAGCAGTGCGCACAGGTTGACGCATTGTCACCAGTTCTTCGGCCATGACCGGGTGAACGGCGACCGTGCGGTCGAAATCATCTTTGGTTGCGCCCATCTTTACGGCAATGCCCGCCAGCTGGATCATCTCACCCGCGCCAGGCGCGACTATGTGGCAACCCAGGACCTTGCGTGTCGCCTGAGAAACGATCAGCTTCATCATCACTTTGTCGGACCCGCCCGCAAACGCCTTTTGCATCGGTTTGAAAGAGGTCGCGTAAACCTCAACCGGTTCCTGCGCGGCGGCCTCCTCCTCGCTCAGACCCACGGTGCCCATTTCGGGCTGCGTGAAAATGGCGGTGGGGATGAGGTCATGATCCACGGGCGTCGGGTTGCCCTTAAAGACGGTTTCCACAAAGGCCATGCCCTCGCGGATCGCAACCGGGGTCAGGTTTACACGATCAGTCACATCCCCGATGGCATAGATCGAGGGCACGCCGGTCTGGCTGTATTCATCCACGATGATCTCACCCTTGCGGCCGCGTTCAACACCCACGGCCTCAAGCCCCAGATTGTCGGCATTGGGCGCGCGACCGGTGGCGTACATGACCACGTCGAACTGATCCTCGGTCTCGTCGGTGGCTTTGACACGGATCTTGTCGCCATCCTTGGCCATTTCAACCACATTGGTACCCAGGCGCACGTCGATCCCGTTTGCGCGCATTTCGTTGCAGATCAAATCGCGGGCCTCTTGGTCAAAGCCGCGAAGGATTTGTTCACCGCGATAGAATTGCGTGGTCTTGACGCCCAGCCCATTCATGATCCCTGCAAATTCGCTGGCGATATAGCCGCCGCCCACGATCAGGATGTTTTCGGGCAGTTTCGGCAGGTGGAAAATCTCGTTTGAAGTGATGGCGAGGTCTGATCCCGGAAAATCGGGCACAACCGGGCGACCGCCGGTGGCGATCAGGATATGCTTGGCGGTCTTGCGGGTGCCATCGGCCAGTTCAACCGTATGCGCATCCACCACGGTGGCCCGCTGGTCAAAGCTTTCCACGCCGTTGTTTTTCAGGATGTTGCGATAGATGCCTTCCAACCGATCCAGTTCTGTTACCAGCTTGCCGTGGAACGTATTCCAGTCGAACGCGCCGGGCTGGATATCCCAACCGTAAGCCTGCGCGTCACCCACCATGCCCGAGAACTCACTGGCGAAAACCATCAGCTTTTTGGGCACACAGCCCCGGATAACGCAGGTTCCGCCATAGCGATCTTCCTCGGCCAGCGCCACCTTGGCCCCGTTTTCACCCGCCGCGACACGCGCGGCGCGGACTCCACCCGAGCCTCCGCCGATGACGAAAAGATCATAGTCAAAGCTCATCCCGAGTTCCTTTTTGTCAGGCCAAATTTCGTTGCTTATCTGGGGTCGATTGCGAAACTGCCAACCCTTGATGGGCCGGATTTTGCGAAGAAATCATTCGTATCAGTCCGCAATGTCCAAAAACAGGTTCTCATCACTGTCGGCAGGTTGCTCTGTTTCGGTCGTGCCCTCATTGATATCCCTGATCTCGACCCGGCCATCGCCGTGCCCAATCACCACCTTGTCGCAGATGTCGATGAACAACCCATTTTCGACCACGCCTGGCACCTGATTCAGCACCAGCGCCAGCTGCCGGGCGTTTCCGATACGGTGCAGATGCAGGTCAAGCACATGGTTGCCTTCGTCAGTGACAAAGGGCACGTCCCCATCCATCCGCAAAGCGGTCGAAGTACCCAGAACGTCCATCGTATCCAGAACCTCTTCGACCAGAGTGCGCGTGGTCTGCCAGCCAAAAGGAATGACCTCAAGCGGCAGGGGGAAAGCGCCAAGGGTCTCAACCTCTTTCCCGGCATCGGCGATGACCACCATCTGATCGCTGGCCGTCGCGACGATCTTTTCCTGCAAATGCGCACCGCCGCCACCCTTGATCAGGTTCATCTCCTGATCGAACTCATCCGCGCCGTCTATGGTCATATCCAGCCATCCGGCCTGATCCAAAGACACGACCTCGATCCCGACCTCACGCGCCAGTTGCGCAGTCCGGGTCGAGGTGGGAACGCCCTTGATCTTCAGGCCTTCCTCCTGCACCCGTTCGCCCAAACGGCGCACCATCCAGGCGGCGGTGGACCCGGTCCCCAGCCCCACGCGCATATCGTCCTGCACCAGATCGGCGGCCCGACGCGCGGCCACGTATTTTGCCCGGTCGATCGGTGACATTTCTGCGGTCATGGCGGCATTCCCCTGTCTTACTGAGGCAACGTATACGGAATGCCCGCGCCAACTGCGAGAGCGAATTGCAGAACCACGCGGGCCAACGCGTCGCGAAACTACGCGTTTCCGATTGGAAACGTCGCAATCGGGGCTTTGGGAAAATGATGTAAGGTATAGATAGGTTTCATGACTGCGCCCTATCGCCTGCACTATGCCCCCGACAACGCCTCGCTGGTGATCCGGCTGGCACTGTCCGAGATGGACCTGCCGTTCGAGACCGTGCTGGTGGATCGCACCCGCAACGCGCAGGACAGCGCATATTATCGCGCGCTGAACCCGAACGGGCTGATCCCGGTGCTGGAAACGCCGCAGGGCCCGATTTTCGAAACAGCCGCTATTCTGCTGTGGCTGTCTGACACCCATGGGCAGTTGGCCCCCGCTGCCACCGATCCCGAGCGGGCCGCGTTTCTGAAATGGATGTTCTTTGCTTCGAACACGCTGCACGCAGATCTGCGCATTTTATTCTATGCCGAGAAATATATCGACGCGGCACAGGCCGACACCCTCCGCGCTGGTATCCGCCCGCGCCTTCGGCATCACCTGAAATTGCTGGATACGCTGGCCCAAAGCACTCCGAACTGGCTGCATCCTGACAGCCCGTCGGTTTTGACCTATTATTTGGCCTGCCAGATGCGCTGGATGGCGCTCTATCCTGCCAAGGCGGATCGCAGTTGGTATCAACTGGCTGATACTCCTCACTTGCAACGCATCGTGATGCAGTTGGAAGCCCGTCCCGCAACCCGCGCCGCCATCGCGGCCGAGGGGTTGGGCGCCACGCCCTTCACCGCCCCGACTTACGCTAACCCTCCAGAAGGCTCTGCTACCTGATATGTTCCTGTCTGTCTTCGATATGTTCAAAGTGGGCATCGGCCCGTCCTCGTCGCACACTATGGGGCCGATGGTGGCCGCCGCGCGGTTTTTGGACCAGATGCGCGCCTCTCCGTTCGAATTTTCGGGGCTGCGCGGGTCTTTGCACGGATCGCTGGCGTTCACCGGTGTCGGCCATGCCACCGACCGCGCTACCATTTTGGGCCTCGCCGGTTTTGTGCCCGACACCTATGACAATGAAAAGGCCGAGGCCGCGCTGGCCGCGATCAACGAAACGCATAGCGTCATGCCCGAGGGGCTGCCGGCGCTGGAGTTCAACCCAAAGACCGATTTGGTCTTTGACTACGAACACCACCTGCCCGGCCACGCCAACGGCATGATCCTGATGGCTACGGATGCACAGGGCGACGTGATCCTGCGACAAGTCTATTACTCGATCGGCGGCGGCTTTGTTTTGACCGAAGAGGAACTGGCCGAGGGCAAGGCAACCGACGAAGGCGACCCGGTGCCCTTCCCCTTCAAATCCGCAGTCGAGATGCTTGACATGGCCAAAGCCAGTGGCAAAAGCATCGCCGAAATGAAGCGCGCCAACGAGATTGCGCGCGGGTGCGCGGACAGTTTCGCCAAGGGCAGCGCGCGCCTGTGGCAGGTGATGAACGACTGTATCGAGCGTGGTCTGAACACCGATGGCATCCTGCCTGGTGGCCTGCATGTGCGCCGCCGCGCCAAGGGCATCCATGACGCGCTGCAAGCCGAGCGGGGCATGAACCTGAACGCCCCGCACACGATCAACGACTGGATGAGCGTTTACGCCATGGCCGTGAACGAGGAGAACGCCGCTGGGGGTCAGGTCGTCACCGCCCCCACCAATGGCGCGGCCGGCGTGCTGCCGGCGGTGCTGCGTTATTACCTGGATCACGTGCCAGGTGCCTCTGAAAGCCGCATTGAGGATTTCCTTCTGACTGCCGCCGCCATTGGCGGTCTGGTCAAGTTCAACGCCTCGATCTCGGGGGCCGAGGCCGGATGTCAGGCCGAGGTTGGCAGCGCTTCAGCCATGGCCGCCGCAGGTTTGTGCGCGGTGATGGGCGGTACGCCGGAGCAGGTAGAAAACGCCGCCGAAATCGCGTTGGAGCATCACCTTGGAATGACCTGCGACCCGGTCGCCGGGCTGGTTCAAGTCCCCTGCATCGAACGCAATGGATTGGGGGCGATCAAGGCGGTTTCAGCCGCGTCTCTGGCGCTTCGCGGGGACGGGCATCATTTTGTCCCGCTTGACGCGGTGATCGAGACCATGCGCCAAACCGGGCACGATATGCACGAGAAGTACAAAGAAACCTCGCTGGGCGGTTTGGCTGTGAACGTCCCGAACTGCTGAGACAGGCGCTTTCATCGGCGGCGCAAACCCCGTAGCGTGCCGCCCATGACTCAGGATCGTCCCGTTCTTGGCATCATGTTGATGCTTGGCTTTTGCGTCCTCGCCCCGGCGGGCGATGCGATGGCCAAGCTGTTGGGCGAGACGACCCCAGTAGCCATGCTGGTCTTTGTGCGCTTCGCCGTGCAGGCGCTGGTGCTTGTGCCGCTGGTCGCCCTGACAGGGCGGCTATGGCGGATGTCCCGTCGCGTGTTTCGGCTGACCTTGCTGCGTACAGTTCTGCACATCATCGGGATCAGCGCGATGTTCACCTCGCTGCAATATCTGCCGCTGGCAGACGCGGTGGCCATCGCGTTTGTCATGCCCTTCATCATGCTGCTACTCGGCAAATACGTTCTGGGGGAAGAGGTCGGCCTGCGCCGCCTGATCGCCTGTATCGTCGGGTTTGTTGGCACGCTGTTGGTGATCCAGCCCAGCTTTGTACAAGTCGGCGCCGCAGCTTTGTTGCCGCTGGTGGTCGCCGTGGTCTTTTCGCTGTTCATGCTGGTCACACGGCACATTGCGAAAGAGACCGACCCGATCGCTCTGCAAGCCGTTTCCGGCACTATGGCCACGGTCTTGATGCTGCCGTTTCTGCTGATCGGAACCGTCGCAGGCGTGTGGGAACTGTCGCTGATCGCACCCACCGACGGCACCTATGCGCTTCTCTGGGCCATCGGCCTGTTAGGCACCGTGGCGCATTTGTTCATGACGTGGTCCCTGCGCTATGCGCCCTCGGCCACACTGGCGCCGATGCAATATCTGGAAATCCCTGTCGCCACCCTGATCGGCTGGTTGATCTTCCATGACCTGCCAGACGGAATCGCAGCCGTGGGGATCGCCATCACCATCGCAGCCGGATTGTTCGTCATTCTGCGAGAGCGGGCCAGCGCCCGGTCCGCCCCGACAGAAACGCCCGCATAACCTGATCCAACGCATCCCGAGGCACCATCACCAGCAGCCCCGGCCCCTCCATTTCCAGTGTCACATCCGCCAGTGCGCGGTTTGAGGTCCCGACCTGCCCATCCGGGGCCAGTTCCAACCCGTCAATCGGCCATTCCAGCCCCTGACTGCGCCCGGTTATGCGCCGCAATGGAAACAATGACACAGTCTGTCCCACCGCCAAAGGCAATGTGATCCGGGGGGGCGCGTGAAACACCACTTCCTGCGCGCCCAACAGGAGACACGGACGATCCTGATGCCGAACCAGAGCGTTAAGCACCGCAAGCTGATGATCCAGACGCGCGCCTAGAAACCCAATACCCAGCGCCAGCGGCGTCGCCACATTGCGCAGAACCTTGTCGAAATCCGTGCTGTCCTGTTCACGAACAGGAAACAACCGATCCGCAGGAATCTGGGCCTTGTGGTCTGTTGAAAGCGAATCAAAATCGCCAATCACCGCGTCAGGAATGACCCCCGCATCCAGCAATGGCGCAGCCCCTCCATCAGCTGCAACGCAGGTTTCGGCGCGAATCAGCGCCAGTTCGATGTCCTTTGGGTTGATTTCTCCGCCGCCGACTAGCGTTATTGGCCCATCACAGCGTACAATTCCCGTATTTTTTCTAAGATTGATCATTTTTCCCGGATTTGGACACATTGAAACCACAAAATGATAGGCTGATTGGCATAGTTCAGGGCCAATGGGTATGCCCATCGCCGGGCGGGTTGGCTCTCGTAGTTTGTAAAGGACGTGCGTCTGATGGTACAGAATAACAAGGTTTTGACCGTTTCATACGGAACCTTCTCATGCACTTTGGAAGGCTTTGACGATTCCTTCGAGACAATGAAGGCAATCGCAGAATATTTCCGCGACCTTGCCGCCGAGGATCGTTACTTCGGGTCAGAACCCCCGCAACCGGATGCCGAGATGCTGGCCCGCATCGCTCAGCGCGATGTCGCGCGCCGGGTGGAAGCCAGCCAGAATGACTCGGGCCTGCTGCTGCGTGCCACTGAACAACCCGCACCCGCCCCGATTGCCACAGCACCCACGCCCACCGCCGACCCTGAGCCTGTACCGTCTCAACCCGATCCGGTGGCTACCGAAGCGGACGAGGTCGAAGACGCGCCCACTCCCGCCGCCGACAGCATCGCCGCCAAACTGCAACGCATCCGCGCGGTCGTTTCTCATTCGGAAGAAAACACCGTCATCTATTCCGAGGATGAAGAAACGACCTTGATGAAGGCGGCGGCCGGACCGTCGGACGCTGTGGCCGCAGCATTCGAAGCTGGTTCGCTAACCGCCGAGGATTTGGGCGAAGCGTCCGATACCGAACCGCAGGAATCCCCGGAAGAGGCCGTGGCCGCGATCGAAGAAGCCTTGGCCGAAGATGAGATTGTCGAAGATGCGCCTGAAGAAACTGAGCAGGTCTTCGACGATACCCTGAGCACCGAATTCGGTCAACCTGCAGAAGAAGTCCAAGCAGCCCCAACCGAAGTCTCTGATGGTGAGCCGGAAGAAGAAATTCAGCCTGCCGCGATGGTTGAAGAGGCCGAGGAAGCAGCGCAAGAAGACCTGACACCCGAAGCCGATGCCATGGAAGAAAACGATCCCGTCAACCTGCTGCAGGAGGACGAGGAAGCCATGGATATGCCGGAGGACGACACCACCCAAGAGGAAGGGGTGTTGACTGCCGACGATGAAGAAGACCTGCTGAGCGAGATTTCGAATGTCGAGGCTTTTCTTGCCCGACGCGCGGCAGACTCTGCCTCGGATACCGGAAGCCTGGACCAGGACGTTTCGCGTCTTATGGACAAAGCCGATGTCCAGATGGAGGACCCGGCAACCACAGATCAGCGCGAGACATACTCGCACCTGCGCGCTGCAGTGGCCGCGACCGAAGCCGAGCGCAAGGACAAGCCAAAAGCCGAAGAAACATCTGATCACAGCGTCTATCGTGATCTGACCGCATCGGTCAGCCCACGCCGGCCGGACATTCAGGTCACCGGCACGCGCCCGCAATCAGATAAGATGGCCCCGCTGAAACTGGTCGCCGAGCAGCGTATCGACGCGGATGCCCCTGAGGCAGCCCCCGTCACGCCGCGCCGCGTGTCTTCATCTGAGGATGCTCAGGCGGGCGAAGAAGGCGGCTTTGCCCTTTTCGCACAAGAACAGGGCGCCCAGTCCTTGCCCGACCTTCTGGAAGCCGCCGCATCCTATCTGTCATTTATCGAAGGTCAGGAGCAGTTCTCGCGTCCGCAATTGATGAACAAAATCCGGTCGCTCCAACAGGCGGATTTCAACCGCGAGGAAAGCCTGCGCTCATTCGGTCAGTTGCTGCGCGACGGCAAAATCGAAAAAGCCGGTGGTGGCCGGTTTGCAGCCTCAACGGATATTGGCTTCCGCCCCGACGACGACGAACGCGCCGCGGGCTGATCGCCAAAAAAACTAAAACCAGAAGGGTCAGAGAAATTCCTCTGGCCCTTTTTTTTGAGCACTAAACTGAAAGTACCTAGCGTCCTGCTATGCTGCACCGCAGAATTATGCTAGGTTTGAACCACTACGCCAGGCACTTTTCCCTCGGTTCAAACAGAGGTCGCGCCATGTATGAACTTCCGATTCGCTGTCTGAGGCCCTATGACAGGCCCAAAATCGAAAGCCACTTCAAATCATTGGAAAGTGACGCACTGACATCGCGTTTCGGCGCGCCCGTCAGCACAGAATTCGTTGAAGCTTATCTTTCCGGTATCTTTGATGATGCGGCATTGATTTTTGGGGCTTTCCCGGATTCACGACTGCGCGGCGTAGGGGAACTTCGGGCTGTTCCGGACAGCCTGAACTACGTAGCAGAGGTCGCGCTAACTGTTGAAACTGGCTGGCAAGACAGGGGCATTGGAGACGGGTTGCTCTCCCGCCTCCTTACCGCTGCACGCAATCGCGGGATCAACGAAGTCCACATGCTGTGCCTTGCCACCAACCAAAAGATGCGTCGTCTGGCAGCCAAGCACAAAGCAGAATTGAAACTAATCACAGGCCAGATCGAAGCAACACTGGCGACGCCATGGCCTTCACCCTTTAGCCTGGCTGAAGAAATCTCCGGAGAATACCATGCATTCGCCCGTGTAATTCTCAGTTGGCCTCGAAGGTGAGGTCGGTATTGGCGGTCAATCCTGTGGGTTATCCGGGTCGTCCTTGCCAACACCCTTAAACACAAATTTGAACGGCAAAGCCCAGAGCACGCCCAGAACCACATAGACCAGAAGTTCTAACCAAATCGGCGGTCGATCAAGCCAGTTCACGACCGTCACAACCGCCACGATATAGGCTGGCAGTCCCACCAGCAGCAGAACCAGAGACCATCTACGCCGCGCCTTATAGCTAAGGCCCGGCTTTTCCTCGCTGCTCATCAGTCAGCAAACGGGTCGGTCACCAGAATGGTGTCGTCCCGCTCCGGGCTGGTGGACAAAAGGGCCACAGGGCATTCGATCAGTTCCTCGACCCGGCGCACATACTTGATCGCATTGGCAGGCAAGTCCGCCCAGCTCCGCGCGCCTTCAGTGGATTCGCTCCAACCCGGCATGTCTTCGTAAATGGGCTTGCAACGCGCCTGCTGATCCGCAGCGGTGGGCAAGTAGTCCAGACGTTGGCCGTCCAGTTCGTACCCCACACAGATTTTCAAGGTCTCGAACCCGTCCAGAACGTCCAGTTTAGTCAGCGAGATGCCGTTCACACCACTGGTTGCACAGGTCTGACGCACTAGACAGGCATCAAACCAGCCACAGCGGCGCTTGCGCCCCGTGGTGGTACCGAATTCATGGCCCCGCTCGCCCAAACGCTGACCGTCGGCATCATCCAGTTCGGTCGGGAACGGACCTTCGCCAACACGGGTCGTGTATGCTTTGACAATGCCCAGCACAAAATCGATCGAGCCCGGCCCGATGCCCACACCCGTTGCCGCCTGACCGGCAATCACGTTGGACGAGGTCACAAACGGATAGGTGCCGAAATCGATATCCAGCAAAGCCC
The DNA here is from genome assembly GCF_056531925.1 of Ruegeria sp. J8. NCBI lineage: Bacteria > Pseudomonadati > Pseudomonadota > Alphaproteobacteria > Rhodobacterales > Roseobacteraceae > Ruegeria > Ruegeria sp. J8. The sequence goes on from NZ_JBQFMR010000001.1 coordinate 205,204, forward strand.
CCTGTGCCCCTTCGAACAAAATGCGCTTACCGGCCTTGCGCTTTTCGTTCAGCACTTTCCAGACCGGTGCGGCGAAGGGCAGGATCTCCGCCGCGACGTTTTTCAACTGCGCAATCAGCGCGTCGCGGTCAACCGGCTCGATCCCCAAGCCCTTACGCAGCGGATCATGATGCTGCAACGCCCGGTCGACGCGCGCCTCGAGCGTTGCCTCATCGGCCAAGTCAGCAACACGAACGGATCGGCGCCCCACCTTGTCCTCATAAGCCGGGCCGATCCCACGACCAGTCGTCCCGATTTTGGTCCCCTTGCTCGCTGCTTCTTCTCGGGCCCGGTCAAGTTCACCATGAATTGGCAGGATCAAAGGCGTGTTCTCGGCGATCATCAGTGTCTCGGGCGAGATCTCAACACCCTGCGCGCGAATAGTCCCAATCTCCTTGAGCAGATGCCAAGGGTCCAGCACAACACCATTGCCGATCACACTCAGCTTGCCCCCGCGGACGACGCCGGACGGCAACGCGTGCAGTTTGTAGACCTCGCCATCGATAACCAGCGTATGACCGGCATTATGCCCACCCTGAAAACGCGCAATCACATCCGCCCGCTCACTGAGCCAATCGACGATCTTGCCTTTTCCTTCGTCACCCCACTGGGCGCCGACAACAACCACATTGGCCATAACAAGTCCTTTTGCGCTGAGTAATCAAACTCGGCTCGTATAGCGATGTGACAGCGACAGGGAAACCGATAATTCGCCGCAGCTTTAAACCGCGCTGCGCGCGGTGCCTCCGGCGGGGATATTTATAGCCAGATGAAGAGCGGATCCCCTGCTTCATCTGGCCAGAAATATCCCGGGGGAGTCGCCCGGAACGGGCGGCGGGGGCAGAGCCCCCTACCCGGTTGCCAATTTGACTGGCTGTCCGTGCGGCGTGGTCAGAAAAGCATTTTCCCAAGCTGCCGACATTTCGCCGATATCTTGCGCATCGGCCTCTCCGGCGTCTTCCAACAGGGTTTCAAGCGCGTCCAGCCACGCTCGAAAATAGTCGTCTCCGCCATCCAACTCTTTCGAAAGCCCCCGCCGCTTAAGTGTCGCGGAAAATCGGGTGGCCCAATCTGGCCATTCGAATCGGCCTGCTTCATTCAATGCGACAGTCACCGCGAAGACCTGTGCGTGCCAGGGCTCGGCGAAAACGGGTTCGGGCGCTGTGTGTGCGACGCAGTCGGTCATGCGGGCTCCAGATAGCTTTGCCAGAGATCCAGTACGACCTCGTCCTTTGGGTTTTCCGGGTTTGCCCAAAGTTCTGATGCCGTGAAGGCCACCGCGTAGAGGGGTTCGGGCGCTTCCCCTAATCCATGCGCGTTGGAATCAGGTAGAACATGTGTCCCATGGAGGCGCAATATCCACCCTTGCGCACCGGCCGCGTAAATTGGCAGCCGAGTATGCCCACCGTCGATCAGGCGGTTGGCGGATGGGTGCGCCGTGCGAACGGCCTGTCCCGGCTGGAAACGCATAGCAACCTTGGACGGGCGGTCCGCAGGGCCGCCCTTGGCCAGCGCAGCGCTGACGTTCTCTGCTTTCAGGGCTCGCGACGCCAACGGATGGGGGGTGTCACCGTTCCCGCCTTTTAGATCCTCCAACGTCAGGACACCCCGTTCAATCAAGAGGTCGGCCAAGCCCGAAATCCATTTCTCGTAGTAGGAAAACCGTGTGTAGTCCTTTGGTGACAGACGTTCGCGCGCATGGCGCGAGATGTCGATATTCCATTGCCCCAGGAAGCCAGCAGCCAAAGTTACGGCCAGAGCACGCCCATGCCATTCCTGCGGGAAAACTGGAGCATCTTCCGCCTCGGGGATAACTGAGCCATCCCCGAACCGCCCGCCCATATCGTGAACGCGGGTCATGAGGGCACCTTGGGAAGACCGGTGCCGATCATGCTGTCGCGGGTAACAAGGGCGGTCAGTTCGTCCTCGGACAGACTTTCTGTGCCTTCGGGACGCATCGGCAGAACCAGATACCGAATCTCAGCCGTTGAGTCCCAGACGCGAATGGCGGTGTCTTTGGGCAGAGACACGCCGAAATCAGCCAGAACCTTGCGCGGTTCACGCACGGCGCGGGCGCGGTAAGCATCGGATTTGTACCAGCCCGGCGGAATACCCAGCAGCGGCCACGGATAGCAACTGCACAGGGTACATACGACCATATTGTGCAGCTCGAGCGTGTTTTCCACGACCACGATGTGTTCGCCCTGCCGCCCGTAAAACCCCAGATCGGCGACGACGGGCGTTGCATCCTCCAGCAAGGCGCGCTTGAACTCGGGGTCCGCCCAAGCCTTGGCGACAACGCGCGCCCCGTTCTGAGGGCCGATCTTGTTCTGATAGGTGTCGATGATTTCATCCAAAGCCGCCGGGTCGATCAGACCCTTACGGGTCAGAATCGTCTCCAGCGCCTTGACTCGAAGCGCAGGTTCCGGCGGCAACAGCGCGTGCGGGTGGTCGTGATCGTCATGTGGCATGGCCGCAGGTTGCGTCACGATCCGCCAGTCTGTCCAGTCCCTTTGACGTGATATCACACATCACCAGAGGTGATGGAAACTCGTGTCTTGCCCCCGGACCCAAACTTGCATAAGTACCACGCGATACACGCCACGCTGTACAGGACCACCATGGAAAACGTCGTTCTCATCATCCATCTTCTTCTGGCTTTGGGCCTGATCGCCGTCGTCCTGATGCAGCGGTCTGAAGGCGGTGGCCTTGGCATGGGTGGCGGTGGCGGTGGCGCCATGACCGGACGCGCTGCCGCAACTGCGCTGAGCAAGGTCACATGGATTCTGGCGGCGTGCTTTATCGTCACCTCGATCACGCTGACGATCATTGCGGCGCAGAAATCCTCGGGCAGCTCAGTCATTGACCGTTTGGGCGTCCCTGCCCCGGCCGCAACCGAAGAAAGCGCACCGGCGGTTCCGTCGGCGGATGATCTGCTGCCTCCGGCGCAGGGCGACAATGCGCCGCTGATCCCGCAAGCGGATTAAGCCACAAAACCTAGAAATCTGACAGAGAACTGCAACAGCATCTTGCGGTTCTCTTGCGCTATGGGCGCGAATCCTTTATATGTGAAGTCCCGTGATGCAGCGGTTTTTCGTAAACCGTCGGGCAGCTGATTTTGACGTCTCACGGGAGCTAGCCGAACAACATGGCGCGTTTTATTTTCATCACTGGTGGTGTGGTTTCGTCCTTGGGCAAAGGGCTGGCTTCGGCGGCTTTGGGCGCTTTGTTGCAGGCGCGGGGCTACTCGGTTCGCCTGCGCAAGCTGGATCCCTATCTGAACGTTGACCCCGGCACGATGTCGCCATTTGAACATGGCGAAGTGTTCGTCACCGACGACGGGGCCGAGACCGATCTGGACCTTGGCCACTATGAACGTTTTACAGGTGTTGCTGCGCGCAAGACCGACTCGGTGAGCTCGGGTCGGATTTACTCTAACGTGCTCGAGAAAGAACGTCGCGGAGACTACCTCGGCAAGACCATTCAGGTGATCCCGCACGTCACCAACGAGATCAAGGATTTCATCGCCATTGGAGAGGATGAGGTCGATTTCATGCTGTGCGAAATCGGCGGCACCGTGGGCGATATCGAGGGCCTGCCCTTCTTTGAGGCCATTCGTCAGTTCAGTCAGGACAAGCCGCGCGGTCAGTGCATGTTTATGCACCTGACACTGCTGCCCTACATCAAAGCGTCGGGCGAGTTGAAAACCAAGCCGACCCAACACTCGGTCAAGGAACTGCGCTCCATCGGTCTGGCGCCGGATATTCTGGTCTGCCGTTCTGAGGGCCCGATTCCGAAGAAAGAACGTGAAAAGCTGGCCCTGTTCTGCAACGTCCGCCCGGACAGCGTGATCGCGGCGCAGGATCTGTCCACCATCTACGACGCCCCGCTGGCCTATCACCGCGAAGGTCTGGATCAGGCGGTACTGGATGCGTTCCAGATCAGCCCGGCCCCCAAGCCCGATCTGGCGAAATGGGAAGATGTCAGCGACCGCATCCACAACGCCGAAGGCGAAGTGAAGGTGGCGATCGTCGGCAAATACACCCAGTTGGAAGACGCCTATAAGTCGATTGCCGAGGCGCTGACCCACGGCGGCATGGCCAACCGTGTCAAGGTCAAGGTCGAATGGGTCGATGCCGAGGTTTTCGACACCGAAGACGCCGCCCCGCATCTAGAGGGCTTCCACGCGATCCTCGTACCCGGTGGTTTTGGCGAGCGCGGCACCGAGGGCAAGATCAAGGCGGCCCAATATGCCCGCGAACATAAGGTGCCTTACCTGGGCATTTGTCTGGGCATGCAGATGGCTGTGATCGAGGCCGCCCGCAACGCAGCAGGCATCACCGAGGCCGGGTCCGAAGAATTCGACCACGAGGCCGGGAAAAAGCGTTTTGAACCCGTGGTGTACCATCTGAAAGAATGGGTACAGGGCAACCACAAGGTCGAACGCAAAGTTGGCGACGACAAGGGCGGCACCATGCGTCTGGGCGCTTATGATGCGGTTCTGGCGGATGGATCCAAGGTGGCCGAGGTTTATGGCGGCTCAAATATCGAAGAACGTCACCGTCACCGCTATGAGGTCGACATCAAATATCGGGATAAGTTAGAAAAAGCGGGCCTGAAATTCTCGGGCATGTCACCCGATGGCCGTCTGCCCGAGATTGTCGAATGGTCGGATCATCCATGGTTCATCGGGGTTCAATACCACCCCGAGCTCAAATCCAAACCGTTTGAGCCCCACCCTCTGTTCCGCGACTTCGTACGCGCTGCGAAAGAGACGTCGCGTCTGGTCTAAGTCACCTCAAAGTGAGGGGCGCTTTCGATTTTTCTGTTCGAAACGCCTTATTGCAGGGTTAACTGTCTTCAAATTTCAAGACAGGAGCCCTGCCATGACCGATCAAACCACCCGCGCCAAGACCTTTGCCGCCCTGCATCAAAAGGGCAATCCGGTGATCCTCTACAATATCTGGGACGCGGGCAGCGCCAAGGCCGTGCAGGACGCCGGGGCCAAAGCCTTGGCCACGGGCAGCGCACCAGTTGCGATGGCGCAGGGTTTCGGGGACGGTCAGAACATTCCCATGGATTATGTGTTGGACAACGCTCGGCGCATCATCGGTGCGGTGGACCTTCCGGTGACGCTGGATTTCGAAGGGGCTTATGCCACGGATGCGCAGGGCATTTCGGACAACGTGCAGCGCGCGCTGGAAACCGGGGTCATCGGGTTCAATTTCGAAGATCAGATCGTCGGGACCAAGGACCTGTTTGACATCGAAACGCAGGCGACCCGCATGGCCGCGATGCGCGCGGGTTGTGATGCCGCCGGTATCCCAGCCTTTGTCAACGCGCGGACCGATATCTTCCTCAAGGCGCAGCCGGACACCCATGACGACGCCATGCTGGATGATGCCATCGCACGCGCCAAAGCCTATGCCGATGCAGGTGCCAGCGGATTCTTTGCCCCCGGTTTAAAGGATGAAGCCATGATCGGTCGCCTGTGTGAGGCCACGGATCTGCCGGTGAACATCATTGCCCTGCCCGGCACTCCCGACACCGCAACTTTGGCCAAGCTGGGGGTTGCGCGGATCAGCTATGGCCCTGTGCCCTATCGCAAAATGGTGGCGTGGCTACAGGAACAGGCCGCAGCGGCCTTGGGCTGACGCCCCGCCACGCAGGGCGACGCCCGGCAAAGAAATGTCAATTTGAGGCTATGACCTGTAGTCCGTGCTTGGCGGACTACAAAATATGGAATATCCTCACGCTATGTTGAAAAAGTTCTTTCAGGCCTTTCGCCCGCCCCAACACGATGCCCTGCCCGACCCCGATGCCGAATTGGCCCTTGGGGCTCTGATGGTGCGGGTCGCGCAAGCGGACCGGGACTATAAACTGGAAGAGATCAGCCTGATCGACCGCATTCTTGCGCGGCTCTATCAGCATAACGCGATCGAGGCCGCCAAGGTTCGCGCCACCTGCGAAAAGCTACACGCTGCTGCGCCAGAAACCGACACGTTCGGCAAGCTGATCCGCGAAACCACAGATCTGCACGAACGCCTCGCCGCGCTTGACGCCTTGTGGGAAGTCGTGTTGGCCGACGGAAAGTCAGATGAGGGAGAGATGAAAATCGTGGAAGAGGCCCGTATTTCGATGGGGCTCAGCTATAATGACAGCCAGACAGCCCGCGAACGTGTGCAAAGGCGCTTGGAAGAGGCTTAGGCCCAATCTATATCTGACCCATGTTCAGTGATTTCTTGTCCCGGCTCACGCAGCCCCAGCCCGACCCACTTGTCGATGATGATGCCCGCCTTGCCCTAACGGCGCTGCTGGTGCGCATCGCGCGGTCTGACAATGACTATGCCGACAGCGAAATGGCGCGAATCGACCGAATTTCCGCCGAACGCTATGGCCTGTCCCCGTTCGAGGCGGCCGGTCTGCGCGCCCGCGCCGAAGATCTTGAGTCCGAGGCCCCCGATACCGTGCGCTTTACCCGCGCCATCAAAGAAGCCGTGGCTTATGACGATCGTCTGGCCGTCGTACAGGCGCTCTGGTCTGTAGCGCTGGCTGATGGGCACCGCACCGGCGAGGAGGACTCGCTGCTACGACTTGTGGTTAGCTTGCTTGGCGTCAGCGATGTGGATTCTGCGCTGGCCAGACAAAAGGCCGCCAAGTCGTGATTGCGATGCTGGGCATGTACGACATGCCCGGCCTGCGGCCTGCCCACGACCGCTTTTGGACCCTGATCCGAGACAATCTGGGCTATGGACCTGTCGAACTGACCCGCGATGTCGACGCTTGGGAGGTTTGGCAAAGCCCTGACCTGTTGTTCGCGCAGACCTGCGGAATGCCCTATCGCACCCATTTGCAAGATCAGGTGCAACTGGTAGGAACACCGGATCATGGGCTTTCGGGATGCCCACCGGGCCACTATCGTTCGGTTTTTGTGGCAAGAACTCAGGACCCGCGCGACTTGACCGAGCTATCACGTGGTGTTTTTGCCTATAATGAGCCGCTTTCTCAGTCTGGATGGACCGGACCTTTGGTACACTTGGAGGCTTTGGGCCTATGCCCGATGTCTGCTTTGGAAACAGGCGCACATGCCAACTCAGCGCGCGCTGTTGCCGACGGTCTGGCCGATTTCGCAGCGCTGGATGCGCTAACCTGGTTGATGCTGAAGGAACACACCAAGCTGGGAACCGCATTGCGGGATGTCGAGGCAACAGCTCCCACTCCGGCGCTGCCTTATATCACATCGGGCACTCAAGATGCGGCCGCCATAACTCAAGCTGTTCGGCGTGCGATCAACGCCTTATCCCCGCGCGACCGCAATGCATTGCACCTTTTGGATCTGATAGAGATACCGGCCCGCGACTATCTAGCCATCCCCAACCCTTCGCAGGATGCTGCCAAGCTGCTCAATCCCTGATCGATTCGACCAGAACGTCTGGTCAATTTGACGGTTTCGGACCTCATATATGTCATTTGCGCATTGCATTAGGCTGATTTTTAAGCCCTAGTACCGCACCAACACCAATAACACTCAGGTCGCCCGTGACAGATTCCACTCCGGTCATCGAGATCAAGAACCTACACAAAAGCTTCGGCAATCTTGAGGTGCTGAAAGGGGTGGATATTACGGCCAGACGCGGCGATGTCGTATCGCTGATCGGCTCATCCGGGTCCGGAAAATCTACACTACTGCGCTGCTGCAACCTGTTGGAAGACAGCCAACAGGGCGAAATCCTGTTCAAGGGAGAACCGGTTCAGTGGAGCGGTTCGGGCCACAACCGCCGCCCCGCCGACCCCAAACAGGTCCTGCGCATCCGCACCAATCTGTCGATGGTGTTTCAGCAATTCAACTTGTGGTCCCATATGACCATCTTGCAAAACGTGATGGAGGCCCCCGTCACCGTTTTGGGCCGCGACAAGGCCGAAGTTGAGGACAGCGCCCGAAAATACCTGGAAAAAGTGGGCATTGGCGACAAATGTGATGTCTACCCGGCGCAGCTTTCGGGCGGGCAGCAGCAACGCGCTGCCATTGCACGCGGGCTGTGCATGGAGCCCGAGGCCCTGCTGTTTGACGAGCCCACCTCGGCGCTGGACCCCGAACTGGAACAGGAAGTGATTAAGGTGATCAAGGATCTGGCTGCCGAAGGCCGCACCATGATCATCGTGACCCACGACATGAAGATGGCTGCTGATATCTCTAGCCATGTCGTCTTTCTGCATCAGGGCCTCATCGAAGAAGAAGGCCTGCCGGAAGATATCTTCACCACCCCTGAATCCGAACGGCTTCAGGGCTTTCTATCCGCCACTATGGCGGCATAAATTCAGGACAGAACTAAACTGGGGAGTAACCAATGAAAAAACTGATTCTGACCACTGCGGCCTTGGCGCTGAGCGCCGGCATGGCCATGGCGGACACCGTTCGTCTGGGCACCGAAGGCGCCTATGCACCGTGGAACTTTGTCAACGACGCCGGCGAAATCGACGGGTTCGAGCGTGAACTGGGCGATGAGCTGTGCAAACGCGCGGGCCTGGAATGCGAGTGGGTCAAGAATGATTGGGATTCGATCATTCCGAACCTCGTCTCGGGCAACTACGACGCAATCATCGCAGGCATGTCGATCACCGATGAGCGTGACGAAGTTATCGACTTTACCCAGAACTACACGCCGCCGGATCCGTCGGCCTATATCGCCATGTCTGATGGCGTGGATCTGGCAGGTGGCGTGATCGCCGCCCAGACCGGCACGATTCAGGCGGGTTATGTGGCCGATTCCGGTGCAACTCTGGTTGAGTTCGCCAGCCCCGAGGAAACCATTGCTGCTGTGCGCAACGGCGAAGCGGATGCAGTCCTTGCTGACCGGTCGTTCCTGGCACCCTTTACCGAAGATGGCTCGGGCCTGCTTTTTGTGGGTGACGACGTTCCGCTGGGCGGCGGTGTCGGAATGGGTATCCGCGAATCCGATGGTGAGCTGAAAGAGAAGTTCAACGCGGCCATCCAGTCCATGAAGGACGATGGCAGCCTGAACGCGCTGATCACGAAGTGGGAAGTGTCCTCGACCTTCTGATAAACTCTGCGGCGCGCCTTACTTAGGGCGCGCCGCCTCAGAGCCCTTGCAAGTCAAAGAGGCCCGCCATTTTCTCGTTCTGCACCGATCCCGAAACACTCGGCACGTTCCGTTGGTTTGCCTGTTACCTGACCAACGGTGTGCATTGGCTGTTTTATCTATCCTTCTTCAAGGTCCTGCTGCTGCTGGCGATCACCGCCCCGGTTGCATTGGGGTTCGGCTTTCTGGGGGCCATGGCCGCGCGGTCACATTTTCCACCGCTTGCCATGTTGGGCAAAGGCTATATCGCCATCGTTCGCGGTGTGCCGGATATCGCGTTCTTCATGTTCTTCGTGATAGCGCTGGATCAGGCATTCGAATGGACGCGCCACAAGATTCTTTGCCCCGAATGGACTGACCCCGTTCGACAGGGCAATGATTTCATCGTTTGTCAGGCCGCCAAACTGCCGCTTGGAACTGCACCCGAATGGGTTCACGAGACCTATGGCTTTTTCCTGGCCGTTATTACTTTTTCAATCGTGTTTGGCGCATTTGCCGCCAATGTTCTGTTTGGCGGCATGCGCGCCGTCCCGCATGCGCAACTGGAAACCGCCGAAGCTTACGGTATGACCCGCCGCCAGACATTCTGGCGCATTCTGGTACCACAGATGTGGGTCTACGCCCTGCCCGGCCTGTCTAACCTTTGGATGGTGCTGATCAAGGCCACACCGTTGCTGTTCCTGCTGGGCATCGAAGACATCGTCTATTGGGCCCGCGAACTGGGGTCCTTCAAAAACCCGAAATTCACCCAATACCCGCACGGCGACTGGCGTATGTGGTACTTCCTTGCTCTGCTCGTGTTTTACCTGGGCATGACCCGCGTCTCGGAAATCGGCCTTGAACGGTTGATGCGTCGCCTGTCGCACGGACAAGCCACCGCAGGCGGAGAGCTTCTGCGCAAGGAGACCACCGCATGAGCTGCATCCAGACCATCCAGGACTATGCGCTCCGCTCGGTCGGCATCGGTGAACGCCTTCTGCCGCGCAATGATTTTACACTATGCGAGCAATTCACCCTGATCGGTTCGGGCATGATCTGGAATATTTATTTCGGGATCATGGCGCTGGCGACCGGGTTCTTTCTGGCTACAGCGCTGGCCGTTGGCAAAGCGTCAAGCAAGAAATGGCTGCGCAAACCGTCCGAGTGGTTCATTTTCCTGTTCCGGGGATCTCCTCTGTTCATCCAGTTTTTCTTTGCCTACTTCTTCTTCCTGTCCCTCAAGCAGAGTTTTCCCTTCTTCGACGCACTGACCTCTGCCTGGCTGGGAGCGTTGATCGTGTTGTTCTGCAACACCGCCGCATATTCAGGCGAGATCTTCTATGGTGCCCTACGCTCGATCCCCAAGGGCGATATTGAGGCTGCAGACGCCTATGGAATGACCGGTTGGTCGCGGTTTCGCCGTATCATTTGGCCGACCATGCTGCGGCTTGCCTGGCCTGCCTACACAAATGAGGCGATCTTTTTGTTCCACGCCACCACGCTGGTCTTCTTCTCGGCCTTCCCAGTCTGGCAACAACGGGGCGATGCGCTTTATTACGCGGGCTATTTCGCGGACAAGACGTTCAATCCGTTCATCCCCTACCCTATTCTGGCCTTCTATTTCATTCTGCTGACTCTAGTGGTGATCTGGGGCTTTGGGCTGGTGAACAAACACCTAAACCGGCACCTGCCCGTGGCCAAACGCAGCAAGATGAAGTTGAGATTAAATCTGGCCCGCTGAGACACACCATTCCTGTCGCAGGCTTTGATGCGGTTCTGGCAGTGGTCCCGAAAGCACGCCACCGCAGAGCGGCCCCGCAGCTTCGCCGGCCAACACCCCGAGGCGTTTCTTCGTGAAGCTCAGAACTTGGAATTTTGATACCACCAAGCCTTTCCGCAGCCTTTGCACCTGTGCTGCCCTGGCGCTTGTCATCTCGGCTCCGTTAACAGCGGCGCTGATGCTGGTATCGTCCATTCCGTTCCTCGTCGGCGAGTCTCAGGCCGGCCCGGTTGTCACACTAGCCTATGTCGGGCTGTCGTTTCTAATGGCAGCTTTTACCCTGCCTTTCATGTTGCCGCTGATATTTTCACTGGTGCCATTCACGGCTCTGTTCCCTCTGGCGGGCGCGGCCCTGTCCTTTCCTTTGATCCGACACGGCCGGATCAAGAAACAGCCGCTCCTGTGGATCTGGGTTGCGCTTTGGCTGATCACGTTCTTTGCAGGAATTCTGTCTGGTAAGATCTCGGTCTAAGGAAAAATCGCCGCCGCGAACAGCAATGCACATGCATTCAGCCGGACAAGCAGCCTTGTAATTATTCAACCGACGATGAGGGAGATGGTACCGCCTCCCTGGCTTGAACAGGGGACCTCTGGATCCACAATCCAGCGCTCTAACCAACTGAGCTAAGGCGGCACTCGTGAGGGGCGATGTACCGAACGCGCCGAGGGAATGCAAGAGGATTAAAGCCGAATTTCCCACCTTTGTTCGACAAGATCGACCCCGAAAGAATGCACCGGTTTGCTACCCGTCAATTGCCATCCCGTCGCCTGATACAGCGCGCAAGCGGCACGGTGGCTTTCGTGGGTCCATAGCGACATTTTCTCAAACCCAGTGTCGCGGGCGTGGTCCATACAGGTATGCAGCAAGCGCTTACCCAAACCTTTTCCACGCGCCTCGGGCATCAGAAAGAACAGGCGCAGTTTTGCAGTGGTCTCATCCAGTCGCACGCAGAAGATACTGCCCAGAGGAACGCCGGCCTGTTCCGCGATCCAACCGCGATCACAGGAGGGATCATGGGTTGCCACAAACTCATCCAGTATCTGCTGCACAAGGCGCGCAAAGCTTTTGTCGAACCCTTCATCGCGCTCGTAAAGAAGGCCGTGCTGCGCGACCAGCCACGGAACGTCTGATGGGTGAAAAAGTCTGATCACCGTGTCGTTCATTCCTCATCTGACCCGATCAGCGGCTTGATTCTCAAGTCTTTGCGCGCTAGCACAAACGCTCATCCCCGGAGGCGCAAATGGGTATCAACACCGAACGTGACATTCAGGCCAACCTGCAAATCGGCCCGACCGACCAAGGCATGGTGCGCCTGTTCATCGAGGCTGATGGCGTCGAGATTCCGATGGATTTCGAACCCGACGAGGCTGAAGAAATCGCCGAAGAGATTCGCGCTGCCGCGCAAGCCGCGCTGGCGGTGAAAGGCTAACGCGCTAAAGCCTTGGGTCTCGCAATGCGTGCAGCCTTCGGGCGGCATCGGTTGCAAATTTCTGGATCATCTTCTTCCGGCGCGCCGGAGCCAGCTTATCCTCTGGGGCCATGCGCACGATCTCGGCGTCATAGGCGTCGGCGATGATCAGACCAGTCTCGGCAGGCAACAGCTCGGTCGGGAACTCGGTATCCACAGCCCAGAAGAATCGGTCGCACCACTCCAAATAGCCCTGCCACTTGGAATCCGATTGGTAATCCGCCCGGCTGGATTTGCATTCCACTACCCACAATTCACCCTTGGGGCCCAACCCCATAACGTCCACACGCAACCCGCGCGCCGGCACGAATTCCTCAACAGAAACAAAACCGTGCGCGCTGAGATGACGCGCCACGCCGCGTGCTAGCTTCTGGCCGGGTTGTAGATCCAATGTCATTGGGAAAATGTGAACAATTCGTGAACAAATTGCAAGGGTGAGATTGCGGTTGACATGATACCATATGGTATTTAATAAATATGAAACCAAATGGTATCGGATATGAGGAAACGGATGCCTGACCAAATCCAAAACGCGTTTCGCGCGCTTGCGGACCCCACGCGCCGGGACATCGTTCAGATGCTTGCATCGCAGGATATGACAATCGCGCAACTGACAGATTGCTTCGACATGACCCGAGCGGCCGTCAAAAAACACCTGACCGTGTTGTCGGACGGGGGCCTCATCCGGGTCGAAGCTCGGGGGCGAGAACGCATCAACCGTCTTGAACCCAAGGGAATGGCCCCTGTTCTGGATTGGTTGAGCTTCTTTGATCAGTTCTGGGACGAGCGCCTGCGTAACTTGAAAGAAGCCATTGAGAGGAAAGAGACATGACCAACGCAGTTTTGCAAAAGACCATCTTCCTGCGCGCTGAGCCGGACACTGTCTGGGACTATCTGACCGAACCGGAACGCCTTGCCGAATGGTTTCACAAGCCCGAACGCCCACTGGCAGCAGGACAAAAGCTTGAGATGTTCGGAACCACAAGCGGCGATCTTTTGATCTGGGGAGAGGTGCGCGAGGCGCGCAAGCCGCAGTATCTTGAATATACCTTCACGGTGAAACCGATGGGAGACTCCGTCAGTGTGGTCAAATGGACGTTGGAGCCCGTAGACGGCGGCACACGATTGTCCTTGGTGCACGAAGGCCTGCCCCAGGGCGCTGAGGCTTTCGGCCTGATCCTGGCCCTGGACAACGGTTGGGACGAGCATTTCGGCAAGATGCGCAAAGCTCTGCACGAAACTGTTGACGCTTAACCCCTTGTGCCAGCCCGTCAGACGCCCTAACTAAGCGCTTGGCGGGTTCTGCCCTTCTTGTGACTGGTAGCATTCTGGTGGCCTTAAGCAATTCCGAGGGGGCTGGCTCTGTTCAGGTCCTGGCCTGATTACCTGGCGCCCACCTGTACATACAGGTCCTCGGGAATCACACCGCACGGTTGACTGGTGGTCCCGCCACATTTTTCTAAAATTATCAGCGCTCTGCGCGTGAGCCTTGCTTGGCCAGCACAGGTTTGAACACATTAACGACGGGTGATCCACGGCGCGGACCACCCGGCCTTTCCGCCATGCTCATGATCTTGTAGGCGAACTGGACACCTGCAAAAACGATGCCGTTCATGAACCAGATCATGACGAGTGCCACCAACCCAACATCCGAACCCCAAATCAACCCGCGCAGATTGGCCACGTTCACAGCCAACAGCACGCCGACAAATACGGCCGAGATCACAAATCCCCAGATAACCTGAGTGATATAAAGACGAATGAGCTTGGGCATAGCGGCACTCCTTGTTTGGTCACAAGCGTAGCCTTCGGATGCTCTGAGTAAAGGCGTCAGAACGCCTCGGGCTGAGCCTCGCGCGCCATGTGGTCCAGTACAGCGTTCACGAATTTCGGCTCTTTGCCTTCCGGGAAAAAGGCGCGGGCCACGTCGACGAATTCGGTGATAACCACTTTGGGCGGCGTGTCACTCTGGGTCAGTTCGGCCCCGGCGGCGCGGAAAGCGGCGCGCAAGGTCGGGTCGATACGTGCGATGGGCCATTTGGCCACCAGCGCGCGGTCGGTCATCTGGTCGATGGGGGCCTGATAGTTCACGGCGTCCTCGACCAGTTTGCGGAACAGGCGGATATCGCCGTCCAGCATCTCTTCCCCCTCATAAACGGCACCAAAACGGTGATCCAGAAACTCGGTCACGACTGCTTCGGTCGTCTGGCCTGACTGCTCCATCTGGAACAGCGCCTGCACGGCGTAAAGCCGGGCGGCGGATTTCATCAGGCGTTTCTGGTTGGCCGGTTTCGGCGCGTCTGTCTGGGTCATGCTGTCGTGGATCCGTTGCTGTCGCCCGCCACAAGGATGGACTCGGACGGCGGCTTGAAGCCCGCGCCCTTTTTGGAAGAGCCCCACTTACGGCTGAGCGCGATCAGATGCAAGGCCGCAGCGGCTGCCCCGCCCCCTTTATTCATCTTTTTGGGATTGGCGCGGACCTCGGCCTGTTCGTCATTCTCGACGGTCAGGATACCGTTGCCGATCAGTAGACCCTGAAGACCCATCAGTTGGATGGCCCGACTGGAGTCGTTACAGACAGTTTCATAATGCGTGGTCTCGCCGCGAATAACGCAGCCCAGCGCAACATAGCCGTCGAAATCGCACTGACGGTCGGCCATTGCGATGGCGGTGGGAATCTCCAGCGCGCCGGGAACTTCGACCACTTCACAGGTGCCGCCTGCGGCCTCGATCTCTGCTTTCGCACCGGCGACCATATTGTCCGCGATAGCGCGATAGAACGGAGCCACCACCAGCAGCAGTTTCACCGGCTTGTCGAATGTCGGAGTCGGCAGGACGCCGTGTTTGTCTTGTTCAGCCACGATCAGTCTTCCTTGAGGATGGAACGGGTGCCGACGATGGACAGGCCAAACGCGTCGAGCCCCAGATATACGGTTTCGGGCGAGTCGGTCAGCAGCACCAGCTCGTGAATGCCCAATTTGGACAGGATCTGAGACCCCAGTCCTGTTTGTTTGATGGTCCGAGGGCCTTCATCCTCGACCGCGTAAAGCGAGTTGCGCGGTTGGCGGAACAGACAGACGACGCCGCGCCCCTCTTCGGCGATCTTCTCCATCGCACGCGGCAGTTCGCGCGAAGATTTAGGCCCGAGGCCCAAGATATCCGGCGCTTCGTGCAAAGCATGGGTGCGGGTCAGAACGGGCTCGGGCGTGGTGATGTCGCCTTTGATCATGACCACATGTTCGATGCCATGAAGCTGGTCAGTGAACAGCCGCATCTCCCATTCGCCACCATATTCCGAATTGACGGTTTCACGCGACGTCTCGACCACCAGATTGTCATTGCGGGATCGGTAGGTGATCAGGTCGCTGATCGTACCAATTTTCATGTCATGGGTTTGTGCGAATTCCACCAGATCGGGCAGACGCGCCATTGTGCCGTCGGGCTTCATGATCTCGCAGATCACGCCCGAAGGGTTCAGCCCGGCCAAGCGCGAGATATCAACCGCAGCCTCGGTATGGCCCGCACGCACCAGCACCCCGCCCCGCTTGGCGCGTAAGGGGAAGACATGGCCCGGGGTGGCAATGGCCGCCATCGTGTTTTGTTCATTGATGGCCGTCGCAACAGTCAAGGCGCGGTCAGTGGCGGAAATCCCGGTCGACACACCTTCGCGTGCCTCGATCGACACGGTGAACGCGGTTTCATGACGCGAGGAATTGTTCACCGCCATCATCGGCAGGCCCAGCGCATCCACCCGTTCCGCGGTCATCGGCAGGCAGATCAGGCCGCGCCCATGGGTGGCCATGAAGTTGATCGCCTCGGCATCCGCAAACTCGGCGGCGATAACCAGATCGCCTTCATTCTCACGGTCTTCGTGGTCGACCAGAATATACATCCGACCTTTGCGCGCCTCTTCGATGATCTCTTCAATCGGGCTGATCACGTCGCGCAGTTGCGCCTCGACGGGTCCGGGGGTTTCAAAGCTCATTGGGCAGCCTTTCGCAGAGCATGTTTGCACGGGTGGATAGACCACCCCGCGCGCAAAGACCAGTCTGCAAACGTCCCGAACCGGTCAGAACGCGGCGTTTAACTCAGGACATTTCGGCCAGACGCGCGACGTAACGAGCCAGCGTGTCGATCTCAAGGTTCACCTTGTCTCCGACCGCAACATCGCCCCAGGTTGTCACCTCTTTGGTATGAGGGATGAAGTTGATGCCAAAGTCACATCCGTCCACGTCATTGACGGTCAAAGACGTCCCGTTCAGCGCAACAGATCCTTTCGGCGCGATGAACCGCGCCAAGTCCTTGGGAGCGCGCAGGGTGACGCGGGTGCTGTCGCCTTCGTCCTGCATGGCCACAATTTCGGCCACGCCATCCACATGGCCCGATACGATATGCCCGCCGAGTTCATCGCCAACTTTCAAGGCGCGTTCAAGGTTGACGCGTTTCCCGAGTTTCCAGCCATCCAGATTGGTCTTCGACACGGTCTCGGCGCTGATCTGGACATCGTACCAGTCATCGCCCAGCGCGATCACAGTCAAGCACACGCCGTCACTGGCAATGGATGCGCCGATATCAATCCCAGCGGTGTCATAGCCCGTCTGAATGCGCGCCCGCAAATCGCCCTGCTGATCTAACTCGGTAATGGTTCCGATATCTGTGACGATCCCAGTGAACATTTTCTTTACCCTTGGTTTGCTAACCTATGACCCGTTGTCCCTGTCGAGGTAAGCGTAACCGCCATGGCGGGCAAGCCCTGCCTTGCCGGGAATGATGGAAACGGGCATAAATTTAGCCATAACACCACACGAGCAGTCCTCATGCCACCAATCACCACAGACGCGGATCAACGCGTCTTTCTGTTCCTGCAAGGACCGCACGGCCCGTTCTTCAACGCGCTGGGGCGGATTTTGCGCAAAACAGGGGCGACGGTGTGGCGCGTGGGGTTCAACGCTGGCGACCGAGCCTTTTGGTTCGACCGGGGCAGCTATATCCCATTTCGCGGCAGGCCTGAAGATTGGCCGGACAAATTCACCCGACTGATAACGGATCTCGGCGTCACAGATCTGGTGCTTTATGGCGACACGCGACCGATCCACGCGCAGGCTGCTGAAATCGCACAAGAAAACGGGCTGACAGTGCATGTGTTCGAAGAAGGGTATCTTCGCCCCTGGTGGGTGACGTACGAAAGGGCGGGCTCGAACGGGAACTCGCGGCTTATGTCCATGGATATCACGCAGATGCAGGATGCGTTGGAACAGACTGACACTCAGACATCGCCTCCGCTTTCCCATTGGGGCGACATGCGTGAGCATATTTTCTATGGTGCGCTCTATCATTGGTTCGTCCTGTTTCTGAACCAACGCTACCGTAATTTCCGCCGTCACCGGGAATTACCCGTCTCACGGGAGTTTCTGCTTTATTTTAAACGCTTCATGCTGATGCCCTTCCACAGGCTACAACGCTTTTGGGCCACCCAGCGCGTGCGCCGGACAGGGCAGCCCTACCATCTGGCGTTGCTGCAACTTGGGCATGACAGCTCAGTACAGGCGCATTCGGATTTCAACGGAATGAGCGAGTTTCTGGAACATGTCATTCGCGGTTTTGCCGAAGGTGCGCTCCGGCATCACCAACTGGTGGTCAAGGAACATCCTCTGGAAAATCATCGGGAGCCTTTGCGACAACGCACACGCGATCTGGCCCGCTCTTATGGGGTTGCCGACAGGGTGCACTATGTCCCCGGCGGCAAATTGGCCCGTCTGTTGGATGAGGCCAGCTCGGCCGTGACGATCAACTCGACAGCAGGACAGCAGGTGCTTTGGCGCGGCATACCGCTGCGCATTTTTGGACGGTCGGTCTATGACAAGGCGGAATTCGTCTCGCAACAACCGCTTGAGGCGTTTTTTGCCAATCCCACCCGGCCCGATCTGGACGCCTACCGGAGCTATCGCCGGTTTTTGCTGAAGACCAGCCAAATTCCGGGTGGTTTCTACTCGGTGCGAGGGCGTCGACAGCTGCTACGCCGTGCGGCTGATTTGATGCTGAACCAATATGATCCCTACCAAACCCTGCTGAACGAGACCGAGAGGCCACAGTTGAAAATCGTGCAAGGACTCGAACGGGTTGAGACTGGAAGTCGTGCGGCGAACCGGTTAGCCTGACACAAACAAAAAAGACTGAGGATATTCGGCAGTGCAGTGCTTTCCCATCCGCTGGGTACGGGGGGTCTCCCTTGTGGCCGCTTTCGGTCTGCTGGCGGCGTGCCAGCTTCCCAAATCTGGTCCTAATAAATCCGAAATATTAGCGGGCTCCACCGCGAATGGAGGCAACGCTTTTGTCGTCGAGGTGGATGACCGCGTCACCAAGGAAACATCGGCCATCCCACAATTCGGGTTCTCAGCAGCCTTTCGCAGCGCGCCAAATCTGACGGCAGACACGGTGCGCCCCGGCGATGTTCTCGGTCTGTCGATTTGGGAAAACGTCGACAACGGCCTTTTGTCGGTTCAGGCGGGCGCGGCCACATCCCTGAACGAAGTGCAGGTCGATAGCGAGGGCTTCATCTTTGTCCCATATGCCGGGCGGGTCCGCGCAGCGGGCAACACCCCGGAACAATTGCGCATCGTCATCACCGACAAGCTGCGCGAGCAAACCCCTGATCCGCAAGTCGAAGTACGCCGCGCTGCGGGGGATGGGTCAACCGTATCTTTGGTTGGCGGAGTGGCGTCTCCGGGCATTTACCCGATCGAACGCCCGACCCGAACGCTCAGTGGGATGCTGTCGCGGGCTGGTGGTGTTTCGGTCGGTTCCGATATCGCTCTGGTCACACTGATACGCGGCGATCAGCGGGGGACGGTCTGGTACAACGACTTGTTCAGTGATCCCAAACTGGACGTCGCGCTACGCGCCGGAGATCGCATCTTGATCGAGGCGGACACCCGCTCTTACGTGGCGCTTGGCGCCACCGGCGGGCAATCGCGGGTAGCCTTTGACAGTCAGGACCTTTCCGCCCTAGAGGCTTTGGCCCAGGTTGGCGGCTTACAATCTCTGTCCTCAGACCCAACCGGTATTTTCGTGCTGCGCAAGGAACGCGAAGAAATCGCACGTGCGGTCATGGGGCAGCCTGATCTGCAAGGGGATCAGCGCATGATCTACCTATTGAACCTCACCGCACCCAACGGGCTGTTCATCGCGCGCGATTTCGTCATCCGCGATGATGACACGATCTATGTCACCGAAGCCCCCTACTCACAGTGGAGCAAGTCCATCTCGCTGATCGCGGGCGGCCTGACACCGCTGGCAAATGTCACAACGCTGACAGGCGGCTGATGTATTCCGGCACAACAGCCGGGGACAGTCGGACCCGACTGCTTGTCTACAACGGCGGGTTTCTGACCCAACGCCGCATCCGCCGAATCCTGACGCTTGCAGGTTACGACATCCGCCTCGGCCTGCCGAAAGACGGCGACTTGGTGGGTGTCTGGGGCGACAGCCCCACCGCGCATCGTGGCCGATGGGTGGCAGAAAGGTATGACGCACCCATCCTGCATGTCGAAGATGCCTTTCTGCGCTCTCTTCATCCCGGTCGAAGCGGAGAAGTCCCTATGGGTCTGTTGCTGGACCGGTCGGGCCTGCATTTCGACCCGTCGCTACCCTCTGAGCTTGAGACACTTCTGGCCACACACCCGCTGGACGACACCGCCCTTCTGAACCGCGCCCGTAGCGGGATCGAGCGTTTGCGTGACGGACATCTTGGCAAATACTCGGCCTATCACCCGAACATCGAACCACCTGAACCCGGATATGTTTTGGTCGTTGATCAGGCACGCGATGACGCCTCGGTCAAGGCCAGTGGCGGGGATCTGGCGCGCTTTCGCGAAATGCTGGTGATGGCGCAAGAGGAGAACCCCTGCGCCCGCGTCCTGATCAAAACGCATCCCGAAACCATCCAAGGCCACCGCCCCGGCTATTACTCGGACCATGATGAGAAAGACCGGGTCACACTGTTCAGCGATCCGATCAGTCCCTGGACCCTGCTGGAAGGCGCCGTTGGCGTTTACACGCTGTCGTCGCAATTCGGGTTCGAGGCCATTTTGGCCGGGCACAAACCGCGTGTCTTTGGCCTGCCATTCTATGCCGGTTGGGGATTGACGCAGGACGAGCCCTACCTGCCCCGTCGCCAGCGCAACTTGACACGACCGCAGCTATTCGCGGCGGCGATGATCTTGTACCCGACATGGTACGACCCATTCCGAGATCAGCTCTGTCAGTTGGAAACCGTTCTGGACACGCTCGAAGCGCAGACCCGCGCATGGCGGCAGGATCACAGAGGGTGGACCGCCTCGGGGATGCGTTTGTGGAAACGTAAACACATCCAACAGATGTTCGGGCGCGAGAAAAAAGTCAGGTTCACCCCGGATATTCCGACGGCGGGCGAACAACCACATATGGTCTGGGCCAATCAAGCCGAGGCGACGGATCACGTTGTGCGTGTCGAGGATGGATTTCTGCGGTCTCGGGGGCTGGGGGCCCGGCTAGTGCCCCCTCTGTCGCTGGCGACGGATGATCTGGGAATCTACTATGATCCAACCCGTCCCAGCCAATTGGAAAACCTGATCGCCCGGCGCGAAACCCTGCGCCCGGATCAGGAGCTGCGCGCCGAGGGGCTGGTGGCGCAGATCATCTCGGGCCAGATCAGCAAATACAACACAGGCGACACCGCCCCCGCCCTGCCCGATGGGCACCGCATTTTGATTCCAGGTCAGGTCGAGGATGACGCATCGATCCAGCTGGGGGCAAGCGATGTCCGCACCAATGCAGATTTGCTACGCGCTGTGCGCGCCGCCAACCCGGACGCAGTGCTGATCTACAAACCCCATCCTGATGTCGAGGCTGGCCTGCGCAGTGGCAATATCGACGCCCGCGATCTGGTGGACGTCGTCGTCTCGGATACCGATCCGGCCTCATTGTTGGCGCAGGTGCACGAGGTCTGGACCATGACCTCGTTGCTTGGGTTCGAAGCGCTGATGCGTGGGATACCCGTGACCACTCTGGGCGCGCCATTCTATGCAGGTTGGGGATTAACGACCGACCTGGGTTCAGTTCCCGCGCGGCGCGGCGCGCGCCCGTCAATGCTGGGGCTGGTCCATGCCGCATTGATAGACTACCCGCGCTATCTTGATCCTGTGACCGGCCTACCCTGCCCCGTCGAAGTTGCGGTTCAACGTCTGTCCGAGGGATATCAAAACGACCGGCCTGGATTACGGGCACTGTCGAAACTACAAGGGCTCTTTGCGACCTACGCGCATCTCTGGCGGCGCTAGCGCAGGGATCTTTCCCAGCGGTGCAGGATATCCGGCCCGATGGCACGGGTTTCCATCAAAGAAAACCGGGGCGCGGCCTCCAGCGTTTCAAGTCCCAGCGCCCCAATCGCGGGCAGCCCCTCGGCCCCGATGGTCAACCCGGCGCTGAAACCGATCAGCTCATCCACGAGATCCTGCGCGAGCAAAGACGCAGCCAAAGCCGAGCCGCCCTCACAAAAGACACGGGTCAAACCGGCCTGCCCAAGTTGCTGCACCAAATCCAAGGGATCAATTTGATGATCGTGCAAGGCACAAGGGATCAAACGCGCGCCCAACCCCTCCCACGCTTTTGCCCGCTCGAGGTCGGGGGATGGTCCGTGACAGAGCCAGACCGGGATGTCCTTGGCCGTTCTGGCCAGTTGCCCCAATAAGGGAAGGTCCAAATGGCGCGAGACCACCACGCGAACCGGTTGCGCCTGGACCCCCAAATCACGCACCGTCAGTGAGGGGTCATCCGCCCGTGCGGTCCCAGCGCCCACCATCACCGCATCGTGGCGGGCGCGCATTGCGTGGACGGCTCGGCGCGCCGTGGGACCGGTAATCCACTGGCTGTGCCCGGACGACGTGGCAATACGGCCGTCAAAACTGCTGGCCAGCTTGAGCGTTACAAACGGGCGACCCTGCTCGTTCTTCAGGAAAAAGCCCGCGTGATCCCGCTCGGCCTGATCCAAGAGGACACCGGTCGTGACTTCGATCCCCGCGTCGCGCAACATCGCAAAGCCCTGCCCTGCCACGCGCGGATCACTGTCTTCGATGGGTGAAACCACGCGCGAAACACCCGCAGCAATCAGCGCCTGCGCGCAGGGAGGTGTCTTGCCATGATGCGCACATGGTTCCAGCGAGACATAGGCCGTCGCACCGCGAGCCGCGTCACCAGCCTGTTTCAGTGCCTCGGTTTCAGCATGCGGGCGACCGCCGGGCTGCGTCCAACCGCGCCCGACAATCCGACCGTCCCGCACAAGGACACAGCCCACAGACGGGTTAGGCCAGCACAACCCCTGTCCGCGCTGCCCCAAAGACAGGGCCAGCGCCATATATCGCTTATCTGAGTCGCTCACTCGTCCGTCGAAGGCTGCGGCGGGCGCAGTTCGTGGACGAATTCCTCGAAATCATCGGCCGCCTGGAAATTCTTGTATACGCTTGCAAAGCGTACATAGGCGACGGTGTCGATCCGTGCCAGAGCTTCCATGACAATCTCACCGATTTTGTTCGAGGGGATATCCGTCTCGCCCATGCTTTCCAGCCGCCGAACGATGCCCGAGATCATCTGGTCGATACGCTCGGGGTCAATGGGCCGTTTCTGCATCGAAATACGGATCGACCGTTCCAGCTTGTCGCGGTCGAAATCTTCGCGCTTGCCGTTTGTCTTGATCACGACCAGATCGCGCAACTGGACCCGTTCATAGGTGGTAAACCGCCCGCCACATGCCGGGCAAAAGCGACGTCTGCGGATCGCAACGTGATCCTCAGCCGGGCGTGAATCTTTCACCTGTGTGTCAATATTTCCGCAAAACGGGCAGCGCATCCGCCGTCTCCTCGTCCCTATATCCGCCTCTTTTGTAAGCGCTGTGGCTTACTTATCCACAACTATAGGGCAGCCGCTAGGGTTTGGGTAGTCGGAAAATTTTACCGCAATATCCTGATTCTAAGCAAAATGCGCCGCGACCTTGCGGGTATGCGGCTGGGAGCGATGTTCAAAAACGTAGATCCCTTGCCACGTTCCCAAAACCGGGCGACCGTTCGCCACCGGGACAGTCAGCGACACAGGTAACAAGGCTGCCTTGATATGCGCAGGCATATCGTCTGGGCCCTCATAAGTGTGCCGCAAGTAAGACATCGATGGATGGTTCGAGGGCGGCACCAGCCGTTGAAAAAAAGCATTCATGTCCGTCTGCACCTCGGGGTCTGCGTTCTCCTGTATCACCAGAGAACACGACGTATGGCGCACGAACAGGGTCAAAAGCCCGTCTGCTTGGACCGAGTTGAGCCAGTTACACACGTCGCGGGTGAATTCATACAAACCCGGTCCGCGCGTCGAAATAATAAACTCGGTCTGCAAGACGGCGCTAGACTCCGTTAGTCGTCAAAGATTTGGCGACGGTAGCACAGCGAATTGGCACTTTGAACCGATCTGCTTTGACCGGCGACAAACCCGACAGACACAGTCTTGGTCGGGGTGCTGACACCCGCTGGCGGATTGATCGAGAATTGGACCGCCGTACGACGACCGGTCGCTTCGCTGGGACCATAGCCGCGCACAACATAGATCGGCTGTTTCCAACCCGCACCCAATGTTCTGCGCGCGTAATCCGCAGCGGCGCACCAATATCCGTCCACATCAGTTCGACCGCGCGGGATCACTTCGTAAACGTTGCTGTTGACGGACGCGATTTGGTACCCAAGTCGTGCAAATCCCGTCGCTGAGACCGGCGTACTCAGCACCACTGCCGCCAAAGCGGCATATGTCATAACCTGTTTCATAATCATACTCTTTCCTGTTACGAGGTAAGACTGGAAATAGTATACGCTGCTTGCAGTCAAAGGCGGTTCACGATCAATTCAGCCTCAGTCGGGACTCGCGTGATCCGGCGTTAGCCATCCGTGATATCGGATGAGCAGTCCCAATACGGGCAATCTGGCCGAAACGTCAAAACGGAACCGACCCACCGCGTCCTGCCATTCGACGGTCGAGGATTTGGGCACCAAAACGCCCGGACATGGGACCCCGAAAACAGACAAGCCCTGAATTTTCAATTTCAGTTCTGCGCCGTTCCATATCGGTTTTAGCCAAAATGTCAGTACGCCCGCCTTTTCACAGACCAACATGGTCTTTGGATCAAACCGAATTGACGATTGCATCAGATGCCCGGCAAAATCTCGCGTCCAAAACCACGTCTCATTGTCCTGTCGGGTCACGATGCGGATCGCAATGTCGCTAGCCGCGGGTGGGAACCTACCCAGCCATAGCGCTGATCTTACGACCCAACTTGTTCCGGCTTCGACCGAACAACGCCCTGAAAACTTGCCAGGATGTTCGTGCAGAGCGCGAAGCGCGTCAGGCAAATCGGAATGCGTTGGCAGGGCTTGCCAGAACGGGTCCAATCAGAACCCTCCGGGCAGAAAACGCGTGTGGATTGCCGCGTCTGGTATCAGGCAGCTAGGCCTTTGCCCGAATAGCCTGTAGCGATTGCGCGCGACTGCAAAATAGACCGGGTCTTTCATAATTCTTGGCAAAAAGCGGCACAGCCCAAGAACCGGCCACAAACCTGGCAAAGCCCGCATAGCTGCAGCAAAAGCATCCAGACGTTGGAACACCTGGCCATCAACAATGACCAGATTGGTCTCAAAATCCTCGGTTGGCAGGCCAAGACTGATATACATCTGCTGCCCCAGCGGCGACTGCGCCGTGACGAATTTGAACCGAGCCAGCCTATCGTGTCTTAGCATGAACTGAAAAAAACCAGCACACAGGACACATTCGCCGTCGAAAACGATTACGTCCTGGTCTTTCGTCACGCTGGTCAGATCAAAATGCTGCATGTCGCCCTTTTCACGCCAGTTTTGCGCTGGTTGCGTGAATGGAGCAATGCGACACAATTGGACACGGGTGTGCCGGGGAGCCACTGACAATCCGTTTTGTGTCCGGACTGGGCTCGACCTCATCCCCGAGAAGGTTCTAACCCGGCAACGAGGCTCAGATAATGCCTTAGTAGAAAATGCGCTTGTGACTTTGCGCCAAGCTTTTTCGACAACCGGACAATGGTCGTTGCAGCATAGATGCAAAATCTGGGCAAACAGGCTATGATGAACCTATGGACGTCGACATCGCCCGCATTCAGACATTGACCCGAACGCTTGATCAGAAAGCGGCGGACAATTCTGTCGCCAACAAATTGCTTGAGAAATGTGGGCTCAGCCGGCCCGAGGTCGAAGCGCTAAACAGCGGGATCAGCGCAAAAACCGAAGCTCTGTTCACCAGGTATGCCTGTGATGCCCTAGGCGATCCGACGTTTGCCGCGCAAGCGGGGCTGGCCTTCAAATCATCCTCGAGCCTGACGGCCTATGTCAGCAAATACTCTCGCGATCTGAAGCAGGTACTGGAAAACGCGGCCCGCTATCATGGCCTTATTGATCCCGCCCTGCGCTTCAGTCTGCGCGTGGCCGGGAACTTTGCCACGATCGAGGCCGAGTGGAAGGACGCCAGCTATGCCCGTTTTCATCGCCGGACCGAGTTTCTGATGTTCGCCGGTCTTTCACGTATGCGCGACCTTACCCAGATTGATTTTTACCCGATAGAAATGTGTTTTCAGCACGAAGTTGGGGAAAACAAGGCGCAGTATCAGAAGCTTGCAGGATTTCCCGTCTCTTTCGGAACCGAGAGGCTCGAGATCATTCTGGCCCTATCAACGCTAGATTTACCTGTCCCGACATATGACCCCAAATTGCGTCAGCATCTGTTGGAGTATGGGGATCGCGTCATGGCCGACAGACGCCAACCCAAACAGAAATTGCGCGCGCAGGTCGAAGGGCTGATCACCAGATCCCTTCCTGGTGCAATCCTGCAAGCCGAGGAAGCCGCCGCCAATTTGGGTCTTAGCACCCGTACCTTTGCGCGTCGATTAAAGGATGAAGGAACCAGCTATCGCGAGATCGTCGATGACCTCAGATGCGATCTAGCGCAGACCTTCATCACCAACGGAATGAACTTGACCGAGATTGCCTATTCGCTTGGCTATGCCGATCAACCCGCCTTCTCCACCGCTTTCAAGCGCTGGACCGGGCAAGCCCCAAGCACGTTCCGCAGCAGATTGGATCCTCCACCCCAAGGGTGAGACCGGGGGTCATCGGCGCAGATGCCTCGCCCCGGTCCGTCCCATGAGTGGACAACAGTGAGGTAAGTGCCGCTGCTGCTCAGAACTTGTGAAATCCTGCCAAAGCGTTTTCTGGAACGGTCATCTGAATGAAAAAAGGCGCCTTGGTTGAGGCGCCTTTTGTTTATTGGTCTAGGAAGGATCGCAGTTTTCGTGACCTGCTGGGGTGTTTCAACTTCCGCAACGCCTTCGCCTCGATCTGGCGGATACGTTCGCGGGTCACGCTGAACTGCTGGCCAACCTCTTCCAGCGTATGGTCGGTGTTCATACCGATGCCAAAGCGCATCCGCAGCACCCGCTCCTCACGCGGAGTGAGAGAGGCCAGAACCCGTGTGGTGGTCTCTTTAAGGTTTTCCTGAATGGCGCTGTCCAGAGGCAACACTGCATTCTTGTCCTCGATGAAATCGCCCAGTTGGCTGTCTTCCTCGTCGCCGATCGGTGTTTCCAGAGAGATCGGCTCTTTGGCGATTTTCATCACCTTGCGAACCTTCTCTAGCGGCATTTGAAGCTTTTCGGCCAGTTCTTCCGGCGTCGGCTCGCGACCGATTTCATGCAGCATCTGGCGACCGGTCCGAACCAGCTTGTTGATCGTCTCGATCATATGAACCGGAATACGAATGGTGCGCGCCTGATCCGCGATAGACCGCGTGATCGCCTGACGAATCCACCAGGTCGCATAGGTCGAGAATTTGTAGCCGCGGCGGTATTCGAACTTGTCCACCGCCTTCATCAGGCCGATGTTCCCTTCCTGGATCAGATCAAGGAATTGCAGGCCACGGTTGGTGTATTTCTTGGCGATCGAAATCACCAGACGCAGGTTGGCCTCGACCATTTCCTTCTTGGCCTGCCGCGCCTCTTTCTCACCCTTCTGAACCTGCTGCACGATGCGGCGGAATTCGGGGATGTCCAAACCGACATACTGACCGACCTGAGCCATATCGTTGCGAAGTTCTTCGACCTTCGCGGTCGAGCGTTCAATGAACATCTGCCAGCCCCGACCCGGCTTTTCCGCCATATCCGACAGCCAGTTGGGGTCCAGCTCGCGCCCGCGATAGGCGTCGATAAACTCACGGCGGTTGATCCGTGCCTGATCCGCCAGCTTCACCATCGAACTGTCCAGCGACATCACGCGGCGGTTGATACCGTAAAGCTGGTCGATCAGCGCTTCGATCCGGTTGTTATGCAGGTGCAGCCCATTCACCAACTCAACAATCTCGGCGCGCAACTTTTGGTATGTTGCTTCGTCCTGTTCGCTGAAGGTGCCGTCTTCATTCAGTGTGGCTGAAATTCGGCTATCCTGCATTTCCGACAGCATCGAGAAGTCGGTCGAGATGCGTTCCAGCGTGGTCAGAACCTGATCCTTCAGCGCGGCTTCCATCGCGGCCAGTGACATGTTGGCCTGATCATCGTCGTCATCATCGTCGTCGTTGTTCAGCGGGTTGCCGTCGGCGTCCAGCTCGGGGCCGGTATCCTCTTTCGCGGGCTTGGCGGCCTGCACGTTCGAGGTGTCAACCACTGGTTCCTCGACGTCGCCGTCTTCGTCCATCTGGTTGCCAAAAGTGGCCTCCAAATCGATGACGTCGCGCAGCAGAATGTCTTCGGACAGCAATTCGTCGTGCCAGATGGTGATCGCCTGGAACGTCAGCGGGCTTTCGCACAGGCCTGCGATCATCGTGTTCCGCCCGGCCTCAATCCGTTTGGCGATGGCAATCTCGCCCTCGCGGCTCAGCAGTTCGACGCTGCCCATCTCGCGCAGATACATGCGCACAGGGTCGTCGGTGCGGTCCAGCTTTTCGGTCGCCGCCCCGGCCAAAGCAACCTCGCGGTTGCTTTCGGTCGTGGTTAGTTCGGTCGAGCCTTTGTTTTCTTCTTCCTCGGCCTCTTCATCTTCGATGATGTTGATGCCCATCTCGGACAGCATCGACATCACGTCTTCGATCTGCTCCGAGCTGACCTGATCCGGCGGCAAAACCTGATTGAGCTGGTCGTAGGTGATGTAACCTTTCTCGCGGGCCTCGGCGATCATCTTCTTGACCTGGGCCTGGCTCATATCCAGCGAGATTTCCTGTTCCTGCTCGTCGGATTTGCGGTCTTCGTTGGTATCCTTGGCGGCCATTCAATGCTCCTGCAGGGATGGGTGATTCGTTTGAACCGAATCATTAGCGCGTAGAAGTGATTCGGCCACCCGTTTACCCGTTTTTCTTTTCCAGTGCCTTACGAAAACACCACTTTACCGGCGTTTCCGCTCGAAATTGATCCCGGACATGATTGCCTCAAACTTGTCTTTCTCGTCGCGGTTGATTCGCGCGCCATTGTCGGCCACGTCGAATATCGCCCTGTCCTCATTCTGGCTGCGGCTTGTGCGGTTACGCTCTTCGGCGGCCTGGGCCAGCCGGTATGTCAGCGCCTCATCGGCCAGATCAGACAGTTCCTCCTCGGCTTCGGCAATCTCTGCGTCCAACCCCCTGAGAGCTTTGATCTTTGCGAGCTCCTCGGCCAGCGTCATTTCGGCCTTTTCGACATCGCCCGGTTTATACACACAAGGGATCACTGCGACATGGCGAAGGGCCAGCAGGTTTTCAAGGGCTTCGGGCCCCAAAGTTTCAGCAATGTGGTCTTTCAGATTCTCGGGGTCATCAATCGCATGGCGCAGGATGGCGTGGCGCAGAGCGGCGTGGTCGGGGTCACGGCACTCCATCTCTTCCAACTGGATTTCGAACTGCACAACCACCTGCGGGTTCAGCGCTGCAATGGCCAGAATCGCCGCTTCGCGCAGTTGGATTTCCGAACCTTCGGACGAGGCCAGGAAGGACGCGCGTGCTCCTGGTGTCGCCGTCGGCTGAGGCTGCCACTTGCCACGCGGTTGCCATTGGCGGTTCTGCTGTTGGCGCTGCGGGCGGAATAACTGCCAGCGCAGGTCCTTGATTTCCTGCCCGTAGTGCGACCGGATCGAGGGGTCGCGGATAAGCTTGATCTTCTCGCGCAGTGCCTTGTCCAGCGCCGCTTTGCGCTCGGGACTGTCGAACACCTTGCCCTCGGTCTCGCGCTGCCACAGCAGCTTGACCATGGGAATTGCGCCTTCCAGCACGGCTTGCACGGCCCCCGGCCCTTCGGCGCGCAGCAGGTCGTCGGGGTCCTTGCCCTCGGGCATCAGGGCAAACCGCAGAGATTTCCCTGCCTCAAGCAGCGGCAGGGCCAGATCAACCGCGCGCATCGCGGCGCGCAAGCCCGCCGTGTCACCATCCAATGCAATGACCGGCTCATCGGATATGCGCCAGAGCAGTTGCAGTTGATGTTCGGTAATCGCGGTGCCCAGCGGAGCAACCGACGCGCCAAACCCGGCCTCGGCCAGCGCGATCACATCCATATAGCCTTCGGCCACGATCAGAGGTCGCCCCTTCCCCGCCGCTTGCCGCGCGGGCCCGTGGTTGTAGAGGCTGCGCCCCTTGTCGAACAATTCGGTCTCGGGCGAATTCAGGTATTTGGCATTGTCATTGGGGTCCATCGCCCTACCGCCGAAGGCAATACACCGCCCACGCGGGTCACGGATCGGGTACATGATCCGGTTTCGGAAGGTATCATAAGGCTTTTTGCCTTTGTTCGACGGTTTCGCCAGACCCGCCCCCAGGATCAGATCCTCGGCCACATTCTTGCTGGTCAGATGATCCCAAAGGGCCTGCCATCCATCGGGGGCGAAGCCAATCTCCCATCGATCCAGCGCCTGCGCGTCCAACCCCCGGCGGGTCAGGTAATCGCGAGCCGCACTCCCGGCCCCGGTCTTGATCTGCAGACGGAAGAACTGCACCGCCTGCTCCATCACCTCGGCCAGTTGCGCGCGGCGGTCCTGCTTTTCCTGCGCCTTGGGTTCGCGCTGCGGCATCGGCATCCCGGCCTCGCGGGCCAGAATCTCGACCGCTTCGATGAACGAGACATTCTCGGTCTCTTTCACGAAACTGATCGCATCCCCTTTGGCGTGGCACCCAAAGCAGTAGTAAAACCCCTTTTGATCATCCACATGGAACGACGCCGTCTTTTCATGGTGAAACGGGCACGGCGCCCACATATCACCCTTGCCTTGATTGGATTTGCGCTGGTCCCACATGACCTTTCGCCCCACGACCTGAGACAGGCTGAGGCGCGCACGCAGTTCATCCAGAAATCCGGGGGGCAATGACATGTGCTAAACCTGCCAGAAATGAAAACGCACGCCAAGGGGATGGCGCGCGGTTGTCCACAGGGAAATGGCGGGCCTGTGGATTATTGCTGCAAGCACAGCTCCAGCCAGGCGGCACCAAGGTCTTTCTTGCGCACGTCGCGCATCTTTTGCTCATAGACCCAAGGCGTGATCAGCGGGATAGCCGCATTGTAATTTTCTGGCCAAGTGGGCCCTGCATCGGCGACAGCCTGCGGCACGTCGCGTTCCTTCACCCGGTCCAGCCGCGCCTGCTGAATGGCGGCCACGACGTCGGCTTGAAACTTGCAGCTTTGTTCCTTGGTTTCCTGAGCGGCCAGAGGGGTAGCCAGTACAAGGGCCGCAACGGCGATACGCAACATGTAGGTCTCCGGGATTCGTTTCTGTTCCGGCAGTCTATCCCCGGCAAACCCGTCCCGCCATCGCCGTTTTGCACCTCGCGCCTTCGTGTTGCACAGGGGCGACCCAAGGCCGCCCCTGCGCTGACATCACAGCCCTTTAGCGCGATAGCTCTTCGAGACCCGGTCGATCGCCACGATATACGCAGCTGTGCGCAGGTCTTCGACATCATCGCGGCTATGCCAAACCTCACGCATGGATTGATACGCAATCCGCATCGTGTCATCGAGGCCCGAGCGCACTAGCTCAAGCTCATCCGCACCTTTCAGGTACTTGGCCTTGAAGTCCGGTGACATCGACCAGGCATCGCCCAGATACCGGTCCAGACGCTCCAGTTCGCTGACGATCAGTTCGTGCCGCGCCTCTTCCTGCCGGCGCTGCATCCGGCCAAAGCGGATATGGCTGAGGTTCTTGACCCACTCGAAATACGAGACCGTCACACCACCTGCGTTGGCATACATATCCGGGATGATCACGGTGCCCTTTTTACGCAGAATCTCGTCCGCGCCCGCCGTCACAGGGCCGTTGGCCGCCTCGATGATCAGCGGAGCCTTGATGCGATCAGCGTTTTCCAGGTTGATCACGCCTTCCAGCGCCGCCGGGATGAGGATATCGCATTCTTGTTCCAGCACTGCCGAGCCTTCGGCGGAATGGGTCGCGTCCGGGTAACCCTTGACGCCGCCATGTTTGACGATCCACTGCCGAACGGATTCAACGTCGATCCCATCAGGGTTATATAGCGCGCCATCCCACTCTATGATGCCGGTGACAATCGCTCCGTCCTCTTCGCTCAGGAATTTAGCCGCGTGATAGCCCACGTTACCCAATCCCTGAATGATCACCCGCTTGCCGTCCAACTTCCCTGACAGGCCCGCCTTCTGGATATCTTCCGGGTGGCGGAAGAACTCGCGCAGCGCGTATTGCACACCGCGCCCCGTTGCCTCGACCCGCCCGGCGATACCACCTGCGTTCAGCGGCTTGCCAGTTACACAAGCGCGCGCGTTGATATCGGTGGTGTTCATCCGCGCATATTGGTCGGCCATCCAGGCCATCTCCCGCTCACCTGTACCCATGTCGGGGGCCGGAACGTTCTGAGACGGGTTGATTAGGTCCCGCTTGGCCAATTCATAGGCGAAGCGCCGAGTGATCTGCTCAAGCTCATGCTCTTCATACTTGCGCGGGTCGATGCATAGCCCGCCTTTCGAGCCGCCAAACGGCGTTTCTACCAAGGCACATTTATAAGTCATCAGCGCAGCCAGCGCCTCGACCTCGTCCTGATTTACGGCCAGCGCATAGCGGATACCGCCTTTCACGGGTTCCATATGCTCGGAATGAACCGATCTGTATCCGGTGAAGGTGTGTATGTCGCCACGTAGGCGCACACCGAAACGAACAGTGTAGGTGGCATTGCAGACACGTATCTTTTCTTCAAGTCCGGGGGGCAAATCCATCAGGGACGCCGCCCTGTTGAACATCAAATCAACACTCTCACGAAAACTTGGTTCATTAATGGCCGTCATCTATACCTCCGTGCCAACGAACGACTGGCGTTCTGACGTTTTGTCGCACCCCTTACTTAAACGATCAATATTTAAGCAGAAATAAAAGTCGAAATTTTCTGCACATCTTGTTGAACCCCCGCTGAGTCGCGAGGGATCTTCAGCGCCAACGCGATTGTCGCCAGCGGGAAAACAGAGCGACACGTGTTCGATAAATTATCCTCCATTTGCCCCCAAAAGGGCCTAAAGGGGGGCCGTTTCGCCCAATTCCCGCCACGTTTCACCAGTAATTTCCATGCGTTAACTTTTTCCTAGCAGCTTGGGATGTCTGCTCAACGAGGTCTGCATAATGATTGAACACGCACGTCGCGGCGGCAAAACGTTTTTTGGTCGACAAATTCCTTTAGCTCGTCATTTCGCGCAGCGAGAAGACGGTGCATTCACCATTTTCGTGCTGCTGGGTTTCCTTGTCATTTTGGCAACGACCGGTATGGGCGTTGACCTGATGAACTTTGAGCGAGATCGCGCGAACCTTCAGTCCACGTTGGACCGCGCCGTTCTGGCAGCCGCGGATCTTGATCAGCAACTGCCTCCGAAAGCGGTCGTGGTATCTTATCTGGAAAAGGCCGGGCTTGGAGATAAGCTGGTCGGAGAACCCGTTGTCGAGGAAGGCTTGGGGTCTCGTCGAGTTTCTGCCAGGGCGCAGACCGTCGTTCCCACACATTTCATGCGGTTTTCGGGCGTCAAGCAACTCACGGCCGTTGCGGCAAGTACTGCCGAGGAATCTATCGGCGCTGTCGAGATCTCTCTGGTTCTGGATATGTCCGGGTCCATGAACGAAGATTCAGCCGAACCGAACAAGACCAAGATCGAAGTTCTCAGGAATGCGGCAAAGGAATTTGTCACGCTGATGCTGCAAAAGCAGGAAGGCAGCGAGATTTCGATGTCAATCATCCCCTATGCCACTCAGGTGAACGCGGGTGCTGACATTTTGGACAAGTTCACCAATGTCTCAAGCGAGCACAGCTTTTCGCATTGCGTTAACTTCACTTCGACTCAGTTCCAGCAAGCAGCCCTTGACCCGGCAACGGCGTTGGAACGCACCGGACATTTCGACGTTTTCACGAACTCGGAAAACCCGATCAGTGCCCCTGTTTGCCCGGTCCGCGCCGGGAGCGAGATTACGCCTGTCACGGACGACATTACCGTATTGCACAACCGAATTGATGCTCTGACGGCGACCGGGAACACCTCGATCGACGTCGGCATGAAATGGGGTACGGCATTGCTGGACCCTGCCTTCCAGGATGTCGTCAGCGATCTGTCGACTGACGGCAACGTCCCGGCAAAATTCAGCAACCGCCCGCTGGGATACGAAGAAGATGTTCTGAAAATTGTGATTGTTATGACCGACGGCCAGAACACCTCGCAATTCCGTTTACGCTCGGACTTGCGCAGTGGCAACTCGAACGTCTGGTACAACCCCAACTACGTTCATTTCAACGGCCAACGAGGTGAATACAGCACCCGCGTTTCCAGCAACCCGCCCACTTATTTCTGGACACGTCAAGGCGTTTTCCGCGATCACCCTTTTGGTGACAACGAACCAGGTCGGGCCACTCGCCTGACATACCCCCAACTGTTTAATCAAGCTTCCCTGTTCTGGAACGCGGTCAACAACTACCGCTGGCAGAACAACCACCGCACCAACTGGTACAACAACGCCTTCCGCTCGACAGGGGCGTCCAGCAAGAATACGCGCACAACCAATATCTGCTCCGCGGCCAAGAACAAGGGCACGATTATCTACGGTATCGCTTTTGAAGCCCCCGCGGCGGGTCTGACTACGATCAAGAATTGCGCAAGTTCCGACAGCCATGTCTATGAAGTCGACGAGTTTGATGATCCCGAAGGTATCTCTTTGGAAGAGGCATTCGCCTCGATCGCATCGTCGATCAAAAAGTTGAGGTTGACTCAATGACACATCGAGCATTCAAAAAACTACGGCTTTTTAGAAAGTCTGAAAACGGATCGATCACACTCGAATTCGCACTCCTGTTCCCTGCCTTCATCTTCTTCATCCTGAGCGCGACGGAGTATTCGCTGGTCACGCTCCAGCAGGCGATGTTGGAACGCGCTGTAGACCAAACCGTTAGGGACGTTCGTCTGGGCACTGGCACTGAGCCGACACATGACTCCATCAAGGATTCCATCTGCGGACGGACTTTGGTTATCAAGAACTGCCAAGACAACATGCGTCTTGAGATGATCGTGCAGAGCGCGTTCACCGGGGTTGTCTTGCCGGAAACGGCTGACTGCACTGACAACTCAGAAGAAGCCAGACCTGTGCGCGAGTTTACACCGGGCCTGTCAAACGAGCTGATGATTTTGCGGGCCTGCGCCAAAGTGGACCCTGTATTCCCCACTTCGTTGATGGGCCGCGCTTTGTCTGACGACAGGGGCCAGATCGCTCTTACCGCCACCACAGCATTTGTTCAGGAGCCTTGATAGTCCCATGTCCCTGCTTGCAAAAGTTCGAAACCTATTAAACCGCAAAGCCCGTGACGAACGCGGTGCCCTGTCGGTCGAGGCTGTTCTGGTCTTTCCGATGCTGTTCTGGACGGTCACCGGCACCTACACGTTTTTCGACGGTTTCCGGCAAAGCGCCGCCAACCTTCGGGCCGCCTATACCGTTGGAGATCTGATCTCGAGGGAAACGTCAGAGGTTACGGATACATACGTAGACTCCATGCAGGAATTGATGGAGCGTATGGTCGACAATGGTACGCCACTACGTGTTCGTATTTCGCTGGTCAGGTATGATGAAGGCGATGCACGACATTATGTTGACTGGTCTGCCATTCGCGGCTTCTGCGATCAATTGGACAATGACAACATCACCAGCATTAGCGGCTCTTTGCCGCCGATGCCGGATCAGGACACACTTATCATCGTTGAAACCTCAAATGACTTCGATCCGGCCTTTGGTGGCGCCGCAGTCATCGGGGATTGGGTAAGCGACGATTCAACCTTCGAAAATTTTGTATTCACTCGTCCGCGTTTTACGAACGCTATTGCGCAGAACCTTGGCCCTCAGCCGGTCTGTTCATAAGCAAGATAGAAAGCGCCTCAGACATGAATTTGGTTTCGGCGGCGGATGTCATGCCGCCGATGCCAACCCGACGGCCTAGACGCCACCAAAGTCCCGGTGCCCAGGCGTTCGCCTGACCCTCCTTCGTGCGAACCAAAAAGCCGTTTGAGGGCTTGAACGCAAAGACCCCGCGATCCACGGCCTCGATACTGTCGACATAAGCGATAACGCGCCCTGACCCTGTACGCATCTCGGTTTTGGTCAACTCGATCCAGTCGGCAGTTGCAGTCCACATACGGTGCGCCAGCCAGAATGCCGCGATCCCAACCAAGACCAGAAACACCTGCCAGGCCGGCTCTGGCGGGGTTGCCGCTGCCACATAGAGAACCAGCGCCCCAACCACAGCCAACATGCCAACGCCAAGCCAACGTCTTGGTGTTGAAGCCCTTACAGTGGCCAGTACCTCTTGCTGCATCGTCATATCCCCGCGTTCGTTTGACCGGATGTAGCCGCTTTCGCTGACGAAGGACAGAGGGCGGTGCATTGCATTTTTGCGCACAGGTCCCGTGCCTGACTGCAAATTGACGAACCTTACCCGCGCGATACATGGTTCGCATGAGATACAGGAGGCCCATATGTCGCTTAGACCCACGCTGGAGACCAGAAAAGCCATGCCAACGATGGAAGGCGCGGGCGTCAAATTGCACCGCGCATTCGGGTTTCAGGACCCGTCCGAATTAGACCCCTTCCTGCTCTTCGATGATTTCCGAAATGAACGTCCGCAGGACTACATGGCCGGTTTTCCATGGCACCCCCACCGCGGGATAGAGACGATCACTTATGTGCTGTCCGGCACGGTCGAGCATTCGGATTCTCTGGGCAACACCGGCACCTTGGGCGCGGGCGACGTACAATGGATGACCGCCGGGTCCGGCATTCTGCATCAGGAAATGCCCAAAGGAAACAGCTCTGGGCAGATGCACGGGTTTCAACTTTGGGGCAACCTGCCCTCAGCCCAGAAAATGACTTCACCGCGGTACCAGGATGTGGAAAGCAAAGAGATCCCCGAAATCACGGATGATGACGGCACCAAGGTTCGCGTCATTGTTGGTGAGTTCTGGGGCAAAACCGGCCCGGTAGACGGCATCGCCGCTGACCCGCAATATCTCGATATCCAGATCCCGGCGGGCGTGAAAAAGACCTTTCGCGTCGACACCTATCGCCGCGCTTTTGCCTATGTCTTTCAGGGACAGGCAGCCTTCGCCGATGCCTCGCAACCCACTGGCGTCTTGCTGGAAAAAGAGGTCTCAGGGCAAGAGGTCAATATCCGCGACATGTCCGGCGATCGCACATTGGTGCGGTTTGGAACCGGGGATGAGGTCACGGTTCAGGCCGGGCCGGATGGGGTCCGTTTCCTGCTGATCTCAGGTGCTCCGATCGACGAGCCGGTGGCGTGGCACGGACCCATCGTCATGAACACGCGCGCTGAACTGGAACAGGCCTTTCGAGAGCTGCAAAACGGCACCTTCATTCGCCCTGCGCACTGACCGAGCGTCGTACCATATCCCAATAGATCCGCTCGACCTCGTCCAGCGACAAACGCCCGCCCGCGCGATACCAGGTCATCACGCCATTCAGCATTGCAATCACGGCCAACGTGGCGATCTTGGTATCCGCGATGTCAAACTGCCCTGCCCGCTGACCGTCTTGCAGAATTGTCTCCAGCGAATCCTCATAGCTGCGGCGCAGAGCCTCAATCTCGGCAAAATTCTCGGGGGTCAGATTGCGCAGTTCCATATAGGCGATGAAGACCTCATCGGGGCGTTGCAGGTGAAACCGGATATGGAAGCCGACAAAGCGGCGCAGGGCCTCAATGGCATCACCTGCGGGATCCAGCGCGCCATAGGCTGTCAGAAGGTCCTGCATGTGGTCGGACATCAGCCTGTATAGAAGGCTCTGCTTGTCGGGTGTGTAGTTATACAGCGCACCGGCCTGCACACCGACTTCGGCCGCGATCTGGCGCATCGACACCGCTGCATAGCCGTGGCGAGCAAACAAAGCCAGCGCCGCCTTGCGAATGCGGGGGCCAGTGATATCGGAATGTGAACCTTGCGTGCGTGCCATAACTCAACAATATCTGAACAGATGTTCAGATAGAACCCCGCTTGAACCGCCGTCGCAAAAGAGGCATCACTGGAGCAGTACTGTTCGAAAGGGTTCTGAATGAAACCCCTGCCATTTCTGATCGCTGTGCTGGCTTGCGCAGCCTGTGCAAACTTCCCGGAATTGGAGGGAGAGGAACCTACCAACGTGAAAAAGGCACGCTATCCCAAGCTGATCGCGTTGCAGCAGAATCTGGGCCCGCCAGTCGACCCCGTCAGCGAAGCCGCCGAGGTCGAAGAAGAGCTGAACGCCCGCCGCGAAGCGCTGGAAAACAAGGCGGATCAACTGCAGAACGCAGAAATCAACTGAACGTCGTCAAAATCCCTTGTTGGCCTGGCTCGGGACGCATTGCACCCTCGCGCCGAACCCGCTAAGGCAGCGGAGAACGGGCAAGGCCCGACAGGCGATGAATTCGAGCGAAAGGAACCCACGGGATGACACAGGCGCTGCGGCTTGGAATTGCGGGCTTGGGAACGGT
The DNA here is from genome assembly GCF_056531925.1 of Ruegeria sp. J8. Lineage (NCBI taxonomy): Bacteria > Pseudomonadati > Pseudomonadota > Alphaproteobacteria > Rhodobacterales > Roseobacteraceae > Ruegeria > Ruegeria sp. J8. The sequence continues at coordinate 243,621 of NZ_JBQFMR010000001.1, forward strand.
CGGCGTGGGTGTCGTCAAGATCGTGCGGCAACATGCGGATCTTCTACAGGCTCGCACCGGCCGTCCCATTGAAATCACCGCTGTTTCGGCACGCGACGCGTCCAAGGATCGCGGCTTGAACCTGTCGGGCTATGCCTGGGAAACCGACCCTGTCGCCTTGGCGCAGCGGGACGATATCGACGTCTATGTTGAACTGATGGGCGGTGAAAACGGCCCCGCCAAAGCCTCGGTCGAGGCGGCGCTGGCCAGCGGCAAAGACGTCGTAACCGCAAACAAAGCGCTGCTGGCGATCCACGGGCAAGAGCTGGCCGAAAAGGCCGAAGCCGCCGGGCGCGTGATCCGGTTCGAGGCCGCCGTTGCAGGCGGTATTCCCGTGATCAAATCCCTGACCGAAGGTCTTGCAGGCAATGAAATCACCCGCGTCATGGGCGTGATGAACGGCACCTGCAACTATATTCTGACCCGGATGCAATCGCAGGAGCTGGGCTATAACGCCCTGTTCGAAGAATGCGCCCAGCTGGGGTACCTCGAAGCTGATCCAAATCTGGATGTCGGCGGCATCGATGCAGCGCATAAACTGGCGCTGGTGTCGTCGATTGCCTTCGGCACCAAACCCAACTTCGACGGGATCGAGATTGAGGGCATTCAGCAGATCAGCCTCGATGACATCCACCAGGCCGACGATATGGGCTATCGCATCAAGCTGCTCGGCGTCGCACAGAAAACCGCGCGAGGGCTGGTCCAACGGATGCAACCCTGCCTTGTACCCAGCGGCTCGGCGCTGGGACAACTGGAAGGCGGCACCAACATGGTAGTGATCGAGGGCGATGCGGTCGAACAAGTCGTTCTGCGCGGCCCCGGCGCGGGCGAAGGCCCCACGGCAAGCGCCGTGATGGGCGATGTCTGTGATCTGGCGCGCGGGTTGCAAATCCCGACCTTTGGCCGGCCCGCGACCTCGTTGCAGGATGCGGCACCGGCGATCACCGGCCTGCCCGCCCCCTATTACCTGCGTCTTGCGCTGTTCGACAAACCCGGCGCGCTGGCGAAAGTGGCTGCCATTCTGGGCGATGCCGGTGTGTCGATCGACCGGATGCGCCAATATGGCCACTCGGACAGCACCGCGCCGGTCCTGATCGTAACGCATAAAACAACACGGGCCACGCTGGATGTGGCGCTGGACGGGTTCCGCGACACCGATGTGGTATCGGGCGAACCGGTCGCGCTGCGCATTGAAGAGGTTTGACCCTTGCGGCCTGCCTAGGCCGCAGGCTATGCCCAAGAAAACGCCTATACTGACCTGAGGATAGTGAAAATGAGTGCTGCCAAGATTGATTTCAACGACCGACTGCTGTCGCTGGGCCTGGCGCGGGTTGCGGAACAGGCTGCTCTGGCCTCTGCCTCGCTGGTGGGACGTGGTGACGAGAAGGCAGCCGATCAGGCAGCGGTCAACGCGATGCGCGAACAGTTGAACCTGCTAGATATCGCAGGCGTCGTGGTCATCGGCGAAGGCGAGCGGGACGAAGCGCCGATGCTTTATATCGGTGAAGAGGTCGGTACCGGTAATGGCCCCGGCGTGGACATCGCGCTGGACCCGCTGGAAGGCACCACCCTGACCGCCAAGGACATGCCCAATGCCCTGACCGTGATCGCCATGGGCCCGCGCGGCTCGATGCTGCATGCGCCCGACGTTTACATGGACAAGCTGGCCGTGGGTCCGGGCTATCCCGAAGGCGTCGTGAATCTGGACATGAGCCCGCGTGAACGGGTCGAGGCTCTGGCCAAAGCCAAGGGCTGCGCGCCCGCTGACATTACAGTTTGCATTCTGGAACGCCCCCGGCACGAGGCGATGATCGCCGAAGTACGCGAGACCGGAGCCTCGATCCGTCTGATCACCGATGGGGACGTGGCCGGTGTGATGCATTGCGCCGAAAGTGAAGAGACCGGCATCGACATGTATATGGGCCAAGGCGGCGCGCCCGAGGGTGTGCTGGCTGCAGCGGCCTTGAAATGCATGGGTGGTCAGATCTTTGGCCGCCTGCTGTTCCGCAACGATGACGAACGCGGCCGCGCGGCCAAGGCGGGCATCACCGATCTGGACCGTATCTACGCACGCGATGAGATGGTGACAGCCGACGTGATTTTCGCCGCAACCGGCGTGACCGGCGGGTCGCTGTTACCGCGCATTAAGCGCGAGCCGGGCTGGGTTGAGACGACAACGCTGTTGATGCGGTCGAAAACCGGGTCGGTGCGCCGTATGTCCTACCGCACGCCCATGTGGTCGCACGACACCTGATAGCGGCTTGCGCCGCCGCCTTCGGCGAGAGTATTTGTAAAAAGATGAAGAGGCCGGGTCCGAAAGGTATCCGGCCTTGGCATATCAGGGGCGGGTCATGAGCTTTCTTGGGGTTGAACAGTCTTTGTCCGGGCGGCGTTGGGTCGGCCCCTCGGCTGATGTAGAACGCGCGACCGAGATGCTGGTGCAACAGGCTGGGTTGCCGCGTGCTGTTTGCCAGGTGCTGGCGGTCCGTGGCGTTCCCGCGATGGAGGTTCCCGGTTTCCTGGAGCCCAAGCTTAAGGAACTGCTGCCCGATCCGCGTGACATGAAGGATATGGAGGTCGCAGCCACCCGGTTTCTGACGGCGGTGCGAGCCAAGCAGCGGATTGCTGTTTTTGCGGACTATGATGTGGACGGCGGCAGTTCTGCGGCGTTGCTTTTGGTCTGGCTGCGGCAGATGGGGTTGCAGGCGACGCTGTACGTGCCCGACCGGATTGATGAGGGCTATGGCCCCAATGTGCCCGCAATGGAGGAGCTGGCCGCCCGTCACGACCTGATCATCTGCGTCGATTGCGGCACGCTGAGCCATGAACCGATCGCGGCAGCCAAAGGCGCGGATGTAATCGTGCTGGATCACCATTTGGGCGGCGAGACCCTGCCCGAATGCGTGGCCGTGGTGAACCCGAACCGGCAGGATGAAAGCGGCGATCTGGGCTATCTGTGTGCGGCTGGCGTGGTGTTCTTAATGCTGGTCGAGGCCGGGCGGCAACTGCGTGAGGCCGGGGTTAAGGGACCGGACTTGATCTCGCTGCTGGATTTGGTGGCGCTGGCGACCGTGGCAGATGTCGCTCCTCTGATCGGGGCGAACCGCGCGCTGGTGCGTCAGGGGCTGAAGGTGATGGCACAGCGGCAGCGGCCCGGTCTGGTGGCCCTGTCGGACGTGGCGCGGATGGATTCGGCCCCCAACAGCTATCACCTTGGGTTCATGCTGGGACCGCGCGTGAACGCGGGCGGACGCATTGGCCAGGCCGATCTGGGAGCGCGGTTGCTCAGCACCGATTCGATGCACGAGGCCGAGGCCCTGTCGCAGCGCTTGGACGAACTGAATACCGAGCGCCGCGATATCGAAAACACCGTACGCGCAGCCGCCATGGAACAGGCCGAGGAGCGCGGGCTGGACGCGCCTTTGGTCTGGGCCGCCGGTGAGGGCTGGCATCCCGGCGTCGTTGGCATCGTTGCGTCGCGTCTGAAAGAGGCCGCGAACCGCCCAGCCATCGTGATCGGCTTTGACGGGGATGAAGGCAAGGGCTCGGGTCGCTCGGTTTCGGGCGTCGATCTGGGGGCTTCGATCCAGCGTCTGGCTGCCGAAGGGCTGCTGCTCAAAGGTGGCGGGCACAAGATGGCTGCAGGGCTAACCGTGATGCGCGATCAGCTGGAACCGGCGATGGCGCGGTTGTCGGAGCTATTGGCCAAACAGGGCGCGGGCGAAGGCGGCCCGGCGGACCTGAAACTGGACGGCACATTGATGCCGGGTGCCGCCACAGTGGACCTGATCGAACAGATCGAAAAAGCTGGCCCATTTGGCGCCAGCGCCCCTGCCCCACGCTATGCTCTGCCCGATCTGCAAGTGCGCTTTGCCAAACGCGTAGGCGAGTCACATCTGAAACTGTCCCTGTCCGATGGTGTGGGCAGCGGTCTGGACGCCATCGCGTTCGGTGCGTTCGACGGGCCAATCGGGGAAAAACTGTCCAACCACGGTGGCGCTCGGTTCCATTTTGCTGGGCGGCTCGAGGTTAATACGTGGGGCGGACGGCAATCCGTGCAGCTTCGGTTGGAGGACGCAGCTGAGGCAAATTAGGCCCGCGCCCGACCCCGCCAAAAAACTTGTCCCTCCCTGCATTTTTCGGCTTGCGGGGGGTGTAGGTAAACCGTAAAAGGCCCTCCACAAGCAAGCGTGGCCCGTTCGTCTATCGGTTAGGACGCCAGGTTTTCAACCTGGAAAGAGGGGTTCGATTCCCCTACGGGCTGCCACTTGTGCTTGTTCGGCTTAAATGGCCCGTTCGTCTATCGGTTAGGACGCCAGGTTTTCAACCTGGAAAGAGGGGTTCGATTCCCCTACGGGCTGCCATTTTCCCCCTCTTTTTCGCCGTGCAGTCCGCCGGTTTCGCTTTGGATGTCTGGGAATCGATTTCAACAACAAACCCGAACTCACAGTTGCGGCAAACCACCTCTCAGCCTTTTGTCTGTATTGTAACTGCGCTCGCAATAACTTGAAAAGTGTTTTTTTTCAGCGCATTATACGACGTCAATTTCATTTACTAAAAATTTAGTTTGACACATATGCAAAAAATCGCCGATGCTCCTCGCCATCCGGTTCGCGCCGGAAACCATAATCTTTGGGAGGAGACAGATGCGGAGACATCTACTTTCCGCCGTGGCGGCAGCAGCCGTCATTGCGGGGCACGGTACCGCTTGGGCCGACGAAGCCGCAGCAACACGTTGGATCGACGACGAATTCCAGCCATCGACCCTGTCGAAAGACGAACAGATGGGTGAGATGAAGTGGTTCATCGAAGCTGCACAACCCTATGCGGGCATGGAGATCAACGTCCTGTCCGAGGGCATCCCGACCCATTCCTATGAATCCGAGGTGCTGACCAAGGCATTCGAGGAGATCACCGGCATCAAGGTAAACCACCAGATCCTCGGTGAGGGCGAAGTGGTTCAGGCCGTGCAGACCCAGATGCAGACCGGCCGGAACCTGTATGACGGTTACGTCAATGACAGCGACCTGATCGGCACGCACTCGCGCCTGCAACTGGCCTATAACCTGACCGAACAGATGGCAGGTGACTGGGCGGCGACCACATCGCCGACATTGGATCTGGATGACTTCATGGGTATTCAGTTCACCACTGGCCCGGACGGTAACCTGTACCAGCTGCCCGACCAGCAGTTCGCGAACCTCTACTGGTTCCGCAAGGACTGGTTCGATGATGAGGCCAACAAGGCCGCGTTCAAAGAGAAGTATGGTTATGACCTGGGCGTTCCGGTCAACTGGTCAGCCTACGAAGACATCGCCGAGTTCTTCACCAACGACGTGAAAGAAGTCGATGGTGTGGCGATCTATGGCCACATGGATTACGGCAAACGTGCGCCTGACCTTGGGTGGCGTATGACTGACGCGTGGCTCTCGATGGCCGGCGCAGGCGACGTAGGTGAGCCGAACGGCGTTCCCGTCGACGAATGGGGCATCCGCATGGAAGCGGGCACCTGTAACCCAGTTGGTGCGTCCGTTTCGCGTGGTGGTGCTGCAAACGGCCCGGCTGCGGTTTACGCGATCCGCAAGTGGGATGAATGGCTGCGGAACTATGCGCCTCCGGGTGCGGCGTCCTATGACTTCTACCAGTCGCTGCCGGCGCTCAGCCAAGGCAACGTGGCCCAGCAGATCTTCTGGTACACCGCCTTTACCGCCGACATGGTCAAGCCGAAGTCCGAAGGCAACAACACCGTGGACGACGAAGGCACGCCGCTGTGGCGGATGGCGCCCAGCCCGCATGGCCCCTACTGGGAAGACGGCCAGAAGGTTGGCTATCAGGACGTGGGGTCGTGGACGTTCCTCAAATCGACCCCTTCGGATCGTGCTCAGGCCGCGTGGCTTTACGCTCAGTTCGTGACGTCTAAGACTGTCGATGTGAAGAAATCCCATGTGGGTCTGACCTTCATTCGCGACAGCTCGGTCAACCACGAGTCGTTCACTGAACGCGCACCCAAGCTGGGTGGTCTGGTCGAGTTCTACCGCTCGCCTGACCGTGTGGCATGGTCGCCGACCGGCATCAACGTTCCGGATTATCCGAAGCTGGCCCAGATCTGGTGGCAGCAGATCGGTGACGTGAACTCGGGCGCCTTCACCCCGCAAGAGGCGATGGACCGTCTGGCCGAGGAAATGGACATCACCATGGCCCGTATGCAGGCCGCGGATGAGGCAGCCAACGTCTATGGCGGCTGTGGTCCGCGCCTGAACGAGCCGCAGGACCCTGCCTTCTGGCTGGAGAAAGCCGGTTCGCCCAAGGCCAAGTTGGAAAACGAAAAGCCGCAGGGCCAGACCGTCAACTATGACGAACTGGTTGCGCGCTGGCAGGCCAACTAAGCCAATGCAACCGGGGGTGCCGTGCGCGGCATCCCCACCCCACGACCAGTGCGCCGCACTGAAGGACCGGAACCCACGGACATGATCGAACTTCAAGACGCCACCAAGCGGGTTGGCAATGTTATCCATATCAAGCCAACCAACCTGACGCTGCAGACCGGCCATTTCAATGTGCTGCTGGGCGCGACGGGATCAGGTAAGACCTCTCTGATCAAGATGATGGCCGGGCTGGATCCGATGGCCTCGGGCAAAGTGCTGATGGATGGGCAGGACGTGACCCGGCTGAACACGCAAAAGCGGCAGATTAGCCTAGTGCACCAGTTTTTTGTGAACTACCCGCATATGACTGTTTTCGACAATATCGCATCACCCCTGCGCGTGGCGGGCATGGCGCAATCAGAGATCGAAGGCCGCGTGGAAGAGGCCGCTGACTTGCTGCAATTGCGCCCCATGCTGCACCGCCGCCCGCATGAGCTGTCGGGTGGTCAGCAACAGCGTACAGCTCTCGCCCGCGCGATTGCCAAGGAAAGCCGCGCGGTATTTCTGGACGAGCCGCTGGCCAACCTCGACTACAAACTGCGCGAAGAATTGCGCGAACAACTGCCCGACCTGTTCGCAGGGCGCGGCGCCGTGGTGGTCTATGCCACCTCGGAACCCGAAGAGGCGCTGCTGCTGGGTGGCTACACCGCATTGATGGAGGATGGTCGCGTCACGCAGTTCGGCCCGACAGCAGATATCTATCGCAATCCCGAAAACATCGCCGCCGCGCGTGTGTTCTCGGACCCACCGATCAACGTGGCCCACATCACCGTGTCCGGCGCTCAAGCGCAACTGGCAGGTGGCGGAGGCTGGGCCGTCTCGGATATGGCCGATGGAGACTACATGGTCGCCGTGCGCCCGCACCGGGTGACGCCGTTCCGCACATCGGATGCGGATGTTGAACTGACCGGCCGGGTCATTGTGACCGAGCTGTCGGGATCAGATTCCAGCGCGCATTTCCGCCATGGATCGGATGATTGGGTTTCCCTGGCGGCTGGCGTGCATCCCTACCAAGTCGGCGAGGATCACAGTTTCTACTTGAACCCGGCGCATTGCCGGTATTTCGGCCAAGACGGCAAAAGGGTGGCCTGACATGGCACAGATCAAACTTTCCAATCTGCGACACAGCTATATGCCCGCGCCGAAAGGCCCCGAAGATTATGCGCTGAAGGAAATCGACGTCACATGGCGCGATGGCGGGGCCTATGCGCTGCTGGGGCCGTCGGGCTGCGGCAAGTCCACCTTGCTGAACATCATCTCGGGCCTTCTGACCCCGTCCGAAGGGCAAATCTTATTCGATGATCGGGATGTGACCGCCCTGCCCCCCGATCAGCGCAACATTGCGCAGGTGTTCCAGTTCCCGGTGATCTACGACACGATGACTGTGGGCGAAAACCTGGCTTTTCCGCTGAAAAACCGGGGGGTTGACCCGGCAACGATCAAACGCCGGGTCGATGAGATCGCCGAAATGCTGGATGTCACGGATATGCTGAGCACCCGCGCCAGCGGCCTCAGCCCGGACAACAAGCAGAAAATCTCGATGGGGCGTGGACTGGTCCGCGATGACGTGAATGCAGTGATGTTTGACGAACCGCTGACCGTGATCGACCCGCATCTGAAATGGAAACTGCGGTCCAAGCTGAAAGAGCTGCACCAGCGGGTCAAAGCCACGATGATCTACGTGACCCATGACCAGACCGAGGCCCTGACCTTCGCCGACGAAGTCGTGGTGATGCAGGAAGGCGAAGTGGTGCAGATCGGCACACCGGTTGAACTGTTCGAGCGCCCTCAGCACACATTTGTGGGTCACTTCATCGGCTCCCCCGGCATGAATGTCCTACCCTGCGAAGCCAAAGGTGACCGCGCGGTTTTCGAAGGCCACGAGGTCATGCTGGAAGGCCCCACCCATGGCGACGGAGGCCGCACCGACCTGGGTATCCGCCCCGAATATGTGGGCTTTGGCGATACCGGCATCCCGGCGCATGTGACCAAGGTTTCCGACATCGGCCGCCACTATGTGGTCAGCGCCATGGTTGGAAATACCGCCCTGAAAGCCGTAACCGAACACAGTGTGCCCGAGCCAGGCTCGCAGGTCTTCCTGCAATTCAAACCTGAACAATCCCGCGTCTACCGCGACGGCTGGATCGCAACCGAGGAACGCAGCTGATGAGAACGGAAAACCAAAAAGCGTGGTTCTTTGTCCTGCCGGTACTCGCGCTGGTCGCATTCAACGCGCTGGTGCCGATGATGACGGTGGTCAACTACTCGGTGCAGGAAACCTTTGGCAACAACCAGTTCTTCTGGGAAGGTCTTGGCTGGTTCGAGCAAATTTTGCGTTCAGATCGGTTCCAAGCGGCCCTCGGTCGGCAGTTCCTCTTTACCTTCCTGATCCTGCTGATCGAGGTGCCTCTGGGCATTATTGTAGCCCTATCGATGCCCCGCAAAGGGTTCTGGGTGCCCGTCTGTCTGGTCCTGATGGCCCTGCCGATGCTGATCCCGTGGAACGTAGTCGGCTCGATGTGGAACATCTTTACCCTGCCCAAGATCGGCCTGCTGGGCTACTTCCTGAATGATGTTCTGGGCATCAACTATGACATGACGCAACAGCCTCTGTCGGCTTGGATCACGGTCGTCGTCATGGATGTCTGGCACTGGACGTCGCTGGTGGTGCTGCTGTGCTATGCGGGCCTCGTTTCGATCCCGGATGCCTACTACCAAGCGGCCAAGATCGACGGTGCCAGCCCGTGGTCGGTGTTCCGCTATATCCAGCTGCCCAAGATGAAAACCGTTCTGACCATCGCCGTTCTGCTGCGCTTTATGGACAGTTTCAACATCTACACAGAACCCTTCGTTCTGACCGGAGGCGGCCCTGGCAACTCAACCACCTTGCTGTCGATCGACCTTGTGAAGATCGCGCTGGGACAGTTCGACCTTGGCCCTGCAGCCGCGATGAGCCTGATATATTTCGCCATCACGCTGCTGGTCAGCTGGGTCTTCTACACTCTGATGACAAAGGATGACGCGCAATGAAGAAGCGGTCTCTTATCCCGATCCTCTATATCGCGTTCCTGATGCTGCCGATCTATTGGCTGGTGGCGATGTCCTTCAAGACAACGAACGAAATCCTGTCGGGCTTTTCCCTATTCCCCCAGACTTTTACGCTGGAAAATTACATCACCATCTTCACCGATCCGACATGGTATTGGGGTTATATCAACTCGATCATCTACGTAACACTGAACACGGTGCTGTCGGTCTGTGTGGCCCTGCCTGCGGCCTATGCGTTCTCGCGCTATCGGTTTCTGGGCGACAAGCAGCTGTTCTTCTGGCTGTTGACCAACCGGATGGCCCCGGCGGCGGTGTTCGCGCTGCCCTTCTTTCAGCTGTATTCTTCCATCGGGCTGTTTGACACGCATCTCGCCGTGGCGCTGGCGCATACGCTGTTCAACGTGCCGCTGGCGGTGTGGATTCTGGAAGGCTTCATGCGCGGCATCCCAAAGGAACTGGATGAAACCGCCTATGTCGACGGCTATTCCTTCCCGCGCTTCTTCGTGACGATTTTCCTACCCAACATCAAGGCGGGCGTCGGCGTGGCGGCGTTCTTCTGCTTCATGTTCTCGTGGGTCGAGATGCTTCTGGCCAAAACCCTTACGGCGGTTGAGGCCAAGCCCATCGCCGCCGTGATGACTCGTACTGCATCCAGCGCGGGGTATGAATTGGGCCTGCTGGCAGCCGCCGGAACACTGACCATCATTCCCGGCGCCATCGTCATCTGGTTTGTCCGCAACTACATCGCGCGTGGTTTCGCGATGGGCCGTGTGTGAGGTTCGATATGCGTAAACTTCTTCTCACCCTCCCCTTTCTACCCTCGATGGCGGCTGCCCAGCAGGCCGGTTGGGGCAGCGTCGGCCAGCAGGAGGAAAAAGGGTTTTCCTGGACCGATCCCTTGTGGCCCGATTTCTGGATGGCTTGGACCCCCGCAACGCTGGCGCTGTTCGTCGGTATCTTTTCGGCCATCGCCCTGATCGGCGTGCTGGAGGGGTTCAAGTTCCGCGACGGGATCGAACGGCGCGGCGTTCTGGGCCTGACCACTACGCTAGGGGATCGACTGTTCATCACCCTATTGGGATCGGCCTATATCTTCCTTGCTTGGCTGGGATTGGTTGGCCAGCCCGTCTGGGCACCGCTTTTCCTGTCGATCGGCTGGGGATTCTTCGTCTTCTGGAAAGTTTGAGCTTTGCGAAACAGCGAAAGGATGCTTGTCTGTCAGGCATACTAAAAAATGCGACACGAAAGACCGATGCGAAAGAAAAAGACAACAAACCTTCTGACCGAGGTAGAGCTGGAGTTCATGAATGAGCTCTGGGCACTTGGTCAGGGCTCGGTCCGTGACGTGCTTGATCGTCTGCCTCCAGAACGCAATCTGGCCTATACCTCCGGCGCAACCATCCTGCGGATTCTCGACGAGAAAGGCTTCGTCGAAAGCCGCAAGGACGGCAAGACGCTGATCTATACGCCGCTGCTGGAGAAAGACAAATATCAGGCACGGTCGTTGCAGAACCTCTCGCGTACATTGTTCGATGACACGCCTGCCTCGCTGGTGGCGCGTCTGGTAGACGATGCGGGCCTGAGCGAAGCCGATCTGGAGGAAATTCGAGCACTGGTAGAAAGGAGACTGCACAATGACGGCGGTTAAACCGGTTCTCGACGCGTATCTGGAATGGAATATCGTACTGGCCCTCGCGGCACTGGTGTGGCTGGTCGTGCGGGCCATTATGGGTCGGACGCGGCTGCAATATGGCTTTGTTGCGCAGCTTCAGGCGCTCAAGGCCCTGTGCCTTTGCGTCGTTCTTAGCCCTGTTCTGGCCATTGGGGCATTTGCACTCACCTCAGCCCATGGCACCGTTGCTTTGGGGGACATCGCTGTTGCCGCCTATCTGCGCGGCGACATCGCCATGCCCGCAACCCAATTTGAGGCGCTTTTGAACACACGCGAACGCTGGGTCGAAGTATTTGTTTCCGGTGCATACCCGGTTCTGTCCGCGATCTTCGGTCTGGTGATCGTGATGGCCGCGGCCTATGCCGTGCGCGTCCTGCGCGATGGGCTGGCGATCCGTGAAACGATCCAGACCAGCTTTTTGTGGCGGCATTCGGCCAAGGTCGATATACGCCTCTCCGACCGGATCGCCGTGCCCTTTGCCGTGCGCGGCCTTCGTCGCCGCCATGTTGTCCTGCCCAGCCATCTGCTGGACACGCCGCGCGAATTGCGCTTTGCGCTGGCGCATGAGCTTCAGCACGTGCGTGCGGGCGATGTGGAGTGGGAGCTAGGGTTCGAAATTTTACGCCCATTGCTGTTCTGGAACCCCGCCTATCTGGTGCTGAAATATCAGTTCGACCGTCTGCGCGAGCTGGCCTGCGACCAATCCGTGGTTGCCCGCCGCGGGATCAACGCGCGCGATTATACCGCTTGCCTGCTGGACTATTGCGCCCGCACGGTGCGCAAGGGCAGCCCTCGGGTTCTGAATGTCGCGCTGGTCACGGGAGGCAAAGCAAAGCGCGTGTTGCGCCAACGCGTGATGGCGCTGGCCGAGGCTCCCTCGGTCCGCTCTGGCACTCCGGTGCTGTTTCTGGGCCTGACGCTGGTCTTTGCAACCGTGCTGGGTTTTGGTGCCGCCTCCGTGCAACAGACCGAGGATTGGAGCCACGACCGATTGATGCTGTCGACAGTAGTTAACCTTGAACGGCTCGAGGCTCGCAACAGCGGCAACTGATCCCGCCTACCAACCACGCCGCCCAAACAGCGCGTGAAGTCGGTTCTGCCCGGCAAACGGGTCCGGCTTTTGCGGCGTGCTGAGCTTTGACACAACGCGGCGCACCATCACCCAGCAGACAACCGCAAAGACAACGCCCCCCAGCGCCTGCCCCATCAGGACACCGGGCGCGCCTGCAAGGATGCCTCCGACCACGGCAAACGGCCAAGTACCCAACGTATGCCGCCCCCAATTGACCCATGTGGAATAGATGGGATGGCCCAGATTGTTAAAGCTGGCATTGGCAACAAAGATTACCCCGTTGAAGAAAGACGCCAGCGCCAGAGGACCGCAGAACAGATAGATCAGCGCCCGCGTTTCCCCCTGCGCCAGAAACAGATCCGCAATTGGGCCTCGAAGGGCAAACAAGACAGCGGCCATCAGCAGAACGTAGATGGCGGTGAATTTGACCCCGGCCAGAAACGTCTCTTTCACCCGATCATACTGCCCCGCACCATAGTTCTGGCCAACGATGGGACCGATCGCGCCAGACAGGGCAAACACAACCGAAAACGCCACCGGCATCAGCCGTGCGATAACCGCCATGCCGGCTACGGCATCGGTTCCGAACTGTGCCACCTCACGGATGACAATGGCGTTGCCGACGGGCGTGGCTATGTTGGTTAAGACGGCTGGTACAGCTATGGCACGCACCGGGCGTACATCCTGAACCACTTGCTTAAGCGAAGGCCGCGCGAACCCTCGATGCACCTTTATAGCAGGTCGCATCACCGCTATCAGCATACAGACCCGCGCGATGACCGAGGCTATCGCCGCCCCGTCCAGCCCAAGCCCAACCGCAAAGATCAGGATCGGATCCAGCACCGCGTTAACCAGCCCGCCGAAAATCGTCGCCTGCATGGAACGGCGCGCATCCCCATGGGCCCGCAAGACCGCCATCCCGGCCATAGCCAAAGCCATCACCCACATGGTCGGAAGAATGATCCGGCTATAGCGTGCCGCCAGATGCAGAACCTCTCCCTCGGCCCCTAACAGCGACAACAGTGTGTTTAGGTTCAGCAGCACAAGCGCGGACAGGATCATGCCCGAGATCGCACCCAGAACGGCAACGCTGGTTCCGAACCGCCTTGCTTGATCGGGCCGCCCTGCCCCAAGCTCGCGCGCGACCAGCGCGCCTGCGGCGATAGACAGGCCGACATTGACCGAGTTGGTAAAGAACAGCAGCGTCCCGGCATAGCCAACCGCCGCCGCCAACGCGTCGTTCCCCAGCATCGAGATGAACACCATATCGACGAAGTCGACAGCGAAGATCGCCATCAGACCGATACTGGTGGTCAACGACATGCGCGTGACATGGCGCATCAGGCTGCCCGACAGAAAGACTGCCTGCCCCGAGCTTTGAGATGTCATGAACGCCCCCCTTGTGCGGGGCTAACCTGCCAGTGGAATACAGGGGGCTTCAACCCCAAAACCCCGTCAGGCAGAAGGCCCAAGCAAATGATCCGCCAGCCGCAGGGACAGTTGTACAATAGTAAACGTGGGGTTGGCGTGGCCGCAGGTCGCAAACACACCTGACCCCGCAACATAGAGGTTCGCGGCCCCATGCACCTTACAGTTGGCATCGACCACGCCAGTCTTGGGCGTCTCGGACATGCGCGCGCCGCCCATATGGTGGCTGCCATAGTCCAACGGCAGGTTTTCGAATGCATCGCGGTTCCACAAGGCGGGGTCCATCCGCATCCGGCCCAGCCCGTTTCGGATAAGGAACTTGGCCACTTCAATGGTTGATCCGCGCAGGGTCTCGATATCTTCGGGCATCAGCCGCAGGTCCAGCCCGACCGTATTCAGATCAAACCGATCCCGCTGGTCGGTCAGAACAACCCGGCTGGCAGGGTTCGGGCGCTGTTCAGCCGTGACCTGAGAATTGCTGGTAAAAAAGTAATCCTCGTCGAATTTCAAACCGTTGATAAAGCCCGTGTCCCCCAGCTCTTCGGGCGGCAGTTTTCTGCGTCTTAGTCGCCGCATCCGCACGGCTGAGTTGGTCCAGCCGTTTTTCAGCATCTGGTCCTGGCTGGGACTCAACACAAGCTCGGGGCGGGAGCGCCGCGTCAGGCGTTCGAATTCCCATGTCGGGGAATGAGAATAAAGACGCCGTGTGATGAAGTATGTTTCATGGTCGATTACCGGATGCTCCATGAAACAGCGACCAACCATGTCGTTCTGATTGCCGAACCTGTTGTTTTGCCGGGCGTTCAGATGCAGCAACATACGGCTGTTTTCCAAGCCGCCCATGGCCAGCACAAAGCGTCCGGCAGCCACCGCCCCCTCGCCATCACCATAGTTACGGATCTGCGCCTGCGTGATTTGGCCGGTCTCACCATCGACGTCGAACCCTACCACATTGGCATTCAAGACAAGGTCGATGTTCGGCTCATCCTCCAATTGCCCCTGATAGAATGGACCGAAGCGTACCGGGTCCGTGTTGCCGATATCATAAAACGCCCGGTCAGAGCTGAACCTCTGCTCAACAACATCCAGCGTGCCGCTGTCGTCAACCGGTTTGCGGAAGCCGCCCGAGAACTGCCCTGTTTGCAAAAGTTTAGCTGTTTCCGCCTGATACGGGGCCAGATCCTCGTACCGAATGGGCCAGCCGCTGAGGGGTACGTCCGGGCGCGGCAGAAAGTCGGACCGGTCCAGCAAAAGACATTGCCCGCCCCAATGACCGGTCGTCCCCCCAAGCGCGCGCAGCCGGGGCGCAGACAGAGGGTAATATTCCAGGCCCAGATTTTCGCCCTCATAGAGGTCCTGCGAGTCGGGCGTGACCTCACGGTCTCCGGCCTCTAGAAGAACCACTCGACGGCCCGCCTGTGCCAGTTTCAGCGCAAGCGCGATACCAGCCGGCCCCGCGCCTACGATGCAGCAGTCATAGGGCCCCTCTAACGCCGGGATTTCAGCGCGCGCATCCAGGATCATGACAACCCGTCCACATCCAGGTCGCTCGCATCCAACAGCCAGCCATCAGCAAAAACCACTTTCGTATCGGAAATGGGAGGCAGCGGATTATCCCGCGACTTCAAAATTGCAATCCTGGCAACCGGTGGGACAATGACCACCGCAGCAACAGCCCCAAGAAGATGACGTCTTTTCAAAGCAAATTTCAACGAACACACCAAACAAACAACAACAATTCCGGCAAGGCGACTGCATTGCCGTCTCTTTAACTTTATTGACAAGGGCCTGATTATTGCAAACCATAAAGTGATTGTCTTGCCCCGCCGCAATTCTCGCGTGATCTGGTCGGGTCGGACGTAAGCCTGTAATTTGGTCAACAGGTGAAGATTAATAAGGTTAATGAGTTCTGATGCGCCTATTGTCTCTTGAACAAGCCAGCGCCCGCGATTGGGATGTGGTGATCGCAGGCAGCAGCTTTTCCGCGATGTTTTTCGCCCACGGCTTGCCCGATCATCTTAACATCCTGTTTGTCGAAAAAGGGCAGGACTATTCTCATGCAGACCAGATCGCACATGGGTGGGCCGTCCGTGAAAAGATCGAGCAACGCAACAGCTCGGGCGCACCCAAGGAATGGGTTGCATTCACCTTGTTTGGCGGGAATTCGAACTATTGGTGGGGCAACACTCCGCGTCTGCATCCCGATGATTTCATCCTGAAAAGCAAGTTTGGTATCGGCGAAGATTGGCCCATAACCTACGATGATCTTGAACCTTTCTGGGTTCAGGCCGAAGAGATGATTGAAGTCTGCGGTGGGCAATCCGATCACATCCTGCCGCGCAGTGCGCCGTTTCCGTATCCGCCCCACGCGCCATCTCGCTCTGACATAGCTTTGCGTGAAGACAGCCCGCTATGGGTGCCCTTGCCAAGCGCGACCTCGAACGGAGGCTCGCGAGCGCGGTGTTGTGCAAACGGTGTCTGCCGCATCTGCCCAGTGGACGCGAAATTTACAATTCTGAACGGGTTCGAGCGGCTGGAACATCCCGGCGCGCACTACCTGTTGGGCACCGAAGTACGCACGGTGGATATCGAAGGCGGTCAGGCCCGCGCAGTACAGGTCAAGACTGCTGACGGGGCTGAGGCGCGCTTGCGCGGCAACACAATTGCGCTGGGAACAAACGGGATATTCAACGCTGCCATTTTGCTGAGATCAGGAATAAAAAACAAAGCTCTGGGTGCGTACCTTCATGAACAAGGTGAGGTTGATATCATTCTGGACACCGCAAATATTAAAGCCTTCTACGGCGGTGCGTCCGAAACCGGGCATGGGTATCATTTCTACCATGACATTGACCGATCAGAGGCCGGCGCTGTTCTGATCGAAACCGTTAACGCCCCGGTCTCGATCCGGCGAGAACAGGGCAAATGGGCCAACCGACTGCATCTCCGGTTAACCGTCGATGATATTCCAATGGCAGAGAACAGGGTCCTGCTGGAGGACGACGAACCCGTCATCGAATGGGTCGGGTACACCGACTATGCGATGCGCGGTCTGCGACGGGCGATTGACGGCTTGCCGGACATCATCCCCGATACGGTCGAGGCCCTGATAGTGGACGAAAAAATTCGCACACAGGCACATATTCAAGGCACGCACCGCATGGGTCCCTCGGCCGAGTCATCGGTGGTTGACGATCGGTTGCGCCTGCATGGGGTTCCAAACCTGTTCGTACTGGGCTCGGGCGCTTTCCCGACCTGCTCGCCTGCCAACCCATCCCTGACCATTTCCGCCCTATCCCTCAGAGCATCGGAGGTTGTCACATGAGCTGGTCGCGCCGTCGCGTTCTTGCCTTGGGGGTTGGTGCCTTTGGCGCAGGTGTTGCCTACCGGCTGATCAAGGGGCACGGCATTGCCGGTCACGCGCTTGACGTCATCAACCGGATCTATGGCCCCCAGATCGCGCGACAGGATGCGGCCACTGAGTTCGCCTATGCTTACGAAGAATTCGTTCTAGAGAAAGGGATCGAAGGGAAGGCTCTGGATTTGGGATATTGGAGCGGGCTGCACCGATTGCCCTATGCAAAAGACGTCCTCGGCAAGATCGACGACAGCGTCATCGACAAATTTGCAACTTCGACTAATGTCATCCGTGCAGCAGAGGACGGACTACCGCTGGAATTTGTCGCCTTGTTCGAACCCTATCACACCCCCTGCCTGAACCAATTGGGGGCGTTTGCAGTGTCGTGATTTGCGGTTTACCCGGATATCTCTCACATTTGAATGACCGCTATTTTCTAAGTCATGAAAGGCCGTTGGGATGCGCCTGCGAGCAGTTTTGATCTGTGCGTTTTCAGTATTGTGTGCGCCCCTCGGGACATGGGCCGCGACGCCATTGCTTTGGTCTGAATTGCCCGACCCATCCGTACAGGATTTTCACGACCCGTTTCGCGCACTCAGCCCGGAACAGTTCGATGATCTTGTTTACGTCCTGCGTTTGCGCAGCCGCTTGCAACAGGCTGTAGGCACCGCCGAGGAACGGCAGATGTGGCAACAAAATCTGTTTGAAACCGAAGATGCTCTTGCCGCTGAAAAAATCGACATCGACCGATTGTTGAGTCAGCGCGACAATGTGATCGCGCAGCGCGCGAAAGCCGGTTCCCAAGGCAATCCCGATCTTGAGGGTAAAGCCGCCACAATTCAAGGCTATGCTATCCCGGCTCCTCAAGCTCCTAACGGTGCTTCAATCATATACCTTGTACCGAGGCCAGGCATGTGCAGCCATTTACCGCCGCCGCCTCCGAACCAGATGATCCGCGTCGAACTGGAGACGGATTGGATGCCCGAATACATTCACCAAAGTGTAGAGGTCACTGGCCGGCTGACGATTTCCCCGAGCAACACTCAATTTATTGTCGTGGATGGACCTGTCGCAATGCGTGCCACGTTTCTTCTATCTGATGCCATTGTCACCCAGGCTGACGTTGCAGACAGCGCGACCCAGACTTTCAAGGACCGTCTGCGTGCCGCATCCCGCAACAAAACGG
Source organism: Ruegeria sp. J8 (assembly GCF_056531925.1). Classification (NCBI taxonomy): domain Bacteria; kingdom Pseudomonadati; phylum Pseudomonadota; class Alphaproteobacteria; order Rhodobacterales; family Roseobacteraceae; genus Ruegeria; species Ruegeria sp. J8. Next base: position 261,849 of record NZ_JBQFMR010000001.1, read on the forward strand.
GTGGCGCGGTTTTGTCGAATGAAAACTAAATTCATCGCCTGCTCGACCTACGTGACGAGATGAAGCGGCACGCAGGTCGGGCTACTATCTTTCGTTGAAAGCACGGCCCAAAGTCGTCTGGACAGGTCTCAACATATAGGACAACAGCGTTTGCTCCCCTGTCGTCATCTCGGCCACAACCGTCATCCCGGCCTGAAGTGTCCTTTCATAAGGTCCACGTCCCACATTGCCTTCAGCCAAAACAAAGGATGCGCGAAAATAGGTCTCGCCGGTCCTCTCATCGGTAAGCGGCATGGGGTAGACAGTTTGCAATCGCCCTTGGATCTTTCCGAACCTGCGCACATCGAATGTGTCAACGCTGACGGACACTGGCTGACTGGTATCCACATGACCGATATCCGCGTTTGGAATGCGTGCCTCAACCAATAGCGCGTCATGTGTTGGCGACAATTCGAACAGCACCTCACCCGGCGCAATGACCTCTCCCGGATTGGGATAGGCAGCAGCTTGAACGACTCCGCGGGCCGGAGCCACGATGGCCAGGCTCGCGATCTGAGCTCCCACTATCTTGAGAGCGGCAATAAGCTCTGCCCTTTCCTGATCCAGATCAGAAAGTTTCGTCAATACCTCTTCGCGCAGAGCCAGAGTTTCCTCTGCCATAGACGCGCGGGCCAAATTCAACGCATTTTCAGCCTGGGCCAACCGAACCCGCGCGTCCGATGCCGCAATTCGAACCGCTTCAACCTCATCTTCCTCTTCAAGATAGTCGCTCAGGGTTTTCAATCCACGTGCCCTAAGCTGTGCATATCTTGCCAGAAGATCTTGTTTTCTTTCGACCCGTGCTGCTGACAGTTCGGCTGCATCTTGCAAAATTCGCAGCGTCCCCTCTTGCTGCTGGATCGATACCTGCTGGATCGTCTGGCTTTCGGAATACAGATCCAGCCTAGCCGCGGCATTGGTCAGGCCTCTACTCCTTATTTCATCAAGCGCGCGGTCACTTGGCAAAGTCTCGCTGTCTAGCATGGACAAAACGGTTTTGGCATTTTCGGTCTGACGAATAATTGCTGAAAGCTGACCCGTCATAATGTCCTGCTCACGCGAAAGGTCTGGATGGTCCAATTCCACCAAAAGTTGGCCCGCCTCGACCGTTTGGCCATTGCGCACATGAACGGCACTGACCACGCCTCCGTGCAGAGTTTCGATCTGAGCATAGTCCCCGAACGGCAAGATTGTCCCCGGGGCCCGCGTGATTTGAGGAACGTTGGTTTGCCCCGCCAGAACTAGTATCACGCCCAGAAAGCCCGAGATCGTCAGCGCCAAAAACGCGGCCACCATTGGAGGTCGCATCCGACGACGATTTATTAAACGTGCCGTGGGACCGGAGGTCGAATTTTGTTGTGTCTGCTCTCTCATTTTATTTTTCCATTGCCTGTAAAATGGCCTTCAACTTTCTGCGCCCGACCTCTCCGGTGTCATGCAAAACCACGCGCTCTCCGTTTAGAAACACAAAGCGATCTGCGATCGAAAGGAAGGACCGGTCCGCAGTTGCGATCACAACGGTACTCCGCCTCTTTTGCTGTCGCACCCACTCCTTGAAGGCAGCACGGCGCTGATCTGACAAACCATTGGTCGGTTCCGAAAACAGATAAACCGATGAAGGGCGCGCCATGCTACGCGAAAGGGTCAGAGCCTTGAGGGTTTCATCTGGCAACTGCGCCAGGTGAGCGTCGGTCAGACGAGTTTCAAGACCATCTGGCAACAACTCCTGGTCCTGCGACAATCCCATCTGCGACAAGGCCGTTTCGATTTGGCAATCACTCAGTGACACAGACGCCAATCGAAAATTCTGTGCGATCGTGCCGTAGAACAGCTTTTTTTCAAAGGTCGCGTAAGTAACCGAAGTGCGCAGTTCGTCCCTGGCGATTTGCCGCAAGTCAACGTCATCATAAGATACAGTGCCCGCCAAAGGCGTAGCCAACCCGTCCATCAGGTCTAAGACCGCCGTTCGCACGGCTGCATCACTGCTCATGATTAAGGTGACTTCACCGGGATCACAGCTCAAACTCGCCTGCGACAGAAGCGGTGCATTCAGCGGATCTGGGCGAAAAGTGACGGCAGAAAACTGGATCGCGCCCTGAATGTCTTTGCGATGAGAATGCTCCAACCCCAGTTCAAGCTCTTCTGGCAATGAAAGCACCCGATCAGCCTGATTGCGGCTGTGACTGAAAATCAGGATTTGAGCCCAGCAACTACACAATGTCTGTACCGGGGCAAGAATTTTTGACACCAGAGCAATCACAGCGATTAAAGCGCCAAAACTGAGATCGCCATTCACCGCTGCATAAGCGCTGAGAATAATGGCCCCCACAGTGGCCAACGCTGTCATCGATTGGGACAAGGACTGCGTGAATGCCTGAAACACACGTGCACGCCGCGTTGCATCCTCTGCCGCTTCGGACAAAGACAAGCTGCGATCCAGCCATCTCTGTTGCAGTCCCAAGTCGCTCATCATGCGCTGGTGCAATATCGCCTGCTGCATTGCAGATTGACTTTTTGCAGCCGCATCTGAGGCTGCACTGTCCAGTCGCCGCTGTTCGGGGATGGTAACGAAACCGAGTATCACCAAAATAACAACAAGCCCAAGCGTCAACAATCCGACCTGAGGGGCAAGAAAAGTCAGGACGGCAAAGAAAATTAAAACGAAAGGCAAATCGAGCAAGCTGGTCATGATCTGGCCTGTGAACACGTCTCGCAGGGCTTCGAATTGCCTGAAACGAGAGAGCTGTTGGCTGATATCCGACTTCTGCAACTGCTGCAGGGGCAGCGACATCAGTTTGTGAAACAACGCAATCATGAGTTGGTGTTCGCCGCGCGCGCCGATATACGCCAATGCCCGTGTTCGCGCGTGTCGGAAACACATATCCGAGAGGCCGATAACCAAGACCGCAACAACCAATGACGTAAGCATTGCCACCGAACCCGATGGGATAACCTTGTCATAAATCGCCATGATCAAAAGTGGCGCAGCCAAGCCCAATAGATTGATGAGGAATGACGCAAGAAAAAGCCAAGGCAACATCGGCCTAAAGACTCGGAATGCCATACGAACAGTTTGCGGCGTACCATCCTCTTCGCGCCAAGCCTTCGATTCAATTCGGATGACCAAACACTTACGACGTTTTGGTGAGTGGTCTTTCGCGCCAGCCACCCGCAAAGACAAGCCGTTACGCCCCAAGGCGACGTACCACGGCCCGGTTTCGGGAATAACCAAAGCAGGGCAATCCGCGTCCACAATGGTGTCTTCCCGGCATCGAGTTTTGGTATAAGAAATTTTCAGCGTGTCGAGCACATCCAGAATGTCATCCTGATCTAGCCTTTCTGATTGATGTGGGAGTGCTTCCAGCAACGTGTTTAGGCTGCTTCGGCACCCTTGGTTGTAAAGCAGAGCGTCCAGCAGGCCGGTTGCTTTTTCTACTTCAAGCGTCGTCATGCGGCCCCCTTTTGCATGGCCTCTGATGTCAGCCTTTCAAGATCCGTATCCGCGACCCACGCTGCCATGTCGCGTGACTTGGTTGCATTTAGCCTGACGACCTGTGGCGCAAATTGCTTAAAACGCGGGTCGGGCGATGCCACTATAAGCGTCGGTCGCACTTCTAACTTAGCCAGATAATCTGCCAGCGCCTGTCGCTCAGCCGTATCAAGCACAGCGGTCGGCTCGTTCATTAGCAGGATGTGAGGCTGTAGAGCCAGTGCGCGCACCAATGCGATCAATTGCCGGTTCACCGGGTCGCGTTCGAACGCCGACCCAATTGTCATTGGGGTGTTGTACCCAAGCGGAAGGCGAAAAATCCGGCGTTCCAACCCCAATGCAGCGGCAACCGTCTTGGCGTTTTCGATCCGTTCGTGATCACCAAACGCACTTAGGTTTTCCAGCAAGGTACCTGAAAGGATAACCGGTTCGCTCTCCAGCGCGACCAACGCGTTTTCGCCGCGAAAGGCAACTCGTTTTTTGGCATCCACTTTGTCGAAAAGAATGCTTCCCTGATCCAGGTCGCACTGTCCCGTTAGCGCATCAAAAAGGGCGTCGACCATCCAGCTTTCCTCGGCTTCGATCAAAACGCCTCTATCGGCGCTGGCTGAAAAACTGACCGTTGAAAATGACGCACCGTTTCCATGCAAACGCCTGACCGAGACGTCCGAGGCCGTAACAACACCCGATAGCTTCCCGTCGCCAGACGTCGCGACCAGATGCGTTTCAAGCTCATTCATCTCTTTCAATCTGGACCAGGCGACAGTGATATTTTCAGCCTGGACCCACATTGCCATCAATTTGGTCAGCGGCTGCACGATCCGCCCATTCAGAAGCATACAGGCCGCCATTTCCGAGATACCAATCTGATTTCGGATCGCCAGATAAGCGCCCAACAAGCCCATTGCGGCCACCGATACCTGAGCAAAAACGGTGCCAAAACTCTGTGCGAAGCCGGCGAAACGTATCATTCGGCCGCTGATGTCGACTGTCTGATCCTCAAGCATCTCAAATCGCCGCGACATTTGCGGCTCCATCCGGTTAGCCTTGATTGTCTTCATGTTCGACAAAAGCTCGGACAAAAAGGCGTATCTGCGGGTGTCCAGCGTCTTACGCTGTCGGAACAAGTTCCATTGAGCACGTTTCATTACGGCCGCAAAAATCAGGACGATGCCAAAAGCACCCAATGGAACCAGAACGAGCCAGCCGCCAATCAATCCGATCAAGATTGCAAACATGAGCGTAAACGGCAGATCAATCGAAAGCGTTTGCCCTTGCCCCGCATAATGATCCCGAAGTTGCGCAATCGCAGCGTAGCGCTCGGCATAACTGCTGGGTGGCTCTTTGGCGAAGGTCAGGGTATTTGCCGTCAGAACCTGTCTCATAAAAAGGCTGTAGTTGGCGCGCGCCGCATCCTCTGCGGCGGTCGACAATAGAATGGATCGGCAATGTCGCAAAACAAGCTCAAACCCCGCACTGAACAGCAGAACGCCGGTCAGAACGTGCAGAGTTTCCATGGATTGGAATGGAATGATCCGGTCGAAAATCAACAGGATTGAGATCGGCATCAAAAGTGACAATACGTTCAAAGACAGGGAAGCCACCCAAACCGGAACACCCAACCGTGGCGTCAGTTTTCGTCCGATAAATTCGCTCGGTCCCATCCTATTGCTCACCCAGTTGCCTCGTCCAATCGGTTTGGCCTGAACCTATTGAAGAAGTGTAAACTCCGATCGAGAACTGTGGATTATTCCGTTTAATTTTTAAATACTTAAGTCGCAATCGCAGTAACAACCTATGGTACTGATGGGCCGGAATCAGGGGAACAAACGGGGATCAGATCAATGCAAAAAGCCGGGCAATATCTTGAGCATCAGATTAATTCCGCACAAACCGAACTGAACGACAAAGCCGAGATCGTCTCTCACGTTACGCGCGGCGTTTCGATCCAAGAGGATCCGACCCGTAGCACTTTGCACACAGGGGAACGGGTCGAAGGAACGATAGACGAAAGGCTGCATCAAAACGGTGCACCTGAGAAAGCAGACATGCCTTCTGCGCGCGACGACTTCATCAGCGCCGAACGCTCGCTTCCTCAAGCACAGGCCGTCATTGATGGCCAGAAAACTGTGCAAACGCGCGCTGCTCCAGATGCACCTGAAGCACCCTCTTCTTTTTCAGGATCCGCCAATGAGCCTTTTTCGAAGCTCAACACCTCAAACACGGAGGGCTCTCCGACGGTTCCAGAAATTCCGGATGTTCCGCCAAGAATCGCTGCCCCGGTTTCCAGTGGTCCCAGCGCAGTGCCTCCTCCAGAACAGGAGGTTGACCTTGCGCCTGACGCGCTAAATCTGGACAACGCGACCGTCGCAGAGAATGCGTCTGGTGCAGCGATTGGCACCCTCACCGTCATTGATCCAAATAGCAGCGACGCGCATGAATTTACCGTCTCGGACGATCGGTTTGAAACTATAGATGGAGAGCTGCGAATAAAACCCGAAGTATCGCTGGACCATGAAGATGCAGCCCAGATCGAAGTGGACGTGACGGCCACAAACGCGCACGGGTTCAGCTTGACGCAAACCTTCACCATCGAGGTGCTGGATGTGAACGAAGGGCCCGAGGGCGTTTCGCTCAGCAATTCAACTGTGGCAGAAAATGCAGCCGGTGCCGTGGTTGGAGAGATTTCGGTGATTGATCCGGACAAGAGCGACAGCCACAGCTTCGAAGTCTCGGACGACCGTTTCGAAGTTGTTGATGGAAAGTTACGCCTCAAGCCTGAGGTGGACATTGACTTTGAGACCACCCAACAGATCGAGCTTGAGGTGACAGCTATCGACGCCGGCGGGCTGAGTGTTTCTGAAACCTTCGTAGTGGATATCCAAGACATCAACGAAGCCCCGGTCGACTTGTCCATTGGCAATGCAACAGACAATCTGGTCGCAAACGGAAGCTTTGAAGAATTCGACCTCGACCGTGGCAGATGGCGCGGCTTCGACAATGACGACTCTGGGGGATGGACCGACGCTCATGGCCTTGAAATCTGGGATAATCTATGGGGGACCAAGGCTTCACATGGGGACCAATTGTTGGAGTTGGACCACGCAAGGGGCGTCGACAGTATTTCCCAGACGATTGAGACTGAAGACGGGCAGCTTTACGATTTGGGCATTGACCTGCGAGAGCGCCTATCCGGTGGCACCGACACGGTCGAAGTATATTGGAACGGACAGTTGGTCGGCGAACTGGATCCACAATCGTCCGATTGGGAAACGTTCCAGCTTCAGGTGGTCGGCTCTGGCCAGGACACGCTGGAACTCCGTGAACCAGAAAGTCAAAATGACAGCTACGGCGCCCTGGTCGACAACATCACCCTGACAGAGGCTCAGCTTTCGGTCGCAGAAAATACCGAAGGCGCCATCGTTGGGTATCTGAGTTTCACTGATCCCGATGCAAATGACATACACCGGTTCGAAGTTTCGGATGATCGGTTCGAAGTGGTCGGCAACCAGTTGCGACTGAAGCCTGGTGTCGCCTTGGACTATGAAGTAGCAGCCTCGATTGACATCGATGTATCAGTGATCGACGCAGGTGGTTTAAGCCGAACCGAGACAATCTCGATCACTGTTGCCGACATGCCCGAGGCTGCAATCGCCAGCAGTCTGGCGTCAAAAAACAATTCCGCAAGTCAAAGCTACTCAAAAGCCAAAAACCGTGATCAGGAAGTCCAACGCTCTTTCGATGAAAGCGCGCCGACCACCGCTTTGGAAACAGGTCCAGACAACCGGCCGGAAGGAGAAAGTTCAGACGCGCCCGAAATTCAGGTCAGCGGAATTCTCTCAGCCGAAGAAGGTGGAACTATAGCTCTAAAAATCGACATAGCGGAAGCCAGTGAGCGCGCGACGATTTTGTTGGACGGCGCACCCGAAAACACTCTCTTCGTTAGTGGCGAAGCCTCATTGTTATCGGATGGAGAAGTGGTCAATTTGGATAGCAGGGACCTTTCGAGTTTGGAAATTTCCCCGCCCGCTGGATTCGAAGGTAGTATCAACCTCGAACTCGCAATCTCTGATCGCAACGATCCCGACTTAGTGGACAGAATAGAAATGCCGGTACAACTCACTGTCGGAGGATCAGAACCAGTGGGCGCGGAGTCCGAAAGAATGGATGCATCTGTACTCGCCGACGCGACGGAAACTGATATGGCCTCTCAACCTTGGGACATGGCACCGGAGGCTCAGGATATAGCCCAAGAAACAGATGTCCTGTCCGAGACAGTGACACTACCTGACAGCCCGCAAGTTTCGGCACTAGATACACAAGTCTATGAGCGTTTCGACTGGTGAAGTAATTTTGGGCCAAGGCTGATCCAAATGGACGGCCTAGTTGGATCGTATGATTTTCGGCAGATCAGTAAGTCCATGTCCTTTTGCAGGCCTGTTACGCGGTTCCAGGATGGGAAACTCTACGAAAAATTCGGTTCCGACGCCTAGTGTGCTGTAGTAGTCGATCGTGCCACCAAACTGTTCCACGATTTCCTTGGAAATGTTCATTCCAAGACCTGTACCTCCGGCGTGGCGTTCATCAGATGAATCAATCTGCGAAAAGCGGTCGAAAACTTTGTCTCGGCTTCCCTCGGGGATACCGATCCCCTGATCCTTTACAAAAATCCGCACGCGGCCGCCAACCTGCTTGTAGCCGACGGTGATCGAGCCACCATCGAAAGAGAACTTGGCAGCATTCGAAATTATATTGGTCAGCACCTGAATCAGGCGCGATGTATCCCCGCGTATTTGCAGATCGGCTTGGCCGTCGACATTCTCTTCAATCACTACGTTATGGGCACTGGCATAACCCAGATTGGCCGCAATGGCTTCTTGCACAAGAGGACGAACATCAATCGCAGTTTGCCGAAAGACCATCTCACCCGCTTCCATCTTCTGAATATCGAGTACGTCATTGATCAGCGACGCCAGCCGCTCACTGTTGCGCGCAGCCAGATCGACAAGTTTTTGCATCTTTTCAGGCACCTCGCCCATCGCGCCTGTGTTGATCAGGTCCAGCGATCCCTTGATAGAGGTCAGCGGCGTGCGCAATTCGTGACTAACCGTAGAAATGAACTGTGTCTTGGCGATATAGGCCGCCTTGGTACGTTCGTGCTCTTCCCTTAGTTTTTCAAGCTGCTCTAGATTTTTTCGATAAAGCTTAAGAAAGACCAACGAACAGTCGATCAAAAAGTACATCACGAAGACGACCGTGAAGAAATGCAGCCAAAGTTCCGACGACAGGTCGGGTTGTTCAATCCAGATATCGGTAACGACGATCACCATGAACGACACGCCATACATGGCCAGCCGCACGATCATGGCCCAGACGAACTGATGGTTGTTCATCGCCGCAAAAAGCGCGGCCGCAAACAGGAAGAACAAGGGGGTGAAGTGCCCCCCCGACGGCTGTTTGAACGCAACTGACACCGCATAGAGGCAAATGGCAGCGGCGCTTAGGATCGTGTTCAGCAATATCCACGCGACCATCATCGCAATCGCGCGCCGTTCATCGCGCCGCAGGCGCGCCACACGTTTAGCAAGATACAGGTCTTGCGCTTCGCATATCAGGATCGTGCCATAGAACAGGATCGCGTTGAGCGAGTCGAAGAAGAAGCCCGTCAGAATGGTCGTCGCCAGAAAAATCGCTTGCCGCTGCCAAAGCAGCGCAAAGCTCATGGCGGTGTAGTCTTTGATGTTCTGTAGCAGCTGATCGACAGGCTCTTCCGAGAGCTCGATCGGCGGTGTCGTTTCTGTGATCGTCATCACGTCGTCTTCAATTGTGGCACTGTTCTCCTTGAACTACAGGCACAATGAGGACGCAGTTGGTCCGAAATTGGTTCACAGTTTGGCAATAATCTCAAAACGCGATGTGTATTGTTAATAGTCACTGTTCTCATATCAGCATCAGTGACGGAGTCTAATATGACACAGTCCGGAAACACATGGCGGTAAGTTAACGATTTCATTGATTCTTTGCGTGTTTTGAAACTAAATGTTTCTGCCCAGGGGCCAATGAACCTGAAGGATGAGCAGCATGACCGCAATTGGTATGCAGGAAATGAGGCAGGCCGACGTGACACCGGTTTCGGCCCGACTGGCAGAAAAGCCCGTATCGTTGTTGCAATTCGCCCGATCAGCCGGGCGCAACATGCTTGAGGTTATCCCGATTGAGACGATTCAGCAGACCTATGTGCGTGGTCCGTTGAACATCCATTATATATGCGACCCCGAAATGGTGACCGAATTGCTTGTTGGCAAAGGCCGCCGTTTTCCAAAGGCCAAGTTCACAAAAGACATCATCGGCTCCGCCGTTGGCAATGGTCTGATCCTGTCCGAAGGTGAGAAATGGCGCAAACAACGACAGCGCTACTCGCCGCTTTTCGCGGCCCGGAACTTGCCTGTCTTGTCGCGCCACTTTGCCGAAACTGGCTCCGAGATCGCCGCGTCGTTAGCTGAGAACGAAGGTCCTGTGGACATAGCGCAGGTCGCACCGGCTTCGACGCTGACGAATATCTCTCGTGTGATCTTTTCCGGCAATGAAGAGGTCAGCTCCGAACAAATCCGCGTGGGTTTGATCGCCTATTTTAACTATATTTCCGATATCTCTCTGTTCGACCTGATGGGCCTGCCCAAATGGCTGCCCCGCCGCAAATGGCTGCGCAGCACCGCCCCCGTCACTACGATGCGCGATTTGGCACGCACTGTAATCGAGCAGCGCCGCGCCGAAGGCCGAGAGAAGCCGCAAGATTTCCTAGACCTGATGATCGACGCGCTTAAGGAAGACTTCGAAGATCTGGAAACCACGGTCGACAACCTGCTGACCTTTGTTGTCGCGGGGCATGAGACCTCGGCCAATGCGATGGCTTGGGGATACTACCTGCTGGCGCTCTACCCCGAGATGCAGCACAGAATCCGGGATGAGATTCGAACAGCCTGCCCTGAAGACAAAATCGAATTCTCGCATCTCGAACACATGCCGCTGTTGCGCGCGCATATCAAAGAGACGTTGCGCCTGTACCCTTCGGCTGCGTTTTTTGCGCGCGATGCTGAGGCAGCGGTGGAGATCAAAGGGATCAAGATCGAACCAGGTGACGCGTTGTTTTTCCCGGTCTATTCACTTCACCGCAATGAAAAGCTGTGGGAAGAGCCTGATCAGTACAGACCCCAACGCTTTTTGGGTGCTCCGCCTCCGCGTGGGCAATATATCCCCTTCGGTGATGGCCCTCGCATCTGTATTGGCGCGCAATATGCCGAGACCGAGATTATGGTTCTGATGGCGTCGGTTCTGCGAGACATTCATTTCTCGATGTCATCGGCTCCGATGCCCGAGCCGGTCCTGACGTTCACCATGCGCACCAGCGGTCCCATGATGTTGAACGCGGCCCGCGCCTGAGGCCCAAGCCTTACTTGCGGGCCAGATAGGTCTGGCTGCCGTACATCTCCTGCAAAACGGTCTCGAACAGGCTGGTACGTGGCCTGTCCATCTTCACCACGTTAGATTTGCTAGGCAGTTCTGCCTCGGGCGCTTCGACCTTGCGAAGGGCCACTTCCCGTTCCTGCACCTTTTCGATCGCGTTATTCATTGCTGAGAATGCCCCTGACTTGGAAATAGACCGCATGGCAATAGCGGCTCCTTTGACAGCCCGAACCGACCCCGAGACACCTCGGTCCGCCAGCATCGCGCCAAAAAGCTGGTTCAATTCTTCTTCGGCAGGCAGGTCGGATGCGGCCTCGCGGCCATGCACGACGACGAGAAACACGCCGCTACCCCGGTACGAGAACACTGCTTGCGATAGCTTGGTCGTCTTTTCGATGGAGCGTCCCAAATCGGAAATCGCACGGCGGAACGCACTGAAATCGTTAAGATCGAACCGGAAGTCAGCATCCTGAAGTTTGACGGCAACGACCCATGAATCGTACAGACATCCCCGCGAAAGTTGTTCGATGTAATTGTCGAACTCAACATATCGTAGGCACCGTTCGAGCCCGTCGATTGACAATGGATCATCAAAGCTGAACTGCTGTGTGCTGTCAAGTTCAGCCCGAAGGCTCTGCACCGAGGCCGAGCTGCGGCGCGCCTTGATACGTTCTTGCATCAAAAGATGCGCCGCGTTCATCCGGCTGCGCAGCTCGAAGAAATCAAACGGTTTGGTAACATAGTCGAACGCGCCTTCCAGAAACGCTTCTTCCACATGTTTTCTATCGCTCATCGCGGTCAGCATGATCGCCGGCGCATCGGCATGTTCGGGCATTTGTCGAATACGCCGCAGCAATTCGATTCCGTTAATACCGGGCATTTGAATATCCAGCAGGAAACAGTCAAACGGCGTTCCGGTGGCCTCGATCAGCGCCAGGGCTTCAGAGGCCGAGGATGCAGCTGAAATATCGCAATTCTCAAACTCGGCCAACGCGGCCTGCAACAGCTCCAGAATGCTGGGTTCATCATCAACCACCAAGACGCGCAGCTTGGTCTTTTGCAACGCGCGGATTTCCAGTTTCCGCTGGAACTGTTCACTGTCCGGGTTGGAGTGTTTCATGACTGGTAAACCGTTTTCAACTTGTTTAACGGTCCCAACCTATTGAACGACTAGGACAAAACCGCGGCGAAAACGGTAAAAAACGCCGCGAAACGTGTTCATTTCTGGGCCTTATTTTGTCAAAACCGGCCACTGGCCTCGCATCAAGTGACAAGGAACACGCAGGCCAACCCCGTGTTTAACATGCTTTCCAGCACCTTAACTGCGCTCTATGGCGATTGCCGATTGATATTGAACAAGACCGACTGGCTATAGGTCCCTTCGATCGAGAACTTCGCCCCAACCGGCGCGGCCCCTACCCCAAGCCGCCGCGACCAGCGCGCCCAGACTGACGGTACAATTCCAAGAATGCGCGTCGCTCCACCCTCGGCGGCTGTCACAGTCATTTGATAGAACAACTCTTGTTGCACGGCCATACGACGTGAGGACGGCACGCTGTCGGTGATGAAAAACCGCGATGCCTCCCAGACATTGGGGGCAACTGGAGCCTCGAAAAAAAGGACATCCGTTGGCATACCCGGCAAATTCCCCTGCTGCGCATCCCGCAACATATAGGAGTAAATCCCGCAGCGCGCGGTTGTCGGCAAAAGGCGCACGCCGCCCAGAACCTCGCCGAATTCATGCAGAACGACCCAGCGACAGGCGGGTGTGTCGTATTGATCGAACTCCATGCCATCTACCTGCCCGATCTGCCAGTTCAGGCGGTCGATGAAAATCGACTTGCGGGTTTCCAGATACTTGGACAGCAGCGTGCCATATTCATGCATGTTGCGAAAACTCATCGTCGTCGCACGAATCTCACCCAGCTTTTCCTGACGGGACGGCTGGCTTCGCTTGAGCGAAAACAACCGTCGCCGCGGCGCAGGCCTGGGCGCAGCCGCAGCGTCATTGGCAGGCTCAAGGTCCGGAAAAACTTTGGACGCCGGGTAGGCCTGCTCGTACTGGAGTGGTCGATCCATATTTTGCTCTTATTTTTGACACACTTATGCCAAGATGCCGGACACCAAGTCTACAACTTAGTGCTGTTCGCCTTATGATTGAAGCCCATGTGTGGCCAAATCACCTCCACCCTTCATTTTTGGCTGCTAAGTTTTAGCTTATTCGCCATTTTGTTTGATTTTTTTGTGGATTTCCTGCGCCAGATGCAGACAGTTAGCCGCTCACAACTCTTTGAACATAAGAGAATTTTCTGGGTTTTCCAACTAACTGGGTGGAACTTGGAGCGGCAAACATGAATTTTTCGCGATCACGACACGTCAACTCCGTTGCAACAGGGTGTAAAAGCTCCTGCCCGAGCGGTCGAAATGATTGGCAAATTCCATGTTGATCCTAATGTTCATTAAATCCGCGCTTAATGAAAAAATGATTAATCGGACACATAGGTGCCTCTGACCCGTCAATCTTTTGCCGTTTTTCTCGGACAGCCTGAACGCACCTGAAAATCCACTCGCCTGCCGTCCTTTGCCGGAAGTCTGCAAAGCAAAAGGATGGTTCGGTGGCAAAACCTGGTGATTTGTTATGCGTATACTTGCCGTAGACGACGACCCAAGCATTCTTGAGCTGTTGATCTGTGTATTGGGCGCCTTCGGTTATGAAGACGTGGTAACCGCACGCAGCGGTCAAGAGGCGATTAAAGTCCTGTCCGAAACGGATCAGGTATTCGACTGTCTGCTGCTTGATGTGCAAATGCCCGAGATGAACGGTATTACTTTGTGCGAAGAAGCGCGCAAACTGCCGGATTATCGCTTTACCCCAATTATCATGGTCACCGCCATGGTGCAGAAACAGTATATCGACGAAGCGTTCGAGGTTGGCGCCACGGACTATGTCACCAAACCGTTCGAGTTTGCCGACCTAAAACAGCGTCTTTCGGATGCGTATCGACTGGCTGCCGAACGGCGTGCCGCGATCGAAGTGCTCGAGGCGGATGTCTACGCGCAAAACGATTCCGAGGTGAATCCGAATTTCCGCCTGAGCGATCCGCTCTATTTCGGCGATCTGCCTGGCTGCATAGGTCTGGCCGAGTTCGAAAATTACGTGGTTCAACTGGCAACCATGCACGCCAGAACGTCCAAAATGCTGGCCATCAAGGTCAACGAAGTCGAAGAGATCTTCGGCCTCAGCACATCAACCGAATTCCGCGAGATCATGGCGGTTGCAGGCGAGGCGCTACTGACATCCTCCAAGGATGGCCGCAACTTCGCGACCTATTGGGGCAATGGTGTGTTCCTTCTGATTCACGACCGCAAAAAGGGCCTGAACGCGCAAGAACTGAGCTTGCGCCTGTCACGCCTGCCTGGCACCGACGCCGGAGAGCTTCTGGCTAATGCGGGTATATCATACCACGTCGGTGAGGACGTCTCGCTGAATGCTTCGTCGAAGATGGAAGCTCTGTTCCTGATCGACAAGGCTGTTGAACTTTCAGAAATTCAGGATGGCCCTTTGGTCAGGTTCGGCTGAACCCTTTCTTCTGAAACTGAAAAATCTCGCAAGGCCGGGCTGACCACAGGTTTGCCCGGCTTTTCGTCGTTCAATTCGACCAAGATGTATCATGAGTGGCGGTGCTGTCAGACGAATTCGAACCAGTCTCAGTTTGCCGCGGAAACCGCGAACCTATCCGGAACAAAGCTGACGCCACTCGCTAAGAGCGGCGGCGCGGGTCAGCTTGAAGGTGTCTCGACTGGCTAGCGATCTTTCCTGGTTGAAGTGATTGTAGACGGAGGAATGGACGGAGGCGAATTTCTGTAGACTTCGCATGCGCCTGAAACGCTGCATCGCGCGTTCGCGTCGTCGAAACGGCAGGTGTGAATTCTCGGCGAGGTTGTTGAGCCACCTGCCCGTCTGTTGTTTTTCGAACGCGCCTATTTCTCTGAGCGCAGCCTTGTAGGAAGCGAAGCGATCTGTGACGACCTCCTTGGCGCAACCGTGCCGTTTCATCAATTTCCTGAGAAATTTTAGTGCTGCAGCCTTGTTTCGGCGCTTGGTGACAACTGCTTCCAGCACTTCACCTTCGTGATCTACTGCACGCCACAGATAATGTCGCTTGCCATTCATCTTTACGAAAACCTCGTCCACGTGCCACTTCCATTTCGAGAACGCGCGCAGCTGCTGCACACGCTTCCGTCGGATCTCAGCTGCAAACATTGGACCAAACCTGTTCCACCAATATCGGACGGTTTCGTGGCTCACGTCGATGCCTCGCTCGTGCAACAGATCTTCGACATTTCGAAGCGAGAGCGGGAAACGGATGTACAGCATCACCGCAAGGCGGATGACCTCGGGACTGGTTTTGAAGTACTTGAAAGAGGCAGGTTTGGTCATGGCCAAAAGCTACGCAACCGTCCTGCCTGCCTCAAGACAAGTTCTTCTGACAAGACCAGCGCTAAGACGAGTTTTTCTGGCAAGTCGCTACCAATTATTCATCTTTTTCATAAACTATAAATGGCGTTCTCTTAGCGACTTTGTCGTACAGAACTCGACCGGGATAATTAAATTCTTGAGTTGTCCAGTAGGTGGTCGGAACACCGTCCTGCTTGGCGATCTGGAAGACAGTTTCGATTAGAGCTCGACCAACACCTTTTCCTCTAACCTGCTGATCAGCGAAGAGATCCATCAAATAACAGGTATCCTCCACCGACCACATGAACCTATGGTAAAGGTAGTGCGCTAGTCCAACCGGTTTCCCTTCTAACTCAGCGATGAGGCAATTGTATTCACCTGCATCTGTTGACAACAATCTGTTGAACGAAACCTCGTAGACTTCTTCTGAGACAGAGGTCTCGTAGAAATCCAAGTATGCCGTCCATAAGCGCCGCCACTCTTCGTTGTCTTTCAATTCAAGCGGACGGATGATTAAGCCTTCCGGCATGGGTGATTTCTCCTGCGTTCCCTTGAGTGCGTACAACCGAGATCGTCCAGCGCAGTCAAATCGGCTGCTGCCGGACATCCAGACGATCATGTCTAAGTGGAATGTCCTCATCCACTGCTTCGTCCAATTCCTGCGCGTATCGATGGCCTGAATAAACCGCTGCCGCAATTATCGCCGGAGCGTCGCAATCTCCTATGCGACGAAGGCTGAACGGCAAATCCTCGGAACTCGCCCGCCCCAGTAATCCCCTGTAGAGACCATCATTTGGCTTCCGAGCAGTAACCATCACTATGTTGGCAACCGGAACATTCACATTTGGACCGCCATAGGCGCACTCCAACTCTGCGATTTCGCCATCAAATTGCTTAAGCGACTTTGACGGCAGGACCTCGACCCCTAAGCGAAGCAAATGCGTTCTGATGCGCCAACGTTCGGACGTATTTCTTGCCCAGTCAGAAACACTGTCAAACGGTGTGACCAGCGTGACGGCATGTCCCTGCGTTCCGATTTTTTCAGCAACAACACTGGCCATGTAGTAGCCATCACCATCAAAAACGAGCGTTGGTCCAATGGGAAGATTCCCATCCATGATGTCATCGGGAGTAAAGACCCGACCTAAGGCTGACCCTTTTGCGACCGGGGCGAAACGTTCTTCGTCAAAATACTCTTTTCGCCAAGTCGCGCCGGTTGCGATCGCAACGTGGTCAGCATCGACGGCCAAGATATCGTCAACTGTCAGCGGGCTTTCACGGTAGATTTCAACGTTGGGCATCTCCATCACTTGCTGCTCGCGATAATCTTTGACGCGAATGTACTCGCTCATTCCAGGCAGAGCCGCTTCGCGCGAGACCCTGCCACCCAACTCACGAGTAGCTTCCGCCAATTGGACATCATACCCACGCACGCCAAGTGCCCGTGCCGCTTCCAGTCCGGCAGCGCCTGCCCCGACAATCAAGACGCGCGCATCTGAGGATTTCTTACGAATGATTTCAGGGTGCCAGCCTTTGCGCCACTCCTCTCCCATTGTTGGGTTCTGAGTGCATCGAATAGGTACCCCTATCGAGTCACTGGCGTAACAAACATTGCATCCGATACACTCGCGGATCGCGGACAAGCGTCCTTCTTCGATCTTCTTTGGAAGGTAAGGATCAGCGATTGAGGGGCGTGCAGCCCCAATGAAATCCGTAATCCCCCGCCTGACTTGCGAGACCATGGTATCAGGTGACGTGAAGCGACCAACGGTCACGACGGGCTTATCCGTCACGGACTTGACCCAATGCATATAGGGTTCAAGAGCAGCTTCTTTAGTAAAACGGGAGACACCCATCTCAACCGAGTAATCTGCGATGTTGATATCCCACAAATCCGGAAGATCGGAGAGCATCTCAAACATCTCTCGTCGCTCACCATAGATTGGCTGGCCATCCTCGCCGATCTCTTCGTCAGCCGAGAACCGAACGGCCACGGCGCACCGGTCGCCAACGGCGTCCTTGGTTTCCTGAATCAATTCTCGGGTGAGACGCACCCTATTTTCTAAGTTGCCACCATATTCGTCACCGCGCGTATTCACGCGCGGATGCAAAAAATTCGAGATCAGGTATCCGTGCGTTGCATAGACATAGACAACGTCAAATCCAGCGTCCCGTGCCCTAAATGCGGCCTTTCGATGCCAGCGGCGTAGATCCCGGATGTCCTGCTTGTCCATTGCACGGGTCTGAAAAGGGTGCCCTTTCGTATTGGGACGGCTGTCGACGTCCATGCTCGGCAACCGGGAAAACAAGTTGTTCGAGTTGGCGCCTCCGTACCAAAGCTCAGCACCTGCCAGGCTACCGTATTCGTGTACGGCATCGGTCATAAGTGTGTGCGCCCGAACATCACTTTCATCCCAAAGCGAAGCATAAGGATGCGGTAGGTCATCAGACGACGGGTGGATCGAGTTATACTCTGTGCATATGACGCCCCACCCCCCTTGCGCCTTCACTTTTCGCATTGCAGCAAGAGTACGCGGATATTGCCAACCCATACCTGTACAGTGCGGCACCTGATAGAACCGATTTGGCGCAGTAACTGGCCCGATTTGAACCGGTTCGAAAAGGATATCGTAGCGAGGGTCCCTATCCATTTTTTGATCCTTGGTTGGCTGCGCCATGCGCTGGCTGATCTTGTCTGGAGTGTCCGGTTTGAAAGCCGCTATGTTTCAACCACCGTTTTTGAACGCGGGCATTCGAAAGTGATCTGGGTAGACCTTGGCAAGAAAGGCGGCAATGTGATCCCGGGCAACCGAACGTTGAAAGTTCTCGGGATAGGTCAAAAGCTCCAACCAGATTCCGTCGTACAGAGATTCCAGAATATTGACGACTTGCCTTGGCGGCATGTCCTTGTATCCACCGTCTTCAGCAATCTCTGAACACAGTCTCAGTGCTACGTCGTACCGCTCCTGATCGATGTCATTGATCAGACTGCGATAGACTTCGCGCCGTCCTGCCTCTCCAAAAAACGCAAACCAAACAGCTAGCTTTTTTGGCGTGCAAATCTGAGGGTAAAAGTGCGCATCGACGATCGCCAACAATTTTTCAGGCGCTGACAATCCTGCATTGTCAAAGGCTTCCAACCACTGTTCGTGGTGTTCCTTTGCTAGAAACAGCAACGTTTCTTCCAGCAAGTTCTGCTTACTTTTGAAGTGGAAGTTGACGATGCCCAATGACAAACCTGCAATCTCGGTCACTGTGGACATGGTCGTTCCACCAATCCCGTTTTCGGCAATCGAGTCGATTGTCGCATCGATGAGTTGTTGTCTCCTCACCTCCTTGGACTCGGTACGACGCCGTCCCTCAGGGTTTGTTTTTTCGATTGGCGATTGTCTCACCAAAATGCATCCCATCTACTAAGCACTTCTTTTGTCTTGCCTGCCCCCAACAGCCGTTCTCACTCAGCGTGTGGACGATTGACATCTAAGCGATAGATGCCATTGATTGAACGATCATTCAATGGAAAAGAGAAAATGATGTGAAAACATCCGGACGTACGCAATCGCAGATCTAGAGTTCCGACCAAAAAGTGAAAACCGGATCGTGCACCAAAGAAATAACTCTACGATGCAAAGCCCCTAAAGGCTCAACGCGGCCTTCAATGGCGGCCCAAGCCGCGTCTGCCTGCGATTGATCCCTGAACTCTACAACAGCCATAAGCGTATGGTTGCGCAGCTCGTCGGTATCGTAGCCACTTGCGGGGATGCGCCTGCACAAAGGCGTACCCTCGGCGGCAAGGTCCGTCTTGATCAAGTGTTCGACAAACGCGTTCCACGCCTGCTCGAATGCATCGAGCTCGACGGTTGGTTTCAATTCGAATTGGTTCAAAAGTCTGGGCATTCGTCACATACTATCCGGCAAGTATCACGAGCCAAACCTACGTAGTTCCCCCCACAAGGCAAGCGCGAGGCCACTAGATGATCCGAAACGAAAACCCAGTCATTGCAAATAGCCTGTGGTCAGCAACAGCAGGCTATTCGTCAGAATGCACACAATTGGTTGGCGAACAGCACTCTGACGTGACCGTGATTGGCGCCGGGTTTACCGGGCTTTCGGCAGCACTTCACCTAGCCGAGAAAGGCGTCAAAGCTGTTGTCATCGATGCGCATCATCCGGGCTGGGGAGCTTCTGGACGTAATGGCGGTCAAATCAATGTAGGCCTAAAGGACGGGCCGACGGGCATCAAAACCAAATTTGGTGACATCTGGGGAACCAGAATGATCCGAATGGCCGGTGACGCCGCCGATCTTGTGTTTGACTTAATAACTCGGCACGGGATTGAGTGCGACGCAAATCGTCCTGGCTGGCTGCGCGCGGCGCATAGTAAAAAAACACTCAGTGAACTACACAAACTAGCCGAGGATTGGGACAACCACGGCGGGGGTATGGTATCGCTTGATCAAAGCGAAATGCAGCGACTGACCGGGACCGAAGCTTACCTTGGCGGCGTTCTGGATCGCCGCGGCGGTGTTTTGCACCCGTTAAACTATGCACTTGGGCTGGCCGAAGCAGGTCGCCGCAATGGCGTGCAAATTTTCGGTGGAACGCCTGCCAAGCAGGTTTTGTCAGAGGCCGGTCGCTTTCGGATTGAAACTCCCAAAGGAGCGGTTATCTCAGAAAAAGTGCTGATCTGTACGAACGCCTATTCTGGAGATCTGCATCCGCGCTTGGCTAAATCCGTTTTGCCCGTTCGTTCGGTCCAAGTCGCTACGGCGCCCCTGTCCGACAATGTCCGCCAGTCAATTCTGCCAGAAGGCAACGCTTTGTCAGACGCACGACGCCTGCTTCTGTACTTCAGGCAAGACGCGGAAGGTCGCTTTCTTATGGGAGGACGCGGTACCTACAACGACAAGTCCACTCTCAAACAAATTGAGCGGTTGAAACGCATTTCTGTTGAACTTTTCCCCCAATTATCTGGAGTTCAGTGGGAATACGAGTGGGGCGGCTTTGTTGCTTTGACTAAAGATCACTATCCGCATCTGCATGAGCTCGCACCAGGGATTGTGACAGGTTTGGGATACAATGGGCGCGGCGTTGCCATCGCCACGGCAATGGGGCGCGTCCTCGCCAAATGGGCGACTGGAACCAAATCAGACGAGCTGGAATTTCCTGTCACCCCTCTCAGACCACTGCCTTTTTCCTTCGCGAAAGAGACTCTGGTCGAAGCAGAAATCCTGCGCCTGAAACTCTTAGACAAGTTGGGCCTTTAGAAGGCCCGCAAACAGCGCCGCCTAGCGGTTTTGGGAGAAGAAGCGATAGGTCAACGCGATAGCGGCCAATGAGAGACCTGAGCCGTATCCGATCCAAACTCCGTTGGGACCGAACCCAAGCCAAAAGCCCAGCGCATATCCAAGCGGCAAAGCAAAGACCCAATAGGCAATCAGGGTAATGGCGACAGGAACATGATTGTCCATCATGCCCCGAAATGCGCCTAGCATTGTCCCTTGCACACCATCTGCAATCTGCATTGCTGCAACCACAAGGAACATTGATATCGCAAGAGAAACGACTTCTGGGTCATCGGAAAGGCTATTTGCCAAAGGGGCACGGCCAAACAAAATACCAGTGACGACCACGGTCATCCAACCAACGACGACCAACAGCGACGCTAAAACGATCGGATTCAACCTTTCTCTTTCATCGGCACCAATTGCTTGAGCTACGCGTATAGAAATCGCAATCGAAACGCCTAGTGGCACCATGTAAATGACGTCGCTGACTGCCGAAACGATTTGATGGGCGGCGAGCGCGGCGGCGCTGAACCAACCAAGCATAAGGCCGGCAACTGCGTAAGCGGCCCCCTCCCCCAAATAGCCAACGGAGATAATGAATCCTTCTTTGAGCTGCGCTTTAACCTCGGACCTGTCGAAACTCGCGGGCCTCAGAAGGCCTCTCTTACTTTTCCACACTCGCAAAATCACGAGCGCTATGATCAACGGCACTATCTGAGACAACAGACTTGCCATCCCGGCGCCGAGGAGACCCAGACCCGGCCAGCCACCAACTCCGTGGATCAAAACATAGTTTGAAGGGATGTTGAAACCGACCGCAAGAAACGCAAGACCAACGCCAATCCACGGATGGTTCATGGCGTCAAAGAGAGCCTTAAGCGTGTAGAAAACCGTGAAGGGCACCAAAAGAAGGCTCATCGCGATCCAGTACCCGCCTATTAGACTGACCACTTCAGGCGGCTGCCCAATCCAAGAGAGAGCAGGCTTAAGGCAGATCATTGCAACAGCGCCAACTGCCCCCACGACTAAGGAAACAAAAATTCCGGCGCTTGTTGCTGCTGCCAGCCCTTGGTCACTTGTTTTCCCAAAAGCTTCTGCCATGCGCACACTAATTGCGGACACAAAGCCGTAGAGCGCTGAATAGAAAATGATCAGCACCGAGGCCGTAATTGAGACCGCCGCCAGAGGAAGTGTGCCCAACGGGGCCACCATCACTGTGTCAACGACACCAATCAAAGCAGCAGCAGCAAGAGAAATGACTATCGGAAGAGCAAGCCGCGCAAGGTAACGCGCCTCTTTTAAGATCGCGCCCCAGGATGGCCGAGGCTGCTGCGATATCCGCACTCGCGTCATATTGCTGGGCCTTTCAGTCGAAATTGACTAAGCCGTATCTCCAAGTAATTCTGGAACCAAACGAACAAGGCATCCCCAGGCAGCTTGCTCCGCCTGCTTTCGGCTCAGGCCTTCCGGAGCGAGATGCAATCGTTGCCAATAGCCATCCGTTAATGTCTCCATCCATTCAGCCATTTGATCTGCTGAAGTAACGTCGTCTGCTGAGAGCAATTCTTTCCAGATCAACCTCAAGGTCTCTCTTCGACGTGTCTCAAAATGCTCGGCAACTTCATCATACTGCAGTTGAAATCGAAGCTCGCCCCAGAATGCATACCAAAGGGGTAAGACATCCGGACCACACGCATCAGGGTGGAAGTCAGCTTTTATCAAAGCCCTTATCTTTTCGGCGGGCTTGTCCCCTGCTCGCTCTAAAGAAGCTGTCCAGTGCTCCTCGTAACGCTGGTACAGGTCACGCAAAGTTTCGGTCAGAAGACCTAGCTTTGATTTGAAATAAAATGCCGCAACACCCTGAGAAAGCTCTGCCTCAGACGCGACTGTTGCAAGCGTCGTTTTTGCCAATCCATGGGTCAATATTGAGCGGCAAGCTGCGTCCAGCAGCTGCCGGCGACGACGATCTGCGTTCTCCTTCCTCTCTTTGCGAGGACGTTTCCGCTCAGCTTCGACCAATTGTCGCTCCTCCTACGAATGCAGCCATCTACAGCGCGCAAAAAAGATGCGTCAATAGCTTGAAATTTATTTGAGCGCTCAAATAAACTTTACGAACGCGCACCCGATCTGTAAACGGGAGAGAAGGGGATGGAGAAATTTGACGGTTGAGAACAGATACGATGTGATTGTGGCCGGCGCTGGTCACAACGGATTAACCGCTGCAGCCTATTTGGCGCGCGCTGGCATGCATGTTTTGGTGGTCGAAAAGAACGACTGGATCGGTGGCGCCGCAGTCAGCCGGTCGCTACACGAGGGCTGGACATACTCGAATTGCTCATACGTTTGCTCTCTTTTGCGGCGCGAGATTGCCAGGGACCTTGAGCTACCAAAATACGGACTTCAGGTAATTCCGTATGAAGGCGGCGCGAGCTTTACGCGCGATGGGGATTACTTCGCCTACTATTCCGATCACAACGCACTGAAGCGTGAGATGGCACGTCATTCCGCAAAAGATGCCGACGCCTATCGCCGCTATTCGCGAGCCATCATGCGGCAATGCCGTTTTATCCGTCCGTTTTTACTTCGGGACGCACCGGACCCCGCTTCTCTCCATCCGCGCGATCTCGGCGAACTGGCGTACCTCGTAAAAAAAGCACATGGTTTGGGCAGTCGGGAGCTTGGTGAAACGCTGAAATTCTGGACAATGTCCATTGGTGACTTTCTGGATGAGCATTTCGAAAACGACTTGATTAAGGCCCATTTGGCAGGCTCAGGCATTATCGGCACCGGCCTCGGAGTGTACTCACCCGGAACGGCATATGTGCTGCTGCACCACTACATGGGTGACATTGACGGCGGCATCGGAGCATGGGGCTTCGCGCGTGGAGGGATGGGTGCAATTTCGAA
Source organism: Ruegeria sp. J8 (assembly GCF_056531925.1). NCBI lineage: Bacteria > Pseudomonadati > Pseudomonadota > Alphaproteobacteria > Rhodobacterales > Roseobacteraceae > Ruegeria > Ruegeria sp. J8. The sequence goes on from NZ_JBQFMR010000001.1 coordinate 285,496, forward strand.
TGCCATTGCTGCCTCTTTCAAGGATCACGGCGGTACTATCCACACAGGTTCGGGGATTGAGAAAATCCTCAGCAAAGACGGACGCGTTGAAGGCGTAGCTTTGGAGGACGGCAAGGTTTTTCATGCCCCTGTCGTTGCCTCCAATATGGATATCAAGCGCACAATTCTGCACCATTTAGATATGGCCGAGTTGCCGGATGATTTCACCAAGGCGGTGCGAAACTTCAAAATTCGGGGGTCCTCGGCAAAGCTCAATATTGCGCTTGACCGCTTTCCAAATTTCCCTGCAGCACCCGAGCACACCAGCTTCCTCAGGGGTGATTTACATGTGTCGCAGAGCCTCTTTGAACTTGAAAAGGCCTATGATGATTGGAAAGTCGGACGCTGGTCGGAAAAGCCTTATATCGACATGCTCATCCCAAGCCAGATTGATCCGACTATGGCGCCGACAGGTGCCCACATGATGACGGTTTTCGTCCAATATGCGCCTTATGACTTAGTAGTCGACGGCGTTAGATCTGCCGAGAATTGGGACGACAAACAGCGCAATGCGATGGCAGAAACTGTACTCGACCAGATGTCTGTGGCGTGTCCCGACATTCGCGAGCGCGTTGTTCATATGGAAGTTCGTTCACCATTGGAAATTGAGCGCGAGGTCGGTCTGACAGAGGGCAACATTTTCCAAGGCGAACTAACTTTTGATCAGCTTTTCTTCAATCGGCCCGTCCCGGGTTGGTCGCAGTACAATTTACCCATCAAGGGGCTTTATCTGTGCGGGTCGTCCGCCCATCCCGGCGGTGGGGTTATGGGGGCCCCAGGTGCAAACGCTGCCCGCGCTATTCTCAGGAAAGAAACACGGCATGGCCGAATGAAGGGGTATGCCGCATGAGCCAATTTGATGCGATTGTCATTGGCGGCGGTGTAAACGGCCTGATTGCCGGAACACTCCTTGGTCGACGCTGCAAGAATGTCTGTATCATTGAGAAATCCGACAGGTTCGGCGGCATGGCGTCTTATTCTGTGGACGGCGGTCCGACCCTTGCACATTCGCTATACAACCTGAGCCCGCGGGCATTGGGTGACATCGGCATAGATATTCAACACCCTGTCCTGTCCAGCAAACCCGTCTCCACGGTCTCTCTGTCTGAGGATGGGCGGCACATCGTCTTCAAGAACGACGGCGTGTATTGGAGCGACGGGACAAAACACCGGGAATCAGATGCCTGGTCTGATCTGACACGCCAGCTGATTACATATGGAAACCTTTTGCGCCAACTCGCCGAGGCTCCACCTCCCGGGGGGCAAAAGGCCATCCTTTCCCGGGGTGCGCTCAACGAGTTTTTGCGCCTGGCGAAACTGGGCATAGGCCTGAAAAAGCTGGGCAAATCTGAAATGTGGCGTTTCCTGCAGGTCGTCTTATCTAATGTCCACGACATTATCCTAGATGACCTGTCGGAAGGACCGGTGGCTGGAATGCTTGCTGCTGATGCAATCTGGGGGACAGCCACTGGTCCAAGATCTCCGGGCACTGTGTTCAATCTGATCTATCGTTTGGGTCACGGAGGGACCATCACTCAACCAGCAGGCGGGATGTGCGCGTTAACCGATTTGATGGTGGAAGCTGCGCAAAAGGCAGGTTGCCTGCTGATGCCGGACACTGAAGTATCCCGCATTCTGTTGGACAACGATGCAGTCTCCGGAGTGGAAACCACCGATGGACGAACCATTGCCGCGCCTAATGTGCTCAGCAGCCTTGCCCCGAAACTAACAAGCCGAATGACCGGTCCCTCTGCCTTTGACATCGAAACGATGCGGCGAGTGCGAAATATACGGGCGCGTGGAACAACGGCTAAGGTCAATCTACGGCTCAAGGATAGCTCCGCCCTGCCCAGCCTGAGTGACGAATTGGCACGCGAACGTCTGATCTATGCTCCTTCTGTGGAATACGTCGAAGCTGCGTTCAATCCGGCTAAGTATGGTCAAATGTCCAAAGCACCTGTGATTGAAGCTTTCAAAATGCAGACAGCCGACGAGGCAAGCTGGCTGTCAACCATAGTGCAATATGCGCCATCTGACCTTGAAGGCGGCTGGACTGAGACTGCAAAGGAACAGCTTGCGGAAATTGCAGTCGAAACTCTTAGCCGCGCCCTGCCCGGCTTGGGTGATCAAATTGCAGGTAAGCAGGTCATAACACCGGATAAAATCGAAAGCGCAACCGGAGCGCCCGGCGGGCACTGGCACCATGCAGAAATGTCTTTGGACCAGCTCCTGACACTTCGGCCCACGAACGGGATGTCCAGATACTCCATGGGGCCGAAAGGGCTGTTCCAATGCGGTGCAGCAACGCATCCCGGTGGCGACGTCATGGGCCTCGCTGGTCGCAATGCGGCCCTGGCGGCGCTGGAGGCTCAGCCATGAGCATCTTTACCGATCCAAAACTCGGTTTGATACCCGGGCCATTTCACAAAAAACTCGAAGAGCAAAATCGCGCACAAAATTGGTACGATTGGGCCGGTTATGCTGCCCCGGGTGTGCTGGACAGTGTCGAGTTCGAGTACTTCGCGCTGCGAAATCAGGCCTCTTTATTTGATATCTCACCAATGCACAAGTACCGATTGACCGGGCCGGACACGACCGCGATGCTCAATCGCCTCGTGACACGGGACGTCCGAAAAATCAGCGTTGGTCGCGTGGGGTACGCGGTCTGGTGTGATGAAGAGGGTATGGTCATCGATGACGGGACTCTTTTCCATCTTGGCGACAACGATTGGCGCCTTTGTTGTCAGGAACAAATGCTGACATGGCTACTCGACGCTGCATGGGGTTTTGACGTTTCAGTCGTCGACGAAACTCACAGTGTTGCTGGACTTTCGCTGCAAGGGCCGACCTCTTATGCAGTTTTGGAAGCCGCTGGTTTAGATGTCAGCAAGCTGAAGCCATTCGATCTCGCTCAAAATGAACACAGTCTCATGATCTCGCGGACGGGTTTTACCGGTGACTTAGGTTACGAGCTCTGGTGCGACTGGGACAAGGCAGAAGCGCTTTGGGACAGAATTTGGAAAGGTGGCACACATCAGGGACTGCGCGCCATTGGATACGAAGCTGTAAACTTGGCCCGCATCGAAGCCGGTTTTCTGACCGCAGGTGTGGATTTTCAACCGGTTCATGCGACCGAACGGTTGCACCGAGGCCAAACACCCTTCGAACTTGGTCTGGGTCGGCTAGTCGATTTCAACAAAGGACATTTCAATGGCCGGCGAGAGCTGCTGTCCAAGCGAGAGAATCCAAGAAGCCTCCTCCTACGTTTCGATGTCGAAGGATTCAAACCCTCGGAAGGGTCGTTGATCTACAATCGACGCAAAAAAGAAGTTGGGCACATAACATCCGGGATATGGTCGCCGACCGCCAAGCGCAGCATTGCGTTGGCCCATGTCCGTATGCCGGATGCTGGCCGGTCATCTGGCTTAAAGGCCGAGATTTACACTCTGCAAGAAGGCAAATGGCGCACCAGGATGGCGCGCCTCACTCCTGTCACCAAAGCCTTTTTCGCACCGCCCCGCGCACGAGCTACGCCACCGGCCCGCACCTAAAGGAGAAGCAGACGTGAACACCCTGGATAATACACCAACCGACGGCGACCTTGTCGCTTGGGATCGCGACCATCACCTACATCCTTGGGCCGGAACCGACGGCTTTGGGTCCGACGAGTACATGCGGGTAAATACAGCGGATGGTATCTATCTCTGGGATGCTGCCGGGAAGCGATATATTGATGGCCCTGGCGGAATGTGGTGCACACAGATCGGATACGGGCGTAAAGAGATGGCCGATACCATTTCCCAACAGGTTATGAAGATGCCCTATGCGTCGCCGTGGTCGTTTACGACCGAACCCGCGGCCGTTCTGGCGCGAATGATCGCGGAACGTACACCAGGCGATCTGAACACGGTGCACTTCACGACCGGTGGGTCTACCGCCGTTGACACCGCACTGCGGACCGCACTTTTCATGAACAATCGGCTTGGCCGACCGGAGAAGAGGATCGTGATCGGCCGGGAAAAAGGCTACCACGGATCAACCTTTCTCGCCGCGACTGTCACTGGAAAAGAACGTTTCGAAACAAGCTTTGAAAAAGCTCAGGATCTGGTGCGTTTTCTGCCCGACGTGAATCCCTACCACCGGCCAGAAGGCATAACAGTTGATGTATGGTGCGACGCCAAAGTTGCTGACCTTGAGAGCCTGATTGCTGACGTAGGCGCCGACCGTGTTGCCGCCTTTATCGCGGAACCGATCCTGTGTTCCGGTGGCGTGATCGTTCCACCTCCGGGTTATCACAAGCGCACGCTCGAAATTTGCCGGGCAAACGACATTCTGTACATTTCGGATGAAGTCGTAACCGGCTTTGGTAGGTTGGGACACTGGTTCGCCTCAGAAGACGTCTTTGGCATCGTCCCTGACATTATTACCTGCGCAAAAGGTTTAACCTCGGGCTATCTGCCGTTAGGTGCCTGCATAATCTCGGACGCAGTAATGAAACGCATTTCAGACGCACCGGGCGACGATGTTTTCTACAACGGCTACACATACTCCGGGCACCCTGTGAGCTGCGCGGCTGCCATTAAGAATATTGAAATCATGGAGCGCGAGGACATTCTAGGACACGTTCAACGCGTCACACCGCATTTCCAGGACCGCCTAAATCAAATAAAGGAGAAGTTTCCGATAGTTGGGGATGTGCGCGGTGACGGGCTCCTCGGGTGCATAGAATGTCGCCCTGGACTGAACGTCGAGAGTTACGAAGCGCATGTGAAGTTTGGACAGAAACTGGACGATGCTTGCGAGGAGATGGGACTCCTCTTGCGACCATTTGGAAACATGGCCGTGTTCTCGCCCCCTCTGATCATAACTCCGTCGCAGATAGACGAAATGTTCGACATCATGGAAGCTGGTATGGCGCAGGTCAGCAAGGACTACGACGCATAACGGTCATCGCGTCCATTCAAAGTTCCAGTCAGATCAGGCTGGTTTCCGTCCACGGATGTGATGTGGGCAATGCTCACCGGTCTTTAGCACTGGCTGCATAGCGTCCCAGATCTCGATCTGATGTTCAATAAACTCCGCACCATGACGAGCTTCCCAGTCGACTCGGTTTGGCCCGGTCAATTCCTCCAGCTCAGCAGCTGATACCTGAGCATACCAAGCGTTGCGGTTGACTAACTCTACGTCTTCAAAGCCAGCCAGCTCCATTGCAGCGCGGTACTTAGAGGGCGACGCCATCTGAAACTCCAAGGCTTCCATCTTTACGTAGTGCGCCATTTCCGGTGACATCTCACCATCATGATTGGTCAGCCAGTCAGAAGCAGCGAAATAACCGCCTGGTTTGAGCACACGATAAGCTTCCGCAGCCATCGCTACTTTGTCGGGGATATGGATGATCGAGTCCTTCGAAAACACTACGTCAAAAGTACCATCTTCGAATGGCATTGGACCTGGAGTGACCTGTATGATATCGACCTTTCCCTCCAGATCCGCCTGCCTAACTCGCTCTTTCGCAGCCGCGCAAACCGGGGCCTCTACATCAATCCCCGTAACTCTAGCGGCGCCGAACTCCCGTGCCATCAACACTGCAATGGCTCCAGATCCGCATCCGATATCAAGGATATGCTTATCTTTCAGATCAATCCCTTTAACAACACGCGCAACTTCTTCAGGGCCTCCCGGTGAAAGAAACCCCTCTCCCCAAAGCTCCTCCAGAAAGCTGATTGCCTGTTGGTCATATAGGATCTCGTCTGACATAGGATTCCCCCGCATCTGATTGTTAGTCAGTCACTGCAGTGAAACCTTTTCTCTCATCTCAGACAAGCTTTATCGCGAAATCGCAGGTCATAGATTCAGCTATAATTGAATGATCATTCAGTCAGTAGACAGCAAGTGATTTGACTGGTATTCGGAGAAAAGAACGCCTAAAAGGATTTTCTCGCAATGGCTGACACCCTACCGACGCATGCCCAAACTGTGATTATTGGTGGGGGGTCGATCGGCGCGAACACGGCCTATCACTTGACTAAGCTTGGCCATACCGATGTTGTCGTTCTGGAACAGGGACAACTGACATCAGGGACCACTTGGCATGCCGCCGGCCTGATCGTAGCCGGCCTTCTCAAATCCGAAGCCGAGTGCGCTATCTACACGCACGGTCGAGACCTTTATGCGAACCTAGAGAAGGAAACCGGTATATCCACAGGTTTCCGCGACGTTGGATATCTGCAGATTGCAACCAATGAAGAACGCCTGCATGAGATGCGTCGCGTCGCAGCCTTCATGCGGCGTTTTGGGATAAACAACCACGAAGTCTCAGTAAAAGAAGCGCAGGATATGTTCCCTATAGGGGACCTCTCAGACGTTGTTGGAGCGTTCCTCATTCCGGAGGACGGTCGGGCCAACCCGGTGGACGTGACAATGTCTCTGACCAAGGGAGCCAAAAACAGAGGCGCACATTTCTTTGAAGGTGTGCGGGTTGAAGAGATTTTAGCCAGGAACGGCACTGCGACCGGGGTCCGCACTGCGAACGGTCATACCATAACAGCCGAAAACGTTGTGATCTGCGGAGGCATGTGGTCTCGCCAACTTGGTGCAAAACACGGTGTAAATCTACCGCTCCAGGCGGCTGAACACTACTACCTGATAACGGAAAGTATCCCGGGCCTACCTCGCGATCTACCCGTTCTCGAAGACCCTTCCACCTACACTTATTACCGAGAAGAAGTCGGCGGGATGATGTTAGGGCTTTTTGAGCCCGGCGCTGCGGCTTGGAAGCTCGATGGTATCCCGGATGAATGGCAATTCGGAGAGATTGAACCAGATTGGGAACGTGTTGGGCCCGACCTAGAGAAAGCCTATTCGCGCGTGCCTGACACCATGAACTACGGTGTCAAAAAACTATTCTGCGGCCCTGAGAGCTTTACGCCTGATCTTGCGCCGCTTGTTGGCCCGACGCCTGAACTGCGCAATCTCTGGGTTGCATGTGGGATGAACTCACTTGGCATCCTGAATGGCGCGGGTACGGGAATGGTTTTGGCCCATTGGATGGTGGACGGCTTGCCGCCCATCGATGTTACCGGCATCAACGTCAATCGCTTTTCCCGTGAAATGGCGACACCGGCCTTTCGACGCGACAGAACACCTGAGTTACTAGGAAAGCTATTTGGTCAGCACTACCACAATGAGAACTACAAAACGGCCAGGAACGTTAAGCGTTCAGTGCTCTATGAACGTCTCAAAGCGGCCGGAGCCTTTTTCGGCGAAGGAAATGGTTGGGAACAACCTGATTGGTTTGCTCCGACGCCCGAAGAGGCCAAGGTCGAGAAATACAGTTGGTATCGACAAAATTGGTTTGAATGGCACGCTGAAGAACACCGGGCAGCACGCGAGGATGTCATCGTAATGGACATGACATCAATGGCGTGTTTCAGCGTCGAAGGACCGGATGCCTGCGCCCTCCTCTCTCGCCTTTCCTGCAATGACGTTGATGTTGAACCCGGTCGCGCCGTCTACACGGCCTGGGTAAATGAACGGGGTGGGTTTGAGGCAGACCTTACGGTTACCCGGCTATCCGATCGGAAATACTGGGTCATCGTGGGAGAAAACTCGGCGGGTCATACCGAGATGCGCATGCGACGGCACGTCCTGGACAACGAGAACGTTATTATAACAGACATCACCGCAGGGCGCTGCCAAATCAACGTTCACGGCCCAAAGTCGCGTGAACTATTGAGCAGAATATCCGGAGCTGATTTGTCGGACGAAGGTTTTCCCTTCATGACGGCGCGTGAAATCGACATCGGGTACGCCGTAGTTATGGCCTATCGCGTGACGTTTATTGGCGAACTCGGCTGGGAACTTCACGTACCGGCCACTCAGGCCATTCAGACCTACGATCTGATTATGGAAGCAGGTCGAGATCTGGGTGTTCGCAATGCTGGAATGCAAACTCTCAACTCCCTACGGCTAGAGAAGGCTTATCGTGATTTCGGAATTGACGTGGACAACACGGACAACCCAATTGAGGCCGGGCTTGGTTTTGGCGTCAAATTGGACAAACCCGGTGGCTTCATCGGCAGGGAAGCACTCGCCACGATCAAGGCGAAAGGCACGCCCAACAACCGGATGTTGCAGTTCCTGCTAAAAGACCCAGAGCCTCTCATGTACGGCAATGAGATGATTTATCTAAACGGCAATGAAGTCGGATATATTCAAGTTGGCGGATATGGGCACACGCTCGGCGCTGCCGTCGGCATTGGTTTCGCCGAGATTGACGAACCGTTGACCGCGGACATAGTCGCAACTGGGCATTGGCAGATCGAAATCGCAGACGAGAAATACGACGCGGCAGCCTCGTTAAAGCCGCTCTATGACCCCGGCATGCACAAAATAAAGCGCTGAAGCCATATTGTTCGATGCTTTCGCTCAGACTGGAAAGTGTTTTGGGAAGAACCGCGACAGCGAAAGCATGCAAACATCCCTGAATTCCCGACGATCAGCCACTTTTGGATACAACATCAAACTTAGCCAGGCCCCGTCTGACATCGCCTCTACGGCCCGAGCTGTTTTTTCTGGATCAAGATCGTCGTAGCCGCCGTCGGCAATCAATTCACCACATAGGTGCAAAATTCTATCATATCTTTCGTTGTCATATTTATTATGAATCTTCAAGTAATTAGGCCGATACTTCGCTTGCCCCCAGAAGGCAAACCAGACGGCCAACCGCTTGTGGGTACAAATGCTCTTGTCAAAGTCCGCTCGAATAATCGCAGCCAGCCGATGTGCGGCTGTAGGTTCCGCAGCCTCATAGTATTTGAGCCAATTTTCATAGTGTTCTTGTGCAAGGAAACCCAGCGCGGCGTCATACAAAGCTTCCTTACTGTCGAAGTGATAATTCACCACGCCATGGGACAGATTGGCTGTTTCTGTCACGTGTTTAAGCGTCGTGTCAGAAAACCCGCGTTTCGAGATCGAGTCTATGGCGGCCATGATCAACTGTAAGCGACGAACTTCGGGAGGTTCGGTGCGTCGTTTTTTCTGAAGCTCATGCGTCTCCAATTTAACTCTCCTCTCGTTCAGCCATTTGCCTGTCCAACAAATCCGCTCTCTGTTTCCGGAACATAATTATTGCTGCGATAGCGACACAGATAGCGATCACAAGAATCATGATGGTTGCTAGCGCGTTGATGTCCGGCCTGAGGCCCAGTCGAATGCGCGAAAAGATCAAAATTGGCAAGGTATTTGCGCCTGGGCCGGTAACAAAACTTGCTATGACCAAGTCATCGAGAGACAGCGTGAAGGCCAGCAACCATCCCGAAATTAGTGCCGGCGTCAGCTGTGGGATCGTTATGGCCGTCAGAACTTTGAACGGTTTTGCGCCAAGATCGGCGGCGGCTTCTTCCAGTGTTTGCCCCACACCGGTTAAGCGTGCCTGAATTGTTACCGCCACATAGGCCATGGAAAAGGTAATATGCGCGATCGTAATCGTCGCAAAACCGCGCTCAGCAGGCCATCCGATCAGCTGGTTCAGCGAGATGAAGAAAACCAGCAAGGACAATCCGGTTATCACCTCGGGCATCACCAAGGGCGCGACCAACATGCCACCGAACAAGGTCCGCCCCTTGAACCGTCCAAAGCGCACCATAGCCAGACCTGCCAAGGTGCCAAGCGCCGTGGCAAAAGTAGCGTTGACAACGGCAATCTGAAGACTGAGTGAAACAGCGCTCCAGACTTCCGCAGATTGAAAAAGCTCTTTGTACCAGCGCAACGACCATCCACCCCAAACCGGTACCAGCTTGGAGTAGTTGAATGAGTAAATAACCAACAGGATCATTGGGATGTAAAAGAATGCCAGTCCCAAGGTCAGCATGATGGTTAAGAAACGGGAGCGTTTGGCGTACATCTATTGCTCCTCCGCTGCTTTGCCTTGGTAGTGCTGGAAAACCATGATTGGCAGCACCAGTATGAACAGCAGAACAATCGCAACTGCGGCGGCCACTGGCCAATCGCTGTTTCTAGAGAACTCATTGTAGAGAACCCGCCCAATCATCTGCACGTTGCCGCCACCTAACAGATCGGGGATAACGTACTCGCCGGTCGCAGGGATAAAGACCAGCAGTGAACCAGCGACAATTCCAGGCATCGTCAGAGGCAATGTGATTTTGAAGAAAGTGTTCGTTGGTTTGGAACCAAGGTCGGCGGCCGCCTCGTTCAGGCTGTTGTCCAGCTTCTCCATATTCGCGTACAGCGGCAGGATCATGAACGGCATATAGGTGTAGACGATCCCGATATAGACGGCGAATTCCGTGTAAAGCATGCGGATCGGCTCATCGATCACCCCCAGCGCTATCAGAAGGTTGTTGATCGTGCCTTGATCCGCAAGCAGGCCCATCCACGAATAGACCCGCAACAAGAAAGACGTCCAAAACGGAAGAATGATTGCAAACAACAAGAGCGGCTTCGCAACCGGCCCCGATCGTACAATTGCATAGGCAATAGGGTAGCCAAACAAGAGGCACAAGAACGTACACGTTACTGAAATCTTGAGTGAATTTACGTAAGTGTCAAAGTACAGGCTGTCTTCCCAGATGTAGACAAAATTGTCGAAGACCAGGCGGATTGTCATGATCCCGTCACCTGTCCACTCAATTAAACTTGTGAATGGCGGGCTCGCAATCGCCAGTTCAGCTAAGCTTATCTTTGCGACAATGAAGAACGGTGCCAGAAAGAATACAAGCAACCAGAAGAACGGTATGACGGTGACGATCTGACGCCATCTGCTATGGATACGCCGCATCACTAAACGGATCATGGGTTGTCGTTCAACCTGCGGCGGTTCGAACATATCCTCGGTGAAATCCGTCATGAGTGGAGCAACATGGCGCTAGACGGATCCCAGCTGATATTTACCTTGTCTTCCCAGGTTAATCGCTGCGCAGCATGCGTCGGACGTGACTGGTTGGGCTGAGTGACGTCGAAGATTTCGCCATTGGGAAGCCTTACCTTGTAGATCGATGTCTCTCCCAAATACCCAACATCGTCGATAACGGCCGCTGTCTGGTTCGCGCCCTCAGCAATTGTATCAGATTTCTCAAGTCGAATTTTTTCGGGCCTCAGCGCAACCCAAATCTTGCTGCCAGCCTTAACAGAATGACCGTGATCAACATAAACTTCGCAGAACTCGGTTTCGACCCGAACATGGTCGACCCCATCCTCGGTCACCCTGCCCTCAAAAATATTTGCTGATCCGATAAAGTCAGCCACAAAGCGGGATTCTGGAAACTCGTAGATCTCTGTCGGAGTTCCAATCTGTTTGAAGCGACCCGCGTCCATAACGGCCATTCGCGAAGACAGGGTCATTGCTTCTTCCTGATCGTGAGTCACGACGATGAACGTGACGCCGACCTTGTCCTGAATGTTGGCAAGCTCAAACTGCGTTTGCTTACGCAGTTTTTTGTCCAGAGCAGCCAAAGGTTCATCCAGGAGCAGCAACTTGGGACGTTTGACCAAGGCCCGCGCCAATGCAACACGCTGGCGTTGCCCACCGGACAATTGTTTAGGTTTTCTCTTTTTGAAATCTTCCAACTCAACAAGCTTGAGGATGTCGTGAACTCTGTCCGCAATGTCTAGCTTGGGGACATGGTCTTGCTCCAACCCGAAAGCCACGTTTTTTTCGACGGTCATATGCGGAAACAGCGCATAGCTTTGGAACATCATATTGGTCGGACGTTCGTAAGCTGGCACATCGGCCATATCGACTCCGTCGATAGTGATTGTACCACTGTTCAAATCCTCAAACCCAGCAAGCATTCGAAGTAGTGTCGACTTTCCACATCCAGATCCGCCTAAAAGGCAGAATAACTCTCCTTTGTAGATATCCAGATCAACGTTATCGACAGCAGTCACTGCACCGTATTTTTTGGTTACGCCTCTGATTTTGACCAGAGGTTCCTGTTCTTTTTGATCGAGCCATGGTTCTGGGCTGACAGCCGTGGAAACAGTCAATTTGGGCCTCTTAGTCTGCCAGTCGGGATCTGGGGATGCAGTAGCGAACCGGTCTGGTCCGCTACTTCATTTGCCAGTGTGAGTGGATTTAGTTTCCGGCCTTAAAGTCAGTCCAGGTACGTGTCTGCAAGCGCTCGACCTTGGGAGGAAGAACGGCAGTCGTGTACATCTTGGCAACCTGATCCGATGTTGGGAACGCGGCTGGGCTGGAGGTTACAGCCTCATCAACCATGGGCTTGGCCGTCAGGTTGGCGGTCGCATACCAGGTGAAGTTACTATCATTGGCCGCAACCTCGGGGCGCATCATATAGTTCAGGAAAAGATGAGCGTCTTCTTTGTTCGCGGCGTCTTCCGGGATCAGCCAACCATCAATCCACAGCTGCGCTGTACGATCACCTTCGGGCAGGAAGAAGTCTAGCACTACACCAGTGTCGGCTTCCGCTGCGCCAGACATGGCAAGGAGACCGTCAGGGCCCCATGTGGTTGAGACACAGAACTCTTTCTGAGGCATCCGTTGATAAGCATAGTTATCGAAGGTTTTGATGTATGGCCTGATTTCCGCCAACATCTCCCCAACCTTCTCATAGTCTTCCTTGTTTGTGGAGTTCGCATCCAGGCCCATATGCGCTAAAGCCATCGGAATGATGTCGCCCGGGGAATCCAGGAATGAAACTCCACACTTGGACAGCTCTTTCATGTGAACAGGATCGAAAACCATATCCATCGAGCCTATGGGGGCATCTGGATACGTCTCTTTCACCAATTCTTCGTTGTATGTGACGCCGTGCGTTCCCCACATATAAGGAATGAAGTGTTGGTTGCCTGGATCCCATTCACTTGACAACTGCTCCATGATTGCCGGGTCGATGTGCTTGATATTGTCCAGCTTCGACATATCCAACGGTGCAACAATTCCCGCCTTAATCAGACGAGCCGTATCACTGCCGGCATGACTAACCACATCATATCCGCTGTTTCCCGCGAGTAGCTTGGCATCAATTGCTTCGGCAGAGTCATACGGATCATAGATCACCTTGATACCGTATTCTTTTTCGAAGTTCTCGATTGTGTCTTCAGCGATGTATTCTCCCCAATTCGTAACCTTCAACACACGCTCTTGCGCGTAAGCCGATCCCGAAACTGCAGTAGTAGTTGCTGCTATAACTGTAATTCCGGCGATTTTCCTGATTGAGTTCATAACTTCGCTTCCTCTCCCTGAGTGGTGGCTGAATTTGTCTTGCCTTGTTTGCTAGTCTGTCTTCTCGAATGATCGCGCCTGCGTTGCGGGCGCGATCACCAAGCACCCCATTCCCCCAAGTCGCTATGTTTTTATCTGACTAGTCATTCAGAACGGTAGTCCGCTGAAATCTGCACTGTCAAGCTTGGCTGAATGAATTTTGATCATATCTCTACATATCACTGGTTTTGCACCTGATTTGAGCAGGTAAATCGAAAACCATCGACCAAGGAAACCTCACAGGCGTGACTAGCGGCACATTTCTGAATGATCATTCAGTCAGAAAAAGTTGACGAGCAAGTCAATTTAAGCGACACCTACACTCAGTCGAAGAGTGGCGGATCCAGCAAGGCCAAATTTTCACTCCTGGATACTGTCCCCATCTGAGACCCAAACTGACCAAACCAAAACTATGCGGGTTGTTCCGATGCGCGACGAAGTAAGAAACACAGAAATTCCTACCAATTGGGACCGTCGCGGGTTGCCCGGTTGGTGCTATCACAGCAATGCCCTTCTTGAACTTGAGAAGAGCGAACTTTTCAAAACGCATTGGCAAATCGCGTGCCATGTTTCGGATGTTCCGGAACCCGGTAATTTTCTATGTTTTGACATGTGCGGTGAGCGCGCCCTGATCTTGAAGGACAGCAACTCGGACATCCGCGCGTTTCTAAACGTTTGTCGTCACCGCGGTTCTCGGCTGGTCTCGAAAGAGCAAGGAAAATGTGCAAACGCTCTAGTCTGCCCATTTCACGGCTGGGTTTACAATCTTGATGGAACGCTACGCGGCGCCGCCCGTCCGGAGTCGTTCCCCGATCTAGACAAGCACGAGTTTGGCCTGAAAGAGATTGAAATGGAAATCTGGCAGGGTTTTGTCTTCGTCCGATTCAAACCTGGACCCCAGCCATCAGTAGCCGAACTGCTAGCCCCGATTGAACAGGAAGTCTCTGCCTACAAAATGGCCGAACATGTCCCGACGGACGGAATCTGGACCGAGGAGACTCCTGTAAACTGGAAATCGATCAGAGATGTCGACAACGAAGGGTATCATGTCCCGCTCGCGCACCCTGCCCTTCAGGATCTGTATGGCTCGACCTATTCAGACGAACCATATGTCGATGGTATCTCACGTTCTGACGGAAAATTCACTCCGACAAAGGGCCGGAGGTGGGCCGTTCGCAACTACAAGAAATTCACTAAACCACAGCCTCACCTGCCAGAACACTTGCACAAAACTTGGCTTTACTACGGCATTTTTCCAAATGCGGTCATAGCCGTCACACCTGAGACGACCCTCTTTTATCAAGAGTTTCCGATCACGACGGATAAATCCATTCTACGGAGCGCGACATACCGAAACCCGAACGAAGACCGCCAACAAAGAGCGGCACGCTACCTTGCCGCCCGGATTGATCGAGAGACAGTGGAAGAAGATATTCAGCTCACGATATGGTCCAACGAAGCCATGGCTTCGGAGGCGTTTGAAGGCTTCTATCTTTCTGATCTCGAGTACGGCGTGCGCTCTCATCATGACCATCTCAGGAACATTCTGCCAATCTACAACTCTGAATCAGCGCCTGGAGAAGATGAAGTTGCCGCGTTGAATGATGCGATGTCCGCTGAGCCGAAATCGTGACTAAAGGTATATTCCAAGTGGAGGAAGCAGAAGCTCAAACGCAGTTCCTGGTAACAGCCATCGGAAAACCTGGCTCTGGCGCCACAAGATATGCTGCCGCGATGTATTTTTTTAAGAGCGGCGAGCTTTCTGCCGAGATGCTGGAAATCTACCGAAGATGCAGCAAGCTTGACACGGAAGATCCGCTCGATCTGGCTGGATACGAGGGCGTTTCAATTCCAGAATTCGTTTGCAATCTAAACTCAAGAACCAATCAATGACTGCTTCCGCGCAAACGACAAAATCCTTGGATAACTCAAATCCTTGTAAATTCTCAAAATGTAAGGAAAGCGCAAACCCACTCCGAAAACCATCTCTCATGCCAATCTCATTTCTGGAGCGAAAGCATTGAAAGTTCACGACTTTGACGTCGTTGTCGTTGGCGCCGGAGCAGCAGGAATTGCAGCTACTCACGCTCTCAAATCCGCGGGACTCTCAGTAGTCTGCATCGAGGCATCCAACCGCGTCGGGGGGCGCACACACACGGACACGGAAATCTTTGGCGTCCCGTTCGACATGGGTGCGCACTGGATGCACACCGAACATGCAAACGCTCTGAAAGCTCCAGGTCTCGCACTCGGCCTTGATCTCTATGCAGCCCCAGACAACGCGGTGACATATGGCTTGGAGGTTGACGCTGTTCTGTGGGACGAAGTCGACGAGCTTCATAGCGCGATCACTGAAGCGGCGCGCATCGATGCAGAAATTGAAGCAAGTACCGGAATTCCAACAGACCGGTCCTTGGCAGACATTTGGCAGAACAAAGGGCATTGGTCGTTCACGGCAGCGATGACATTTGCCTTGTCGATTGCCAGAGATTTGCCGGATACATCTCTGCGAGACATCAGTGCCTGGGAGGGCGGAGACGATTGGTTTTGTCGCGAAGGCTTCGGACACCTAATTGCATGCACTGCAAAGGGGCTGCCAATTAAATTGGCCACTCCGGTCACAGAAATAAAATCTCTCACTGAAGGGGTGCAGATAACTACGGCCACTGGCAAGATCAAAGCTCGAACCGTAATTGTTACAGTTTCCGTCGGCGTCCTAGCCGAAGACATCATCCACTTTGATCCCCCGCTAGAATCCGACCGACGCTCAGCGCTCGAGCTCATCACTATGGGAGACTACAATCACGCTGGCCTCCTTTTCCGCTCCGGAGCTTTGCCAGTGCAACCCGATACTTGGTTGACGTACCACTTAGAACCCGACGCCAACGGGGTAGCCCGCGGAGGCGGTTTTCTTTGCAACATCTCAGACACCGGCCTTACCAGCTTTGAAAGTTCTGGAAGCTTTTCCAGACTTTTGCAGGACGCGGGGCCTGAAAGCGCCATAGAGCACGCGCTCGAAACATTGGTTGGCTTTTTCGGCACAACAGTCAGAAAAGCCTTCATCAAAGGCCACGCTACCGCTTGGCGAAATGAACCCTATGTGCGTGGTTCTTACGCTGGAGCCAAGCCGGGAGGCCACAACAAACGCGCTGTCTTACGCCAGTCTCATGCTGAGCGGGTGCACTTCGCCGGTGAAGCTACACATCCTAACCAACAATGCTCGGTCAGCGGAGCCCACCTAGAAGGATTAAGGGCCGCGGAAGATGTGTTGGCGCAGCTACGCTGAACACCTGGCGATCAACTTGCTCCAGCAAGTGGAACAGTCTTAGAATTTCGAATGAACCTTTGACTATAAGTCACAAGGCCAAGTTCATCTTTCGCATGCTCCGCGACCAGTTCAGGGTAAGCTATCCGGTCACAGACAGATGATAAGAAATTGAAAGTTTTGAAGAACAAAAGCTGACCATGTTTCAGCGGGGTGGCTCGATGGGGACCAGATACTCTCTGTCTTGAGCAGTTTTCCTGGATGTCCGCTAAAGAACGGAACCAGACTTTGTGTCGTAAAACGACTATGTCTGCTGTGCGGACAAAACGGCCTTTCGCAACAACACTCTTAAGGTACAAGCAGGCCGAGGTAACTCCGTTCCTTCCAGTATGAAAGTATCGTGCAAGTTTACGCAAAGATCGTTTCAACGGATGCAGCTAAACGAACTAAAACTTCAAGATTTTTGCGCGACAATATAGCGGCTTTGGAGCATTGAGGCTTGATCAGAAGTATAAAACACGTCGAAGCCTGCGGACGCGATTTTCCTTTCAAGCACTGATCCAGACACAAAATGCACAAACGGGGCTTTCCCAAGAGCCTGCATGATTGGGATGGCGATCCGACTGATCATCGCATACTTGAAACCACCGCTCTCAGGTGCGCAGACGGTTTTGGATATGAAAAGCCCACCGGGTTTTGTAAGCGCGGAAATGTGCTCGAGCGCTTGGTCCAAATCGGGCAGAAGATGAAGCAAATTATGCGCCAAGATCGCATCGTAAGAACCTTCATCTAAACCATGCTCAAGAACTTCAGCCACCTTGAAAGTGACGTTCTCCAATCCTTCTTTAGCACGCTTCTCATCGGCAATCTTGATCATGCCCGGAGCGAGATCCGTGGCAGTGACATGGGCGACATGCGGTGCAAGCAGCAGCGCGGTTGAACCCGTCCCGCACCCGATTTCCAGTATGTTGTCCTCCGCTTTCAGGTACGACTTCGTGAGCTCGAGTGTTTTCAGATACCCTTCCATGTTGCGGATTGGGTCTGCCGCATACTTTTGTGAGATATTGCTCCAGAACGCAGCATCCTTGGACAAAGCAGTCATTTCATTACTCTCAAAAAAGGTTGTCGCCGTATCCTTTACTTCCAAACAATCATTTATGGAATTGCCACAATTTGCAGAAGTGTTATTCATAAATGCATGAACTGGAAGGCAATCAATTTCGACTGGAACCAGGTACGGTCCTTTCTTGCGACAGCCGAAGAAGGCTCGTTTTCCGCAGCGGCACGCGTTCTTGAGCAAACTCAACCCACTGTTGGCCGTCAAGTTGCTGCGCTGGAAACGGCCCTTGGCATCACTCTGTTTGAAAGAGTCGGCAAGTCGCTTAATTTGACGACTGCTGGCGCCGAGCTTTTGTTGCATGTCAGAGAAATGGCGGATGTGGCGAACAGGATTTCTCTTACTGCGACAAGCCAGTCGCAAGCTGTTGAAGGGCAAGTCAGGATTACTGCGTCCGATGTGATGTCTGCCTATCAGCTGCCACCTATACTGAAAAAGATCCGACTTGCGGCACCGCGACTAGAGATCGACATCGTTGCTGCAAATGACATACGAGACATACAGCGACGTGAGGCTGATATCGCCATCCGACATGTGCGTCCAACTCAGCCGGATCTGACAGCAAAGCTTGTCGCCGAGGCCACGGCCCATTTTTACGCAGCACCTTCGTACCTTGATCAGGTGGGACGGCCGAAAAATGAAAACGAAATTGCGAAATTGGACTTTGTCGGGTTTGGGGACATCGACACGATGATCGGTTTTCTCGATCCGGCGGGCATTAAAGTAACCCGAAAGAGCTTCAGGATTGGCTCACAAAGCGGGATTGTATCCTGGCAACTGGTGCGCCAAGGTTTTGGCGTAAGTGTAATGTCGGATGATGTGGCTGCCTTAACACCTGGTGTGGAGCGCGTGCTCCCCGACCGCGAGCCGTTTAAGTTCCCGATTTGGCTGGCGACACACTCCGAGTTACATACCGCACGAAGGATCAGGTTGGTATTTGATCAACTGGCGGACCAACTTAGCGCAGGGACCATCAGGTAATCCGGGAGTTCGTTCTATGTCACAGGCTATTCCAACGCTTCACTTGCTATGCGGCAAAGTCGCTTCTGGAAAATCTACTCTGGCAGCGGAACTAGCGGAAAGAGACGCAGTCGTGCTCATTTCAGAAGATGAATGGCTTAGCGCCCTGTTTGGCGACCAGATGAAGTCCCTGCAGGACTACGTGAATTGCGCTTGGAAACTGCGACCGGTCATGGGGCGTCACGTGGCTTCTTTGCTGAAGGCTGGCGTTTCAGTGGTTCTCGATTTTCCAGCGAACACAATTGAAAATAGAGCTTGGATGCGCGACTTGCTGAAAGACACGGCCGCGCAGCAGCACCTTCACTTTTTGGATTTGCCAGATGAAGTTTGTCTGCACAGGCTGCATAAGCGCAACAGAGAAGGCGCGCATGCCTTTGCACCAACAGAAGATCAATATCGCCGTATTGCGCGGCATTTCGTGCCACCATTGCCCGAAGAAGGTTTCAACATCATAACTCACCGTCAGTAGCGGCGGCACCAAACATGTTTCGAGCACCTGCTCTGCATCGACGGATGGCTAATGCTCACAGACAGCTTTCACGGGGTCTCAAGTCCGGATTACGCGCGGCAACAAGAGGTGCATGCGTGTGTGTCCTTCATGGCTCAAGGCGAAGGCAAAACCGCAATGTCGTTTACACCGATTATTGGTTAACGTACGTCACTGGCGGGCTCGAGCAACGCACTGGCCAGTACTGGCTCCGGCGACCACCTTCAGAATAGTTCAGCGCCGTCAATGCAGCACGGACGAAGGTAAATGGCACTGAGTATTTTGCAAATACGTTGTCAAAACACTCCTAGCTTGGTTTCACCGGACGCAATCACTTAACAACTGCCCTGAGTTGGTGCTTGGTGCTCGTCCAAAACCCCTGAAATAAGTCTGCAAGATGTGATAGGAAATACTGTCATAAGATCGTTATGCAAAAGCGGCAACAATTCTCGTTGCCAGCCAATTCGAAAGGTCACCCATGTCATTTTCCAGCCGCTCGTCAATTTCGCGTCGCCAGTTTCTTGCAACAACAGCCAGTGCAGCGGCGATCACCTTGCATCCTTTTTCAGTTTTGGCTGCCAACAACCAAGCGCATTTGCGCATTATGGAAACAACCGACATCCACGTCCATGTGTTCCCTTATGACTATTATGCTGACAAACCCCGTGACACCGTGGGCTTGTCCCGTACGGCCTCAATCATCAACGAAATTCGCTCTGAGGCGACAAATTCGATCTTGGTCGACAATGGTGACTTTCTTCAAGGGAACCCGATGGGTGACTACATCGCCTATGAGCGTGGCATGAAAGAAGGGGACGCCCACCCCATTATCACCGCGTTCAACATCGTTGGCTATGATGCCGCAACTCTGGGCAATCACGAATTCAACTACGGGCTGGATTTCCTGGAAAAATCACTCGCGGGTGCGGAGTTCCCGGTCGTTTTGGCCAATGTTTCAAAGGCACAAGGTGCAACTCCGCGTGACGACAAAACGCTGATCAAGCCTTATGCAATCATCGACCGTGAAATCGAAATGGGCGATGGGACTAAGCACTCGATCAAAATTGGAGTAATTGGCTTTACGCCGCCGCAGATCATGAACTGGGATCGAAAGCACCTGGAAGGCAATGTTCAAACCCGCGATATCGTCGAAACCGCGCGGGCATACGTGCCAGAGATGAAAGAACAAGGTTGTGACCTAGTCATCGCCCTTTCACACTCTGGGATCGGTGACGCCAATCATGTCGACGGTATGGAAAACGCATCGGTCGTTTTGGCGGGTGTTGACGGGATCGACGCGTTGGTCACGGGCCACAATCACCTTGTCTTCCCCTCGCCGACATTTTCGGACCGACCCGGCATCGATGTCGAAAAGGGCACCCTTATGGGCAAACCTGCTGTCATGGGCGGCTTCTGGGGTTCACATCTTGGTTTGCTGGATCTGCTGCTGGAACGGGAAGGAAATGAGTGGCGTGTGATTACCACTACGTCTGAGGCCCGTGCGATTTCCCAACGCAATGAAGACCGCTCAATCACCGCTTTGGTCGAAGACGATCAGAAGGTTCTCGACTCGGTTGCGAAGGATCACGACGAAACGCTCGCCTATGTCCGTCGAGCAGTCGGCAAGACATCTGCTCCATTGCACAGTTATTTTGCGCTGGTTGCTGATGATCCGTCTGTTCAGATCGTTTCCATCGCGCAGAAATGGTATGTCGAAGAAATGCTAAAAGGCACCGAGCATGAAGGTTTGCCGATCCTGTCAGCGGCGGCGCCGTTCAAGGCGGGTGGTCGCGGAGGCCCCGACTATTACACCGATGTCCCGGTTGGGGATGTTGCTATAAAAAATGTGGCTGATCTGTATCTCTATCCAAATACGGTGCGCGCGGTGCGAGTGAACGGTGTTCAGCTGCGTGGTTGGCTGGAGCGATCGGCCGGAATGTTCAACACGATCGAGTCAGGCTCAGAAGACGCGGTTCTACTGAATCCTGAGTTTCCGTCTTACAATTTCGATGTAATGGATGGTGTGACATACCAGATCGACCTGTCACAACCGTCGCGCTTTGGACCAAAGGGCGAAGTGGCGAATCCCGATGCAGCCCGAATTGTGAACTTGTCCTTCCAAGGTGAACCGGTCACTGATGACATGGAGTTCATCATTGCCACCAACAATTATCGTGCATCGGGCGGCGGTTCGTTCCCTGGCGCACTGGGTGATACAATCGTATTCGAGGCCCCAGACACCAATCGCGACGTCATTGTGCGCTATATTGTTGAACAGGGAACGATCAACCCAAAAGCGGACGCTAATTGGTCCTTTGCGCCTCTTGAGAACACAACAGTTCTTTTCGAAACCGGCCCAAAGGCCCGAGACTACATTGGCGACGTCAAAGGCGTTTCAATCGAAGACGCCGGAGAAGGCACAGACGGTTTCGCGGCTTTCCGCATCAAGCTCTAGTTCAATCTCATTTGCATACTTTGGGGGAGCTGGGGGTCAACTAAAGCAGCTACCATCTGGCTTATGCTGACCGCCCGCCTGCGATGTTCAAAAGCTATCAGTGGTCAGAATGAACGTCTGCTTTGGGCTCGCATTCGACCTTCGCTGCTTCCCGCGCCTATGACTGTTTGCAGCCCGAAGCGGACATTGAAATTCGAGCGTCACAAATCCGGCAGTTCGAACTGCGTGTGCAGCTATGATACGGTTCCAGACATCCAAATATTAAAATATGATTCGATGCCTAGGGAGGAATACTTATGCCGAGGTTAATGCTGCCGGCAGCACTTGCTACCGCAATTACTGTTACGATCTCTACCCCCACCAAAGCACAAGACTTTGATCCGTCATCGCTTTCGACTTTTGGATCGAAGCCTAACATAATTCTTATTGTCTCTGATGATACCGGTTACTGGGATCTGGGCGCCTATCATGGAGGCGCCGCCCGTGGAATGGATACCCCAAACCTTGACCAATTGGCCAAGGACGGAATGATGTTCACGGATTTCTACGCGCAGTCTTCATGCACACCGGGTCGCGCGGCAATGCAGACCGGGCGCTACCCCAATCGTTCAGGCATGACTACGGTTGCATTTCAGGGTCAGGGTGGAGGGCTGCCTGCCGCCGAGTGGACACTCGCCTCGGTTCTGAAGCAAGCCGACTACAACACATACTTCATGGGAAAGTGGCATCTGGGAGAGTCTGATTACGCTCTGCCCATATCGCATGGTTATGACAAGATGGAGAACACCTTTCTCTATCACCTCAACGCCTACACCTATGCGCTGCCGGACTGGCACGTTCAGATGACGGATGAGCAACGGGAATTCTTCAAACAATCCACTACCGGTGTGTTTGAGGGTGAGGCGGGAAGCCCCGCGACTGAGGTGCTGACAATAGACGATATGACAACAGCGGATTTGACCAAGCTGGATGCGGTCGGTGCTGAAAAAGCAGTTGCAGAGCTGGAACGGCTGGCCGGGCTCGAACAGCCTTTCTTTATGTCGATCAACTGGGCCGCCAACCACCAACCAAATCTTCCGTCCCCTGATTTCGAAGGGAAATCCGCGGTCAAAAACAAGTACGGCGACAAGGTTGTGGAACTTGATCATCATACCGGACAGATTCTGAACAAGGTCAAGGACCTTGGCATCGAAGAGAACACTCTTGTTATCTACACGGTGGACAATGGGGCCTGGCAGGATGTTCATCCAGATGCTGGTATGACACCTTTCCGCGGAACCAAAGGAACTGATCGTGAAGGCGCTTACCGTGTGCCGTTCTTCGCCAAATGGACCGGTAAAATCGAGCCCGGCTCCAAGTCTCATGACATCGCGGGCGGGACTGATCTAATGGCTACATTTGCTCACCTGGCTGGTGTTCAGTTGCCTGAAAACGACCGGGATGGCCAACCCACTATCTTCGACAGTATCGATATGGCACCAATCCTCTTTGGTGAGGCTGACCCGCAGCGAAATAGCTGGGCCTATTTCACCGAAAATGAACTCGCCCCGGGCGCGGTGCGGGTCGGGCCTTGGAAGGCTGTGTTCAACATCAGAGGCGATAACGGAGCACGGGCGGGGTCTGAGGCTCCGGCTGCCGAGTTGGGATGGCGTGGCCCTCAGAAGTACGTCGCGACCGTGCCGCAGGTTTTTAACCTTTGGGAAGACCCGATGGAGCGCTACGACATCTTCATGACAACCGGTCGTGAGAACACTTGGACTGTTCCTACGCTGATGGGTGAGCTGGAGCGGGTGGTCAAGACCTACATCGAATATCCACCGCGCCCGGTTCAAAGCGAGTCTTATTCCGGTCCAATTACTCTGAGCGAATACCACCGGTTTGAAGTCGTACGCGACCAACTAAACAAGCAAGGCTTCAAGATTGGTCTGCCAACAGGAAACTAAAAAAAATAGTACGGGGCGCATCGTTCGTCCCGTACTCGCAAGACAACAGAAGCTACTTTTCGGAGTTTCGGATGAAGACGCTTTCTCGTAACCCAGTCTCTGCATTTGTTTTTGTTTCGGTGTTTGCGGCTGCTCTTTGTTCGAAAACGATTGCCGAACCACTTGCATCGTGGAACGACGCGGGCGCCAAACAGGCAATAGTCTCATTTGTTGAAGAAACAATTGAACCGACCTCTGACGTATTCGTCCCTGCGGAACAGCGCTTTGCCGTCTTTGACAATGACGGAACGCTATGGACCGAAAAGCCAATGTATATACATGCATATGGAATCTTTTCGGAAATAAAACGACAAATTGAGGCCGATGAAACGCTGACAAAGCGCGAGCCATGGAAGTCGGTGGCCGAAAAAGATGCTTCCTATTTTGAACAGCTTTATAGCAATTCTGAATATGAAAGCCTGGCCAGCCAGTTGTTTGCTGCCCCTTTTGGCGGAATGTCTGCTGAAACCTATGCCAGTTGGGCGCAAGATTTCTCAGCGAACTTCAAGCACCCGGAACTCGGCGTTGGCATAGAAGGGCTGATCTACCAACCGATGTTGGAATTAATGCGTTATTTAGAGGCCAACGAGTTCCTCGTTTACATTATCACCGCTGATGAGGGTGCATTCTTAAGGGTTGTCGCCGAGGACCTTTACGGCATTCCCCCTGAGCGCGTTTTCGGCACCTCAGTGCGTGAGGAATTCGTAGTCGAAAACGGCGAGCCGCTGTTTGTGCGAACCTATCGTGTCGATCATTTGAATAATTGGGATGGCAAACCTCGCCTGATCCAAAAGGTTATCGGGCGTACACCCATATTTGCGGCGGGAAACTCAAACGGTGACCAGCAGATGCTGCAAAACACAGCTTTGGGCGGTGGAATGTCCATACTGGTGCATCACACCGACGCAGATCGGGAGTTCGCCTATGACAAACATACTGACAAAGTCATGCCGCTTGCGACCAAGGAAGGTTGGGTGGTGGTGGATATGGCAAAGGATTGGAACAAGATCCGGGCAGACGGGTCGGAATGATCCTATTGACTAGCCCTGAAGTAAACTCGCAAGGCGCTCTTTGTTGCCTCAATCGTATGTCGCCAACCCGCGTAGTCGCCCGATTACGCAGTTCATAGTGATGATGTTGACTTCGCCAAGGAGAAGCAAATTGGGCACTACCCCGAAGATGCCTTCCACAACTTTAGCTTCGACCCGAGATTTACTGAACGGGTTTTGCATAAGTTTTTTCATCGTTCTGGGCGTGTCAACAGCACCAGGTAACCGAGTAGCGGCACAAGAGAACGACGCGGCATCAGCCGCAGCCCAAGCAAATAATCCCCTGGCAAACTTCAAGGCCATCAATGTGCAAAACTACTACATAGGCGATATTTCAGGAACGGATCAGACAGGTAACCAGTTTTGGCTAAGATATGCGCAACCGGTGAGTTTGGGGGAATCCAATTGGATTTTGAGGGCTTCTCTACCCGTCAATTCATTCCCCGGGCCGGACGAAAAATCGACAGGTGTTGGTGACCTAAATGTGTTTGCTGCTTACCTGATCAATACCGGAAATCCGGCGTTAAGCTTTGGTGTCGGCCCACAATTAACAGCTCCGACTGGCTCGACAGACGGGTTGGGATCGAAGAAATGGTCAGCTGGCATTGCAAATGTGTTGTTCAATGCGTCTTCTCCGAAGTTCCAATACGGTTACCTGCTCACGTGGCAAGCAAGTTTTGCCGGCGACAGTGATGCAAAAGACGTAAATATCGGAGCTTTTCAACCTTTCCTGTTCTATCAACTCGGCGGGGGAACATACTTAAGGTCGGCTCCGATAATGACATACGACTTCGAAACAGACAGCTACAATGTGCCAATCGGCTTAGGTGTTGGGCAAGTTTTTGGCAAGAAAGAGATCACCTACAACGTCTTTGTCGAACCGCAGTACTCCGTCGCGAGCAGAGGTTCTGGGCAAGCAAAGTGGCAGATTTTCGCAGGCTTTAATACGCAGTTTTGAAGCCCATGATTTTTTTCAACTGCATCCAAGCCGTCCGCTTTGGGCTCAAAGCGGACGCTCGACAAATTTGACTGATCGTCTGCTCTGCGGACAAAGTTGCCGTAGACTCATCGCTTTCTGATGACTGGTCTCAGCCCAAACCGGACATTCGCAACAAGACTGTGCAACTGCCGAGATGCGGACATTGCGGACATGTTAAATTAGTGGCTTTTTTTACGACACGAAGCTCAAACGTCGACACTGATAGAGAACTGCTGAATGCGGTTTATTCAACGTGATGAGCAAGCTTTCCGTCCCATTCTTCTGTCGAAACCTTGGGTTCCGGCGGGTCTGCAATGTAGGACGGTGTCATTATCTGTGTTCCGTTTTCATTAAACACATCGACAATGTTTTCGCGCAAATCCGACAAAATCTTAGGCAAGCTCGATCCACGCGAAGTATATGCGTTGATCTCATAATTGATTGCGTAGTCAGCCAGCTGTGTCCAAAGGACAAAAGGTTCGGGGCTCTTTCTTAACCCTTGGGTTCGCTGAGCAGCTTCTATCAGCATCGCTTTAATCTTCTTTGGTGGCTCCTCGTATCCGATCCCTACTGTCGTGTGGACCAACAGCCCTCGGCCATCCACTTTGCGCGAATAGTTTACGACCTCGGAGTTGAGCAGCTGTGCATTTGGAATGCTTATCATCTCGTTCTTTATCGATTTAATCAGTGTTTCCATTAACTTGATCTCTGTTACGTCTCCGATCTTGTCGCCAACCTGAATGCGGTCACCGACGTTGGTACTGCGTCTGTAGATAACAAACAGGCCGGCCATCATGTTTGAAACAACGGTGTTCGAACCGAGCGAAACCATAATACCCGCCAAAATCGTCAAGCCCTGAAAAGCCCGGGAATCGGAGCCAGGGATATAGGGGTAGGCAAACACAAGCGCGATGACGATGACCAACGCTCTGAACAACATGTTAGTAGGAGCGATCCAATGATCTTCAAAGTCTTTCAGTTCGAAAGCACCATTCTCGAGGTTTTCAAAGAACAGATCGAGGCCGCGAATTGCCAACCGTGTCACAGCTGCGATGATTGCGAGCATAATTAAGTTGGGGACGTATCCAACAATTGCCAAAACAACAGTTACGAGCGGCTCGCTTACGTACTTCAAGAGGATCTGGGCTATGCCCTGCGTTTCAGCAAAGGAGAGCAGCACCAATGAAAGGTAGTAATAGAAAAAGAACAGAAACAGGACCCACATCAATATGTGGATTGAATAGACGATAATCGACGCGATTGCCCTGCTTCGTAAGATCGATTTTGTGGCTTCCTCAACGCCTTCAGCTCTCTTTTCCAAGTTGTTTCTGATGTAGTCCAATAGCTTTCGCCGCTTCGCAAAAAACGCATACGATGCGAGGGCAAAGACTGCCGTCCAAGCAAATGCAGCCATCGCACTATCTACTCTGCCCTCATTGGACCGAGCATCTCGGTATTGAAGGATCGCAGTCTCAATCGCTTCAGCCTGAAGCCCAGCCAGAACTTCAATAGCCATTTGTTCGTGCTCGGCGTCAGCTTGGGTAGTTATTGTAACCATTTGCCCGTCGACGCGTATCATTTTCCCAAATTCGGCGTCCGAAACCTGAACCTGAACCGAAGCCTTTTTCGAAGCATCGGCGACCTGAGCAATCCGTTCCTCGATCTTTCTCGCTCGTTCCGTAGCGGGCAACGCACTTGATCCGCGAACCAAGAATAACTCTTCGCCATCCACAATCACCGGCGCAATAAATTCGGGATCCTCTCTCCCTTCAGCCGGTGCGACAATTTCTTCAGACTGAGCAAGCGCAACAGTGCAGGCAAATAGAAGCGGCAGGAACCATAATGTAAGAGCCCTCATTATTTTGCTCCTTCTACGGGAATTATGTGCACATCGCGTTGCGGGAACGGTATGGATATACCTTCAGTGTCAAACCGCTCTTTTGCTTGACCAGTAAGGTCCCAATAGACAGTCCAATAGTCATCGGATTTGGACCATGGACGGCAGAAGATGTTGACGGAGTTGTCTCCCAACTCACCCACGAAAATTTCTGGTTCTGGTGTCTTCAGACAAAGCTGGTGACGCGCAACCAAGTCCTTGAGGACCTCAATTGCTTGGGCAGCGTTGTCCGAATAGGCGATACCAAAGACCAGATCGACCCGACGTTCTTCGGATGCACTTACATTAGTAATCACATCCCCCCAAATCTTACTATTTGGAACTATAATAATCTGATTGTCGAAAGTTCTGATCTTGGTCGAAACCACCGACATCTCATCCACAAACCCAGATGAGCCGCCTACTTGGATATAGTCGCCAGTGTCGAATGGCTTGAGAACCATGATCATCAGACCGCTTGCGAGGTTTCCCAGCGTTTCCTGCAATGCAAAGCCCAGGATGAACGACAAACCGCCGAGCACGGCAAAAAGCGGTGTAACGTTAACTCCAAACAAAGCTAAAACGACGAGTATACCAAGGACGAAAACTGCCCAGTATACGGTGGTGGCAATGAAGCGTTTCAGCATTCTAGAGATAGTTGGAATTTTATTCAGACCCCGTTCAGTGACCCGGCGCACCATTCGAGCAATGAACATCATGGCCCAAACTGCCAACAAAACACCCAGACCGGCCATTAGGAGACCGACGCCCCCATCCCACGAGAACAACCACGCCCAAGCGTTCTGAAAAAGCGTTTGAAGGTCGGTTGTCTTTAAGGCTCCCGTTTTCAATGCAAGAATGTAATCAGTATGCGGTTCTAGATCTTCCGCCTTCGCGCCTTTCAGGGACCATGCTTCGAGCACTAGGCGATAGTTGTTGAGAATTTCTGATCCAGAGTCGTTCAAGGAGGACAACTGAGACCGCAAGGTGTCTTCCCGAGTTCCGCTCGCCGACCGAAGTTGCAAGTTTACTTGCGCGACTTCTTCGAGCCGAGAGCGCACGTAACTCTGCCAATTACCAGCGACTTGGGCAAGCTCTTCCGCAGTTAAGGGAACAAGTAGGATCTCGAGATCGTCGGCCGCAATCATCTCATCAACGACTGCATTTAGTAGCTCGTCATTCTCGACTTCCAAAGCCTCTTGATCGGCCTCAGTCTCTTGCGCGCCGGCAGGAAAAGCACTCACTAATGCCGTGAACCAAATGAATGACCAAATCGTCAACGTTCTCAGTGCTTGTCTCATTATCTGTCCCCTACTTCTTTAACGGTCGAAGAGAGCACACACAGACGCAAAAAATCCAGAATTATGTTTATATTTGAATATTACACTGTGTCGAACACCACAGATCTTTGGGCCGCTGTCGACATAGAGAACCTCTCAAATTGGCGGAACCACGGTTTTGCGAACGAAACTGAAGTTTGCTCGGACGGGTCATAGATTTGCTGTGCACGTCGAATTTAGAGCTTTGTCTGTTAGACCCACTAAACCGAAAATAATGGCCTCCTGGCGACACCACTCACTTGCGTCTCCAGGAGGCAACCAGACAAGTCTGGCGAATGCAGTGGCAACAGAGGTAATACAAATTTGCCACGCATTCGAATACTTGAATCTAAAATACAACAATTCAAGTAATTTTACGCGCGCTAAGAAATTGGCTCTCGCGTGATTTAAACGTGCATGTACATATATGCATACAGGCTTGCGTCAGAATTTTAGCCGCGCCTTGCAATCGTAGGGTTTCGAATTTGAACAATAGTGTACAGATCTAGTGTTCATACCAACTCAGCTTGGACCCACGATGAACCACACATTTGAGATAGTCTGGCCAGTCCCATGACCAGACTAAATCCCCGCGTCGCCTATCATCCCAGATAAAGGTGACGCGGGGCACTTTGATCCATCTTTCGGTCAGAACCGTAACAACAACACCCCATAACTACCGCCCGCGTTGTTCACTTGGTTTCCCTCCGAACGATGCGGGTTTTTTTGGGGCATTAGGGTGTAGCGAGTTTCCATTTTACAGAGCGACCGATCGGGCCTTTTAATTCTGGTCCGGTCGGGGGTGCATGAGCTGGTCGCTCTACCACCTACTTTTCAAACCATTCGAAAAGACGCAGCCATTCATTTTGGATTGAAGACTCGCGTTTACCGTCTATCCTCATATCTTCATTCTGCAATATTATTATGGGAGTGTTTCTATGAAAACGACAACTAAGACCCTTATTGCTGCTGCTGTTCTTGCATGCGGAGCGACCGTCGGACATGCCAAAGACAAAAACATTCTGCCAAAGGACAACGCGGAGTTCGTAAACTATGGTGAAGAATCCGGCTGGAACATCTTTGTGGATAAGAGCCGAAATACTTGCCTGATCGAACGGGTAGATGAGAATACCAACGTTGTTCAAATGGGTCTGACCCCAGACAAAGATTTCGGCTACATGGGTGTTTTCACCAAGGCGGACATCGAATTCAAGGATGATAAAGTTGAGCTGCTCATGGACAACAAATTGTACTATGGCGATACAACAGCAGCTCCACCCAACTTGGCAGACGGGTACAAGGGCGGTTATCTGCTTGCCAACAATCCTGACTTCGTCACAGACGTGATGGAACGCGAAACGATGATTGTAATGCCGGAGTCCAATTTTGCTTTCGAAATAAGCCTTGCTGGTACCAAGAAGGCAATTGAAGCGGCGCGTGAGTGTAATGCTTCTCTGACCAACTGACCTGTGTCGGTGCTTCAAGGCCGCTCACTTTGTGGGCGGCTTTGTTTGTGACTTTGCGAACCCTGAGTTTCGAGGAAGCCTGTAATCGAGTTCAGGCATCAATTTCGATCAACACCGTTTTGTAACTTAGATAGTTTGTCCCTTTGTTCCAAAATAACTTTTTAGAGGCACGAAAATACGTCCGCTTCGGGCTCAAAGCCGTCATCCGACGGCATTAGCGATTAGACCGGTTTGTGGTTGCGAGCGGTCATTGGGGCCGCTCTCAGGATTGGTCCGACATCGGCCCTCCCAGTACTATTCAACGAGTTTTCAAGCTCAACTCCGAGATCCTACCGTCGCCTGACCCTCTCTCGATTACGCTCCCGACGTTCGATGTTGATCCGGTGGTCGCGGCCCAATGCCCGGTAGAAGCCCGGTCCCTTGGACCAGTTCAGAAAGTGGGCAAAGCTGTCGACCTGATCGTCGTTGCGTCCGCGTGGAAAGGACTGAAGCTCCCGTTTGAATACCGGCAGCCAGGATGCATCTGCAGGCAGATAAACCTTGCCCTCTTCGACAGGACCGCAAGCGGACTGGAACCGGGTTTCCTTGTCCTTGTCGGGTTTAATGCGTTCGTAGCGCCGACGGTCATCACGAAACAATTCGTCCAAAAGAGGTTTGCCGGAGGCCGCATCTTCGATCAGGACACGATCGGGATCCCAACGGCCGACAAGTTGCAGTGCCTTGGCTTTCAGGTCTGGGTAGTCTACCTGCCCGCGCCAGACGTCGATAAGATACCACGCATTTTCGCGGAACCCCCAGGTTGTACAGACAGAGAAATCAGACCGGGGGTCTGCCGACATGCCCGTATCCCAGCTCTGAACCACCAGTTGGAACCAGCGGCGATCTTCGATGGTCTCGTAGCTGCCAAACCACTCCCAGCGCAAGGGCGACCCGTCGGGAGCAATGGGGTTCTGCTGATACTGGCAATTGAACACGGCCGCGCCCATTTCGCGACGCTTGGTATCCAGCGTTTGCTGATCCAAACGGGACGGGCACAGGAGATCACCCGGTTTGCGGCGCATGACCCTTCCACGCCCAAGAGGAACCACCTCATGGCCTTCTGCGATGGCAGGCAGATTCAGATGCCGGTAGGTCCCGCGTTCGAGCAGATAACCCGGCGGATCCATCTCGTGCAACCGTTGCGCAACCATAACCACACGCCCTTCGGCCGGATTGTCGAAGCGCGACAACAAGGTCCCCTCAATGAACTCCTGCGCCTTGACCAGCTCGGCTTCGGAGCCGGCATCTCCGGCTTTCAGCAGGTCATCGATGATGATGTAATCGGCGCCATGACCGGTGACAGAACTTCCAATGGAGACAGCCTTACGGCTGCCTCCCTTTGTGGTGCGGATTTCTTCTGAGGTGTTGCCCTTTTTAGCCAAGACAGTTTCAGGGAACATTTCCCGGTACCAGCGCGCAGACATGATCCGACGACAATCTTCGGAATGCTTGCGCGCCAGATCCAGCCCGTAGCTGGCAACAATAATCTTGGCGCTCGGTGAGTGCCCAAGAAGATAAGCGACATATGCAACGGCCACGGTGACCGATTTCAGGCAACGCGGCGGAATGTTGATGATCAACCGCTTGTTCTCGCCGACGCGAACGTTGTCCAACTCATGGCACATGGCCCGCACATGCCAGGCCGGATCAAAGCTGCGCTCACTCCCCTGGTGCAGCGTGTCAAACACACGCCACACGAAGGGAAAGAAATTGTCCCGGCAAACCTCGCGCGCGGCTTGCTGGACCATTCTGGGATCAGGAGCCGTCATCTTCCGCCTCCTCATCTTCAGGACCGCCGTCACTGCCCAGTTGGCCGGAAAAGAAATCCCGGAGGATATCAAAGTCAACACTGTCCGGCTCAACCGCACAGGCGCTTTCTTGCGGCTCCATGTCACTCGTGTTGAACAGATCTGTGTCCAGCTTCAGCAGCGCCATCAGCATTTTCGTATCACCCTTCAATGCGCTGGCCGTGACCCGCTTGGCAATTGCCTCCGCCTTGGAAATCCGGACTTCCCGGTTGCCTTCGCGGACGGTGATCTTGGCTTCCAATTCGCGTTTCAGGCTGGCATTAACCCCTTTAGCACCTTTCGGGCGCCCTTTTGGATTGCCGGAGCGGTGCTGTCAGACAAATTCGAACCAGTCTCAGCTAGGCCAGTAGAGCTGCCCTTTATTCGGCACAAAGACCGCGCCACTCGGCAAGAGCGACGGTGCGTGTCAGCTTGAAGGTGTCTCGGCTAGTGAGCGATCTTTCCTGGTTGAAGTGGTTGTAGACAGAGGAGTGGACGGAGGCGAACTTCTGCAAACTTCGCATGCGCCTGAATCGCTGCATCGCGCGTTCTCTTCGTCGCAAAGGAAGGTGCGAATTCTCGACGCGGTTATTGAGCCACCTTCCCGTCTGCTGTTTTTCGATGGCACCAAGCTCTCTGAGAGCGGCCTGATACGATGCGAAGCGATCCGTGACGACGTTTTCCGCTTTACCGTGTCGCTTCATCAATTTCCTGAGGAATTTCAATGCCGCCTGCTTGTTTCGGCGTTTTGTGACAACGGCTTCCAGCACCTCACCTTCGTGATCAACGGCCCGCCAAAGATAATGCCGCTTGCCATTTACCTTTACGAAAACCTCGTCCACGTGCCACTTCCATTTGGAGAACGCGCGCAGTTGTTGAACACGCTTCCGTCTGATCTCAGCAGCAAACATCGGGCCAAACCTGTTCCACCAATATCGGACGGTTTCGTGGCTCACGTCGATGCCTCGCTCGTGCAGCAGATCTTCGACATTCCGAAGCGAAAGCGGGAAACGGATGTACAGCATCACCGCAAGGCGGATGATCTCGGGACTGGTTTTAAAGTACTTGAAAGAGGCAGGATTGGTCATGGGCAAAAGCTACGCAACACCCCTGCCCCGCTCAATCCAAGTTCTTCTGACAAGACCTTGCTGACGATGAACGTCCAACAAATCGATGTAGTTGCCAATCAGCCCCCACGTTGTGCAGACAGAGTAGTCATTGGATTCCCCGGGAACCGACGCCGTGTCCCAGCTTTGAATAATTGCTTCATCACTCTGGACGGCATTGAGGTCGCCAACATGATCCGAAAGCAGAAATTCCCAGCACTACGACATCTCGCTTACGGCTATTTGCCGAGATCGCTGGATGAGTGTGTCCAATAAGTCTCTTGTTTGGCCATTCCAAAAGTTTGCAACACATACCGTAGAAGTACACCGGGCAGTTCTACACTTACCGAACCATCAACCTGACTTAACCAACATTCCGGACACTGCATCAAACTCGAATGTGCTTCTGCGCTCATGCGGGTCGTACAGGTCAAAATCGGGCACAAGGTCACCGGTATCGCCATCCATCAAGAAACTTACATTCCCCAATTTTGCCTGCGTGACCATCGGCCCGCGAGACAGCGCGGGAGTCTGGTCGATCATACCTTTTGGCGCCCTGGAATTACCCTCGGTCGGTGTTGAGAATGGCAGGATCTGAGCGCTCATGATCTCGGTTTCCTCAGTGGCCACTCGGACACCGGTAAACAGAACTTCTTCCATGACTTGGTTATCGCCATGTTCGTATCCCAGCAAATGGCCGATTTCATGCACCATCGCCGAGAACAGATCCATCTCATCGTCGGTCAGGTCATCATCCGTGTCCGGTGTGGCATCGAAGAACCAGCCATGTCCGGCAGCATCCGCATCCACGGTGATAACACCATCTGACGCCTGCGCAAGCGTCAGACCGTCAAGGTCTGCGACTACGATATCGACGGTTCCAAGCAAGGCGGCAACAGATGGATCATAGGTCGACCACCAGTTCACAGCATCTTCAAAGGCCGCTTCTGCCTCGGACTGCGAAACTGTGTCACCGCCAGTTCCCATGGCAAACGCTGTCAGCGGCATTGCAACTGCACCAAAGTCGCCACTGACGTTCGGACTGGTCAGATCGTTGAACCCGCCTGCAGCGGCCGTAACGTTCACGTCACGCGGAGCGTTTCCTGTACCTGGCTGTGGATCGACCGGTGCACCGGTTTGATTGTTCCAATCCGCATCTTTCTGGGTCACCAAACCCAACTCGCCAAATGGCTCTCCATTGCGATTGCCGGTTCCCAATGTCTGGTCCGCACCGTCGGCTTCGGACAGGGCGTAAAGGAAGTTAGGCAGTTCCGGTGACAGCAACCGCGACACAGTCGGCTCGCCATACGCGCTGAACGGCAGGAAGTAGCTATTGAATTCACCCGACCAGTCTATCAGACGGTCACCCCCGGTATTTCCGATCAGAATGTCCTGACCTGCGCCCCCAAATGCGCGATCTTCATAGCCCGGACTTGTGTCCGTGGCCTGATTGTCCCCGTTCGTGCCCGAGGTCAGGTCATCATCCGCATTCAACAAATCGCCGCCACGTCCACCATAAAGGTTATCGCGCCCGGTGCCGCCAACAAGCCAGTCGTTGCCCAAATCGCCAAAAATGCGATCGTCACCGTCGGTATATACGGTTGCATCAATCAAAGAACGAGGGTCTTCCGGCCCTTCCAACGCGTTGTTGTTCAGGAAGAACTCGACATCTACGCCGTCGACTTGCAACGTAATTTTGACCAGCGGGTTGTTTTCGTCAAACAACCAGAACTCTGTGTCGCCCGTGGCTTTGACGCCGTAGTCCAGAATGTCGTCTGCTGCATACGGCCGCAGATATCCGGTGGCATAAACCGTCCCTGCGCCGTCAATGGCATAGCCAACGTCGATGGCTTCGGCACCCGATATGGCATCATCGCCCGCAGCCCCGTGCAGGAAATCGTCGCCCAGACCACCGAATATGATGTCGTTAAAGCTGTCGTCGATGATCGCCGGTTCGAACGGGGTGATGTTGACGCTTTTGTTCAACTCACCCGTGACGTTGATCACTGCATATTGGCCGTTCTGCCGGATCGAGATCACTTCCTCACTGGTTGCCGAAATTCCGTACAGATCCTCGGCCGTTCCATTGCGCGAAGTGTAAATCCGACCGTCATCACCTATCACTCCGTCCACGCCCGCACCACCGGATATCCAGTCGTTGCCGGTGCCGCCGATCAGATCGTCATTCTGACGTTCCCCGAACAGGACATCGTTGCCCGACATGCCATAGGCTGTGTCGTCTCCGTCTTCGCCGTGAATTTCGTCATTCCCACCGATTGTACCGGATGCAGATGGATCACCTTCGGTATAGTCGAGGAATTCAACCGCGCGAGGCAGCAACCGAGTGGTCTCGCCATACGTATCATAGGCAAAGGTCAGATACTCTGCCGTAGCTGGCGCGTTGGGACCATTTTCAGTTGTGTCTTCGACCAAGCGATAGATATTGCCGTTGTCACCAACGATCACATCGCTGTCGCGGCCATGGATCTGAGCGTTTGACAGATCGTTCGTGCTGTCGCGATCAATCTGCGTTCCAGCGCCGCCAAAGATGAAATCATCGCCATCGGGGCGTTCCGCGGGATCGGTCAGACCATACAAATCCGATGACCCGCCGATGATGTCATCGCGGCCCAGATTGCCAAAGATCACATCCTCGCCTGCGTTCCCCTCGATGTAGTCATCGCCGTCGTTGGCTGCGTTCATGGCAGCGTTGACCTCGAAAGAGGTATCAATGTTCAGCAAACCGGTCGTCTCATCAACACCATCCAAAACGGATCTATCACGCTCTGCTCCAGCAGTGAAACCTGCGGCGATATCATCAAGATTGTCCGTTGGGATCAGCACGCTCATTTCATTGATCGCTGTGCCGTTGTTCACAGAAACGCCGCCAATACCGCCATCACCCTGAATCGTGTCATTTCCGAACTGGCCGAAAATAGTGTCGTCATCCGCGCCACCGGCGATGAAATCATCGCCATACAGCGCCACGCTATCCATAGCCGATGCGGCAGCGTCGAGGATCAGGATCGTCCGTTCGCTGATGGCGTCGGGATTGGCCTGATACGTTGTTTCTACCAACGCGCGGCCATCTTCGTCTCCGTCCTCACCGTAGATTTCGCCGGTGTTGGTCAATTCACGGAACCGGGGAGAAATCGCATCTGCCTTGCGGGTGATTTCAGCGTTGTCACCGGCAATCGCATCGGCGCCGCCGCCGCCATCAATCCGGTCCCCGCCGTCATGACCGCCGGCAACGTTATGCCCGCCGATCAGATCGTCATTGCCATAGCCGCCGTGAATAACGTCACCGCCCTGACCACCCAGAATGACGTCGTCGCCATCACCCTCCCCGGGAAGCAAAACAAGACCATCATATGTCGGCGATCCGTCACCAAACAGGATATCGCCCGCTCCGGACATTTCCGTTGTAAAGATCGACGTAAACTCAAACGTCGGCGTTTTTGTATCAAGCGGCAGAGCATCGCCTGTGATGTAATTTGCTGGCGTCGCGTCCAGGCGACCGAAATCACCAAAGATCAGATCATTTCCGGCCTCGCCAAATACCAGATCCATCTCGGCACCGCCGATGGCGATGTCGTTGCCGCCGCCCAGCAGAACGCTATCGCGACCGCCTTCTGCGTCATCGGTCGCATATATCGCCGTCCAACCGGTTGTTTCCCCGGTCAATACGCCATGATCGCCCAGAACGATGTCATTGCCTTCGGAGACATCGATCTCGTCCCCGGCATTGCCGCCCAAAACAATATCATCGTCGTTGCCGGTACGGATGCGATCAACGCCGCCAAGGGCGGGAACTGTTGTCAAAACGGCGATGACTTCGGCCGTGGTGTCAAGTCTGACAGTGCCTGCAACCTGATCAATCTGACCCATATCGCCGAAAACGATGTTGGCACCTTCGCCGCCGTCGATTTCGTCATTGCCCGCTTCGTCCAGATTGACCACCGTGAGATCGCGCGCGTAGGCTGCAAAGTTGAACGCGTTGTCGCCGTAGATATGGTCCGCGCCATCTCCGGCGGTGATCGTGTCATTGCCGCGTCCGCCGGCGATGTGATCGCCAACCGAGCTGCCGGTCAGAGTGTCGTCTCCGTCGCCGCCATCAATGGCGACCGTGAAAGTTGCGCCAGACGCGTCGATCGTGTCATTGCCGGGATTGACAAAGCCGATTGCGTCATCCGAAGGCACGCCGCGCGTCGCATCATAGCGTTCTGCGTCTTCTGATGTATCGCCAAAGATGACAACGCGTGCATCCGACCCATCTGTCGGGCTTGTGCCGTCCCGAACAGTGATGGTGTCGCCACCGCCTGCGCCATGGACGACGATCACGCCGCCATGATCGCCATCCGCCTGATGTCGGCCATCCACCAAGAACATGTCGTTGCCATCACCCAGCAGAACCTCGGCGATCTCAATATCACGGAAGCTGATCCCGATACGCATATCCAGACCCGTCAGCGAGGACCGTTCTTTTTCGATCTCGGGCGTCGTGTCGCTGAAAGTCAGGTTGCTGGATAGGACTGCGTCAAGCCCTTTCAGATAACCCGTCTGATCTTCATCCGAACTGTCGTCATACAGGTTGATCGCATCAATGCTTTCAGTTTCATCGCTGCCGGTCGTCGAACTATCGGTATCGCCCGCAGGGATTCCACCCGCATCTTCATAAGGCAGTACCACCGCTTCGGTCAGCGAGAAATCCGAGCCGAATTCGACGCCGCCGATGATATCGATCTGCCCTTCGATTGCATTTGCAAGGTGCAGGTTTTGGCTGGCCGCAGTATCTGAGATTGTCCCATTCGCATCCAGGTTGCCGGACAGCTTGATCTCGACCCCTATATCCCAATTGTCGGCGGTAAAGACGATCGCCTTGACGGCAATCTGGTTTCCATCCGCGTCCGTCGTCAACTCATCGACCAGCCGGTCATCTGTCAAACCGACAGTCGAAGCTGAAACGATGTCGACTTTTCCGCCCAGCAGCAGTTGCACCGAAACGGAATCCATCGGGGCTTGCGTCAGTCGGATCGTATAGATGTCGTCGCGATCTGTCGCGGCGCTGTCGCCGATAATCAGGCGTGTGTCGCCATCGGTTTGTGAAACGAAAAGTCCCGCCTTGTCATCATCCTGTGCCAAGACGACCACTTCAGGCGCATCTGCACCGTTAAACAGTGTATCAGTGCTGACAATAGAATGCTGCACATAAATCCTGCGGTCATCTTCGACATCCGAATCCAGGGTCGCGCGTACAAAGACCGTCTTGTCCGTTTGCCAGTCGGTTTCATCGAAATCGACATTCAATGTCGTGTTCCACGTCGCCCCGTCCAGCGAAAACTCCAGATAGCCATCAAAGCCGGGCTCTTCTGCCACAACAACGGTCACGTCAGCAGTCGGCGCTTTGGTCAACCGAATTGTGTAGCTGTCATCAACTCCGTCCACTCCTTCCAGAACATGCGTCCCACCGTCTGTTTCGACGATCTGCACGCCACCGACATCGTCGTCTCTGACAAGAACCTCGATGCTGGAAATCGTCGCGTTGTCAAATTTCGCGTCTTCGGATTGCGCGTCATGTGCGATGAAGACCGAAGTCAGACCTTCCTGCACGATGTCGGATACAGCCCGCACCATGACGGATTTCGGTCCGGTTTCGCCGGCCGCGAATTCCAGTACCGAGGCGCGCGCCCAGGTACTTCCGCCGTCCGTGCTGACTTCGATCGTCTGGGACCCCTCGTCTTCGATTTTCGTTCCGACAACATCGCTTGTTTCGGTACTATCGGTCAGCGTCCCGGACACAACTGTCAGTACGGTTCCGGACAGCGAAGCGATCTGATAATTTCCTGCATTCGTGCCCGAAACTACTTCGATAGTTTGACCCGCAGCAAAGCCCAAGGCAGCCCAGTCCGAGCCATCATTCGTTATGGTTCCGGCCGCGCTATCGAATGTCAAAGACAGGTCTTTGCCCTTGACGGTTGACGAGGCGAGGCTGGCGGAAATTGTGACATAGACGATTTCGCTAGATGCCGAGGTTAGCGAGATATCATAGCTGTCTATGCTAAGTGCATCGTCCTCAAACACGGATGTATCCGCGCCAGTTTTTGTTACTGTAATCGGGTTGTCGACCGCATTTGCAACGGTCAGATCAATACCGACAGCCCCGGCATCCGAATATGCCACATCCGAGGTATTGAACCCATGGTTCACCGAAGATCTGGCACCTTCAAGTTCCGAGGCCTGGATGGTTCCGGTGATATCGCCAGTCACGTTAAACGTATCTGATCCAAGCCCGCCAACGGCAATAGTCAGCACGTCTTTATTGGTACTTTGGATAAAGAACTTGTCATCGCCTTCAAGCCCGTCGACCTTGGCTACTTCTACGCCCGAGAATGTAACACTCAGGCCTGCACCAAAGATACCGTCGCGCGTGATCAGGAAGTTATCAGGCTGATTGGTGCCAACAACGATCACCTGATCCGTGCCATCGCCGCCCTCGATCGAAACCGGGGAATTGATGTTGTACTGGATAAAGTCGGACCCGACACCGCCGTCGATTTCGGTTACGTCAGTCCCCAGAACGAAGGCACGCACCACGAAATTGTCGTCGCCGCCTTCGCCTTCAAGGCGAAGGTCCGCTTTGTTCGAGAAGACCGAGAAATCGTCATTGCCTTCGCCACCGTAGATAACCATCGGCAGGGAAATACCACGCGACAGGAAGCCGGAATCCAGCGGCTGAACTGCGATCGCGTCTTCGCTCATCAGGTTTCCTTCAACATTCGGATCATGCCCGAAGACCTGACCGATCTGGAAAGCATCGGCCCCTAGACCGCCATCTATGGTAAACACAGCACTCGTATCATCGACATAAAACGCATCATCGCCGTCAAAGGCGCGAACACGAACCCTTTCGTTCAAGTTGCCGTCATAGTCGATACGTTCATAGGTGCTGTTAAGGCCACTCATACCATCCTGCAGCAACGCCATGAAGTTTTCGCGGATCAAGAAAATATCGGCGTTGTTGGTCAGCGAAACGTCCAGCTCATCGACACCGGCGGTCAGATCGCCGGTATCTGCAATGGTCATCCGATAATCGGAGATACCAGTCAGGCTGATGTAATAGTCATCCGAACCAGCCCCACCATCTACGGAAATGTCACCGATGGCGATTTCCGTCGGTGTCGGCAAAAGCAACGCGCGGAACGTATCGTTTCCGTCGCCCAACGACACATCAACCGATCCGTTGAGATCAGCACCGTCCAGTGTCACAAGATCATTTTGCGCACCTGTCGCCAGATTTATCGTTGGCGCATCAAGCTCACCGTCAACGAATACGATGTCCGTTCCAAAGCCGCTGGTGACATCAAGCACCGTCACAGCGCGCAGTTCGCCATTTACCGTCAACTCGTCCGCACCAGACTGCAGGTCCAGATCGAACCGGCCAGTATCTGCATTAACCAGCCCACCAGCCAAAACCCTGACTGTATCGTTTTGCGCGCCTGTATCGATCACCACATTGGCGCCCACCATAAGGCCGGTGCTTTGCATGGTCAGCGTATCATCGCCACCTTCGGTCTTCAGGATAAGATCGCCGCTCGCGTCCACGGTACCACTGATAGTTACCGTATCTCCGCCGGACCCCGTATTGATGTCGATCTTTCCCCCAATGGCCTGTACCAGCCCGGTCACTGTCACCACATCTGCCCCACTGCCCAGCAACATGATCAGATTACCATTGGTCGTCGTCAGCGAATTCCCCGCGATATCAACCGTATCGACGCCTGTCCCAGATGCGACAAGGACAGATTGCCCACTTGCGGTTCCATCAATGTCCAAGAGGTTTGTGCCATTGCCGAATTCAAAGTTCAGTGCGCCTGTCGCCGTAACCGATGCGTTGGCCTGAATGGTTACCGTGTCGTCGCCGCTATCGCCAAGTCCGTCCATTGCGATCAGGGCGAGCCCTCCGGTCGCCGCCAAGCTACCGGAAACGATCAGATCGTCATTACCATCCTTCATCTGCACGACGGCTGAAACACCGTTTGCCGAACCGGCGATAGTCACATCATCTGCACCATCACCTGTATCGAATGTCAGAGCGGCACCTGTCGATTTCAGAATCCCGCCGAGGCTGACCGTGACAATGTCATTGCCTTCTTCGGTGGACAGCAATACTGCACCACCGCCGGTGACACTCCCTGCTATGGTGACGGTATCCGCATCATCTCCGGTCAGGATCGAAACAGTACCATTAGCGCTGACGATACCGTTCAGTGACATAATTGTTCCCGCCCCATCGGGGTCGGGCGTCCCAAAATCGCCGAACAACGAGATATTGCCAGCCGATGACGTAATCGACGCGTTCGCACCCAAAGTCAGGTTATCGCCAGCCTGGATCGTTACGCCGGATGAACCCGACACCGTGTTAGAACCGGTCTGGACATAATCTTCGCCCGATGCGGAACTGCCGCGCACCTTCAATGCCAAAACGCCAGCAGAGACGACCATCGCACCGGCATTCAGAGCCGCCGCAACTTCTTCGATGGTCGCGCCTGTGACCGCGTCCAAAGTGATCAAACCACTGCTGGTGTAACTGGAGTCGACCTCGATCCCATTCGAAGCAACGCCAATACTCCCGGTTTTCGCCTCAAGGTCGATAGTGTTCGCTTCGATATCCACCACTGCATCATTGGCGTGGTCTAGGATGCTGCGTTCGGCCGTCAGCGTGACAAAACCTTTGCGGGCTTCGATCTTGTTGATGACGATATCGCCGTTTGTGTCAATCGCCCGAAGCGTCATGTTGCCATCGCTGGACATCGCCGAAGTGACATTCATATTCCCGTCGGTTTCATCCACCCAAACCGAATTCTTAGAAGAAATGACAAGAGATGCGGAATCCACTTTCAGGGAATCCAAAGCCTCGCCCACAGCTCCGAGGTCCGAAATCAGCGTGACAATGCCGCGCGTATCTGAATAGATATCCAGCGACCCGCCGCTCACGGAAATGATGTCCCCCGTCACCGAGCGCAGCGTTATATCCCCGTTCAGCGTGCGGATCGTACCGATGCGGAAATCACCAGACACCTCATCAAGGTCAACAAGCCCTGTCACATGAATATCGACCCGACCGGTGTCGCTGCCGTCAATATTCCCGGTCAGAGAAACATCCGTCATCACATTGCCAGCGCCCGATGTCGCCACCGAAACAGAGATATCACCCGCTGCCTTGATGCCGGTTACCGAAGTGTCGCCGGGTTTCCACGCAAGAATATCGGCGTCCGTATCGCTGGAACTAAAGGTGATCTGGCTGCGCTGAACCGTTGAGGAGGTATAGCTGTCACCAATCAACGTGTGTGCGGTGCCTAGGGCAAGGGTTTCGTCCAAGGCAATCGGTGTAGACTCACCTTGTACAACAAGTTGGAACATATCGATTGTCACGTTGGCAACTTCGTAAGTCTGACCGGAGACCAGACCCCCAATATCGCCCGAAGGAGTCAGAGAGTGATCAGACGTAACCGCGACGATCGTATGAGAAGATCCATTTGCAACTGTGCCATCAAGGTCAATTGGATTGACGCCAGCTGACGTTCCGTCGGTATTGAACCCCGTGGCCGCGGCCCGAGATGCAGCAAGCTGAATCTGTGTATCCGAAATCACGATGACGTAATAGGTTACGGTACCGTCACTATTCAGTCCGCCGACATCCGTGCTTCCGCCCGAGCGGATGTATTGCACAGCCTGCCCGCTTGTGAACCCGTGCGCTGAGGCAAAAGTAATCATATCCGCAGGATCAGTCTGCGGCGCGGTCAGAGAATGATTTGTTCCCGTTGCGGCCGTTTCGTCCAGATCAATCGCTTTGCCCTGATTGGCATCGGCCAGCGTTGCGGCCAGTTGAACAACGGTATTGCTGATCTCGATGACGTAATACGATGCACCCTCAACCAAACCGCCGATCGCGGTGTCCCCGCCGTGCGAGTAAATGACCACATCACCAGTGCTGAACCCGTGGGCACCTGAGGTCGTGATCGCATTGGGCGCGGTCGACGAAACGATAGTCAAACTGTGGGAACCGCCCGCCATTCCACCCTCGACGACACCAGCCGAGCTTTCGTCCAGATCAATAGCGGTTCCATTGGTCGCGTTAGCATTTGACGTCGCCAATTTGATCGTGTTGCTGTCAACGAAAATTACATAATATGTCTGGCCTGAGACAAGACCGCCGACGCTTGTATTACCGCCGCCGCCGTTCGAATAAACAACGGCATCGCCCGTTGAAAGGTTGTGAGCTGCGCCGAAGTCAATGCCGTCAGACACCACGCCCGCACCGACCGACCCGGTGAAGCTATGGCCAGAGCCGAACCCGATTTCCGGATCCAGCGCAATCGCTGTGCCCGCCCCGGCATTCGTGGCATCGACCGCCAACTGGATCGTGTTGGCGTCTATGACAATCGCATAGTAGACACCGCCATCCATCAAGCTCGACGTTGTCGAGCCGACGGGCGCAAAGCCGTTTGCGTCATAGGTAATAGCCTCGGCATTTGCGAAATCATGGGCTTGAGCAAACCGAATGGTATCCTGCGAAGGTTTCTGGAGCATATGGTCCGTACCTGTCGCAACCGCTTCATCCAAGTCAATCGCGGTGCCCGCAAGCGCATCGACCCGGTTGGCGGCCAGTTTCAGCGTCGTATCCGAGACGACAATCGCATAGTACCGAACCCCAGACGTCAGCCCGCCAATAGCAGTTGAGCCAGTGGAATACACAACAACATCACCGGTTTCATAACCATGGTTCGCGGTCAGCGTGATGATATCAGCCGCATCAACCGCATTTGCAGGATCGAAGGTGAATTCCGTTGTAGCGATTTCCACATCGATCCCGGGCGCGAAAACAGCCACCGCGGGCGATTCACCAATATCTGACTCTGGATTAAATTCCAGAACGGTCAAATCCGCTGAAACAGCCGTCGACGGATCGAACACGTTGCTGGGTGCAGCGGTTGTGATGGAACTGGGCGAGAACGTTTGCGCGGACTGCGCAGTATCAGCATCCAGCGTAATTTCCACACCCGAACCAGAAATGGCGTCGTCGTAGCTGGCCGCCAATTTGATGGTGTTTGTTCCGGTTGAGATGACGAAATACGTTCCGCCATCGGTCAGTCCGCCAATCTCGGTACCCAGGTAAGCGTCCATGGAATTAGCGTCAGCCGAATAGATCACCGCCTGCCCTGTGAAAAGTCCATGGGCAACGCCAAAGTCGATTTCATCATTGGAAATTGTCAGACCCGGTTGAAAATTGATCGCGGTGCCGGCGCTGTAATTCGCCCGGTAAACCACCAGATCGCCACTTTCGAACCCATGGTTTGTCGACGTGAAGGTATCGGTCGTCTG
This sequence comes from Ruegeria sp. J8, assembly GCF_056531925.1. Taxonomy (NCBI): domain Bacteria; kingdom Pseudomonadati; phylum Pseudomonadota; class Alphaproteobacteria; order Rhodobacterales; family Roseobacteraceae; genus Ruegeria; species Ruegeria sp. J8. Next base: position 330,107 of record NZ_JBQFMR010000001.1, read on the forward strand.
CGTGGTGGCATCAAAAGTGACCGTTGTGCCGCCGACCACGTCGACAACGCGCTGCGTGACACCAACCGACTGAATTGCCGAAGTTTGGCTAAGCGGTTGCAGGAAGGTCAGGTCCACGTCGCCCGAGGTGGATTCAACCTTTTCCATGTAAAGGGACAGGTCGCGACTGTCGCGTTGAATGCCTGTGATCTCGACGTCAATGTCACCGGAGGCCACCGCCAGGAAAGTGGCATCCAACGGCGTCGCGCCGTCTGTGGCCTGAATCAACTCGACCCGGATGGCGCCATAATCCACGGCGTTCTGACCATTTCCAACGGTTTTCGTCTCCCCGATTTGCCCGTTGACCGCCGACAAGTTCAAACGACGTGTGTGCAATGTCGCATCATCGCCCGAAGTCATGAGGATGTCGCCATTTGCGGCGGTCACATTAGTCGTACCTCCGGGGTTTTCAACCGAGGCAGGCAACGGATCCAGAACAACGCCCCCAACGGTCTGTGTGACAATTGTATCCGCGCCTTTGAACAGGATGTCACCGGTCCCAGTCGCGGAAATATCAACGACGGAATCATCAAAATTCGTTTCGATCAGATACCCATCCGAGGCCGTCGCAAAAGTGGCCGACGTAAGCTGTGGAAAATCCGTCTGAATCGCCACGTCGATCGAAATATCGTTGACTGTTTGGTTCTTATTCCAAACAGAAATCCCTTGAATCACAAGATCGTAGTCACTCTCGTTGATGATCGTGACCGACTCGTAGGATTTCAGAAGGTTCACAATAACAGGCTCAGTACTTAGAATTTTGCTAGAGCCACCGGTTGCGTCAAAACGCAACGTACCCGTTGAAGTATTCCGAATGTCCGGGATAGTGACGGTTTCGGCAACGTTATCAACACTGACGCCGGTTACATTTCCGGTCACAACGCCATTTTCATCAATGTGGATGAAAGGATTCAGTTCGGATCTGACATTAACGTCCGCGTTCCAGGTAATCGTGCTTTGTTTTACTTCGGAACCGCGGCGGAACGCATCGGAATCCGCCTGAATGACTTCTTCAACGAACTCGATGACGGGTTCGCAGACCTCATCCCCATCCGCCAAACCGAGTGTGAAAATCTCGACCACCACTGAACAGGTCTCGCCGACGACCGTTGCGACCAGTTGGGTTACCGTTTCCGCATCTGTTTCCGCAACCCGGCTATAGTCGCCCGAAAACTGCTGGGTCTCGGCTTCGACATCAATAAACCGCCCGGTTACAACCGCACCACTTTCGGCGGTAATGTTGGAATTGGCTCGGATGTCGGCCGTGGCATCGGACGTCAGGTTGCCTGAAGCACCCAAAATTGCTGTCAACGCATCCACATCTGTTTTCACGCCAAACTGTTTTGAGAACAGATCCACATTCTCTTCTGCGTCAACCAGCGCATCGGCCCCGATGAAAACGAGTGTTTCGCTGCGAACGTCCCCGATGCTGTAGGCATCGACATTCCCACCGAGCGCAAAATCGACGTCGGAATCCGCCCGCGCCCGAATATCCAGACCATCATCCTTGGCATAGAATTCTACGTCCGTGGCGTAGATTTCCGAGTTGTCGTCGATACCAACTTTGTTCAACCCATCGGCCGCACCTGCCCCACCGGCATTGACCGTAGCGTTCCCTCGGATTGAGGTTACGGCACCTGCTGCAGTAATCTCCATTTCCGCATCAAGGTTCATTGCATTGTCAGTGAGCAGTTCGACCTTGGCAGTCCGCGCAGTATCTGAGCCGATCTGGTTATGTTTGCCGACAAATGCGAAAACGTCGTTCCTTGAAAGGGTGGTAGTCGCCGACCCAACCGAGGCCGCGCCCAATCCGTATGCTTCAGATTCTATGATCGCGTCCGCGTCGCTGTCGCTGTTGGCGCTGAAACGGAAAGTGCCTGAGATATTGAAGATTGATTTATCGGATGACGAGGCATCCTTAGTCGTCACTTCGGATTCATTGTCGATCAATGCGTTTGCAATCGGAATACCAATTCCTATAACGCCAGCAGCCAGATCATCGACCATTGCGTCCACGTTATTTCGTGTTTTTGTGGTCCCGGTCAGGGAAGCAGCCGTTATCACCACCCCTGCACCGATCGTGACCTTGGCATCTGTGATCTGCCGCGCATCGACCACCGTGCCGTCACCGAACGCAAGGGCCGCGGCAGATGATGACGTCGCTTCCGCGCTGACCTTATTGCTACTCTGAAGAGTGCCCGAGGCATTGTGGTTGGTGAAGGCCTCGAATTCGACGTCGTCCGCTACGATTTCGACATCGCTTTTCAATTCAGTCGTGACGGTATTCGTCCAGATCGCAGTGGCATTGCTTGAAGCGATTGAGGCAAGACCCGAGACAGTTGTGCCCTGAAGGTCAGAAATCACATTTCCAGATGCGCGGGCACGCATCAGAACATCCCCACTTGCCGAGATATCTGTCCGGGCACCCAGCTCGGTTCTTACGGTCGATGTCGCGGTCGCAGTGGACGAATTCGCCGATACTGAGGCCGCAAGTGATGCGCCTATGACCGTGGCATCAGCGGTTACGTTGATTGTGCTGTCGGCGGTAATGTCCAGCGTACGAATTTTGTCGGCATCCGAACCCATCGTGACATCAGTGCCTGTGGAAGCGGTTGTCGAATGCGTGGCATTCGCTGTCGCAACCGAGATTCCCGCGCTGACTAAGCCAACCGACGCCTGCAACGTTTGGGCTGTGACACCAATATCGGCGTCGCTGTCGAGTATGACCCCGCCTGCATCGACGATGTTGGTGTGGTTGCCAATATAGCTGGACTGGACCGAATTACTCTCGACGAATACCAACGCGCCACCGGCACCGACCAGGCCAGCCTGACCGGCAAAAGATGTGACTGTCGTGCGTTCGTAATAGTTGGCCCGCAGCGTGATGTCGTCGCCAGACGACCCACCGGTTTCCAATCGCGCACCGGATGCCGCGTTTGCACCGTCTTCCACATAGGCTTGCACATTGCTGGATACATTGACGACCGAAACGGACGCGCCAAAGCCCACAAGGCCAGCCGCCGCACCGCCTGCCAGAACGTTTAGCTGAATATTTTCATCGGCTTCGACAACAATATCATTGCCAACATCAATATCCGCACCCGCGAGAATATAGGCAGACACACCCGGGGCAGATGTGGTGTCGCTAAATGAAATTGAAGGCGAAGAGCCCGAAAGCGCGGTCGAGGCGCTGCCCATCGCGCCGGACATCAACGCGTCATTCTCAGGATCGGAATTGTCGCCCGACCCCGAACTGTTGTCGTCACCGTAATTCGAAAGGGTCGATGTTAGGTCGCTGGGAACCGCGTTGTCATTGGCAAGATCTTCCACGTCGTCCAAATCATCGCCGCTGACAACCGAGTCGTTATCTTCATTTGTTCGTCCGGTTACATCGCTTTCGCTGAAATCGCTGCCCACGGACCAAACCGAAACCGCAGCCGCGATCCCCGCAACCCCGACCGAGGCCGTCGCGGCGACGGACAGCAGGGTTTTTTCGGAATCAGCATCAATGACGACGCGGTCCTTTGCATTGACTTCACCGCCCACGTACGCGCTGACATCATTCCTGACAACGCCGATATCCACACCCGCCCCGATTGAGCCACCAAGGCTGACGGACAGGCCTGCACCGATCGAGAAGAACTCGGACCGGTTGGTTGCACCTACAAACACTTCTTGGTTCGTGCTGGCGTTGGATTGGTCAAGGGTGTTGATCTTGGTGTTGCTGGCGATACCCGCTGTCGTATCGCTGTCCACGATGATAACCGACACAGCCCCGGCCACGCCGACAAAGGAACCACCGGCCGCTGCAACGGCAAAACTGTCAATGATCTCGCTGCTGTCAGCCGCAACGATGACGCCCGTCAGGCTGGACGGTCTGCCGCTGTTCAATGTATCCGGCAGATCCGCACCCGTGATACTTCCGGCCAACGCATCTACTTCGGCATAATCGCCGATATAGGCAACGGTATCTTTGGAAATCGTTGCCACTGTAAATCCCGCCCCAACACCGCCGCCGCCGATCCCGACGCCCAGTGCCCCGCCGATGTTGAGAATACTGGAATCATCATCCGCGCTGACAATCACGTCATGCCCGGCCTTGATCGATGCACCGCTGTCGTCGTTGTCGCCGTCCTTGTCGATCCCGGTGTCGTTACCTGTCGCATCCGGAGTATCGTCACGCACATAGGCTTGCGTGGTTGACGTCAGATCGACATAAACACCTGCCAGCGCAACGCCGATACCGCCAGAGACACCAACAGACGCTGCCGTGACCAAAATGTCCTGATCGCTTTCTGCAACCAGGCGCAAGTCATGATCCGCATCGATATCGGTGTCGTCGCCAATAACGGCGCGTGTATCGAGTGACAGCACATTCACGGCCGCGCCGGCAGACACACCGCCCGCCAGCGAAACCGAAATCGGCGCGGCGATGAAGAACGCATGATAATCGTTCAACGCTGCTACATTCACGTTTCCGGACCCTGCGCCACCTGACGCAGTTACGGTCGCGTTGTTGTCGATATAGGCGTGCGTGGCCACATCCCCGACAACCACAAGCGCGGCAACCTGCCCCGACACTGCGCCGCCACCGACGGCGACAATCAGGGCCTCAAACTCATCTGCATTGGTCGCTGTAACCGAGATCCCGTTTCGAGCTTCGTAATCGACATTCACGTTGCGATCTTTAAACAGCGATTCATTCGAGCTGTCTGCCGTGCCGTCGTCATTCTCGTCGCCCACGCTCAATCCCGACGGAGGGGAAACTTCGTTTTCGTCGCTAGCGTCATCGTTCGAATAAGTGGCAGCATCTAACCCAAGCGCGAATTGCCCCGTATCGCGCCCCGACGTTCCCCGAGCAATCACTGTTGCGTCGTCGCCGATATAGGCTTCCGTCAGCTTGTTGATGACGGAAACGCCCGCGGTTGCACCCACGGCTCCGCCAAGGCTTGCCGATACCCCCCCCACGAAGAAGTCCGCGTTAGTCGACTGGTCCGCCGCCACAACAACGGTTCCTTCGGTAAAGATATCGGCATTTGCTCCGATAAATGCACGCGTGACAATCGGGTCGGTGCCGGATTCGCCAAACAGATAAACCCCGGCGGCGCCGGCCAGACCGACCGTACCGCCCACCGCGACGGAGGCGGTCAGAGAAACGACATCTTCTTTAGAAACGGCCTGAACGGATATCAGGTCTCTCGCGTTCGCGTCGACCGAAGACAGTTCGGCTATGGTTGATTTATCTATAACGCCGACATCTGCGCCAGCGGTACCGCCGAACGTGCCGGAACCGGAAACGCCACCGGCCGATCCGATGATTTCCGTCTGATTATAGGCAAAAATGTTGATCCCCTGATCCGCATTCGCGCCATTATTGTTTTCATTGAGTTTGGTATTGGACGCGACGCGAGCCTCGACCGAATCGTCAATGGTCGAAACCGTGGCGGAACCCGCCACTGCCGCAGATCCACCGCCGGCACCGCCGATGGCAATTGTTACCACGTCCAGTTCGGCCTCGGCTGTAACTGATATTCCGCGGAAGGTTGAATCTGTAAACCTTTGCCCGTCGCGCCCGACCTGAACAGTGTCAGCACCGGAATTACCCAGCGCGGAGACCTTGGCCGTGCCCTTGATCTCAGACCGAACTTCGCGCGCCGTTACAACTGTCGAATTGGAAACCCCCACACCTGCTGTGCCCGCAATGGCGACGGCACCGGCGATTGTTGTCAGGATCGCGTTGTTCTGCGACGCAAGGATGACATTGCCGTCGGCAACGATTTGGGCACTGCCGCCGATGACAGCTTCGGTTGTTGCCATATCCGCGGTCGTGCCAACCGAGTTGATTGCAACCGATCCGCCGAACGCGGCAGTCGATGCCCCCGCACCGGCGATAGCAACTGACAGGATGTAGCTGTCCGAGGTGGAAGACATAATCACGTGACCATCTACATCGACATCCGCATCGCCAATAATTTTCGCGGACGTGTCGTTGGTGATCGTATTGACAGCCACTGATGCGCCGATGCCCGCGGCACCGCCGCTGATCCCGACGCCACCTGCCACCGAGCCGATAGCCGCGTTGTCATATGCGCTCAGATAGACATCGCCGCCGGCATCAAGGCCATCCAGCAGCTTGCCTTCGATAAAGACCTGGGTGGTAACGTCAATTTCGTTTACGACGACGGCAACGCTGGCCGCCAAAGGTCCTGTCGCCGCCGATACGGCAGCCGCTACACCAATGATTTGTGTCCCCGAGAACCCTGAGAGCGAAACGTCGTTGTCGACATCCACGTCCGAGTTTTTGATGAAGGCGCTTATACCTTTTTCACCGCTGTCAAAGTTCGAAATCAGGTTGACCCCGACCGAGGCTCCGATCCCGGCCTTGCCGCCAAATGCGACCGCGCCCGCGATCGAGAAAATCTCGCTTTCATCGTAGGCCGTCAGGCTCAGGCTTCCACCGTCGACATCCGAGTCCACCACCCGTGACGAGGTCATCATATCGATGTCGTTGTAAGACACCTGCCCTGCGATCGAGAGTGAATTGGAAGAGGTCGAAACTGCACCCGACACCCCAATCGACAAGATGCCGCTTGCCGATACGGCGTCCATGGTGATGGCACCGGTGCCGGTTTCCACATCCGCATTGTCCATCATCGCCAGCGTGCGCAGATCAATGGTATTCTGGCTGTAGGCACCGGCAAGCGAGGCAGACGTACCTTGTGAAACGGTCACGGCAACCGAGCCCGAGAACGCCCAGATCGACGTATCGTTGGACGCGTCAATATCCAAAGAAGCCGCGTCTATATTTGCGTCGTGTACATAAGCCAGCGCTGTATCACTTACGTTGTTGATCGACACATTGGCTGACACGCCCGCCCCGAATTTGGACCCGGTTCTACTGTTGGTCTGCGCCCCCGGGTTTGTCGCGGAATCGGTATCAGGGCTGGCGTCAGATTTGACCGAAGCTGAAATCGCCACTGCCACGATCAGGCCGGTGTTGATGGCCGACACTGAAACGTCGCCGACTGCATCCACAGTCTGCGCAATGGTTGAGGGCGTGCTTGCCTGAGTGTCGTCGTCGACGCCGTCGATGCTTACGGCAATATCGGCGTTTCCGATTACAGCGCGCGTATCCCGGTCGATCGTATTGACCGAAACCGTCGCACCAACACCCACACCGCTACCCAAGGATAACGCCCCGGTCAGCTGAATTAGTTGCGTGCTATCAGTGGCAGAAACATTCAGGCTCTGATCGATATCCATCGAGGTCGGCGAAACGCTGGCCGAACCGATGGTCAGCTGTGCACCGGTTTCGACAACAGCATGGGTCGAGTTATCAAAGTTGAACACCGAAACTACGCCGTTAAAGCCGAAATTGTCGGACTTTCCGCCCGACCCGGTGACCGAGATCGCCATGCCGCTGCTGTCCGCGACAACGTCCATGTCATCGGCATAAACAACCGCACCGCTGCGTACTTCGGCCGCAACTTCGTTGTCGTGCAGAATGACAAGAACAGTTATGCCAACGCCGCCCTTACCACCGGATGACCCGACACCACCCAATGTCGGATTGACATTGAATGTCGACGTCCCAGTTGAGGATCCGCCAGTGGAAATACTCGGCAGCGAAATATTACCCGCAAAGTGAACTGCGTCAGCAATGCTGGTGGCCGTGACCGTTACCGTCTGACCGCCGGTCCGTGCAACACCTGTCAGAACGCTGGTGTCCTGATTGATCTGGGCGTTGTCGCCGATCCAGGCCTTGGCGATGCTGTCAAGATCCAGAACTGTCACCGCAGCAGCGACGGCCAGACCGTCGGATGACGCCGTTGCCTGGCTCCAGCTGTCGACAAGGCCGCCATTCACACCCAGGTTCGAGTTGAAATAGCCCGTCAGCTCCTCGATGACGGACACAATCGTCTCGGTTGCTCCAAACGCACCGATAGATTCCCATTCGGTATCATCCGTGAAATCCTCGACAGAAAGGTTGATCGAGGCCCCCGGCGAACTGCCGATATAGCGGTAGAGCTCACCTTCTTCACCCTTGTCGTCGGGATGTTCTTCCGAAACGCGAACGATATCTTCGTCCTGAACGACCACCGATCCGTCGCGCGAATAGTGATCGACATCCAGAAGGCCCAGATCTTCCCATGCGGTTGCATCGGTGAAATCCACTGCTGCAAAGCTGGCTACGTCAAGCGGATCAGAGCCGATATACCGATAAGCATGGTTTGCAGTGCCCAACCCGGGCGACGCCGGGTTGGCCCGGACGATGTCGAATTCTTGAAGCTGAACATTCGTATCCGTCGTGTCGTAGTCGATATCCGGGTTGTTATCGAACGCGGTCGCCGCTTCGAAAAGATCGACCAGATATTGCGGCGTGTAATCATTGAGTGCTTCGGCAGAGACCGTCAGGGCCCCGGCCGCGTCGACAGCTGCACCATCCCCGATATGGGCCTGCGCATCGTTGACATATTCGCCCACCGCAACGCCAGCAGACCCGCCGAATTTCGAGCCCGTGGCGCCTTCCGGTTTCGGAAACGCGACCGTTTCCTGCGTTGCCGAAGACGCCGCCGTGATGTCAGGACGATTTTCGACCCTTGCGCGCACCGTCACATCGCCGGTTTTTGCAACGACTTTTCCGGAACCCCCTGCTGTATCACTATCACCAATTCTGGCCGAGGCGACATTTTTGTCGATTTCAATCGCAACAGCAGCGCCGAAGTCAAAACTGCTGGTCAAACCGCCGGATCCCGAGTCGGCGGCATCGCTTGCCGCTCCGACCTTTTCTTTCAGCGTGTTGATCTTGCTTGATGTAATTGCGTTCTGCGAGTCTTTCAGCAAATCGCCTGTGCTGTCCGTTCCAACACCCGCAACTGCCGAAACTCCCGAAACAACGGAAGGAAGAATGAACAAGGCACTGGTGTCAATCGTGTCGGTCGAAGTCAGCGCTTCGACAACAACGTCCGTGCCTGCGCTTGCTGTACCATCTAGCCATGCGTTCGTTTCGCCATTCTCGACCTTGACGGCAACGCCAATGCCCAACGTGCCTTCGGAATCCGTGCGCGAGCGGGCAAGTGTGACATTTCGGTCCACCGTATCCGCTCGAACGGTCAGCAGGCCACCGGCGGTCAGCATGGCCGCGTCCGTGACCCAAGCCGTCGAATTGGATTCCAGCACAGTGACGGCAACGCCGATCGAGGCACCCTTGACCGCCACTGGGAAGTTGCCCGCGTCGCCGCGCGCATCCAGCGTATTGTCGGTTCCTGAACGGATATAGATATCACCGGATACGTTTACATCACCGGCAAAGGTCACATTCGCATTCGAATTGGCCACCGCGACGGCTACGCCCAGACCCAATCCGATGGGGGCGGACGATGCTTCAACCTCGGCCTCAGCAATGGCAGAGAACGAGCCGCCGACAAAAGACGCCCCATCCGCAACGTCAATCGTGGCGGACGCATTTGAAATCGCCACACCACCGAAAAGCGAGAAGCCTTCAAGGCCAGTGACCAATGATGTCACGCTGTCGAGAAAGAAATTCGGATCCAGATTTCCATCGGCATCGGCCTCGGGAATCTCACCATCCAGAAATACACGCGAGTTGTCGGCAAGCGCGTTCAGCTCCATCACGTCGCCGGTGATCTCTACCCCGGTTCCGATGATGATCGACACATCCGATGTGTCAATATCGGCAAATCCCTGAAAAGTTGATCCGCCGACTTGTTCGACCTTCAGCCGCACGTCTCCGGCGTCAAATGCGGTGGTCCCGACCTCGCCCGCCAACAGCTTGGAGTTGTCGTTGACGACTATGACCTCGGCAGCCTGACCGACGGATTGGATTGTGCCCAAAAAGGTCCAACGCGAGCTAAAGGTGAAATCTTCGGAATTCAGGTCAACATCGCTATCCGAGGCCTGCTGGAATTCGTACAGACCGTCCACCAGCCCGGACCCCGCGAACCCAGTGATGAATGGATCAGGCAAATCGTCGGCATCACCCAGATCAAACCATTTGGTTTCGTCGTTGAAATTTGCCGTTGTCAGGTCGAATGTCAGGTCGTCCGGACCAATATATTCATAGAGATGATCCAGAGTGCCCGGCGTATAATTTGAATAGATCGACAGGGGGTCGACGCCGAAGACATCCACATAGACTGTTTCGCCCATCAGCAATTCGAATGTGTTTGTTCCGGTTATGTCGAGGTCAAACAAACCGGCCTCGGCCGTGACATGATCAGCAAACGCGTTGTCGGTGAATCCCAGCAGCGTTTCGTCATCTTCGACGCGCACAACATCGCCCTGCACCAGATCTTCGGTCAGGTCATGCGTGGTGTAGTTGATGTTCTGAGTAACAAAGAGCCCAAGAGATATGTCGCCCGAATTTCCAATGGATTCGTCCCCCGCCATATTCAGATCGCGCGTGTCGATCGTTACAGCGGAAAAGTCGAGGGTGATTTTCAACGATACACCACTGCCATCGGGATCATCAAATGTCAGGATATCGCCATCTTCGTACCCTTCGCCGATATCCGTAATTCGGATAAACACATCACCGCTGTCGTCGGTATAGATGTCCGCCAGCAGCCCGGAACCGTCTGAGTCTGTTGTGGTATCAGATTTCTTCGCACTGTCCGGCGAAACCCCGGAATAGCTGTCACCGGTATCCCAGCCAGTACCCGCCTGCGAAATAGTATAGTCCCAGCCAACCGAAATAATCTCAGCATTGGCGATAAGCGACTGGCCGGGCATCACCAGATCATCGCGGAAGATGATCATGTCGTTGCCTTCACCGCCCTGCAAGGTCAGGTTGGATGTCAGATCCTGACCAAGATCACCGACAAACAAAACGTCGTCGCCGTCCCCCATATCGATGGTGATGCCGGATGAAGGCGCGTCGAAATGCAGGGATTCGAAACTTCCATCCAGCGGCACAAGCTCAAAATCGTTCGAAAACATGCCATTTGTGTTTTCGCGCAGAATGGCCTGATTATCTGAGTCAGTGGTGCCTGCGTCGCTGGTGTCAATTTCGATATTGATCAAGCCAGATATGGCCGTGACTTCTACCGGCTCCAGGCCGTCAAATGCCAGAATGTTACCATCGATGTCAAAGCTGCCGGAGTGGGATCCGGTCGCAACATAGCTCAACGATTCAATCTGTGACACGTCAATAGTCAGAACATCATGGCCGCCATCGCCGCCTTCAAGGCCGCCGCTCAGGCTGCCTTGGTCAGACAAGGTGAAATGGTCGTCGGTCGTGTCCGCGCCGATGATGGTTTCCACGTCGTCAAACGTCCCATCGACAATGCCATCAAGCGCGCCGGAATTTGCGCCATCAATGGTCCAGTTTTGACTGCCCGCACCACCGTCCAGAACGAGTTCGTCATTTCCGACACCACCATCAAATGAAATCGACGGAAGAGACTGATCGCCGAAGGACCCGACATCAATGCGGACACGGTCATCCCCCTCGCCCGTCAGAATTTGGATTTCACGAATACCGTCGAGTTCGGCAGTCTGGAGAACGTCGCCGCTGTCTTCATCAACGATTTCGATCATCGATACGCTGACGGCGTAATCTCCGATCGTTTCAGCCTCTTCGATCAGGCGCACCAGCAGCGAATTGTCCAACTCGGCATCGGGGGTGCCGGTCAGATCAACTGCCATAATATCGGCGCTCAGCAGCAACCTCGGCTCAAGCGGTTCATAGATCAGGCGTGTTGCCGCATCGCGCGCGCAATGACGGCGGCGGCGTCTTTTATCGGCTGCGAAACCCCTTCTTAGCCTCCGGCCCCAACCCTCAGGTGAAGACGACGCACACGGCGCCTTGGCAGCAAACGGAAAAGACATATCTTCGGCCCCCCGACCCGAGCCCGCGCGAACGGGCTTACAAAAACTCAGGGACGTTCAGGCGTAACGCCCCAAAAATCAGACCACTCAAATTCTGGTCTTCGATCTAAAAAGAGTGCCGCTCGAGATGAATATGTAAGCGGCCTAAAGTCATATTTTCGTTATTGTACGCTAGTTTTACTTAAAAGATTAAGAAATAGTTCACATTGTTAAGCAAACCTTTTCAAAGGCTTGCTGATTTTCGTTTTTAGAAAGTCACGCAAAGTTGATTTACGCTGCAGCATCCGAATCAACCTGAACAGCCATCTGGGCAAGCGTGTTGAAGTTCGTAAGCGACATCAGATGGACGTACAAAAAGCCAAGCAATCCCCTGCGCCGCAGGTCCAGAAAGCTGTCATCTTCCAGACCGGCAAGGGCATCTTCGGTCGCCGCCAGAAAATCCGTGACAGCGGTTTTCTCAATCGGCCCAAGCGAGACGTCCGCCCTGCGTTTTGACAGCAATCCGTATTCCTTCAATGCTTCACACAATTGCTGAGTCACGTTGTGCTGTCGCTGAAACGCAGTGCAAAACTCAAGCGCGCTGTTGGTGACGGCAGTCGCTTCACCATCGACAAATAGCGGCTCGCCGTCTTCCTCGGAAACGTGCTGACTGTCGCGGTCCACGCAAAGGATCAACCGCTCGGCATCTGTGCTAGAAACGAACGCGAATGGATAACGACGAATATAGGCGGGAATGTACACGCCTTCCTTCCAATTCCCGTCGGCATCCACAAACAGATTTTCCCCGTTTCGCACCCCCATCAGGGCGATCGGAACGGCCGGGTTCGCTTCTGTAAACACGATTGGATAATGTTTGGCCGCATGCACAAATTCCGCGGCGGTGATCATGACACCTGTTGCTGTGCGGGCAAATCCGTACCCGGTGTCGTTTCTAAATTTCAAATCCCCGTGCATGCGCGCATCCAGCGGTTCGGGGCTTTGATAAAACTGTGGCTGTCGGGCTTCTGAAGAATTTTGTTCGGACATAACTACCCAATTCCTTTCGGTTAATTAACAAATCATCAATCAGCGACAAGCGCGCTGTCAATTGTAAATTTCGCCAGACATCTAAGCCCGCCGGGAATTTCGCTGTCTGGATTCGGCATTAACAACCTGACACCAAAAGTGCCTGAGGCGGTGTCGAACACCTGATCAACAGCTGCAATTTCGGCCTCGTACTGACCCCCAACCGGGGCGTCCGGCTCAACCACAACCTGATCGCCGATGCCAATCTGACCATAAAGTTCGACCGGCAGGAAAACCTCGACATAAAGAGGATCCAACTGCGTCAGAACAAGCACCGACCCTTCCTCGGTCAGATATTCACCGGGAGATAGCAGGCGGCTGACAACCAGCCCGTCGATCGGGCTTTTGATCTTGCGCCGTTCCAACTGGATTTCCGCGCGCCTGAGCTCCATCTGCGCGACTTTCTGATCCAACTCGGCATTTGCCACGTTGCGCTCGGCAATCGCCGCTTCAGACCGAACCTGATCAATGGCAGCAACCGAGGCAACATCGCGGCTGACCAGCACCTCCAACCGGTCCAATTGCTTTTTCGCAAACACAAGCTCAGCGACATAGGCTTCGATCGTTTCCCTGTTATTCGCACGCAACCTCAGCAACTCCACCGTTGCCTGTTCGAGTTCGGAATCCAGCATCGCCACGACCTGACCCTTGGCAACCGGGTCGCCACGGTCGACAAGTACTTCGGCAAGGCTGCCTGATGTGGTGCCGCCCAGCCTAATTATGCTGGCCGGATCAATCACACAATCAAACGCCGTCTGATCCGACATCGCCGGCGCACCGATCGTCACCAAGACAGCGGACAGGGTCAGTCCAAGCATCCTAATCACCATAGGGCAGCGCCTCCGATAGTTTTCTGTCCGCCTTCAAAAGAGCCGTACGCATCCGGCGGTGTTTGCGTTCGGCACGCCGTTGCGCAAGCAGATGAAGCCCTGCGTCTTCCTTCTTGACGTAGCGAGCGAGAATTTTATCGGCCTGAGATCCGTGCTCGGCCAAAAGCGCATCTTCGTCTGACACGAAAACTTCGAACTGGCCCGTCTCGCCTTGGCGTGCGCATCTGCCAGCAAGTTGGCGGTCGATACGCCCGGCATCGTGATATTCAGTCATGACAACCGCCAGCCCGCCCAGTTCTGCAACACCTGCCCCGATACGGATGTCAGCGCCCCGACCGGCCATGTTGGTCGCAATTGTCACGCGACCCAACTGACCGCAGCGCGCAATGATGTCGGCCTCTTCAGCATCCTGCGCGGCGTTTAGAACCACATGCTGGATGCCTCGGGCCGTCAAAACATCAGACCCTTCAAGCGACGCGCCGACTGATCTGGTTCCGATCAACACTGGTTGGCCTGTTACTTGAAACTCTTCAACGCGGTCAGCCACAGCCGCCCACCGCTCGGCACTAGTTGGGTAAGTCTTGGGACTGCGATGCTGACGTCTGACCGGACGATGGGTGGGAATCCGCGCGACGGGCAGGCCGTAAACTGACCAGAATTCATCGGCGACCTCCTGCGCGGTTCCGGTCATTCCCGCCAACCTCACATAGCGGCGAAAGAACACCTGATACGTAATCCGCGCCAACGTAATCCTGCGACTAGAGGGAGGTAATTTTTCTTTTGCTTCAATCATTTGGTGCAAACCCTCGGCGTAAAACCGATCAGCCAGAATGCGGCCGGTATATTCATCGATGATCTGCACTTTATCCTCGTTAACCAGATAGTGACGGTCGCGTTCAAAAAGATAACGCGCCGCCAGTGCCTGCCTGACCCGTTCTTCGCGAAAAATCCGCATGTCCCAGGGCGGCGGCGCATCATTGGCCAGAGCATCCAGCTTTTCACCCCCGTCCTCGGTAAGCGTGACCCGCATCAGATCCTTTTCGACCTGAAAATCTGTGCCCTCCTGCAATTTATCCGCATAGGAAAACGCCAGACGGCAAACCGCTTCATCCAATTCCGTTTCCCGTTCGGCAGACAGGATCAGCGGCGTGCGCGCCTCGTCGATCATAACGCTGTCGGCCTCGTCCACGATCGCAAAGGGCAATCCTCGCATCCGCAGGCCGCTGTCTCCATCCAGATAATTCCGAAGCGTGGCGCCGATCTCTCCCTCACCTGTCCGACGATCAAGACGATCGCGCAGATAGTCAAACGCAGCCTCTTTGTTTGAAAGATAGGCAATATCTGCACGATACACCGCCATCCGGTCGGCCGGGCTTTGCCCGTTCGTCGCCCCAGCTGTGGTCAAGTCGAACCGGCCAAAAAACTCTCTGAAGCCGTCCGCATCGCGGGTCGCAAGGTAATCGTTTGAGGTGATCAGATGGACCTGCTCGCCTGCCATGCCGGCTACAGCGGCCGCCAGCGCCGCAGTAAGACTTTTGCCTTCACCGGTTTCCATCTCGGCCAGCATCCCCGACAGCAAAGCAAAGGCCCCGACAAACTGCACGGGATGCGGCGTCATACCCAATACGTCTGATGCCTCGTGCGCTGCCACAACCAAAGCGCGGGCGGAAAGATCGGCTGGATATCCGTTTGCGCGGCGCAATCGTTTTCGAATTTCCAACTGCTCCCGCGCAATGTCTAACGGCGACATACGCGCCATTCGCCGCTGTGCTTTTTGCACTTTGGGCAGGATTTTTCGGCGAAGCTTGCCCGCCCTGAGCTTGGCAAAACGAGACGCCCAAAGACCTTCTATGCGCGCAGCCGGGCTCAGCCTCGGGTCCAGATGCCCGTCGTCGCGTTCAGGGTAGAGACGCAGAGGTGACAGCCAGATCGCCTCAGACATCGAACTGACTCAGAAACAGACGCCGGAGGCTTCTGGAAATTCGAAACAGAACTGGTTCGGGACCGTGATCAAATCTGACGTAAACCCGCTCGCCAACCCCAAGTGACATGGGTTCATTGGGAACAATATCGACAATGAAAAACGGATCAATCGCACGGGCTCGGCCGTTTTCTGCAACTTGCGCCACCACCGGCCCTCCGGCCGAAGTTGTCAGGGCTTCGGACGGTACGTCCGAAACGGCCGCCGGGGGAGCCCGTAAGATTGTGCCCGATACTTCGCGGCGCATGCCGCTGGTAGCGCGAAGCTCGACGCTTACAAGACGGGATCTGACAAGGTCGATCTGCGATTGCAAGACCACGGCACGGATCACGGGCACGCCATCCGGCATCACGAACCCCAGCAGTGCGCCCTTGCGCACATATCGACCAACCAAAGCGTCGGCATCGACCAGAACGAACTGCCCGCTCTGAGGGGCGGTAATTTCCATTTCCGACGCCCGCAGCTTTTCGGCGTCCAACCGGTATTTTGCCAACTCTACCTGTTCTGAAAAGATCTTGGCCTGAACCAGATCAATGGCCCGAACGCCTTCATAACGCGCCAGGTTGGCGCGCAAATCTATTTCCAGCAAGTTCACGCGGCTCGCAGCAATGGGGTCCTCAAACCGCACCAGTGTCGTTCCCTGTTCCACAATCGTTCCGGGTTGTTCGGAAATTTCGCTTACAAAACCGCTGGCGCCTGCGCGAACCTGCGCGCTTTCCTCAGCCCAAACGATGCCTTGCGTCAAGGTTCGATACGGGATCGGTACACCAGCCAACACCCACAGAACAAAACATACCGCCGCAGCCAATATCCCGATGGCGCGAGGGCGCTGACCATCGAGGCGGGCGTCTGTCAAAATGAATTTCAGGCCTTTTATTATTGGCCAGATCAGCATCATTGTGATTGCCCAAATGGCCAGAAGGACGCCGAAGAAAAAGAACTTGCCCGCAACGAACATTGCAATCGCAGCCATGATCGTCAGCCTGTAAAGAAACGCCGCGATCGAATAGGCGAAAAACCAGCGACGCTCACCCGGCGTGGTGGCGGGATCGTCGACAGTGTGGATCCCTAAAACATGTGTTTGCACCAGAAACTGGACATAACGGTTGGATCGCGGCCCCAGGTTCGGCGTTTCGATAAGATCAGCCAGAACGTAATACCCGTCGAAACGCAACAATGGGTTGCCATTGAAAAGAACCGTCGACACGCCGCCGATCAACATTACGTTGAAGGCGATGGCCGTGACCAGCCCGCTTTCCGCATTGGCCCAGACGATCATTGCAATCGCCGCAAGTGCCACTTCGACTATGATACCGGCGGCGCCAACAACAACGCGCTGATACTTTTCAGGAAAAACTGCCGAAGATGACGCATCCACATAAGGTACCGGCATAAAGACCAGAAGCATCACGCCGATTTCGTGCACTTCCCCACCCCAGACCTTAACGGCATAGGCATGCCCAAGCTCGTGAAAGGCTTTTACGAACGGGTAGGTAATTACCAAAAGGATCAGGTTCTCGGAAACCAGAATACGATCCAGCAGGTTCGACGTCAGTTCTGGCCAATTCAAAACTGCCGTAACGATCCCGAACCCGATCAGCCCCAGCCAAGCGATCAGGCCCCAAAGAGAGAACAGCGGGCGCACGAACATCTGGGTTGCAGACAAAAAACGGTCGGGGTCAAAAAGCGGTATCCGGATCGCCATCGGGTTCTTGATCCTGGCAAGCATATCACGGCTGCGTCCGATCTCGGCCCGGCGTGCAATTGCGCTGATATCCGTCGGCGCGCCTTCAACCAGCAGGTCCGCCTGCCCCAGTTGCGCAATCAATCGTATCGTTTCGTCCTGCGTTGGTCTGTCAGTGCCCCATCGTTGCCCGGCATTTCGCCAGATCTCTTCGACCGTTCGCATCCCATTCATCTGCGAAACCAGATGATAAGCGGCAGGCGAAATCCGGAAATACCGACCGGATTGATGATCCTGTACGATATGCCAGACATGCCCCCGATAGACATGCCGGTGAATATCGGCATGCGGTCGAAACCGTGGTTTCAGATCGGCAACGCGATGCCAGGAGGAGCTTTCGAGTGTTTCCATTTCACCCGAACCAACGCCAATGCGCCATACGCACCCAGTCCGTGAACTGTCGGGTCCAGATCGAAATCAGGCGGCGCTCTTCTATGTTTATCTTTGAAATACCCTCCATGCCCGGGCGCAATCGCGACGTGTTTCCTTCGACCAGCGCGTCGACCTCAAAGACGTTTCGCCCATCGACCACACGTGCGACTGGCGTGACTTTGGACACTCTCACATCAAATATTTCGTTGGCCAGAGACGCCACGATCAGCTCACCATGCTGACCGGGTTCAATTTCTGCGATCTGGGTTTCATCGACCTCCAGGACCACCCGATAATGATCAAGCGGCGCGATTTCGAAAATCAGATCCCCTCTGGACACGGCGGTTCCGATGGATTGCGAAAGATCGCCCGAGATCACCAGCCCGTCGAAGGGTGCGCGAATCGTCGTGCGTTCCAGTTCGGCGTCGATCAGCGCCACCCGAGCTTCGGCCTGCTCGATCCCGATCCTTGCAAGCGCTGCGTCGGCCCTAAGCCGCTGCCCCAACGCGTCTTCATAAGTTAATTCATACTGCTGCCGCTCGGTCACCCAGCGCAGCCGTTCCAGCGCCAGATCCGCATCATCCAGTTTTGCAAGCACCTGACCCTCAGCGACAGTATCACCGGCGCGCACGTTTGCCGTCAGGATAAACCCGTCAAAAGGCGCGACCAAAGCCCGGCGAACCGTTCCTTCAATCGCCGCATCCGCTGTCACCTTGTACGGGGCGGTGGCCCACCAGAAAAATCCGACAATTGCGGCTGCTACAAACAGTACGATCTTTCGGGTGAAATGCGTCGGTCCCAGCGTGAACTTCAATTGTCGCCCAAGTGTTTCCAGGACTTTCCACAATAGCCAGCGATCATTCAGCCGCTTTTCTTCCAACACCGGACCGACCATTGCAGCGATGGTCTGCAGGGCTTCTACATTTTCCTGCGTAAACGCGTCGCCTGTCCGCTCCATCGTCACCGCACCATAGATCCGATCACCCGACAGCATCGGTATGCTCAGAATCTGAGAAGAGCCCAGTTTGCGCGACAAGACCTCATGCGCGCGCTGATAAGGCGCTTGATCCTGACTGGGAAAGATCATCGCCATACGCTGGTCGCAGGCCTCTTCCATAGCGGACTGAACAAGTTGAACAATCTGCATGCGTTCCGCAAATCGCGCCGCATGAGAGATTGCGACAATCTTCTGACGTCGGCGTTTCGAGAACCCGATCGAAACACGGTCACAGTCGAACTGCCGGGCCAGTTCCGTGACTGTCGTCATCGCAGCTTCGACAAATCGTGTGCGATCCAGTGCGGCAACCAATGCCTCGGTCGCCATTCGCAATCGCTCTAGAGAGGCATTCGAATTACCTGCCGCTTTCGCCCATTCGTGCTCGCGCAGCCAGGCGGCTGACCACTGCATCTCACGAAGAGTAACGCGGATCCGGTCCTGAGTTGCGTCGGCAAGTGCCAGTGCCAACACCCATTTCGCACCGCCATCAAATTCAATCGGCAATGCACAAACAGCAATGGCACCGTCGCCTTCAAGCGTGGTCGCGACACCGGTTCCCGCCTTGACCGCCCTCTGAACCTCCAGAGTAAGGGCTGTCGGCGGCACAGCGCCTTCCGGGTATTCGACTACGGCATTCAGTGCGTTGCCATCTAGTTCAAACAAAGCCCCAACGCGCACGTTTCCAATCCGCGACGCTAGTATGCCAAGCCACGCGCTCAACCAGCCTGCTGCCCCCGATTTGTGTTCGGCCGGAGAGTCAGAGATGGCCTTCCACAAACTTTGTTCCAGCCAGGTTACTTTGGGTTTCGCATCCTCGTGGTCCGCAAAACCCGAGTCATCGGCAGGCATACCCACTCCTATACAAACAACAACTAAACAAACTTAAACACAGGTAACTCGGATCACCTTGCGCGGTGAGGTTCCCAAACGTCAACTGTTCTTTTGACCGTGTCTGACGTCAGCACCCATGGAACATAATAGGCTGATTGCGTAGCGGAGGATTTCAGGCTCATCGTAACCATCAGAGAGTGGAGATGAGAATGAAATCCGGAAAGCAGAAATCTGCGACCGAAAAAGTTGTCAAAGACATCCGCAGGAAGACCCGGCGCCAGCATTCGGCCGAAGAGAAGATCCGCATCGAGTTAGAAGGTTTGCGCGGCGAGGACAGCATTGCAGAACTGTGCCGCCGCGAGGGCATTGCTACGAGCCTTTATTACAGTTGGTCGAAAGAGTTCCTCGAAGCTGGGAAGAAGCGATTGGCCGGGGACACGGCCCGCCAAGCAACCAGTTCCGAGGTGAAAGATCTTAAGGCGGAGTCGTCGGCGTTGAAGGAAGTGGTTGCCGATCTCACCCTCGAGAACCGTCTTCTGAAAAAAAGCATCTTCGAGGGTGCTGTCAGACGAATTCGAACCAGTCTCAGTTTGCTGCGGAATCCGTGAACCTATCCGGAACAAAGTTGACGCCACTCGGCCAGGGCGGCGGTGCGTGTTAGCTTGAAGCTGTCTCGGCTGGCTAGCGATCTTTCCTGATTGAAGTGGTTGTAGACAGAGGAGTGGATGGCGGCGAACTTCTGTAAACTTCGCATACGCCTGAAACGTTGCATCGCGCGTTCGCGTCGTCGGAAAGGAAGGTGTGAATTCTCGACGCGGTTGTTGAGCCACCGGCCCGTCTGTTGTTTTTCGAGCGCGCCCATTTCTCTGAGCGCGGCCTTGTAGGAAGCGAAGCGATCTGTGACGATCTCTTCGGCGCAACCGTGCCGCTTCATCAATTTCTTGAGGAATTTCAGTGCTGCAGCTTTGTTTCGGCGTTTGGTGACGACTGCTTCCAGCACCTCACCTTCGTGATCAACAGCCCGCCAAAGATAATGCCGCTTGCCGTTCACCTTCACAAAAACCTCGTCCACGTGCCACTTCCATTTTGAAAGGGTTCGGAGTTGCTGAACCCGCTTTCTTCGGATCTCAGCAGCAAACATCGGCCCGAACCTGTTCCACCAATATCGGACAGTTTCGTGGCTGACATCGATCCCGCGTTCATGCAGTAGGTCTTCAACATTCCGAAGCGAGAGCGGGAAACGGATGTACAACATCACCGCTAGGCGGATGATCTCAGGGCTGGTTTTGAAGTATTTGAAAGAGGCAGGTCTGGTCATGGGCGAAAGCTACGCAACCGCCATACCCCGCTCAAGCAAAGTTCTTCTGACAAGACCGTGAGACGGGTATGAGTGGCGGGGAGACAGGGATTCGAACCCTGGGGACGCTCTCACGCCCAACGGTTTTCAAGACCGCCGCATTCGACCACTCTGCCACCTCCCCGCGTGGGGCTGGGTCTAAGGCCAAGCGAAACCGGTGGCAAGTGCAAATAGGGAAAACTTGCTCAAGCCTGTCCAGCAGACTTTCCATGCTCCTTTGCTCGGGTTATGATCAACGGTGAAAAGACCGAAACACGCTGGCCTTTGAGAACCGGCAAACGGCAGTGGGGCATTGTGAACCAAGCCCTTTCAGGCAAGGGATGAGATAATGGATCGAGCGATTGTGACACGCGCAAAACCGCGGGCGTTGGTGGTTTTTGCTGTGGCGCTTACAGTTCTTGTAGGTTGCGACGAAACGCTGTCTTCGGATGAGGCTTCTTCGGACGCGGACAGCAGTCCGCGCGGCAGTGACTCGGTAGAGCTGTTTCCCGATGCGACCGGAAACACACGCGAGGATGTCGAAGCCCCCGAGGTTTTCAACGTCACCGAAGCCGGGTTGTGGGATGGACGCCCGTCATTGGGCGGTATCTGGGTCGCGCACCCGGATGTTACCCAGCCCGAACGTGTACGCATAACAAACACCGCAAATAACAAGTCCACCACAGGCGCCCTGTTCCGCCGCGAACGCAACCTTCCTGGTCCCGCGTTGCAGCTTTCTTCCGCTGCCGCCGAGAAGCTGGGTATTTTGGCCGGCGCGCCCACGCGAGTGGACGTTGTCGCTCTGCGTCGCAAACCGGTAGAGCCTGTCGCAGCCGAACCTGAACCCGAAGCTGCGGAAGAACCCGCCGCCGAGCCCGAGCAGGAAGTGGTTGAAAGCGCGGCGGTTGACGTCGAAGCCGATGGCGAGGCGGCGGTTGAAGACAAACCCAAGCGCAAATGGTGGCAAAAGAAGGAAACCGCAGCCGTCGCAGGGGCTGCCGCTGCTGCTGGCGCGGCAACCGCCGATGCCGCAGATACGGCGGTTGATACAGCGACCGAAACGGCCGCCGACACAGCCGAGGTCGCTGCAGCCGCTGCGGCTGCGCCGTCTCTGACTGACCCCGAAGTGACACCTCCCGCCGATGCCGCACCAAAACGGAAGTGGTGGCAGAAGAAAGAGGTCGATGAAATCACCGAAACGCCCTTGGACCCGATTGAGGGCGCCGCAGCGGCGATTGAAGCCTCGGACCCGACTCCTGTGGCGGCCGAAGCCCCAGCTTCCGGCCCGCTGTCAAAACCATATGTGCAGGTGGGTACGTTCGGGGTCGAAGCCAATGCCAAAAGCGCCGCCGACAAGATCCGCAGGAACGGTCTGAGCGCCGAGGTGCGAGAATTGAAGACCGATGACAAGATCGTCTGGCGCGTGGTGGTTGGCCCCGCGTCCACGCGGGCCGAGCGCAATGCCATTCATCGCGATGTCAAGGATCTGGGCTTTTCAGACGCCTTCACCGTCAAAAACTGAACCCGAAAGGAGGTGCCGCTATGCTGTCCTCACTACGCTCAACTGTTCTGACCCTCGGACTGGCAATGTTTGCTCTGCCCGCCCAGGCTTTCGATACGACGGCCAGGGCGGCCTATGTGATGGATCAGACGACCGGCACGGTCCTTCTATCCAAAGACGCCGATCAGCCCCTGCCCCCGGCGTCGATGTCCAAACTCATGACACTGTATGTGGCCTTCGAGGCCCTGCGCGACGGACGTCTGACGTTGGATGAGACCCTACCCGTTTCCGAACACGCCATGAGCTATGGTGGCTCGACCATGTTCCTGAACACATTGGATCGCGTCACAGTCGAGGATTTGCTGCGCGGTATCATCGTGCTGTCGGGCAACGATGCCTGCGTGGTGATCGCCGAGGCGCTCAGCCCCGACGGGACCGAGGCCGGGTTTGCCCGCTACATGACGCAGCGCGCGAAACAGCTGGGCATGGACAATTCTACCTTTGCCAATTCCAACGGCTGGCCCGCTGCCGGTCACATGATGTCAGTCCACGATCTGGCCGTTCTGGCAGATCGCCTGATCAGTGATTTTCCTGAATACTATCCTCTGTTCGCCGAGGAAGAGTTTGAATTCGATGGCCGCGCGCCCTCAAACAAACGCAACCGCAATCCGCTACTGAAACTGGGGATAGGCGCGGACGGCCTGAAGACTGGCCACACGCAAGAGGCAGGCTATGGCCTTGTCGGCTCGGCCAAACAGGGGGACCGCAGGGTGATCTTCGTGCTCACCGGTCTGGATAGCACCGCCACGCGCGCAGAGGAGGCTGAGTCCGTGGTTAACTGGTCGTTTCGAAATTTTGTCGAGAGGACAATTGCCAACAAAGACGCGCCGATAGCCGAGGCCGAAGTTTGGATGGGGGCGCAAAGGACGGTTGGCCTTGTACCCGAAGACGATCTGAACATCCTACTGCCGGTTCTGGGCGACGAAAACGTGGCTGCCGAGGTCGTCTATGACGGCCCGATCAACGCTCCGATTGCCAAGGGTCAGAAACTGGCCGAACTGGTCATCAAGCCTGAAGGTCTGCCCGAAATTCGGCGTCCTCTGGTCGCGGTACAGGATGTGGCCGCGGGTGGTTTTCTGGTTCGGATGATGACCGTCGGAGGGATCGTTCTGACCGATGTGATCGGCAACCCTCTGGACGCATTTTGACAAGGGCACCGCGTGTTTCTGACATTTGAAGGCATTGATGGGTCGGGCAAGTCCTCGCAGGCGCGTATGCTGGCCGATCACTTGCGCGGATTGGGCCGCGACGTTGTTCTGACCCGCGAACCCGGCGGTTCAGCCGGGGCCGAGGAAATCCGTAGGCTGGTATTGGAAGGTGATCCCGACCGCTGGTCAGCCGAGACAGAGCTGCTGCTGTTCACTGCCGCCCGCCGCGACCATCTGGAACGAACCATTGAACCCGCGCTGGCGGCTGGAAAAGTCGTGATCTGCGACCGGTTCGCCGACAGCACGCGCATGTATCAGGGCATGTCACGTGGCAATCTGCGCCCTGTGGTGGATCAGTTGCACAAGCTGATGATCGGGCGCGAACCCAATCTGACACTGCTGATCGACATGGACCCCGAAATCGGCCTGTCTCGCGCCAAGGGGCGGCAAGGCACCGAGGAACGGTTCGAGGATTTCGGCCTGGAGTTGCAGCAAAAGATGCGCGCAGGGTTTCTGGCGCTGGCCGATGAGTTCCCGGACCGTTTTCGCGTGATCGATGGCAACCGGGACATGGACAGTGTGGCCCGCGATGTGACAGATATCGTCCTGCAATCCTTGTGACGGACGACCCATGAGCGACGACACCCCGACCCCGGATCAGGCCCCCGGTGCCCCGCATCCGCGCGAAACCGCGACCTTGTTCGGGCAGGCCGAGGCCGAACAGGCCTTTCTGAACGCCTACACCTCGGACCGTCTGCACCACGGCTGGCTGCTGACCGGCCCGCGCGGGGTGGGCAAAGCTACGCTTGCGTGGCAGATCGCGCGGTTCCTGCTGGCGACCCCTCCGGCTGAGGATGACGGGCTGTTCGGCGCGCCCCCGCCCCCTGAGACGCTCGCGATCGACCCCGACCACCCCGTCGCCCACCGCATTCAGGCCGGGGCCGAACCCGGCCTGGCCGCCATTACCCGAACGCTGAACGATCAAGGGCGGCTGCGGAGTGAGATCGTGGTGGATGACATCCGCAAGCTGGGCAAGTTCTTCGGCCTGTCCTCGGCCGATGGCGGGCGGCGCGTGGTCATCGTAGACGCGGCTGATGAGATGAATGTCAGCGCCGCCAACGCCCTGTTGAAAATGCTGGAAGAACCGCCCGCGCGTACGACGCTGCTGTTGATCTCGCACCAGCCCTCGCGCCTGTTGCCAACAATCCGGTCGCGCTGTCGAACCCTGCGCCTATCCCCGTTAGGGGCTGACGATATGCAGTCCGCACTGGCCCAAACCGGAGCCGAAATGCCTACGCAACCAGATCATCTGGCCGCCCTCGCCGCTGGCTCTGTCGGGGACGCGGTGCGCCTGATTAACCTGGGCGGGTTAGAGATTTACGCCGAGTTCATCGCCATCCTCGGCACCCTGCCCCGCATGGACCGTCAACGCGCCCTGAAACTGGCCGAGGCCGCCGCCCAGCGCGGCGCGGCTGAGAGGTTCGAGCTGCTTTTAACCCTGATCGACGTGGCCCTGTCGCGCCTTGCCCTGACCGGAGCGACCGGCGCAGCCCCCCTGCCCGAAGCCGCCCCGCATGAGGCCGAAATCCTGTCGCGCCTATCCCAATCCCCCCATCAGGCCCGCAAATGGGCTGAGGTGGCTGCGACAATCACAACCCGCGCACGCCATGGTCAGGCGGTGAACCTTGACCCTGCGGCTCTGGTCCTAGATACGGTGTTCAAGATACAGGAAACCGCCGGTCAGAGCAGATGAGCGACACCCCCCAGATCACCGACAGCCATTGCCATCTGGACTTCCCCGATTTCGAAGGCCAGTTGGACCAGATCGTCGCCAATGCGATTGACGCGGGCGTAACCCGTATGGTCACAATCTGCACCAAGCTGCGCAATGAACCCAGCGTCCGCGCGATAGCTGAGGACCACGCCCCCGTCTTCTACGCCGCTGGCACCCACCCCATGAGCGCTGCGGATGAGCAGATGGCAACCGTAGACGAACTGGTCGCACTGTCCCAGCACCCGAAATTCGTCGGTATTGGTGAGACCGGGCTGGATTACCATTACACCGCCGACAGCGCCGAAGTGCAAAAACAATCTCTGCGTATCCATATCGAGGCGGCCCAGCGCACCGGCCTACCCCTGATTATTCACGCCCGTGCGGCGGACGAGGACATGGCCCGCATTCTGGCCGAGGAACATCGCAACGCGCCCTATTCCTGCGTGATGCACTGCTTTTCCTCATCGGCGGAACTGGCCAAAGCCGCGCTGGATCTGGGTTTTTACCTGTCGATGTCCGGCATCGCCGCCTTCCCCAAAAGCCAGGAGCTGCGCGATATCTTTGCCACCGCCCCAGTCGATCGCGTTCTGGTCGAAACCGACGCGCCCTATCTGGCCCCGCCCCCGTTCCGCGGCAAACGCAACGAGCCCGCCTATACCGCCCATACCGCCCGCAAAGGGGCCGAGGTGTTCGGTATGGACTATGCCGAGTTCGCCGCTCAGACCCAGCTGAATTTCGAGCGGCTGTTCACCAAAGCCGCAACCTACAAGGCGGCTGCATGACCCAGCTGCGCTGCACCATTCTGGGCTGCGGTTCCTCCGGTGGCGTACCTCGACTGGGCGGGCATTGGGGCGATTGCGACCCCGAAAACCCCAAGAACATCCGCCGTCGCTGTTCCATGCTGGTAGAGCGCGATGGGCCCGAAGGCACAACCTCGGTCCTGATCGACACCACGCCGGATATGCGCAGCCAGTTGCTGGATACCGGCACCGGGCGTCTGGATGGGGTGGTCTACACCCACAGCCATGCCGACCACGTCCACGGCATAGATGACCTGCGCATGATCGTGTTCAACATGCGCACCCGCGTACCTGTCTGGGCGGACGGTGACACGCAAAACGACCTGCTGGGACGGTTCGGATATGCGTTCATCCAGCCTGACAGCTCGCCCTACCCGCCGATCCTTGATCTGAAAACCATCAGTGGCCCGTTTGAGATCGACGGCCCCGGCGGCCCGATCCCGTTGCAGCCGTTCAAGGTTAATCACGGCTCGATCGACGCGTTGGGCTTTCGGATTGGCGGACTGGTCTATTTGCCAGACGTGGCCGAGATCTATGACGACGCATGGCCTGCACTGCAAGGGCTGGACTGTTTGGTCATCGACGCGCTGCGCCGCACGCCGCATCCCACTCATGCGCATCTGGAAAAGACGCTTGGTTGGATCGAACAGCTCGAGCCGAAGCGCGCGGTGCTGACCAATATGCATATCGACATGGACTATGCCACGGTCAAGGCCGAAACCGCCGACCACATCACCCCGGCCTATGATGGCATGGTGATCCATCAGGCGCTGTAAAATGTCGGTGGTGCCTGCCGCAATATCTCACCGGATGGCACCATGCTGCAAAGCCTGATCGACGTTATCCTGCCAGTATTTCTGGTGATCGGCGCGGGATATGCCTCGACCCGGTTGGGGTATTTCAAAGAGGTCCATATCGACGGGCTGATGAAGTTCACCCAGGGCTTCGCCATTCCCTGCTTGCTGTTTCTGGCCATCGCCAATCTGGACCTCAGCGCCAGTTTCGACCCGCGCCTGCTGTTCAGTTTCTACACCGCTGCGGGCCTATGTTTCTGCGCCGGCCTGTTCGGCGCGCGCCTGATCTTCCGGCGCGAGTGGGAGGATTGCGTCGCGATCGGCTTCTGCTGCCTGTTCTCGAACTCGGTCCTGCTGGGCCTGCCGATTACCGAGCGCGCTTATGGCCCTGAAAACCTGGCCGGGAACTATGCTATCATCGCCTTCCATGCGCCGTTTTGCTATGG
Organism: Ruegeria sp. J8; assembly: GCF_056531925.1. NCBI lineage: Bacteria > Pseudomonadati > Pseudomonadota > Alphaproteobacteria > Rhodobacterales > Roseobacteraceae > Ruegeria > Ruegeria sp. J8. The sequence continues at coordinate 357,675 of NZ_JBQFMR010000001.1, forward strand.
CATCGGCATCACAGTGATGGAGGTCATTCGCAGTCGCGGCAACGGTGGCACGCATATGTTCCGTTCGGTCTTGTCAGCGATGTTCCGAAATGCGCTGATCCTGGGGATTGCATCGGGATTCATAATCAACCTGTCCGGGGTTGGCGTGCCCGGAGTGGTCGATGACGCCCTTGGCCTGATCACCCGCGCCGCCTTGCCCGGAGCCTTGTTTGCCTTGGGCGGCGTTCTTGTCAAATATCGGCCCGAGGGCGATCTGCGCACCATCGCCTATGTTTGCGGTGTGTCGCTGCTGCTGCATCCAAGTCTGGTCTGGCTATTCGGATCAAGCGTCGGGCTGCCGCAGGATCTGTTCCGCTCGGGCGTGCTGAACGCGGCCATGGCACCGGGGTTCAACGCCTATATCTTTGCCAATATGTATGGGCGCGCGCGACGGGTCGCGGCCTCATCGGTGCTGATCGGTACTGCTTCGTCGATCCTGACGGTATGGCTGTGGCTTGCTCTGCTGGGATAGAGCATTTGGTTTCCGGTTGACTTTGGGGTGCACAAACACACCTATCCGGTCACGCAACAAGGATCGTACTTATGCCGCATGCCGTCATCGTCGCCCATGGCCAACCCTCTGACCCGGAACCGGCCGAGGCCGCATTGGCAGACTATGCCCGTAGCGTCGATGCGCTGTGCCCGGATATCACGGTGGTTTCCGCCACGCTGGCCGCACCGGGACAATTCGAATCCTGCCTGCAAAAGCTACCGGACGATACCGTTCTCTTTCCGCTCTTCATGGCCAAGGGGTGGTTCGTGACCAGCGCGTTGCCCAAGCGGTTGGACGAACGCCCCCTTCGTATTCTGGACCCGCTGGGAGTAGACCCCGAAATGCCCAACCTTGTGGCACAGGCTCTGACCGAGGCTCTTGCGCAGCGTCAGTGGCAGGCCACAGAGACCGATTTTGTTCTCGCCGCCCACGGGTCCGGCCGCAGCCGCAACCCCTCTGCCGTGGCTTTGCACTTCGCCGAGGCTTTGGGTCAAACTTTACCGTTCAAATCTCTTCGCGTCGGTTTTGTCGAAGAGCCCCCTTCCATATCTGACGCCGCATCAAAAGCGGGCGAGCGAGCAATTTGTTTGCCGTTTTTTGCCTGCACTGGCGGACACGTTCTAGAGGACATCCCGCAAGAATTGGAAAAGGCTGCCTTTCAGGGCGACACCCTACCCGTCGTCGGAGAGCTTCCCGGCATTCAACGCCATATCGCCGCGACCCTCAGCAAGGCGTTTCTTTCTACCTGACGCCTGCTATTGCGGAGGCATCGCCTTGTGCGCCAGTGATGAGAACAGGCAGTGACGCGACCTGCCTTTTCGCTTGGCCTCATACAAGGCCTGATCGGCGGCGTTCAAAATCTCGGCAGGTTTGGGGGAGTGAAATTGCGTGGAAAGCGCGGTTCCGATACTGGCCGATATGCAGCAGGTTGACCCTTCAAAACTTATGGGATGTTGCAACCGCTCGATCAGTCGGATCGCGATCGCGGACAGTACAGCCTCATCGACCAAGCCTTTGAACATGATTACGAATTCATCCCCTCCGACGCGCGCGACGGTGTCATCTGCACGCGTCTCTTCCATCATGATGCGCGCGGCCTGTTTCAGAACATAATCCCCAGCGGCATGGCCAAACCGGTCATTGACTGATTTGAAATAGTCCAGATCCAGATGCATTAGCGCAAATGGTCCAACGCCCGAGACCAGATGCCCCAACACCACATCCATCGCACGGCGGTTCTTGAGGCCGGTCAACATATCGGTATAGGCCTGCTCCTCGGCCGCAAGCATCGCGCCCTGCAGGCGCAGGTTTAGTGAACGGGACGCCTCCATCGCGGCGGATTTGGCTTCGACCAGATAGAGCAGTTCAATCGCAAGATCTGTGCCGGAAAAATCGGCACTGGTCAGCGCATAATCCCGTACCGCATCCAGGATCGAAATTCCGAAGGACAGGTTCACGACCGCCCCCATATCGTTCGGCAAGGGCGCGACCAAGCCTTTAAGGGCCGTGCGGGGCCTGTCATGCAGCTTGAGGTGCAGTTTTGCCCCGGCCAGAGAAAGCAAGGCCGACAAGGTTGTCACCTTTCGGGGTCGAACCAGTTCGAAAACGTCCAGGAAAGCCTGCCCACGCATCGGTGTATCCGGCCGAAGTTTTTGAACGGTCGGCCCCACACGCTGAATGCGTCCGTCTCGATCGACGAGAACGAACATCGGGCAAAGCGTGTCCAGCAACCCGGCCAATTCGACATTGCTCATCATGCTTTTCGCGCCCCCAACTCAAACTGTCGGCCTTGAGCAAAGGCGCTTTCAACCAGGATGATCGAAATGACTTCGGCGTCCCCCCTTTGCCCCTCATGGGTAAGAATGGCCAATGCGCCATAGTCATCCGCAACTGCGCGGAGCACGCCCACCATCACGCTGGAATATCCGGGCAAACCCGGATGACACAGAAGCTGGAACTCGGTTGGCGACATCTCGCGTAGTTCCAGTTCGGGCAAACGCAGGTCCGAGACCGCAAGGCGAACCCGATCAGAAAGGTCATCAAGTGAATGCAGAAATTCGACATACGTTACTCCGCCAAACCGCAGTAGGCGTCGTAGACCTTCCATGTTGGGGTGAGAGACTAGGTAGGTCCCCAAATCCTCTAGCAGTTCGGCGCGCGGGCGATCGAGTTTAGCGCACAATATCTCCAGCATGCGCGCGCTGACGTCATCGTCATAGACCAACATCGCCTCAAACTCGGAAAAGCCAAGTTCTGCGACTTCGGTCACGTGCAGCCAGCAGGATTGCCCGTATGTCGCGCAAACGAAGGATTGGACCGCTCGATTGATCAGACCATGCATGTCAAAGCCCCAGCTTGGTTTCACACGTAGTCTGACCGACGAATCCTTAACAAATCGCCAAAACGCAGCTTCGGATATGGACAATCCAATCGAGTATCAAACTGGAATCTCTTTCTAAACTGCTAGAAATCGGTCGGTGCTCCGCCCTCGGCCTTTCGGCGTTCAACGAATTCCGCCAGTTCCTGTCGGATACCTTCGTCCATCGGTGGGGGTTCAAAGCTGGTGATGATCTCTTTGAATATGTGATGGGCGCGTTCTGCAGTCCAGATACCACCCGCTACGTTCCACCCTTCGAAATTCTTCCAGTCGCTGAGGAAAGGTTGGTAGAATGCCGTAGTGTAACGGTCCTGCGTGTGCTGGATGCCAAAGAAATGCCCGTCATTGCCGACCGCACGGATCGCATCCAACGCAATCTCATCCGGCCCGGTCGCCGTGATCTCGGGCTGCATATACCTTTGGATTTGCTGCAAAACTTCGCAATCCATAATGAACTTTTCCGGGCTGGCGATCAGCCCTCCCTCAAGCCAACCTGCGGCGTGGTAGACTATATTGGTCCCTGACTGCACCGCCGCCCACAGTGAGTTCGACGTTTCCCAAACCGATTGCCCATCTGGCACGTTTGCCGCACACACGCCCGAGGACCGCAAGGGCAGGCCGTAAAACCGTGCCATCTGGCCGGTCATCTGGGTCGAGCGCATATATTCCGGTGTTCCGAACGCCGGCGCGCCAGATTTCATATCCACGTTCGAGGTAAAGGTTCCGATCACGCAGGGAATGCCGGGCCGGACATATTGGAACAGCGCAATCGCGCAGAGCGCCTCGGCCAGAGATTGCGCGACCGCGCCCGCCATTGTAACCGGGGCCATCGCGCCAGCCAGCGTAAAGGGCGTCACCACAATCGCCTGCCCCCGCCGTGCCAGACGTAGGCAGCCGTCAATCATCGGGTGGTCATGTTTCAACGGCGAGGTCGAGTTGATGTTGGTATACATCCGGGGCGTCGCCTCGAATTCCTCATGGCTTAGACCGCCTGCGATCCTCACCATCTCCATCACGTCCTCGACCCGTTCCTTGCCCAGTGAATAGGCGTGCATCGCCTTGTCGGTCAGGGTCAGCTTGTCATAGAGCACATCCAGATGGCGCACGCTGGCGTGGATGTCGACCGGTTCCACCGGATAACCGCCCGCAAAGTGAATGCAGTTGAAATATTGCGTCAGTTTCAAAAGGTTCCGACACATTTCGTGATTGCCGGGCACTTTCGTGCCGATCTCCATATCCCAATAGTTGGGCGGGGACGAGACATTGCCGAACAGCAGATTGCGCCCACCGATTTCAATCTGGCGTGCCGGATTACGCGGCGTGATGGTAAAGGATGACGGAGCCTTGCCCACCATCTCCATCACAAAATCGCGCCCCATGCGGACATTGTCGCCGTCAATGGTGCAGCCTGCCTGACGCAGTATGCCGATGGCTTCCTCGTTGTAGAATTCAATACCGATCTCTTCGAGAATGCACATCGCCCCCTCGTGGATCGCTTCAATCCCCTCAGGACCAAGCGGCTCGGTCGGTGCATCCGTATTGACCGGAGGGTTCCACGGCATCTGGTCGATTACGGCCGAGCCTCGGCGTTCAGCAGCCCCCGCGCGCCCTCCACTGCGGCGTCTGCGCTTTGTCGTATCTGCCATCGGACCGTCCCCTTGTGTTCGCGTTGCCTCAAGCAAGCCCCGAACAGGGAAGACTGGCCGCTCTGTCTGCGACAGGCTATGTCGGATTTAGAACCTGATCCGCCGAAATCGAGCCGGATTCGGTCAGCGATCCGCCAGCCAGCCGGGGATGTGCCCGATATCCGGCAAGACCACATCCGCCATAGGCGTAAGCGCTTCGGCCTCGGCCATACCGGTCAGAACACCGATCGTTGTCATCCCTGCCGCGCGTCCGGCCTGAAGGTCATGCAGGCTGTCCCCCACCATCGCAACGCGATCCGGGGTGACGCCCACATGTTTAGCAAAGGCCAAAAGCTGACCCGGACCCGGTTTGAACCCGTGCCCACTGTCATAGCCAGCCACAAAGTCAAAGTGATCCCGTATCCCGGCCGAGCTCAGATGCTCGAGCGCGGGCATCTCGCTATCATTCGTCGCCACGCCCAGCCTCAGACCAGACCGCCGCAGCCCATCTAGGAACGGCGCAAGTGGCACTGCGGGGGCTTGTGGTGCATTTGCGGATTCGGTGTTCAGAACGTCGACCAGCCCTGCCTTAGGCAGATCAGGAAAATGCGGCGCCAGAACCTCGGCCACTTCTTCCACCGTTCCCGCAATTACGATGCTGTCAGGTGAATAAGTCAGCGTCTCAAGATCAAAGCCGATCACCTTGCCCAGCGTGGCAGCGCGGGCGTGATCCCCCTCCGTCAGATGCAACAGCATATTGCGTCCGAAGGCACCCCAGGTATCGGCAAAATCGAACAGAGTGCCGTCCTTGTCGAACAGAATAGCGTCGATTGGCATGGTGTTCTCCTGTGAGGGTCAGGTCCAGTGAATGTCAGCGCCGCCGGAAAGCGCGGCCTTGGCTTGCGCAGGCAGATCGTAAGGCACGGAATTGGCATCGCAAAACGCCACAACCCACGAATCGTCCAACATCAGAAACTCCAGCACCGAGCCCAGAAACTCGGGTTCGGACGCCCTTTCGCGCAGATCACCTTCGGATGCGCCTGTGGAGCCCAGAAACACCGGCAAGAGCTCGTCATTTCCGACCAGCCAGCCAAGCACATTCAACGCCAGCGTTTCAGCGGATTGCGCGGTTATCGACATAAAGAGTCCCTGAATCTGCTCTTGGAAAGGGTTTGTTAACCAGACTCATAAACACTTTGGTCATACATGCAATCAACGGTGGCAGATATGTCCGTTCACGGTACCATCCTTGTCCTTGACGGGACCTCGACCAATCGGATCATGCTGAAAGTTCAGCTTACGGCAGCGTGGTATCACGTTGTGCAGGGCGAAAAGGTTCAAGGGCTGGCCGGGCTGTTGCGGCGGGCTCGGCCCGACCTTGTGCTGACCGCACAAACCTTGCCAGATGGCACCGCAGCCGATGTAAAAAAGCTGGTGATGGCCGACCCCGAACTGGCGGATGTGCCGGTTGTCGCAATCGCACCGCAAAACGACAAGGCCGCGCGTCTTCAGGCTTTGTCGGACGGGCTGGATGATGTTCTGGCGCATCCTTTCAAAGACACGCTGCTTTTGGCGCGGGTCCGCAGCCTGATGCGCGTCCGAGCCGAATCGCAGGACCTGCGTCTGGGTGGCTCGCAGCCCATCGGATTTGCCGAACCCGCACCCGCGCTGATCACTCCGCCGAAATCCGGCCATGTTGCCCTGCTGACCCAAACATCAAGCATTGGTGCGAAGTGGCGAAACGCTTTGGCTAACCGGTTGAAGCACAGGTTGACGGCCCATACGTCCTCCAACTTGCAGTGTCTGTTATCCGGCCCCACCCCCGACGCCATCCTGATCGAGATCGGAGCCGACCGGTCTGGTCTGTCCGTTTTGAACGATCTTAAATCGCGCGGCGCCACCCGCCACACGGCGGTTATAGGCATTCTGACGCAAAATGACCCCGGTATTGCAGCAGAAATTCTGGATCGGGGGGGAGATGCAGTCTGCATGAACGGGTTCTGTGCCAACGAAACCGTGCTGCGTTTGGAGAACCTGATCGCGCGCAAGACCCGCTTGGACCAGATGCGTGCATCGCTGCGCCGCGGGATTGCGGAATCCTGGATTGATCCGCTGACTGGGTTGCACAACAGGCGTTATGCAATGCACGCAATCGACCGCATCGTCACTCAGTCCAACCAAACCCAGCGTGGCTTTGCGGTAATGTTGGCGGATCTGGATCATTTCAAATCCATCAATGACCGCTTTGGCCATGTGTGTGGTGACCGTGTCTTGACCGAAACCGCAACCCGGATGCAGCGCGCCATCGGCGCAGCTGGGTTCGTGGCCCGGATCGGAGGAGAGGAATTCATGATTGGCGTACCCGATACCACTCAGGACAATGCGCTGAAACTGGCGCGCACGTTGTGCGATTGTATCTGCAAAACACCCTTCAAGCTGCCGGGCACCTTCGCGCCAGTACCGGTAACGATCAGCATCGGCGTGATTTCGGCGCAACCGGCCCGCTCAAGTGGTGCTCCGGTCGAGACGTTGATTCAATCAGCCGACACCGCGCTCTATGCCGCGAAGCGCGCGGGCCGCAATCAGGTCAGTTTTCGGCAATGCGCTGCCTGACAGATCAGTCCTTTTTGCCCCGTTTATGAGGGCCGCGGCGTACGACCTCATCCAAACGCGCGGCATAGTCCATACGTTCCTCTTCGCTCATTGCAGAGACGCGCGTCAGCCATTCATTCTGCAAGGACATCTGCAACGACACCAGCGACGCGCTCTGATTAGCCAGTATCGCCCGAATGGATTCGGGGTCGAACGGATCGGCGCGCAGGGCTGCGCTGAGCATGGCGAAATCCTCGGCCCGCAGCTTTGAGCCTTTGCGGTGCTGTTTCGATAAATCCCCGCGTAGCGCCTTGCGGTCCTCTTTCGGCAACGCGCGATAAAGAGCCGAGCCAAAACCGGGTGGCGCCTTTGCATGGTCACTGCCTTTGACCCGTAGAACCGTTCCGACTGCTACGCCTACAATAAGCAAGTTCACGGCAAGGGAAACCGCCAACAAGATTGGCATCCAACGGCGTTTGGGCTTGGGATTGTCGCTCATTCGGCGTCCTCCAGGAATGATGTGTCCAGATCGGCAAGTGCAAATGTGGCCTCCGATCCGTAGAGGTAAGTGGCCGCGTCAGGCAGGAAATCCGGCGCAGCAAACCCGATCCACAGGCCGGCGACACTGGCGGCGGCCAGACCGCTCAGGCCCTGCCAGCCACCGATCCCTTCGACCATGCGGCGAAAAACGGATCGGGGTGCAGACCGCTTGGGTTTGGCAAGGTCCAGCCGCACCGCTTCGGCATCGGTCAGGATGCGAACGGCCAAATCGTCAGGCAGCGCCGGCCGATCCTGACGAGCCTGTGCAAAAAGCTGATCCAATCTCGTGTCATCTTCAGTCATCGTCATACCCCAATTCGTCCCGTCGCCCCGCCAATATCGCTGTCAGAGCCCGCTTGCCCCGCGCCGTCAGACTTTCCACCGCTTCGACCGAAAGCTCCATGATCCCGGCAATCTCGGGGTTGGGCAATTCCTCGATATGGCGCAGTATCACGGCCTGTCGCTGCCGGTCCGGAAGTTTCGACAAGGCCGCCTGCAACGCGTCCCGGCGGGCATCGTCCTGCATCTTCTGCGCTGCGCTGGCACATTCGTCCTCAGGCTCTGGCACATCCGACAAACGGTCGGGCGTCTGTTTGCGCAGCCGGTCCAGACACAGGTTCATCGTCACACGGTACAGCCAGGTCGAGACCTTGGCATGCCCCGCCACCCAGTCCGGCGCGACCTTCCACAGCCGCATCATCGCCTCCTGGGTCATATCCTCGGCCTCGGCCCGGTTGCCCAGCATCCGCAGCGCCACCGAATAGCTTCGCGGGCCCAGCCTGTCGGTCAGCACACGCGCAGCCGCCGCATCACCTGCGGCGAACATGGCCAGCAGTACGTCATCCGCTGGCGCATCCGCGGCACTGTCAGCGCCGCGGACGATCTGACCTGAGGGCCTCAAGTCCCGCATTCCAAATCAGCTATCGTCGGTATCCGATTTGGCGCGTTTCTTGTGACGCTTGCCCATCCTGTCCTTTGCATCGGCAAATTCCTGTTCCGAGATCGAACCGTTGCTATCAGCGTCGATACGATCAAACATCTTGTCAGCCCGGCGCGGTTTGGGCAACTCATCCTCGCTCAGAAATCCGTCCTGATTGGCATCGTGCTTTTCGAACATTTTGGCGACACGGTCGTTCACCTTCTGCTGCCCCGCCGCCTGCATCTCTTCGACGGTCAATTGCCCGTCGCCATTGGCATCTGCATCCGTAAAGCGCTTGGCGCGGTGGGCCTGCATTTCATCCTTCGTCACCTGCCCGTCGCCATTGGCATCCAGTTCCTGAAACGTCACAGGTTCGTGATTGCGTGGCCCTGCGGCCAGAGCGGAGGTCGCCGTGATCGCAACGGCCCCAAGGATAATCGCAGGTATGATTTTTGCGCTTTTCATGTCGGTTTCCCTTTGTTTGCACAGCGCTTTTGTCGCTGCCTACATAGGTTCAAACGCAGATTCACCGGGGTTCCGTCGCAAAAATTGAAATTTTTTTCCGTCACCTTTCAGGGCGCAAAGCGACGCACCCCCCTTTTAAGTTGCACAAAAGATGCGCAATATCCGCCCATTGAAACCCGTGAGTCTCGCAATGACAGATCAAACAATAGACACCCAGCCCGATGCGGATCGCGCCACCAAGCCAGCACTGCTGAAAGGCTTTCGCGGCCGCTGCCCGAAATGTGGTGAGGGCAAGCTGCTGAGCGGCTATCTCAAGGTCAATGATAGCTGCTCGAATTGCGGGCAAGAGCTGTTTCATCACCGCGCCGACGATGGCCCTGCCTATCTGACGATCCTGCTGGTCGGCCACCTACTGGCCCCTGCGCTGCACGTGACTTATGTCGAGTTCCGGCCTGAACCACTGACCATGTTCCTGATTTTTGCGATCGGTTGTACGGCGTTGTCGCTGTTCTTGCTGCCACGCCTGAAAGGGGCTGTTGTGGCCTATCAATGGGCACGTCGCATGCACGGGTTCGAGAACGCGTAATGCGATTTCCGACCGGATTCATCCGCACATGACACAGGACAAGACCGCCATCCGCAACGCGGCAACGGTCATTGTTCTACGTGACCGTTTGTCAGACCCGTCGATCCTGATGGGGCAACGGGGCGCGAAAGCCGCGTTCATGCCCAACAAGTTTGTCTTTCCGGGCGGCGCGGTTGACGCCGAAGACGCCAATGTCGAATTGGCCACGGCCCTGTCTGAGTTGTGCCATGACCGCCTGTCCGAGCGGGCGGAGGCGGGTCTGCAAAATGCGCTTGCCGCCGCCGCAATCCGCGAGTTGTGGGAAGAGACCGGCCTGGTTCTGGGGCAACCCGGCGCATGGCCCGGACAACCGCCGGAGGATTGGGCCGAGTTTGCCCAGCTAGGTTTTCGCCCCACGGCCCAAGCGCTGCAATTCGTATTTCGCGCGGTGACACCTCCGGGAAGACCCCGGCGGTTCGATGCGCGGTTTTTCCTTGTTGATGCTTCGGCGGTTCAGGGCGACCTGGACGACTTCTCGCGCGCCTCGGATGAGCTGTCTCACCTGCAATGGGTGCCTCTGGATCGCGCACGCGAGTTTGACCTGCCCTTTATCACCGAGGTCGTGCTGGCCGAGATTGCAGCGCGCGTATCAGACCCCACACCACCGACATCGGTCCCCTTCCTGCTGAATCAGGAAGAGGAGAGCTTATTTCTGAAACTCAAAGGCTATCCGATGCCTCTGACGGACTGAGGTCGCGCCTATTTCATTCGGCTGATCACCGTCGTGACCTCGGGCTTTTTACCGATCTCGGCCTTGGCGGTCTGGCGAACGATCCGGCGCATGGCCTCTTCCAGCTTGTCGTCGTCGCGCAGCGTTTTAGCGTCGGCGCGCATCAGGAATTGGTTCAGATCCTCTTCCAAAACCTCGACCAATGCGGCGCGCGAGGACCCAATCTCGGGCAGGCCCATCGTATCGCACCACGGCTCACCCAGTGGTTCATCCTCTTCGTCCAGAATGACCGTGACGGTCACATGACCGTTCAGAGCCATGCGGATACGATCCCGCACAACGCCGTCCAGCGCACCAACCTTGACAGTGCCGTCCAGATAAGTCCGGCCCGTCTCGACATAGTCCACCACTTTCGGTGCGTTGCCAGTCAGATCCAGCATCGTGCCATTCACGGCCAGAATTCCTGCGCGTCCCCCAGCCTCGGCCAGCTTGGCGTGCTCGCGCAGATGGCGATGTTCACCATGCATCGGGATCACGATCTGAGGGTCGATCAGAGCATGTACCCTCTCAAGATCAGGGCGGTTGGCATGGCCCGACACGTGATACAGCCCCGAGCTGTCGTCGACCACATCCACCCCTTTTTCACTAAGCTGGTTAATGATGAAGATCACGCCCCGCTCATTGCCCGGAATGGTTTTCGACGAAAACAGGAACAGATCGCCCTCTTTCAACTCCAGACCGCGATACTTGCCTCGTGCCAGTTGCGCACTGGCGGCGCGGCGCTCACCTTGGCTGCCGGTCACGATCAGCATCAGGTTTTGACGCGGTACATCCACCGCCTCTTCCGCGCTGATAACCTTGGGGAAATCCGACAGGATGCCGGTTTCGGTCGCGGCTTCGATCATGCGGCGCATCGCGCGGCCCAGCAACACGACCGAGCGTCCGGCCCGCTGCCCCGCCTCGGCCAGGGTTTTCACCCGTGCCACGTTGGACGCGAAAGTGGTCGCGACAACCATCCCTTCGGCGCTTTCGACCAGTTTGGTGATCTCGGGGCCGACCTCGGATTCCGATCGCCCGTCATGGGGCGAGAACACATTGGTGCTGTCACAAACCAGAGCCTTGACGCCCGGTTTGGCAATCTCGGCCCACAAATCGGCGTCAAAAGGCTCACCGACCACGGGGTTGGTGTCCAGCTTGAAGTCACCCGAATGCACGACCCGGCCCGCAGGCGTGTCGATGACCAAGGCTGCACTTTCCGGGATCGAATGCGAGACCGGCAGGAAACCGACCGAGAACGGCCCCACCTGAACCTGCTCGGGCCATGGCGACACGGTTTGAACGGCGTCCTCGGGATGGCCATGTTCATCCATCTTGCGGCGCGCGATATTGGCGGTAAAGGCACGGGCATAGACCGGCGCGCCAAATGCCTCAAAGCAATGCGCTACGGCCCCCACGTGGTCTTCGTGGGCGTGTGTGACGAAGATGGCGTCAAGACGATCAGCGCGTTCCTGCAGCCACGAGATATCCGCGTGGATCAGATCGACGCCCGGCGTGGTGTCCATATCCGGGAACGTCACCCCAAGATCGACGAGGATCAGACGTTCCTGCCCCGGCTTGCCATAGCCATAGACATAGGCGTTCATGCCGATTTCGCCTGCACCGCCCAGCGGCAGATAGATCAGTCGTTCACTGCTCATGTTGAGCCATTTTCCTTGTTATAGCGATGGATCACGGTCAGACCGTGCATCGTCAGATCATCCTCGATCACGTCAAAGCCCACATCCGCCTGATCGAACAGAGGTGCAAGCCCCCCGGTTCCAACGACTTTCATCGGCATTCCATATTCCGCCTTGATCCGGGCAATCAGCCCCTCGATCAAACCGGAATAGCCCCAATACACGCCCGATTGGATACAGCCAACCGTATTTGTCCCAATCACTTTTTCGGGGCGCGTGATGTCGATATGCGGCAACGCCGCCGCGCCTTGGTGCAGCGCTTCAAGGCTGAGGTTCACACCCGGTGCAATAATGCCGCCCACGTAAGCCCCGTCCGATGCAACAACATCGAAATTCGTGGCGGTTCCGAAATCAACCACAACCACATCGCCACCATGACGATCAAACGCTCCAACCGCATTGGCCAGCCTGTCCGGTCCGGGAATGGTGCCTTCGTCGATGCGTGGGGCGACTGGCAACAGGCATTCCGGCTTGCCCACAACCAGCGGACGGCAGCCAAAGAAACGGTCTGCAAAGATGCGTAGATTGAACACCACGCGTGGCACGGTCGACGCGATCACAACATCAGTGATATCCGCCTCGATCCCGTAATGTTTCACCAGAGTAGAATACCATGTGAAATAGGCATCCGCCGTACGGGAATGATGGGTCGAGGTGCGCAAGGTGCACAGAAATTGCGCGCCGTCCCAGATCGAGAACACTGTGTTTGTGTTGCCGCAGTCGATTGCAAGAAGCATTTCAGCCCCCTTTAGAAATAAACATCCGCGGCAGGTATGGCCGCGCGGCCTTTGGCGGTGTTTAGGACAAGGTTGCCATTCCCGTCCACCGTTTCAAACGTGCCCACCGTTTCCGACGTTGTGGTCCGCGCCGTGATCACTTCCCCCAGTCGCGCGGCCCGGTCCAACCATGCCGTGCGGATCGGTTCGAACCCGTAGGTCACGAACTGGCTTTCGTAGCGCGCATAGTTGGCGGCCAGCTCGGTCAGAAAATCCTCGGGCATGACGTCGGCCCCAGTCTCGGACAAAAGCGAAACCGGGCGTACCGCTCCTTCCTCAAGCGCGTCAGGCTGCGGGGCTTGCGACAGGTTGACCCCTATGCCAATCGCCAAATGGCCCAGCTCGCGCCCCATACCCGTGCTTTCAAGAAGGATGCCAGCCAGCTTGCCACCGTTCAGCAGCACGTCATTGGGCCATTTCAGCGACAATCCGTCAGACCGCCCCGTCACAGCGACACAAGCATCGTACAGTGCAAGCGCTGCGACGAAGCTGCGCAATGCGGCCTGTTCCGGCTCACCCTGCGGACGCATCAACAAAGTAGCTGCGAGGTTTCCGACAGGATTGGCCCATGCCCTGCCCCGCCGCCCGCGCGCCGAGGTTTGATTATAGGCCATGATCCAGACCGGCCCTGCCGCCGTTGGGGCGATACGCGCAGCTTCGTTCAACGTGCTGTCGACCGTTTGCAGCACGTGCAACCCATATCCTTGCGGCCACTGCGTCATCGCAAAAAGGCCCGGTCCAGCGACCGAGCCCTCCTGGATTGAGTGAGCTGGAGATCAGTTAACAAGCGTCGCTGCCGCAGCTGCCGCTGCGCCCTCAACACCGAACTGATAGAATATACCTACCAACATCAGAGCAGCCGACCCCATCAACGCAACCCACAGAACGGGCGTGGAATGCGTCTCGATCGGGTCCTCGTTCTCCTCGCCAAAATACATGTAAAACACGATCCGCAGGTAGTAGAACGCACCAATGACCGAGGCGATGGCCGACACGATCACCAGACCGGTCAGGCCCGCGCTGACACCGGCCTGCCAAACGCCGAACTTGGCGAAGAAGCCCAGCATCGGCGGGACGCCCGCAAGGCTGAACATCAGGATCAGAACCGCCAGCGCCTTACCAGGATCACGTTTAGAATATTGCCGCAGCGCATCAATATCGGTGACGGGTTTGCCGTCGCGCTCCATCATCAGGATGAAGGCAAAGGTGCCGATATTCATGGTCACGTAGATCGCCAGATACATCAGCATCGCCTTGACGCCCATTTCAGTACCCGCCGCCAGACCGATCAGCGCATAGCCCATATGGGCAATCGACGAAAACGCCATCAGTCGCTTGATGTCGCGCTGACCAATCGCAGCCACGGCCCCCAACAGCATCGACAGGACCGAGAGCAGAACGATCACCTGCTGCCAATCCTTGATCACTCCGCCGAACGCGTCATGCAGCAATCGCGCAAACAATGCCATCGCGGCCACTTTGGGCGCAGTGGCAAAGAAAGCGGTGATCGGCGTGGGTGAGCCTTCGTACACGTCCGGCGTCCACATGTGGAACGGTACGGCGGATACTTTGAACGCCAGACCCGAAATCAGGAAGATCAGGCCAAACAGCAACCCGACCGAGACGTCGCCGTGATGTACCGTCTGGACGATGCCCGAGAACAGCGTGGTGCCCGTGAATCCGTAAACCAGTGACGCACCATACAGCAGCAAGCCCGAGCTGAGCGCGCCCAGAACGAAATACTTCAGACCAGCCTCGGTGGATTTCGCACTGTCACGGCGCAGGGCGGCCACGACGTAGAGTGCCAGCGATTGCAGTTCCAACCCCATATAGAGAGACATCAGATCGCCCGCGCTGACCATCATCATCATACCCACGGCGGCAAGTGCCACCAGCAAGGGGTATTCGAACCGCAACAGCCCGCGACGCGACATGTAATCCTGGCTCATCAACAGAACGGCTGCCGCAGATAGCAGGATCGCAACCTTGGCAAAGCGCGAGAAACCGTCATCGACGAACATGCCATTGAAGGCCACGTTGGCGCCGTCGCCATTGGTGGCGATCCAAATCGCCAGCAGCGCCATCAGGCCCGAGGTCGCCCAGACCAGAACCGGGGCCAGCCCGTCTTTTGTGGTGTAGACAGCCCCGATCAGCGCCGCCATCGCATATACGGCCAGAACGATCTCTGGCAGGATGATTGTCAGATCAGCTTGGATCATCTCCGAAGCTCCCTTAATGCGAAGCGGCTGTCTGGATCACGGCCTCAGCCGCGGCCAGAGCCGTGTCATAGTTCGAAATCAGCGCGGCGGTCGAGTCGCCGATCACATCGGTCACCAGCGATGGGTAGACGCCCAGCAGGATCGTCATGATGATCAGCGGTGCAAAGATCAGCCGCTCGCGCGAGCTCATGTCAGTCATGGCCTTGAGGCTTTCCTTGATCAGATCGCCAAAGACCACGCGACGGTACAGCCACAGCGCATACCCGGCAGAGAAGATCACGCCAGTTGCAGCCACCGCCGTTACCCATGTGTTAACCTGGAAGGCCCCCATCAGGGTCAGGAATTCGCCGATAAACCCGGACGTGCCCGGCAGGCCGACATTCGCCATGGTGAACAGCATGAAGACCAGCGCATAAGCGGGCATCCGGATCACCAAGCCGCCATATGCGTCAATGTCGCGGGTGTGCATCCGGTCATAGATCACGCCGACACACAGGAACAGCGCCGCCGAGATGAACCCGTGGCTCAGCATCTGGAAGATCGCGCCATCAATCCCCTGCTGATTCGCCGCAAAAATCCCCATGGTCACAAAACCCATATGCGCGACCGAGGAATAGGCGATCAGCTTTTTCATATCCTCCTGCACCAGCGCCACCAGCGAGGTGTAGACAACGGCGATGGCCGACATCCACAGCACCAGATCGGTCATCACCGCCGAGCCCACAGGGAACATTGGCAGGCTGAACCGCAGGAAGCCATAGCCGCCCATCTTCAGCAGGATCGCCGCCAGCACGACCGAACCCGCCGTCGGCGCCTGAACGTGCGCGTCCGGCAGCCAGGTATGAACCGGCCACATCGGCATTTTCACGGCAAATGAGGCAAAGAACGCCAGGAACATCAGCGTCTGCATCCCGCCGACCACATAAATGCCCATCACTCTGAAGCTCTCGGATGAGAAGTGATGGCTCATCAGCGCCTCAATATCCGTCGTGCCCGCATCCGCATACATCGCCACCATCGCCACCAGCATCAGCACCGAGCCGAGGAATGTGTAGAGGAAGAACTTGAAGCTGGCATAGATGCGGTTCGCGCCGCCCCAAATGCCGATGATCAGGAACATCGGGATCAGACCGGCCTCGAAGAACAGGTAGAACAGCACCAGATCCAGCGCCATGAACACGCCCAGCATCAGCGTTTCCAGCAGCAGGAAGGCGATCATGTATTCCTTGACCCGCTCGGTCACGTTCCAGCTGGCCAGTATGGTCAGCGGCATGATGAAGGTGGTCAGCAGCACGAACAGCACGCTGATGCCGTCCACGCCCATCTTGTATTTCAGGCCCAGCAGCCACTCACCCTCTTCCACCATCTGAAAGCCGATGTTGGATGGATCGAAGCCCGTATAGATGCCAATCGAGACAAGGAACGTCACCGTGGTCGCCACCAGCGCGACCCATTTCGCGTTGCGCTGCGCGGCGTCGTCATCTCCGTGCAGGAACAGGGCCAGAATGGCCGCTGCCACTGCGGGGATGAAAGTAACGATCGAGAGGATATTATCCATTAGTGTGCGCCTCCGCCGATCGACATCCAGGTGACAAGGGCTGCTATCCCCAAGACCATCCAGAAGGCATAAGTAAAGATGTAGCCCGTCTGCGCCTTGCCTGCGAGGCGGGTGAAGAAGGGAACAACGCCCATGGCAATCCCGTTCAAGAAGCCGTCAATGGTGTTGCCATCACCGCGTTTCCACAGGAACCGGCCAAGCGCCACGGTGGGTTTGACGAAGATCACGTTGTAGATCTCGTCAAAGTACCATTTGTTCAGCAGGAACAGGTACAGCGGACGCTGGTTCTGTGCCAGACGTCCCGGCAGCGATGGGTTCACGATGTAGAACCAATAGGCCATCGCAAAGCCCAGCAGCATCGCAACAAAGGGTGAAACCTTGACCCACTTAGGCGCCGCATGCGCATCGTCCAGCACATGGTTGTCCGGTGCCATGTACAGCGCGCCCTCGCCCGGCTCACCTGCGAAAACATAGTGATGATCGCCATGAGCATCCTTTTCACCATGACCGTCATCCGCGTGGTCATCACCATGGCTTTCATCTGCGTGGCTATCATCGCCATGCGCGTCCGCTTTGCTGTGATCACCGGCCTCGGCATGTTCCGACGCCTCAGCCACCGGGATGCCATAGAACTTGCCCACCTTGTCCGCGTGACCGAAGAAATTGCCGTACCAAATCATGCCCGCAAAGACCGCGCCCAGCGAGAGAACGCCCAGCGGCACCAGCATGACCATCGGGCTTTCATGCGCATGGTCGTGCGTATGCTTGTCGCCGCGCGGCGTGCCGTAGAAGGTCAGGAAGATCAGACGCCAGCTGTAGAAGGACGTAAACGCCGCCGCTACGACCAGCAGCCAGAAGCCATAGGAAGACCCACCGGCATAGGCGCTCTCGATGATGGCGTCTTTCGACAGGAAGCCAGCGAAACCGAAGGTCGTCAGCGGAATACCAACGCCTGTGATGGCCAGCGTGCCAATCATCATCGCCCAGAAGGTATAGGGGATCTTTTTGCGCAGACCGCCATACTCGGTCATTTCCTGTTCGTGGTGCATCGCGTGGATGACCGAGCCTGCCCCAAGGAACAGCAGCGCTTTGAAGAAGGCGTGCGTGAACAGGTGGAACATCGCCGCCGAATACATCCCAACACCTGCCGCCACGAACATGTAACCCAGCTGCGAACAGGTTGAATAGGCGATGACACGCTTGATGTCGGTCTGAACCAGTCCCACGGTCGCGGCGAAGAAGGCGGTCGTAGCACCCAACACGGTGATGAATCCGGTCGCGCCCGGTGCGAACTCCATGAACGGCGACATGCGGCAGACAAGGAACACACCCGCCGTCACCATAGTCGCGGCGTGGATCAGGGCCGACACAGGCGTCGGGCCTTCCATCGCGTCGGGCAACCATGTGTGCAAGATCAACTGCGCCGATTTCCCCATCGCGCCGATAAAGAGCAGCACGCAGATGACCTCAACAGCGGTCCATTCGCCCCACAGGAAGTGCAGCTTTTCTTCGGCCAAGGCGGGTGCCGAGGCGAAAATGTCCGAGAAGTTGATGCTGTCGGTCAGCAAGAACAGCGCGAAAATCCCCAGCGCAAAGCCAAAGTCGCCCACGCGGTTCACAATAAACGCTTTCATCGCCGCCGCATTGGCTGATGGCTTACGGTAATAGAACCCGATCAGCAGGTACGAGGCGACGCCCACGCCCTCCCAGCCAAAGAACATCTGCACCAGATTGTCCGCCGTCACCAGCATCAGCATCGCAAAGGTGAAGAAGGACAGATAGGCGAAGAACCGCGGCTTATAGCTTTCGCCTTCACGCCACTGCGGGTCGTGATCCATATAACCAAAGGAATAGAGGTGCACGAGCGCTGAGACGGTCGTCACCACGATCAGCATGATCGCGGTCAGACGGTCCAGACGGATGGCCCAGCTTGTCGACAACGATCCGCTCTCGATCCAGCGCATGATCTCGATCTGCTGCGTCACCCCGTCGAAGGCAAAGAACACGATCCACGACAGCAGACAGGCCAGAAACAGCAGGCCCGTGGCCGTCCACATGGCAGCTTTCTCACCAATGAACCGCCAGCCAAAGCCGCAGATCAATGCGCCCACCAGCGGGGCAAAGAGGATGGTGGTTTCCATAGTTCTCTTAGCCCTTCATCATATTGACGTCTTCAACCGCGATGGTGCCACGGTTGCGGAAGAAGCAGACCAGTATGGCCAGACCAATCGCCGCCTCGGCGGCCGCAACTGTCAGGACAAACAGCGTAAACACCTGTCCGACCAGATCGCCCAGGAAACTGGAAAACGCCACGAGGTTGATATTCACCGCCAGCAGCATCAGTTCGATGCTCATCAGCAGGATGATGACGTTCTTACGGTTCAGAAAGAGACCGAAGATGCCGATGACGAACAGCGTCGCCGCCACAGTCAGGTAATGTTCAAGTCCGATCATTTTCTTTCGGTCCCATTCGTTTCCTGTTTTTCGCGGCCCTATACCCGATCCAACCAAGTACAACAGGCACCGCAACTAGTATTTTTAGCAGCCGGTACTCCATTGGAAGTACCAGCGGCAATGTCACAACCCCTGCCCCGGTTTCACGTCCTTCAGCTCCATCGCCTTAGCCGGGTCGCGCATCATCTGACCGATGATGTCCTGACGCTTGATGTCCTGACGGTGGCGCAGCGTCAAAACAATGGCACCGATCATGGCCACCAGCAGAATCAGGCCCGCCAGTTGGAACAGAAGGAAGTATTGATCGTACAGGATGACGCCCAGAGCCTCGGTATTGTGGCGGTCGGTCGGAACCGGTTGCGCCAGATTGCCCTCAACACCCTGCGCGCTGTCCCAGGCCCCAAAGGCCATGACGAACTGCATCAGAATGACCAGACCGATCAGCAGGGCCAGCGGCATATAGCGCGCCATCTCGGCCTTAAGCTCGGCAAAGTCCACGTCGAGCATCATCACCACGAACAGGAACAGAACCGCGACCGCACCGACATAGACGATGATCAACAGCATCGCCACGAACTCGGCACCCAGCAGCACGAACAGACCCGCCGAGGACAGGAAGGACAGGATCAGCCACAACACTGAGTGCACGGGCTGGCGGCTGATCACCGTGAACAGGCCGCCGGTGATGGCGCTGATGGCAAACAGATAGAAGGCAAAGACGGTCATTGATCCTTATCCTCGTTGTCGCCCAGAACCTCTTGCGCCAGTTCCAGCGCACGGGTCATGGCCGGGATGCCGGCAAAGACCGACATCTGCCCGATCGTTTCGACGATCTCTTGTTTCTTGGCACCGGCCTCCAACGCGTGGCGCACGGTCTGACGTACCGCTGAATCCGCTTGCGCGCCCTGCATGGTCAGCCCGGCCAACGTCAGCAACAGGCGGGTCTTGGCGTCCAGCCCGTCCTTGTTGACGGTGTTGCCGAACATCATTTCCATGACCTCTTTCGGCATCGTCGGCCAAAGCGCTTCGAACCCTTTGGGCGAAAAGTTCTCCATCGCCGGATTCATCGCCTTCGCCATGTCCTGCGCCTGTTTCATCATCAGTTCAAACGGGTTCG
This sequence comes from Ruegeria sp. J8, assembly GCF_056531925.1. Classification (NCBI taxonomy): domain Bacteria; kingdom Pseudomonadati; phylum Pseudomonadota; class Alphaproteobacteria; order Rhodobacterales; family Roseobacteraceae; genus Ruegeria; species Ruegeria sp. J8. The sequence continues at coordinate 377,880 of NZ_JBQFMR010000001.1, forward strand.
AGCTTTTGTCGTTCATCGGTACGGCGCGTCCATTTCCAGATTACGGGCGATTTCAGCCTCCCAGCGCTCGCCATTCGACAGGAGTTTTTCCTTGTCATAGAAAAGCTCTTCGCGGGTTTCCGTGGCGAATTCGAAATTCGGACCTTCGACGATAGCATCGACCGGGCAGGCCTCTTGGCAGAAGCCGCAATAGATACACTTGGTCATGTCGATATCGTAACGCGTGGTGCGGCGGCTGCCATCTTCGCGCGGTTCGGCGTCGATGGTTATGGCTTGGGCCGGGCAGATCGCCTCGCACAGTTTACAGGCAATGCAGCGCTCCTCGCCATTGGGATAGCGGCGCAGGGCGTGTTCACCGCGAAAGCGCGGGGAAAGAGGGCCCTTTTCATGCGGGTAGTTCACGGTGGCCTTGGGGGCGAAGAAGTACTTCAACCCCAGCTTCATGCCGACCCAGAAGTCCTGCAGAAGGAAGTATTTGGCGGCGCGGGTATAGTCGATTTGGGTCATATCAGCCTCCTACGCTCCAACGCGCAAATGCACCCCAGAACCAGTCGAATTTCGCCGCGAAGGCCACGAAGACCACCCATGCCAGCGAGAATGGCAGGAACACTTTCCAGCCCAACCGCATCAGCTGGTCATAGCGGTAGCGGGGCGTGATCGCCTTGACCATCGCGAAGAGGAAGAAGAAGAACGCCATCTTGGCGACCATCCATAGTACGCCATCGGGCAAGCCCGGAATCGGCGACAGCCAGCCGCCAAAGAACAGCAGCGAGATCAGCGCGCACATCAGGAAGATGGCGATGTATTCGCCCGCCATGAACAGCAGGAAAGGAGTGGCCGAGTATTCGACCTGATAGCCTGCGACCAGTTCCGATTCCGCCTCGGGCAAGTCAAACGGTGGACGATTGGTTTCGGCCAGTGCCGAGATGAAGAACAGGAAAACCATCGGGAAATGCGGCAGCCAATACCAGCTGAAGAAGCCGAACCGACCGTCCTGTGCCTCGACGATGTGTCCAAAATTCATCGACCCGGTCGAGATGATCACGCCTATAATGATCAGGCCCAGCGAGACCTCGTACGAGATCATCTGCGCCGCAGACCGCAGTGATCCAAGGAACGGGTACTTTGAGTTCGACGCCCAACCGCCCATAATCACGCCATAAACTTCCAACGAAGATACGGCAAAGACATAAAGGATCGCCACGTTCAGGTCAGACAACACCCAGCCATCGTTGAAGGGGATCACCGCCCAGGCGATCATCGCCAGCACGAAGGAGGTCAGCGGAGCCAGCATGAATACCGTGCGGTCGGCACCTGCCGGAATGACAACCTCTTTCACCACGTATTTCAGCGCATCCGCCACCGATTGCAGCAGGCCATAGACGCCCACCACATTGGGGCCCCGACGCATCTGGACCGCGGCCCAGATCTTGCGGTCGCCATAAACGAGGAACAAGAGCGAGATCATCACAAAGGCAACGACTGCAAGCACTTGCGCCAGAATGATGATGGCAATTCCGCCTGGGGTGTTAAAGAATTCAGCCATTGGTCCTCACACCGTGGGTATTCCGTTTTCCGCGTGCGATACGAAGGCCAGATGCCTGCGCATTTTGCGGCTGGGTCGGCGCGTTGGTGTAAACAGCATCTGCCGGCATTGCGCCACCCTTATTGTTGAATTTCACACGCAATTCGGGCGCGGCGATCTGCCACCCGGCACTCGCCCCTGCCTGCGATATGAAAACTGTCTGGTTCATTCCGCCGCAATCTTTTCGGATTTGCGGGCCTGTGCCTGCGCCGAAAGCTCGGCCATTAGCTGCGAGGCACGTGCGATCGGGTTAGTCAGATAGAAATCCTTGATCGCATATCGGAAGCTGGCATCACCCAATTTCCCCGATTCCAGCGCTTGAACTTCGTTCTCTACGACCTCGTCGATCTGCGCCAGATGCGGGACCGCCTCGATCAATGCAGTGCGCAGTTGCGCCAGCGAGTCGTAGGGCAGTGTCGCGCCCAACTCGGCCGACAAGGCCCGCAGGATTGCCCAGTTTTCCTTGGCCTCGCCCGGCGCAAACCCGGCACGCATGGCCAGTTGCGGGCGGCCTTCGGTGTTCACGAACAGCCCGTTTTCTTCGGTATAGGCCGCACCCGGCAGGATCACGTCGGCGCGGTGCGCGCCACGGTCGCCATGGCTGCCCTGATAGATGACGAATGCACCGTCACCGATTTCGACCTCATCCGCGCCGAGGTTATAGATCACGTCCGCCGCGCTGACGGCATCCATGCCGCCGTCGTTGGTGGCATCCACATCCATCGCACCTACACGAGACGCAGCGGTGTGCAGAACAATCAGGCCGCTTTCGGTATTTGCAGCGATGGTTTGCGCTGCGGTCAGAACAGCGGCCCCGTCAGCCTCTTGTAAAGCACCTTGACCGACGATGACCAGCGACGGCTTGGCCTTGATCTCATCATCGCCGCCCATATCCAGCGCAGCTTGCAGCGCCGCGCGGTCGTCGCCCATATGGTGATATTCATAGGTCAGATCAACGGCGGGCCCGACCAGAGCAACCTCAGCGCCATGCGCCCACGCCTTGCGGATGCGGGCGTTCAGAACCGGAGCTTCGTCGCGCGGGTTGGTGCCGATCAACAGGATGCGTTCGGCGCTGTCGATATCCTCGATCGCAGCGGTGCCAGCATAGGCCGCACGGTTGCCGGCCGGCAGCTTAGCCCCGTCCGTGCGGCATTCGACAACACCGCCCTGCCCCTCGATCATCTGTTTCAATGCAAAGGCGCCCTCAACCGGAACAAGATCACCCACGATCCCAGCCAGCTTCTCGGCGCCTTTAAGCGCCTCGGCGGCCTTGGTCAGCGCCTCGGGCCACGAGGCCGAGCGCAGTTTGCCGTTTTCGCGCACGTAAGGCTTGTCAAGACGCTGGCGACGCAGCCCATCCCAGACAAACCGCGTCTTGTCGCTGATCCATTCCTCGTTCACGCCATCATGGTTGCGCGGAAGGAACCGCATCACTTCGCGTCCCTTGGTGTCTACGCGAATGTTCGAGCCCAGAGCATCCATGACATCGACGCTTTCGGTCTTGGTCAGCTCCCACGGACGCGCGGTAAAGGCATAAGGCTTCGAGGTCAGCGCCCCAACCGGACATAGGTCGATAACGTTGCCCTGCAGGTTCGAATCCAACGTCTGGTTCAAGTACGAGGTGATCTCGGCATCCTCGCCACGCCCCGTCTGGCCCATCTGAGTAATCCCGGCGACCTCGGTCGTGAAGCGCACGCAACGCGTACAGCTGATGCAACGGGTCATCGCCGTTCCAACCAACGGCCCCAGATCCAGATCATCAACCGCGCGCTTAGCTTCCTTGAAGCGCGTGCCGGACAACCCATAGGCCATCGCTTGATCCTGCAGATCACACTCGCCGCCCTGATCACAGATCGGGCAGTCCAGAGGGTGGTTGATCAGCAGGAACTCCATCACCCCTTCGCGGGCCTTCTTGACCATGGGAGAGTTCGTCTTGACCACCGGCGGCTGGCCTTCCGGCCCCGGCCGCAAGTCGCGCACCTGCATCGCGCAGGACGCGGCGGGTTTCGGCGGGCCGCCCACAACCTCAACCAGACACATCCGGCAGTTCCCGGCAATCGACAGACGTTCGTGGTAGCAGAAACGCGGCACCTCGACCCCGGCCTCTTCACACGCCTGAATCAGGGTCATCGCACCATCGACTTCGATTTCCTGCCCGTCGATATTGATCTTGCGGAGGTCAGACATGGTCTAGTTCGCCCTCAAATAAACGCCAATGGCGCTGTTTCTTTCGATTTCCTTCTGCCCCAACGAGCAGAATGTTTCAGGAGAGTCATACGTCACCCCCTGCTGCGCCAGATACGCCTCGCCCTTGGCGCGCATCCGGTCTTTTTCAGCATCGGATTCGATATACGCCCGGATTTCCTTGTCCGAGTACCCCAGTTTGTTCGCTTTCGACCGAAGATCCCACAACACGCCAATCGCCTTGAGCCGTCGCCCACTGACGGTGGGGCAAATCTCGGAAATCTCATTTGCGATCGCGATATAGTAAAGCTGATCGTCGATCTCTTTGACCTCGCGCAAAGGCGGTTTGGCATCCGCTGAGACCGGCAGGGTCAGCACGGCGGCCAAGGTCAGCATCTTCATTCCAGACATCACAGATCCTTTCGTCTTGGGAAACCCAAGACGACCGGTGTGCGCTGCGCTATGCAATAACACGTCGCGCAACCCTGCGTGATATGCGGAAAATCGCGTCATGGACGACGGCACCGCCCGATAAAGGTGATCTTGTCATCGCTGATGCGCAGTTTTTCCGTCTCTGTAAACGGCCCCACGGCCCAGTCGATACGGGACGAGCCAAAATTGGCAATGCAGAACTTGATAGCCTCATGCTGTGCTGCCGCGCGCGCGCCATCCAGCGAGGTCGAGACGTCGTTTACCAGGACGGTAAAATCCGTAGGCGAGGCCTTTTTGTCCACCTGCTTGACCTTGGTTTTGAAGAAGTGACCGTCAAAGGCCACACGCTGTGAGGACGGCGTGATAACGCCGCAGGCCGGCACCAGCATCAAAGCGATGATCGCAAAACCCAAGGGGGGGCGCGCGCGTTTTCTTACAGATGAAAAATCTACCTGCTGCATCAGAACGCCGCCACCAGTGCCATCAGGCCCGTCACGAACATGCAGACCCACCCCAACACATAAAGAACCGAACGCAACCCACTGTTTGGCTTTCCGATTCCACGAATATGCACGACCAACATCGCAAGTCGCGCAACCAGTGCGATCGACGCCAGTAGGTTCACCCAGAGCGGGCTGACCCCCATCAGAACCGCTGCCACAACCACCGCTGCAAAAGCAGGCAGGGTTTCCGTCCCGTTCAAATAGGCTCGGTTCAGTCGATAGGCCTTATCTGCATAGTCTTGCGACGGTGTAGCCCCCGGTGCCAGCCCCTTGGCCGTCTTTGCCAGTGCCGTGAACGGAGCCATGAAAAGCACCACCAGGGTGAAAACCACTACCGAGGCAATTGCGTGGTCGTATTCTGCGAAGACGTCCATGGTTATTCCGCCGCCATCGCGCCGCTGCGACCGGATTTTTGCGCTTTGATGCGATCCTCGATCTCTTCGCGGAAATTGCGGATCAGACCCTGGATCGGCCAAGCAGCCGCGTCGCCCAAGGCGCAGATTGTGTGGCCTTCGACCTGTTTGGTCACATCGAACAGAATGTCGATCTCTTCCAGCTCAGCCTCACCGCGCACCAGACGATCCATCACGCGCATCATCCAGCCGGTGCCTTCGCGGCACGGCGTACACTGGCCACAGCTTTCGTGCTTGTAGAACTTCGACAGCCGCCAGATAGCCTTGATGATATCGGTGGATTTGTCCATCACGATCACCGCCGCCGTTCCCAGGCCCGAGCCCAGATCGTTGCGCAGGTAATCGAAATCCATGATCGCGTCGCGCATGTTTTCACCGCGCACGCAAGGAACAGACGAGCCGCCCGGAATCACAGCCAGCAAATTGTCCCAGCCGCCGCGAATACCGCCGCAATGGGTCTCAATCAGTTCCTCAAACGAGATCGACATCGCTTCTTCGACCACGCAGGGATTGTTCACATGGCCCGAGATCGCAAAAAGCTTGGTGCCCGCGTTGTTCTGACGGCCAAAGCCCGCAAACCAATCCGCGCCTCGGCGCAGGATCGTCGGCACAACGGCAATCGATTCCACATTGTTCACCGTGGTTGGGCAGCCATAGAGGCCAGCGCCCGCCGGGAATGGAGGTTTCATCCGCGGCATGCCCTTCTTGCCCTCAAGGCTTTCGATCAGGGCGGTTTCCTCGCCGCAGATATAGGCCCCGGCACCGTGATGCAGGAACAGGTCGAAATCCCAGCCCGAGCCTGCCGCGTTCTTGCCCAACAGGCCCGCATCATATGCTTCGTCAATAGCTGCCTGCAGGGCCTCACGCTCACGAATGTATTCGCCGCGCAGATAGATGTAGCAAGTATGTGCATTCATCGCGAAAGAGGCGATCAGACAACCCTCGATTAGCGTGTGCGGATCATGGCGCATGATCTCTCGGTCTTTGCAGGTGCCGGGCTCGGATTCATCCGCATTCACAACCAGATAGGCCGGACGACCGTCGCTTTCCTTGGGCATGAACGACCATTTCAGACCTGTCGGAAAGCCCGCCCCGCCACGCCCCCGCAGGCCCGAGTCCTTCATCGTCTGGATGATCCAGTCGCGGCCTTTATCGATCAGGCCCGCCGTGCCGTCCCAATGCCCGCGCGCCTGTGCGCCCCGCAATGTGCGCTCATGCATCCCATAGATGTTGGTAAAGATCCGGTCCTGATCCTTCAGCATCGCGTGTTACCTTCAGCTATCCTGGCGCATGCGCCAGAGTTGAAAAATGTTGATGCCCGCATAGATGAATCCTGCCAGAGCGGCAAAATCAAACAGCAGCGCATAACGGCCCGGCAGCCCCAACTGCGGACCGACAAAAGACATGGCAAGCCACAGCACCATCGTCGCAGCGATGACAATGCCGATGTGACGGCCCTTTCGGGCTATGGCCTGTTCCTTGTCTTTGTCCATCTCATCCCGATGCCCCGTATGGGCACCCGCTTAATCCTCGTAAGTGCCGTCTTCCTTGGCACGTTTGGCAAAATCGGTCTCTTCCCCCGCAGCCAGACTGGTTGCCTGCGCAACCCAGCCATCGCGTTCAATCCGCCCCCTGAACTTCAACCGAGCGTCGACCCAAGCGATATTCCCAGCAGTCCAATTCGCGATCTGGTCATAGTGGTAGACGCCCAGATCGTTCAGCTTTTCTTCCAGCTTCGGCCCGACACCTTTCAGCATCTTCAGATCATCGGCCTTGCCACCGCGCGCTGCGGTTAGCGTTTCGGGCTGGTCCTCATCAGCCGCTTTGGCCTTCGCCTCTTCAGCCTGCTTCACGGCAGGTTTCGGCGTCGCGCCTTCCTTCGGAGGTTTCGGAGCCGATTTGCTTGCCGCCGTCTTGCCATCCTTGCCCAACCACGGGGTCAGGATCGGAACCTCGGTCCCGTCGATGCGCTTGACGGTGTCGCTCAAATCAGTCGCCAGTTCAACACTGGCATTGTGTTCAGGCTTGCCCGCCTCGTATTCCGCCAGGCTGCTGAGGCCGCTGAGCGGTTCAGCCGCGTAACGCCCGTTCTGTGGGCCCGGTGTCGGCACCTTGCCCGCCGCCAGATCATCAATGATCTTACCAAAGCTCTCGGCGGTTAGGTCTTCGTAGTAATCCTTGCCGATCTGCGCCATCGGCGCGTTGGTGCAAGAGCCGAGGCATTCAACCTCTTCCCAGCTCAGCTTGCCATCGGCGGACAGCGCGTGCGGCTTGGCCGCGATCTTTTCCTTGCAGACCGTGATCAAGTCCTCGGCCCCGCAGATCATGCAGGACGTCGTGCCGCACACCTGGATATGCGCCACCGATCCAACCGGTTGCAGTTGGAACATGAAATAGAACGAGGCGACCTCAAGCACGCGGATATAGGCCATGCCCAGCATGTCGGCGACGGATTCAATCGCCGGACGGGACAGCCACCCCTCCTGCTCTTGCGCGCGCCACAGCAGCGGGATCACCGCGCTGGCCTGGCGACCCTCGGGGTATTTGGTGATCTGTGCTTCGGCCCATTGCTGGTTGTCAGCAGTGAAGGCGAAAGCATCGGGTTGTTCGGGGTGAAGACGGCGGAGCATTAGCGGTCAATCTCTCCAAATACGACATCCATGGTGCCGATGATGGCGGCGACGTCGGCCAGTTGGTGCCCTCCGGCGACGTGGTCCATGGCTTGCAGGTGCAGGAAGCCCGGCGCGCGCAGTTTGGCGCGGTAGGGTTTGTTGGTGCCGTCGGCCACCAGATAGACGCCGAACTCACCTTTAGGGGCTTCGACGGCGGCATAGACCTCGCCTGCAGGGACGTGGAAGCCCTCGGTATAAAGCTTGAAGTGATGGATCAGGCTCTCCATCGAGGTCTTCATGTCCGAGCGTTTCGGCGGGGTGATCTTTCCGCGTGCCAGCACGTCACCGGGGCATTCGCGGATTTTGGCGATGGCCTGACGGATGATCAACAGCGACTGACGCATTTCCTCCATGCGCACCAGATAGCGGTCGTAGCAGTCGCCATTCTTACCGACGGGGATCTGGAATTCGAACTCATCATAGCATTCATAGGGCTGCGCGCGGCGCAAATCCCATGCCAGACCCGAGCCACGGACCATCACGCCCGAGAAACCGTATTTCTGAATGTCATCCTCGGTCACCACGCCAATATCGGCGTTGCGCTGCTTGAAGATGCGGTTTTCGGTCAACAGGCCGTCGATGTCGTCCAAAACGGCGGGGAATTCGTGGCTCCACGCCTCGATATCATCCAGCAATTCCGGCGGCAGGTCCTGATGGACGCCCCCGGGTCGAAAATAGGCGGCGTGCAAGCGGGCACCACAGGCGCGCTCATAGAACACCATCAGCTTTTCGCGTTCTTCAAACCCCCAGAGCGGCGGCGTCAGCGCGCCAACGTCCATCGCCTGCGTGGTCACGTTCAGCAGGTGGTTCAGGATGCGCCCGATCTCGGAATACAAAACCCGGATCAGCGAACCCCGGCGCGGCACCTCAACCCCGGTTAGTTTTTCAATGGCCAGACACCAGGCATGTTCCTGGTTCATCGGCGCCACGTAGTCCAGACGGTCGAAATACGGCAGGTTTTGCAGATACGTCCGGCTTTCCATCAGCTTTTCGGTGCCACGGTGCAGCAGACCGATATGCGGGTCGCAGCGTTCGACAATCTCGCCGTCCAGCTCAAGCACAAGGCGCAAAACTCCGTGCGCTGCTGGGTGTTGCGGACCGAAGTTAATGTTGAAGTTGCGGATCTTCTGTTCTCCGCTCAGCGCGTCCGTGCTGCCGTCATCGTATCTTGAGCCGTCCATCAACGCCCTCGTTTCTTCTTTGCCTCGGCCCGAACGCGGACCTTTTCGGCCTCAGCCGCCTTGGCTGCAGCCCCTGCAAGCAAGACGCCCAAAGCGCCCAAAATGATCAGTTCGCCCATCATGTCAGCGTCGCTCCATCTCTTGCAGTTTCATGGCCATCATCCACAACAGGACAATCACAGCCGGAGAGATAACGCAGGCAAACGCCCAGTTCTTGTTGATCCCGAAATGCGGCAGCAGCTTGATCATCGGTACGATCGTTACGACCACCAGAACTATCCAGATCAGGAACTCAAACATGATGGCTACTCCTGTTTTTCATCCCCTGGTAGGATGTAATTCGCACCTTCCCAAGGGGACATGAAATCGAATTGCCGGTATTCCTGCACTAGGCTAACCGGTTCGTATACGACACGCTTTTCAGCCTCGTCATAGCGAACCTCGGTATAGCCCGTCGTCGGGAAATCCTTGCGCAGCGGATAGCCGCGGAAACCATAGTCAGTCAGGATCCGCCGCAGGTCGGGGTGACCCGAGAACAGGATGCCGAACATGTCGAACACCTCACGTTCGAACCAGTTGGCCGAGGGGTGAATATCCACGATTGAAGGCACCATATCCTCTTCGCGCACCGAAACCCGCAGGCGAATGCGCTGGTTCTGATACATCGACAAGAAGTGATAAACCACATCGAACCGCTTGGCCCGCTCGGGGTAATCGACGCCGGTGATATCAACCAGAGACGAGAATTTGCAGTTCTGGTGCGTCCGCAGGAACTCCACGAATTCCACAAGATTCGACGGGGCCACATCCACGTTCAGTTCGCCATGGGTCACATCCCAGGACAGAACACAATCGGCCCGCTTCAGCTCAAGCTGCGCGCCGAGTTCTTTGAGCGCGTCACTCATCGCGTCCCTCCTGAAGAACTTCGTCATAAAACGTTGCTTCGGCATCGTATGACTTGAAAAACTTCGCCATAAAATCAGGCATGACCGTCTTTTCAGCGTTTTGGCCAGCGTAAGCCACAATAGCCGCCATATCGCGCCATTTTGTCAGCACGACGATGTGGCAAGGGTCCTGCTCGCGTCTGACCAAGAAGGAAACTGACAGGAACCCGTTCAGGGTGCGCATTCCGGGCAAAGCACGGGTACGAAATGTCTCAACCCAGCCCGGAACATCGTCCCGAGCGACAACGGCTTCCCAGCGCCTGACGACAGCAGCACTCATCGGACAATCGTCCCCGTGCGGCGAATTTTGCGTTGCAGCTGCATCAGGCCGTACAGCAGCGCCTCGGCGGTCGGGGGGCAACCGGGCACGTAGATATCCACGGGCACGATCCGGTCACAGCCGCGCACGACAGAATAGGAATAGTGGTAGTACCCGCCCCCATTGGCGCAGGACCCCATCGAGATGACATAACGCGGCTCGGGCATCTGGTCATAGACCTTGCGCAGCGCAGGGGCCATCTTGTTGGTCAGCGTCCCGGCCACGATCATCACGTCGGACTGACGCGGTGAGGCGCGCGGCGCGATACCAAAACGTTCCGCATCGTAGCGCGGCATCGAGGTATGCATCATCTCAACCGCACAGCAAGCCAAACCGAATGTCATCCAGTGCAAAGACCCGGTACGAGCCCAGTTGATGATGTCCTCGGTCGAGGTCAGCAGAAAACCCTTGTCCTGCAATTCCGCATTCAGGGCCTGGGTGGCGACTTCTTTATCGACGCCGGCGGTGTTTGCGCCCGTCATCACTCCCATTCCAAGGCCCCTTTCTTCCATTCATAGGCAAAGCCAATGGTCAGAACGCCCAAAAACACCATCATGGACCAGAAGCCCACATCGCTGATGTCTTTGAAGCCGACGGCCCAAGGGAACAGGAAGGCGATTTCCAGATCGAAGATGATGAACAGAATCGAGACCAGATAGAACCGGACATCGAACTTCATCCGCGCATCGTCAAAGGCGTTGAAGCCACATTCATATGCGCTGACCTTTTCAGGGTCGGGATTGCGGACAGCCAAAACCACAGCGGCCAGAATCAGGACGATCCCAAGGCCTACGGCAACGGCCAGAAACACCAGAATCGGGAGGTACTCCCGCAGCAGGTCTTCCACGAATAGCTCCTTTCCTGCGCATACCCCCAAAGGGTGCGCCGTCAATTGGCGAGTTGACTGGACATTCTCTATCCCTGCGGGGTCAGAGGGTCAACCGAACACAAACGCGCAGGGCGCGAAATATCCGCTTGCCAATACGGGTTGGTTCACCACGGCGATTCCCCGCCCCGCTGGATTGGGACTATCAGCTAAACCTTTTCAATCCATGCAGCTTTTCGTTTCTCGAAAAAGGCGGCGATTCCCTCCTGCGCTTCATCGGTTTCCCACCGGTCCACCAAGGCGCGGATGGTCTGGTCGATCACGGTGTCGTCAATCCGCGGTCCCAGATCACGCACCAGCGCCTTGGCCGAGGCGACTGCGCCAGGCGCACAGGACAGATAGGGGGCAACTTCGGCCTCAACCGCATCGGCCAGATCATCTACCGAGGCGGTCTTGGCCAACAGCCCAAGCTGAACGGCTTCGGCGGCATCGAACAGGCGCGCCGACATGAAGACGCGTCGTGCGCGCGCCGCGCCCATACGGGAGATTACATAAGGGCCAATGGTGGCCGGGATCAGACCCAACCGGGTTTCGGTCAGCCCCATCTTCAGCGTATCAACTCCAATGGCGACATCGCAGACCGAGGCCAGTCCGACCCCGCCTCCGAATGCGTTTCCCTGCACCAAGCCGATCAACGGTTTGGGCATCGTGTTCAAGGCCTGCAACATCTCGGCCAGTTTGCGTGCTTCAACGAAACGGGTTGCGGGGTCAGCCGCCATCTGCGCCTGCATCCAGCCCAGATCACCTCCGGCGCAGAAGCTTTTGCCCGCGCCGGTCAGAACGACCACCCGAACTGCGTCGTCTGCCCCCAACTGCGCAGCCGCCTGCGTCAGTTCGGAAATCATTTGCGCCGACATGGCATTGTGTTTTTCTGGGCGGCTCAGCGTCAGAGTGGCAACACAACGCGCATCCGACGTAACCGAGATCGTTTCGAACATCCCTCACTCCGCCCGCATGGCGCGCGCCATCTGCGCGGCTTCTTCTACTGTGGCCATGTCAATGCCCGTCTCATACCCCAATCGTTCCAGATGAGCGACAACCGCTTCGGTCGCTACATTGCCAGCCGCCCCCGGCGCATAAGGGCACCCTCCCAGACCGCCGACCGCCGAATCGAATGTCCGCACACCAAGCGCCAGAGCTGCGTCGATATTGTCGATGGCACGTCCCGTGGTGTCATGAAAATGCCCCGACAAACGCGTCACAGGCACCCGTTCGCGCACGGCCAGAAGCATATGAGCGATTGTGTCAGGCGTCCCCTGCCCGATCGTGTCGCCCAGCGAGATCTCATAGCAGCCCAACGCGAACAATGTGTCGGCCACCTCGGCCACCTTTTCGGGCGAGGTCGGACCGTCATAGGGGCAGTCGGTCACGCAGGACACATAGCCCCGCACCGGCAGGTCGATATGGCGCGCGGCCTCAAGGATCGGGGTGAAGCGTTCGATGGATTCTGCAATCGTCGCGTTGATATTGGCCTTCGAGAACCCCTCGGACGCCGAGGCAAACACTGCAATCTCATCCGCTTTAGCGGCCAACGCGTCCTCATATCCACGCATATTCGGTGTCAGCGCAGCATAGCGGATTCCATCGGCCCGGCTGATCCCGGCCAGCACCTCGGCACTACCTGCCATCTGCGGCACCCATTTGGGCGAGACAAAGCTGGCCACCTCGATCCGGTTGAACCCGGCGCGGCTGAGGCAATCCACCAGAGCGATCTTTTCCGCTACCGGGATTTCCCGCTGTTCATTCTGCAGCCCGTCCCGCGGCCCCACTTCGAATATCTCGACCCGATCGCCCATCTTACTCCTCCGCTAAGCTGTTGATCCAACTGTGCCACGGCTAAGGCGGCAGGAACAGGTCATTCCTCCTCCAGCCGGACCAGTGCGGCCCCGGCCTCGACCTGAGCGCCCGCCTCGACCAGCACTTCGGCCACGACGCCATCGCGGGCTGCCAGCAACGAATGCTCCATCTTCATAGCCTCAAGGATGGCCAACCGGTCGCCCTCGGCCACAGCCTGCCCAGACTGCGCAAAGACCGCCTTGACCAGACCGGGCATCGGGGCCTCGATCACATTGGTATTGCCAATGGCGCTGGTATCGCGGTCCAGCGGGTCGATCATCTCGAACACCTGGCCATAACCCTCGAATACCGTGATCTTGGAACCAGCGACTGAAACGCGCGGCATAGCTGCACCACCGATAGTCCAGTTCCCCGCGCTACGTTCGGCCAGAATCGTCTCGTTGCCGATGTGCCAGACCTGCCGGTTCGGACCTTCGACCTGCACATCCAGATCAATCACGTCATCCGCCATAAGCTGAACAGCACGATGCAGAGGCGCCCACAGCGAGAACCCAGTCTCCTTGCATGTGTCCACCAAACCCGCAGCGGTCATGGCCGCCGCAACTGCAGCACGCGTTGAGGTTGCGGAGGTCTGAACCAACCCATCCAGATCACGCCCGATCAGCCCGGTATCCACATCACCCGACGCGAACCCCTGATGGCGCGTCAGCGCGCCAAGAAAGGCAAGGTTGGTTACAGTGCCCGCGACCTCAGTCTGACGCAACGCACGGTGTAACTGTTCCAGCGCAATGTCGCGCGTAGGGCCGTGGACGATGACTTTTGCGATCATTGGGTCATACCAAGGACTGATCGTATCCCCTGCCCGCACACCGCTGTCCGCCCGGCAGAGCGCCGGGAAGTGCAGATGCGTCAACGTCCCCGTGGCAGGCAGGAAGCCTTTGGGCACGTCCTCGGCATACAGCCGCGCCTCGAATGCGTGACCCGAGATAGAAAGGTCACTCTGCTGTTTCGGCAGCGTCTCGCCCGCGGCCACACGCAACTGCCATTCCACCAGATCAACCCCGGTAATCGCCTCGGTCACGGGATGCTCCACTTGCAGGCGGGTATTCATCTCCATGAACCAGAACCGATCCGGCCGCAGCCCGTCCGAGGCATCAACGATGAATTCAACCGTACCCGCGCCCTTATAGCCAATCGCCTCGGCGGCGCGTACACCGGCCTGCCCCATCGCTTGGCGCATTTCAGCCGTCATACCGGGTGCCGGAGCCTCTTCGATCACCTTCTGGTGCCGCCGCTGCAACGAGCAATCGCGTTCGAACAGATGAACCGCATGGGTGCCGTCGCCGAAAACCTGCACCTCGATATGGCGCGGTTTGGAGACGAATTTCTCGACCAGAACGGCGTCGTTGCCAAAGGCCGTGCGCGCCTCGCCTCGCGCACTGTGCAGCGCGTCTGCGAAATCTTCGGCACGTTCAACCAGCCGCATACCCTTTCCGCCGCCACCTGCAACAGCTTTGATGAGAACAGGGTAGCCGATTGTGTCCGCGGCACCGGCCAAATGCTCCGGGTCCTGATTGTCGCCATGATAGCCCGGCACCACAGGCACGCCCGCCTGTTCCATCAAGACTTTGGCAGCATCCTTGAGGCCCATCTTGCGGATCGCCTCGGCTGAGGGACCGATAAAGGTCAGCCCAGCCGCCTCGACCGCATCGACGAAATCGGGGTTCTCGGACAAGAAACCATAGCCGGGATGAATGGCCTGCGCACCTGTGTCCAGCGCGGCCTGAATGATCGCGTCACCCTTCAGGTAACTCTCCGCAGGGGCCGCCCCGCCGATACGCACGGCCTCATCCGCCATCTGCACATGCTTGGCCGAAGCGTCCACGTCGGAATAGACCGCAACACAGGCCACACCCATCTTCTGAGCTGTCTCGATCACCCGACAAGCAATCTCACCCCGGTTGGCAATCAGGATTTTGGTGAACATGACTTACCCCTCAACCGTCAGATCTTCGACCAACCGGAACCGCTCGCAGAGCAGCTCCATCTCGGGCTCGAACCCGCCATTTCGTTCAAAGTACCGGCGGTGATCTTCGCGCCACCCCTCAAGCGTCTCATTCTCGCCTTCGGCCAACGCAAACTCCTCGGTCACATCGCAATAGCGGCAGATCGAAACTTCGACCGTTTCGATCACCAGCGCCGGTCGGTCGTCCCATTCCAAAGCGATGTCCCTGCGCCCTACAACCGGCGTGTCCGCACTGCCCTCGGGGTAATCCCGCAACGCGCCGCAGGTCGCGGTTTTCTTTCCTGCGCGCACCAACGCCAACAACTCGGCGCTCAGCGTTGGGTTGTCTCCAAACTTGAAGGTCTGCGCACCGGGGTAGCGGGATTTCAGTTTTTCCAGATCGACCATTTTACATCCTGAACACGCCAAAGCGTGTCTCCTCGATCGGAGCATTCAACGCCGCACTCAGCGACAAGGCCAACACATCGCGCGATTTGCGCGGGTCGATGATGCCGTCATCCCAAAGCCGCGCCGAGGCATAAAGCGGATGCGATTGCTCTTCGAACATGTCCAAGGTCGGGCGTTTGAATTCGGCCTCTTCCTCCGCCGACCAGGTGCCGCCCTGCCGCTCGATCCCGTCGCGTTTGACGGTGGCCAGAACGCCCGCCGCCTGTTCACCGCCCATCACCGAGATCCGCGAATTCGGCCATGTCCACAGGAACCGCGGCTGATAAGCCCGACCGGCCATACCGTAATTACCAGCGCCAAATGACCCCCCCACCAGCATCGTGACCTTCGGCACCGAGGTCGTCGCTACCGCCGTCACCATCTTGGCTCCGTGCCGCGCGATGCCCTCGTTTTCGTATTTACGACCAACCATGAACCCGGTGATGTTCTGGAGGAACACCAGCGGGATGCGACGCTGAGAACACAGCTCGACAAAATGCGCGCCCTTCTGCGCGGCCTCGGAAAACAGCACGCCGTTGTTGGCGATGATCCCAACCGGGCAGCCTTTGACATGAGCAAAGCCGGTTACCAGCGTTTCCCCGAAGCGCGGCTTGAACTCATCGAACCGAGAGCCATCGACCAGCCGCGCAATCACCTCGCGGATATCATAGGGCGTGCGCAGATCGGCAGGCACAACCCCGAGGATTTCCTCTGGGTCATAGGCCGGGTCCTCAGGGTTGGCCCAATCCACCGTCTGCGGTTTGCGCAGGTTCAGCGACCCTACGGCTCGGCGCGCCAAAGCCAGCGCATGCGCATCATCCTCGGCCAGATAGTCCGCCACGCCGGACAGACGCGTATGTACGTCACCACCGCCCAGATCCTCGGCGCTGACCACCTCGCCCGTTGCGGCCTTGACCAGAGGCGGACCGGCCAGAAAGATCGTGCCCTGTTCCTTGACGATGATCGTCACATCCGACATCGCGGGCACATAAGCCCCGCCTGCCGTGCACGACCCCATCACTACCGCGATCTGGGCAATCCCCTTGGCGCTCATCCGAGCCTGATTATAGAAGATGCGGCCAAAGTGATCGCGGTCGGGGAACACCTCATCCTGATTGGGCAGGTTCGCACCGCCGCTATCGACCAGATAGATGCAGGGCAGATGGTTTTCCTCGGCAATCTCCTGTGCCCGCAGGTGTTTCTTGACGCTCATTGGATAGTAGGTGCCGCCCTTCACGGTGGCGTCGTTGCACACCACCATCACGTCGCGCCCCTGCACCCGACCAATCCCCGCAATCACACCGGCACAAGGTGCAGCGTCGCCATACATCCCATGCGCCGCCGTCGCGCCGATTTCCAGAAACGGAGACCCCGCATCCAGCAGGTTCGCCACCCGACGACGCGGCAGCATCTTGCCACGGGATTCATGACGCGCGCGAGATTTCTCACCCCCGCCCATACGGGCAGCTTCGGCGGCGTCAGCGATTTGCGCCAACGCGTCGATATGGGCCGCTCGGTTTGCTTTGAAGCCTTCTGAGGCGGGCATGGCTTTGGATGTGAGTTTCATTGAGCTGCCCCCTCTGCAAATCTTTGCAAGTGTCGCCATTGCACCCAGTCCCCAGCGTTCAGGTACATTTCGCACCATGTGTCTGGGGGAATTTCTTCACTAGGAGACGCGTCGCAAACATCGAAAACCCCTTCGACCAATTGGAAATATCTTCGCTCATAGATGCGCGCCGCTGTGCCTGGCTCGCCAATACTGTTAGGCACAGTGTTCTGAATTTCAGTCGAAAGCGCGTCGACATGCTTGGAAAGTTCGACAATGCATTGAACTCGTTCTTCAACGATGCGGCCAATTGTACAATAGTCGACGGCGATACTGATACAGTTGGTATCCATGGTCATTCCATTGTCAGGTTGGGTTAGTAGCGCGCAACCGTCCAACCATTCCAAAACACTGATCGGATTGCCCGAGCTGTCTGCTTGCGCTGAGCAAACATTTGCAAAGGTAAGAGAAAGGACAAACATCAAATATTTCATTCTCCGACCTCCCCCGCCGCTCGCGCCTTTAACTTTTTCCGAATAACCTTCCCCGTCACCGTCATCGGCAATTCTTCCAGAAACGCCACCTCGCGCGGGTAGGAATACTGCGCCAGACGGTCCTTGACCCAGTCCTGCAACTCCGCACCCGAGACCTCGACCCCTGGTTTCAGCACCACATAAGCCTTCACGATCTCGGTCCGCAGCTTGTCGGGTTTGCCGACGACGCCAACTGTTGCGACCGCCGGGTGGGTTAGCAGGCAGTCCTCGATCTCTGCCGGGCCGATACGGTATCCGGCGGACGTAATCACGTCATCATCGCGGCCCACGAAACGCAGGTAGTCGCCTTCCCACACGCCACGATCTCCGGTGATCAGCCAGTCGCCGCGGAACTTCTGCGCGGTCTCCTCGGGCCGGTTCCAATACTCCAACAGCATCGAGGCCGAGCCGCGCCGGATGGCAACGTCGCCCTCTTCACTGGTCGGGTTCCCCGTCTCGTCGATCACCGCCACGTCATGCCCCGGCACCGGTTTTCCGATACAGCCGGGGCGCACCGGGAAATCCTGCGCGCAGGAGGACACGACCATGTTGCATTCGGTTTGCCCGTAGAATTCGTTGATCGTCAGGCCGAATGCCTTTTGCCCCCAGGCCAGCATCTCGGCCCCCAGAGGCTCACCGCCCGAGGCAACCGAGCGCAGGCCGGGGATGGCCTGATCCGCCGCTTTCAACATCCGCAGCGCGGTGGGCGGAAAGAAAACGTTGCGCACCCCGCCGCGCGCGACCACATCGGCGCAGGCCTCGGGCGTGAACTTCTCAAGCCGCGCAGCGACCACCGGAATGCCCAGCGCCAGACCTGGCATCAGCACGTCAAACAGCCCACCGATCCACGCCCAGTCGGCGGGGGTCCACAGGCAATCGCCGTCGCGCAGATGGTTATGGCTGATCGACACGCCGGGCAGATGGCCGGTCAGCACACGATGCCCGTGCAGCGCGCCCTTGGGGCTGCCAGTGGTGCCCGAGGTATAGATCAGCACCGCCGGATCCTCGGGGCCGGTATCGGCAAAGGGTAGCGTCTGATCCGACGGCGCGATTTGGTCGACACGCAGCGGATCCGCCAACCCACTCAGCAGCGTCTGCCCCTCGGCATCCGTCAGCGCAACTTGCACCCCGGCGTCGCCCGCGCGTGACGCCAGCGCATCGTGTTGGAACAGCTTGAACAAAGGCACCGAGATCGCGCCCAGTTTCCAGATCGCCAGATGCGCCGCCGCACACCAAGACGACTGACTAAGCAATACACCGACCCGATCACCGGGCCTGATCCGTTGTTGCAACACCTGCCCAATGCCATCCGTCATCCGCGCAAGATCCCGGAACGTTATGTCCTTTCGCGCATCGCGTGTCAGATCAACGACTGCAACCTGATCATGCGGCTGCGCCAGACATTGCGCCGCCATATTGAGTCGGTCTGGCACATCCCAGCCACCCACACCCAGCATACCTGGTATGTTTCTAGCGGGACACATGGCTTGAACCTCCTGATTCAAAGATATTTTTCCTCTTCGCGCGCACCCCAACTGTCACAGAAACTTGACACAGATCAGAGTTGGCAGGGGTCGGTTGATGCAAAACCGAAGCATCAAAACATTCAGAGGCCATGACATGACCAAAAAACTCGCCGCTTTGACACTTTCCACTGCGCTTGTGGCGCTTGCTTCTCCTGTTCTTGCTCAGAACCAGGGTGACTGGACCGTTGGTATCGGTGCGGGGTATCTGGAGCCCAAATCCGATAACGGTACGCTGGCCGGTCTGGACGCCGAAGTCGATTCCGACGTCAGCGCAATCTTCACCGTTGAATACTTTGTCCGCGACAATCTGGGCATCGAGCTGCTGGCTGCAACCCCGTTCAGCCATGAAGTCACGCTGGGGGGCAGCGTCGACGCAGGCAGCCTCAAGCATCTGCCGCCCACCCTGTCGTTGAACTACCACTTCGACACAGGCACCGCCTGGAAACCCTATGTCGGTGCCGGCATCAACTACACGATCTTCTTTGATGAAAGCTCTGCCTTGGGCAATCTTGAGCTGGACAACTCGGTCGGACTCGCGTTGCAAGCCGGTCTGGACTACGCCATCACTGAACAAGGTGCCGTACGTCTGAACGTGCGCTGGTTCGACATCGACTCGGACGTGTCGCTTGATGGTGCCGATATCGGCGAAGCCGAGATCGACCCCTGGCTGATTGGCGTTTCCTACGTCCATCGTTTCTGATCCAACACTTCTGCGCCCCGCATCCTGTTGCGGGGCGTTTTTCGTCACGACATCTCACTCATCAACTCACGGCCAATCAGCATCCTGCGGATTTCGCTGGTGCCTGCACCGATCTCCATCAGCTTCGCATCGCGGAAAATCCGGCTGACGGCAGAATCCGACAGGAACCCTGCCCCGCCCATCGCCTGCACCGCCTGATGCGCCTGCGTCATCGCCGCCTCGGACGCATAGAGGCAACATGCCGCCGCGTCCTGCCGTGTCACATCCCCCCGATCACAGGCTTTGGCGACCTCATAGACATAGGCCCGCGCCGAGTTCATCGCTGTATACATATCGGCGATCTTGCCCTGCATCAGCTGGAACGACCCGATAGGTTTGCCGAATTGCTTGCGCTCGGCCAGATAGGGCATGATCTCATCAAGACAGGCAGCCATGATACCGGTGCCGATCCCGGCCAGCACCACGCGTTCATAATCCAGACCCGACATCAAAACCGCGACGCCCTTGCCCTCCTCGCCCAACACGTTTTCGAACGGAACCTCGACATCTTCAAAGATCAGCTCGGCCGTGTTTGACCCACGCATCCCTAGCTTGTCGAAATGCGGGGATGTCGAAAACCCGGTCATCTCTTTCTCGATCAAAAAAGCGGTGATTCCGCGCGATCCCGCCTCCGGGTCGGTTTTGGCATAGACGACCAGAGTATCCGCGTCCGGCCCATTGGTGATCCAGTATTTGCTGCCATTCAGCCGGTAATGGTCGTTGCGTTTTTCGGCGCGCAGCTTCATTGACACAACATCCGATCCGGCTCCGGCCTCGGACATGGCCAGCGCGCCAACATGTTCACCCGAGACAAGTCGCGGCAGGTATTTTGCTTTCTGTTCGTCCGTCCCATTCAGCTTGATCTGGTTGA
The DNA here is from genome assembly GCF_056531925.1 of Ruegeria sp. J8. NCBI lineage: Bacteria > Pseudomonadati > Pseudomonadota > Alphaproteobacteria > Rhodobacterales > Roseobacteraceae > Ruegeria > Ruegeria sp. J8. The sequence continues at coordinate 398,463 of NZ_JBQFMR010000001.1, forward strand.
CGCATAGATTTGAATGCGCCCCATATGACAACGAAACCGAGGCCGAAGCCCGCGCCACCTCTTCAACTGCGACGGTATGGGCCAGATAGGACATCCCCGCTCCGCCATATTCCTCGGGTACGGTAATACCCAACATCCCCAGATCACCCATCTCGCGCCATAAGTCATTGGGAAAGGCGTTGGATTTGTCGACCTCGGCAGCCTTCGGTTTGACCCGCTCCTGCGCCCAGCGATGAACCATCTCCCGCAGGGCATTCACATCTTCACCCAGATCGAACTGCATTGTGGCCGTGAACATCCCCGACTTCCTCCAACTGGATTAATGAACACTTGTTCAAATAATTTGACACGGACAAGCGCGAACGTCAAGAACCTGGCGCAATCACTCAAAAAAACCTCGGATTCAGAGTATCTTCACGATTTCAACACATTGTCGTCCCGGCGCTGAGCCAATAGGGTCTCGCCGACATGCGTTGAGTCGAAAATCATTTAGAAAGCAGATCCCATGGCCCCGACGAATGTGATTATTAACGGAGATTTCAGCCGCGGCCGCTCGAACTGGTCGGGCACCGACGTGGAAATCAACCCCGAGTTTGCCTTCCTTGGAAATGGTTCAAGGAATCTGGTTTCAGAATTGGATGGCCGCTCGGGTTTCACCACCGTTTTGGAACAGACGTTTACGCTGGACGATGCGCATTCGGGTATTTTGGAATTCGATACAGCATTGCGCACAGCCTCGTTGGGTAACGCGGGCACCGATGGGTTCACGGTCGAAATCGTGGACAGCGACGGCATCGTGATTTCAACCATGACCGTTCTGCCAACTGAGGCCAGCTTCACAACAATCATCATAGACGTCGATTTCCCCGAGGCGGGTGACTACACGCTGCGATTCACCGAAATCGGCGTAGATGACAGCCTTGGCGCGATTGTCGACAACATCTCGCTTCTGATCTGTTTCTGTCAGGGAACGCTGATCGACACAGAACATGGTGAAATCCCCGTCGAACAGTTGAAGGCCGGCGATCTGGTGATGACGCAATCGGGGGCCAAAGCTTTGAAATGGGTCGGGCGGCGACATGTTTCCAAGGCCGAGATGACGGCTGAACCCAAGCTGTTTCCGATCCGCATTGCCAAAGGTGCGCTTGGACAAGGGATGCCGCATACGGATTTGTTGGTGTCACGACAGCACCGGATGCAGGCCTCGTCGCCCGTGGCAGAACGTATGTTTGGCGCGCGCGAGGTTCTGATCTCAGCCATTCGGCTGACCGCCCTGCCAGAGGTAGAAGTCGAGGCGCAGGCGTGTGCGACGACTTATTTCCATCTGCTTTTCGATGACCATGAAATTGTATTTGCGAACGGCGCCCCCAGTGAAAGCATGTTGCTGTCGCCGATGTCTCTGTCAGCCCTATCTGCCGAGGCGTTGGAGGAGCTCCACCTGCTGTTCCCGGGCCTGACAGCCGTCACCCCGTCAACCTCGCAGCAGACCATCCCGCAGATCAAACAGCAAAAACGGTTTGTCGAGCGTCTGGGTAAAAACAACAAACACCCGCTGGACCAGCGCGCGCATTAGCGCTGGTCAGGATTGATAGACCGCGCCAACCTCGGCCCGGATGATCCGCGCAATAAGGCGGCAATCTTCCAGCGAGAATGTCAGCGGCACCCGCATATCCATGATCCCCGCCAGCACCCGGTCACTGGCAGGCAAAGGCGCACTATCCGCATAGCGCCAACTGTCGTATCGCGAGGTAAAACCAGTGGGCTCGGCCCCACCGAACCACTTCAACTCGACCCCACGCGCAGCACAGCGGTGGATCACCTCGGCGATACGCTCGGGCGACCAATCCAGCAAGAGGAATTGAATGGATGAGCCCACATAGGTCTCACCTTCGGGCCGTTCGACAATAGTTAGGCCGGGCGTGTCGCGCAGACCATCTTCGATCTCAGCATAGCGTTCGTTCCAGCGCGAAACCTGCTGGTCCAGATCCCGCAGTTGAGGCCGCAGGATCGCCGCCCGCAGGTTATCCATCCTGCCCGAGACATTGGGGGTGTTATATTTGATCCGCTCAAACACCTCTGGCCCCGGTGCGGCCAGATGACGTTCGTACAGCATATACGAGCCCGACAACATCGTCGCCTTCGCTGCAAGTTCCTCATCATCGGTGACCAGCAAGCCGCCCTCACCCGAGTTCACATGCTTGTAGGTCTGGCAGGAATAACACCCAATGGCCCCCTGCCGCCCCGACAATTGCCCGCGCCACGCTGCCCCCATCGTATGGGCGCAGTCCTCGATCACGATCACTCCTGCGGCGTCGCACATCTGCATCAGCCGGTCCATGTCGCACAGATGCCCGCGCATATGGCTGAGCATCAGCACTCGCGCCTGATCCAGCTTGGCTTCAAGATCGTCCAGATCAACCACCAACCCTTCGGTCACGCCCACGAACACAGGCCTCGCCCCGACCGAGGCGATTGACCCCGGCACCGGCGCCAGCGTGAAAGCATTGGTCAGCACCGGATCACCCGGCTGCACGCCGACTGCGCGCAGGGCGGTGGCCAGCGCATATCCGCCCGAGGATACCGCCAGACAGTATTTCGCCCCCATCTGCGCCGCGAATTCCTGCTCCAGCAGCGCGGTTTCGCCCAGTTCTCCGGGCACCACGTTATATCGGTGCAACCGCCCATGGCGCAGTACAGCGAGCGCGGCCTCGACCGCCTCTTCGGGGATGGGTTCCTGCTGGGTGAAGCTGCCAGTGAATATCTCGGTCATGGCTCTGTTCTGGTCCTCACGCCCGCTTGGGTCAAGAGACTAAGCCGCCGCACCGATCAACCCCTCGACCACGCGGGGCAGATCATCGAAATGATGCAGCAACGCCTCGGGCTCCAGCGCGGCCATGTCGTCACCAGACGGGCCGAAAGTGACCAGAACCGACGGCACACCCGCCGCCTTTGCCGTGTTCCGGTCGGTATCGGAGTCGCCGATCAGAACACACAGGTCGGGATGACCACCTGCCCGCCGCGCAGCCTCGCGCAGCGGTTCGGGGTCGGGTTTGCGCACGGGCAACGTATCCGCCCCGACCAGAGCGGCGAACTGATCCCGCACTCCCATCTGTGACAGCAACTGATGCGCCAGCGCCTCGGGCTTGTTGGTGCAGATGCCCACGCCGTAACCGGCCGCTTTCAGCGCCTCAACCGCGTCCAACGCGCCGGGATAGAAGGTGGTATGGGTGTCGATGGCCTGCGCGTAGGCCTCCAGCAACATCGGGTAATAGTCCGAAATGGTCTGCTCTTCGAATGCTCCAACACGCTTTAACCCGTGGGTCAGCATCATCCGACCACCCCGAAGTGCCACGCCCGCGTCCTGCCCGTGGATCAGCACATCACCATGGCCCATATGACGAAAACAATGGTTCGCGGCCTCTAGCAGATCGCCGGATGTATCCGCCAAAGTTCCATCCAGATCGAAGATTACGGTACGCATAAAGCCTCCTGCCTCGGCGGGTTTTCGCCACGTCGTGTTGCAAACGGCAATCTAGTTTGATGCCCGAACCGCTTGCGCCTTTGCCCCCAGCGGATAAAACGGTCGCCAACAAAACACAAAGAGAAAACGAATTCATGAGCACCGCCCTTGTCATCCTCGCCGCCGGAAAAGGCACCCGGATGAATTCGGATATCCCCAAAGTTCTGCATCCCATCGCGCAAGCTCCGATGCTGGTCCACGCCATGCGCGCCGGGGCCGTGCTGTCGCCTGAACGCACGGTGATTATCACCGGCCATGGGTCCGAGGCCGTTGCCAAGGTCGCCACAGCCGAGGATGAGACCGCGCAGATTGCCGTACAAGAGGAACAGTTGGGCACCGCCCATGCCGTCGCCCAGGCCCGCGCCGCGCTGGAGGGGTTCGAAGGCGACGTGGTGGTCCTATACGGTGACACTCCGTTTCTGCAACCCGACACGCTAGAACGGATGATCGAGGCGCGCACCCAGAATGATCTGGTCATTCTGGGGTTCGAGGCCGCCGATCCCGCTCGCTATGGCCGTTTGGTCATGCAGGGCGATACGCTGGAGCGGATCATTGAATACAAGGATGCCTCGGATGAGGAACGCGCGATAAGCTTCTGCAATTCTGGACTTTTGGCTTGCGACGTGCAAACCTTGTTCTCGTTGATCGATGCGGTGGGCAATGACAACGCGTCCGAGGAATACTACCTGACCGACGTGGTCGAGATCGCCCGCAGCCGGGATCTGAAAGTCACCGCTGTTGCCTGTGACGAGGCGCAGACGCTAGGCGTCAACTCGCGCGCTGATCTGGCCGCTGCTGATGCGTTATTCCAGGCTCGCGCCCGCGCAGACCTGCTGGATCTGGGCGTAACCTTGATGGCTCCGGAAACCGTCTACCTGGCCGCTGATACGATCATCGGACGGGACACGGTGATCGAGCCCAACGTGGTCTTCGGCCCCGGCGTCACCGTCGAAAGTGGCGCAACGATCCGGGCGTTTTCGCATCTTGAGGGCTGCCATGTGAGCCGCGGAGCTATCGTCGGGCCCTATGCCCGCCTGCGCCCTGGGACAGAGTTGGCCGAGAACACGCGCATCGGGAATTTCGTCGAAATCAAGAATGCCGAGATCGCCGAAGGGGCTAAGGTCAATCACCTTAGCTATATCGGGGATGCCTCCGTTGGCGCCGCAACAAATATCGGAGCGGGTACGATCACCTGCAACTATGACGGGGTGATGAAGCACAAGACCACGATTGGCGAGAATGTGTTCATCGGATCAAACACCATGCTGGTTGCCCCCGTGACCGTGGGTGACGGCGCGATGACGGCGACCGGCACGGTGGTCACGCGCGACGTCGAGCCCGACGCTCTGGCCGTAGCACGGGCCAAGCAGGACAACAAACCCGGCTATGCGCGCAAACTTTTTGAAATGCTCAAGGCGAAAAAGGCTCGCCGCGATAAAGGAGCCTGACCCATGTGTGGTATCGTAGGCGTTTTGGGCGAACACGAGGTTGCCCCCATTCTGGTCGAGGCGCTGAAGCGTCTTGAATATCGCGGCTATGACAGCGCCGGGATTGCGACCGTGAACAACGGAGCGTTAGGACGCAGACGGGCCGTAGGCAAGCTGGTGAACCTCAGCGATTTGCTGGTACATGACCCCCTGCCCGGTAAATCGGGTATCGGCCATACCCGCTGGGCCACACACGGCGTGCCCTCGGTGACCAATGCGCACCCGCATCAGGCGGGCCCCGTGGCCGTGGTGCATAACGGGATCGTCGAGAACTACCGCGAGCTACGGGCTGAGCTGGCCGAGCATGGAGTGGGTTTCGTAACCGAAACCGACACCGAAACCGTGGCTCTGATGGCTGAGCATTACCTAAAGTCTGGCCTCTCACCGGTTGAGGCCGCGTTCAAAACCATCGACCGGCTTGAGGGTGCTTTTGCGCTGGCGTTCCTTTTCGACGGTCAGGACGATTTGATCGTGGCGGCGCGCAAGGGCTCTCCGCTGGCCGTCGGTCACGGGGATGGCGAGATGTACGTAGGTTCGGACGCCATCGCACTGGCCCCGCTAACCGACCGCATCACCTATCTAGAAGAGGGTGACCGCGCGGTACTAACCCGCACCTCGCTGGAGATCCGTAACGAAGCCGGTGAGTTGGTCAATCGTGAGCTCCGCCAGATCAAGATCGACCAATCCCGCGCCGACAAGGGCGGACACAAGCATTTCATGGCCAAAGAAATCGCCGAACAACCCGTTGTGGTGGCCGAGGCGATCCGATCCTATCTGCGCACGGGCGGGGATGAGATCACCCTGCCCGGCAATTTGGATTTCACCAAGCTGGACCGCCTAACTATGGTCGCCTGCGGCACCGCTTTTTATGCCTGTCTGACCGCGAAATACTGGTTCGAGCAACTGGCCAAGATCCCTGTCGAGGTCGATATCGCCAGCGAGTTCCGCTACCGCGAACCGCCCATTCCCGGTCGTACGGCGGCCTTGTTCGTCAGCCAGTCGGGCGAGACAGCCGACACGCTGGCCGCGCTGCGCTATTGCGAGGGCAAGGCCGACAAGATCGTATCGGTCGTCAACGTCCCCGAAAGCTCGATCGCGCGGGAAAGCGACATCGCGCTGCCCATCTACGCTGGGGTCGAGATTGGCGTTGCCTCGACCAAAGCCTTCACCTGTCAGCTCAGCGTGCTACTGATGCTGGCGCTGAAGGCCGCTGCCGACCGAGGCACTCTGACACCCGAGCAAATGGCTGATCACGCCGCCGCCTTGCGTGGCCTGCCATCTGTGCTGAACACAGCGCTGGAGCAAAACGATGCCATCCGCGCCGCTGCCCAACGCCTGTCCGAGGCGCGCGACGTTTTGTTTCTGGGTCGCGGCCTCATGTTTCCACTGGCAATGGAAGGCGCGCTGAAACTGAAAGAAATCAGTTATATACACGCCGAAGGTTATGCATCGGGTGAGCTGAAACATGGGCCCATCGCCCTGATCGACAAGCATATGCCCGTCGTGGTGATGGCTCCGCGCGATGCGGTTTTCGACAAGACGGTGTCGAACATGCAAGAGGTGATGGCACGTAAAGGCAAGGTGATCCTCGTTTCCGACGATGACGGCATCGCCGAGGCCAAGGACGGGGTTCAAAGCACTATTCGCATGCCCCATATCCATCCCAGCCTTGCACCGATCCTCTATTCGGTTCCGGCGCAGTTGCTGGCCTATCACACGGCGGTCGCAAAGGGCACCGATGTGGATCAGCCGCGCAATCTGGCGAAATCCGTCACTGTCGAATGATACAAGCCGCCGTCTATCTGGACCAGATCAAGGCGCACGCGGATGCCGAGCGCGCGCAGCAGGCCGCCGCCTATCACAAGGTGGACCGCGCTTATCTGGGAGTGCCCAATCCGGTTCTGAATGATCTGACCAAAAGCTGGCGGCGAGAGCTGGATGTGTCGGACCGCGTCGCTCTGTCAGATGCGCTTTGGCAGACGAATATTCACGAGGCGCGCATCGCCTCCGCCAAGCTGCTGACGCAGGCACGGATCCGGCCAGATGAAGCGGCATGGGATCTGCTGCAAAGCTGGCTGCCCGATTTCGACGCCTGGGCCGTTGCCGACCACGCCTGTATGGCAATGCAGAAACGCCTGTCCGCCGATCCTGCGCGGTTGGATCAGGTCGAACGCTGGACGACATCCGAGCACATGTGGACCCGTCGCGCGGCTTTGGTCGCTACCCTGCCTTGGACCAAACAGAACCATCCCAAACCAGACGACCTGAAACACCGGGATCGGATTCTGGGCTGGGCTGCGGGCTATGTGCCTGACCGTGATTGGTTCATCCAGAAATCTATCGCGTGGTGGCTGCGCGAATTGTCCAAGCACGACGCACCGCGCGTCATCGCCTTTTTGCAAACGCATGGCCTGGCGATGAAACCCTTTGCCCGCCGCGAAGCAGGCAAGTACCTGAAAGATCAGTTGGAGTAGACTTCTAGCTCGACCAGTTCATCAAAGGGCAACAACAGCTCTCGCATCGCGTCCAGCGACAGGCGGCTCCCCCCGCCTTCGGGCCCCGGTGCGGGAACCAGCGTGATATAAGCCTGCGCGCCAGTACGGGGTACAAGCACCCGCCCGGTAAATTCCGTCTCGACCAGAGGTGTCTGCATCCAGCGCCCCGGCGTCGTCGGATCGCCCAAGCTGGCAATCGTGGTCTTGGCCCCAATCCAACCGGCAGCGGTTGCTGGGGCCGGTTCGGGTTCGGCAACCTCTTCAACCACAGCCTCTTCGGGCTCGGGTGCGGCAGCCGGTTCACCCCGGTTGAACACTCGATCCGTGGTCGATCGGACTGCATCGCACCCCGCGACCAGAATACAGCATAGCAAAAGCGCATATCTCATGCCCAAACCCTACTGCCGTGCGCGCATCTGTACCAGCGCAAAGCACAGTTCGCCCTTGTCGCAGGGCGGGTGGCGCTTTACCTATGTCGCATGACTGCTCCACTTATCGACCCGTTCGCTCGCGCCATCACCTATCTCCGCGTCTCCGTCACGGACCGCTGCGATTTCCGCTGTGTCTACTGCATGTCCGAGGACATGAAGTTCCTGCCCAAAAAGGACCTGCTGACGCTGGAAGAGCTGGACCGCATGTGTTCGACCTTTGTGAACATGGGCGTAGAAAAGTTACGGATCACCGGGGGTGAGCCGCTGGTACGCCGCAATATCATGACGTTTTTTAACGCGATGACCCGGCATCTGGACAGCGGCGCGTTGAAAGAGCTGACGCTGACCACCAACGGATCACAACTGCATCGCTTTGCCGATGACCTCTACGCCGCTGGCGTACGGCGGGTGAATATCTCGCTGGATACGCTGGACGAGGACAAATTCGCTCAGATCACTCGCTGGGGACGTCTCAAGCAAGTTCTGAACGGAATTGATGCGGCGCAAAAGGCCGGGTTGCGGATCAAAATCAATGCGGTTGCGTTGAAAGGCTTCAACGAAGAAGAGCTCCCCACGATCACAAAATGGTGTGCCGAACGCGACATGGACCTGACCTGGATCGAGGTGATGCCCATGGGGGATATCGGCAACGAAGACCGGTTGGACCAATACTGGTCACTGAAAGATGTGCGCAAGGAATACGAAAACCACTACACAGTGTCCGACCTGGCCGAACGCACCGGTGGACCCGCGCGCTATGTCCGTCTGGAAGAGACAGGCCAAAAGATCGGCTTCATCACGCCACTGTCGCACAATTTCTGCGAAAGCTGCAATCGCGTGCGCCTGACCTGCACCGGAGAGCTGTATATGTGCCTCGGGCAAGAGGATATGGCAGACCTGCGCGGTGCGCTGCGCGACCATCCAGACACCGAACAACCGCTGGAAGAGGCGATCCGAGCCGCAATCGACCTCAAGCCCAGGGGGCATGATTTCGACTATTCCCGCCAGTCGGTGGATGGCAAAATGAGCCGCCACATGAGCCACACAGGCGGCTGACATGGCCGCCCCTTCTGGCCGTCCGACGCTGCTTTACCATTTGTATTGCGGCCTGACTGCTGTGGCGGCCCCTTTCGTATGGCGCGCGGTGCGCAAGAAACTTCTGGCGGCAGAAGTCCCAACCCTGCGCCAACATGAGCGACTGGGTCACGCCAGCCAACCGCGCCCCAAAGGCCAACTCATCTGGTTTCACGCCGCCAGTGTGGGCGAGACTCTGTCGGTCATCACTCTGATCAAACGTCTGGGCGAAAGGCTGCCAGATTCCAGCTTCCTGATCACCTCAGGAACACCCACATCGGCGGCGCTCATCGAAAAGCGTATGCCGCCCCGGACGCGCCATCAATACCCGCCCTTGGACGCAGCTGGCCCGGTCCGGCGCTTTCTGAACCACTGGCGACCCGATGCTGCCATCTTTGTCGAAAGCGAAATCTGGCCGCGGCTTATCACCGAAACCCACAATCGCGACACACCTCTGGCGCTGCTGAATGCACGACTTTCAGATCGATCGGTTGAGGGGTGGAAAAAACGGCCCCAAACAGCGCGTTTCCTTCTGGACCAATTCACCCTTTTCCTGACCCAAAACGACAAAACCGCCCGCAACCTGATTGCTATGGGTGCCCCAGAAACCCGCGTGAAACCGGGCACGAACCTCAAAGCGATGTCCGACCCGCTACCGGTGGACCGCACCACACTTGAGGAAATTCGAACCCAAATCAGTGACCGCCCCATCTGGATCGCCAGTTCGACCCACGCCGGAGAAGAGGAAACCGTACTGTCGGCCCATGCCGAACTGCTGAACCGCTGGCCCGACCTGCTGCTCCTCTTGATCCCTCGCCACCCCGAGCGTCGAGGCGACGTCGCCGCGCTGATCCAACAGTCTCACCTAACGGCAGCCTTCCGCTCTGCGTCGCAACCCATTGCGCAGGATGCACAAATCTATGTCGCCGACACGCTGGGCGAAACCGGCACCTGGTATGCGCTCTGCCCTATTGTGTTCCTCGGCGGGTCCCTCAGGGAAATCGGTGGCCATAATCCGTTCGAACCTGCCCAAGCTGGCGCAGCCGTGATCACCGGTCCCGGCTATTTTAACTTCGCCGAGACCTTCGCCCCTCTGATCGAAACAGGTGGCGTAACCGAGGTACGAACAGCACCAGAGTTAACGAAGACTGTGACCCAATGGCTGTCTGATCCAACCAAACTGAACGCAGCCCGCGAAGCTGCGAAAACCTGCGTAAACTCTCAAAAAAACGCACTGGACGACATCGTCGAAACACTTTGCGCCCAGCTTAACCTGAAACGTCAGGATCCCACTTCATCTGGCTAAAAATATCCCGGGGGCGTGGGGGCAGAGCCCCCACCGGCCCGCACGTTCAAGCCGCCGGCATCCTCTGTTCAACAATCTCAGCCCACCAGCTACACCCGGCCGGTATCGCTTCATCGTTGAAATTATACTCTGGGTGATGCACCGCTGCCGTGTCGCCGTTGCCCACCAAAATATACGCGCCCGGCCGCTCCTCCAGCATAAACGCAAAATCTTCACCCCCCATGACCAAAGGTGCCTCTTCGCATGCACCGGACACCGACCGCGCCACATCAGCTGCAAACTCGGTTTGCGCCTCGCTGTTCACCATCACAGGATAGCCCCGGTAATAGGTGACATCGACGCGCCCGCCAAAGGTCGCAGCAACACCGTTGCAGATTTCGCCAATCCGCTTCTCGGCCAAGTCGCGCATGGCGGTGCTCATAGTCCGCACAGTGCCGCGCATCTTGACCGTCTGAGGGATCACGTTGAACGCAGTGGAAGAGGTCTCGAACGAAGTGACTGACACCACCACCTGATCCACCGGGTCGGCATTCCGCGCGGCGATGGTCTGCAAGGCCAACACAGCCTGTGCGGCCATCACTGTCGTATCCACCGTTTCATGTGGCTTGGCCGCGTGACCGCCCTTGCCTTCAAACACGATATCAAACTGATCGGTGGCCGCGAAAAACGCACCGGGCCGGATGGCGAAACTGCCAACGGGATGACCCGGCCAGTTGTGCATTCCATAGACCTCTTGAATACCCCATCGGTCCATCATCCCGTCTTCACACATCTCGCGGCCGCCGCCACCGCCTTCTTCGGCCGGTTGAAAGATCACCACAACAGTGCCATCGAAGTTCCGCGTCTCGGACAGGTATTTGGCCGCCCCCAGCAACATTGCCGTATGCCCGTCATGGCCGCACGCATGCATCGCCCCTTCAGTTTTCGAGGCATAGTCCAGCCCTGTCGCCTCAAGGATCGGCAGCGCATCCATATCCGCCCGCAACCCTATGACCTTGCCGCTGGTGTCAGCCTTGCCTTTGATCATCCCAACAACTCCGGTTCGGCCAATGCCCGTCACCACCTCATCACACCCAAATGCCTTCAACTTTTCCGCGACCAGAGCGCTGGTCCGGTGCGTTTCAAACAGAATTTCGGGATGTTCGTGAATGTCACGCCGCCATTCCGTAATTTCCGTCTGCAACTCCGCAAAGCGGTTTTTGATCGGCATATCTCTCTCCCAAATCTATCTGTCTGTCTTCAATGCACCAGATAGCAGCACAATGAACACAGCCAGCGGCAACAGCGCCATGAACGCCAAACGCAATGTAAGCATTTCGGCCAAAAACCCAATAAGCGGAGGTCCGATCAACAACCCGCCATAGCCCAACGTCGCCACGCTGGCGATGGCCTGCCCCGGTGGGATCGTCGCATCATTGGCAGCCCGGCTGAACGCAAGCGGCATAATCACCGCATAGCCGACACCCATCAACGCAAACCCAGCCAGCGCTGGTCCCGGCGCGTTGGCCGCAACAACCCCGATCACGCCCAAAGCCGCACAAACCCCACCGAACCGTGCCGTAGGCACCGCGCCAAACCGAGCGATGACAAACCCGCCTGCCAGCCGGAACGCCACCATCGTAACGGAGAACACCGCATATCCCAACGCAGCGACGCTTTCTGCTGCTCCGGTGACATCACGCAGGAAAATCGCGCTCCAATCTGCGACCGCGCCCTCGCCCAAAGCGCCGCACAGTGCGATGAACCCCACCAGTACCAAGGCCCCCGCTGGCAACGCGAAAACCGCCCCACCTGACGTCTCAACCCGCCGCGACGACCATCGCACCCAGGAAAAAGCCAACGCCAGCGCGACCACAACACCGCCCGCCAGCAAGAAGTGCTGTAAGACAGACAAACCCAACTGCACAGCGCCATACCCGCTGAGCGCGCCCAGCCCTGCCCCAAGGCTCCACATCGCGTGAAACGAGGACATGACTGGTTTATCATAGGCCTGCTCGACCTCGGCCGCCCAGGCGTTCATCGCCACATCCATCGAGCCATGAAAGGCCCCGAATACAAACAGAAACGCCGCCAGCGCCCAGAACCCGCCCGCAAAGGCCAGCAGGATCAGGGAAAACGTATAGAGGACGGCAATGACCCGCGTAATCGCAACAGCACCAAACCTGTCGGTCAAACGCCCCGTGACCGGAAAAGAACACACCGCACCTGCCGCCATAAACAGCAGACCATATCCCAAGGCCTCATGCGTCAGATCCAGCCGATCGCGGACCGCCGGAATGCGCGAGGCCCAGATACCGAAAAGCGCACCATTCAAGATGAACATGGCCGCCACGGCCCGCCATGCGGCCAATATTCCGATCACGCTCTAATCCTTCGCACGTCCCTGCCTGTTTCCGTTCTATAGACGCTCCCGGGATTAGCAAATGCGGATTATTCCAACCGCTTGCGTATCTGACGAATCCCGTACCAGACCAAAAACACGACCGGCAGCGTAACAATAGCGGTCAGCATACCTTTGCTGATCCCAGCCTTGGTCAAGGGGTACAGCAAATAACTGGCTAGCGAGACTGCATAATAACTGATCGCAACCACCGACAGCCCTTCGACCGTATGCTGCAACCGCAGCGCCAGATCGGACCGGCGATCCATACTCTCCAGCAACGCCTGGTTTTGTGCGCTGCGCTCCACATCCACCCGCGTTCGCAGCAACTCTCCGGCGCGGATCGCCCGGTCGGACAAGGCTTGCAACCGACGTTCGGTGGATTTCACAGTCCGAATGGCCGGATCATAGCGGCGCATCATGAAGTCCGCGAAACTCTGCCGCCCCGCGAACCGTTCTTCGCGCAACACTTCGATCCGCTGATTGACAATCGCTTCATATGCCCCCGTGGCCCCGAAGCGGAACGAACAGCGGGCAGACAGTGTCTCCAGTTCGATCGAAGTCGACAACAAATCTGGCAATAGCTCATCGGGGTGCGCCGAATTGTCAGTCATCTGCCCCATCAACCGGGTCAGCTGTGCGTCCAACTCACTGATCCGTGGCGTCAGCTGCTTCACCCTTGCAAAGCCTAACATGGACATGGCCTTGTAGGTTTCGATCTCGCACAGGCGTTGAATAATCCGCCCGGTCCTGCGCCGCCCTGTCTGTTCGTCGACAAACAGCGCAAAGCGCATGTGTCCAGCCGGGTCGATGCGAAAGTCACTGGCGCATATGGCCGAGTCGTCCAGCACCCGCGCCACAGCCAAGCTTTCAGGTTCAAACCAATCCACCAGCGCAGACTGCACCAGATCATCTCCTTCCCGAGGCACCACACGGATCATGGCCGAGGTCACACGCTGACCGGGGCTGGCCATCAACCAATCGGGGGGGAACACCTCGAAATCGGCTGGATTGAAGGCACGATCACTGACATTTTGCGTAATCGCTGTGTAAGTGACAAATTCCGTATGTTGCTCCCATTTCAACCAATGGCGCCCGATCTGTCCGGCATAATGCGTGGCGTCAGGCTGCGGATGCTGTGCGCCATGGCGGTCCAGCAGATTGATCAGATGCGCGATATCTTCATCCCGATCCCGCGCCACCGCTGCCTCGGACTTTTTGATCGCCAGAAACGCCACCGTGCAAGGAGAGGACGCCACCGGAAAAGGGCGCGCATGCAATTCATTGGCCAGAGCATAGCGCAAAGGATGATCATCTATGGGGGTCATAACGGGCTCCGAAGTCACCGTCGCACTATACGATGTTCAGGCCTCTCATCAATTCTCTTTTTATTTCTTATAGTTACAAGAATACCTTCGCATACATTCCTGCTATCTTGTTGAAATAACTGCCAACCTGAAACCTAGCAGCCTCAAACACCAAAAAAGCAAACCCCGCATGCTTCATCTGGCCAAAAAATATCCTGGGTGGCTTTGGGGGCAAAGCCCCCCAACATCAAAAAAAGAAAAGGGCGCCGGCAGGCGCCCTTTGCAATTTCTCTGAACCGGATGCTCAGTCGATCATCGGCAGCAGCTTGTCCAGCGACTGCTTGGCGTCGCCATAGAACATGCGGGTGTTCTCTTTGAAGAAAAGCGGGTTTTCGATACCCGAATAGCCGGTGCCCTGACCACGCTTGGACACAAACACCTGCTTGGCCTTCCAGCATTCCAGAACCGGCATCCCGGCGATTGGGCTGTTGGGATCTTCCTGCGCCGCAGGGTTCACGATGTCGTTCGACCCGATCACGATGGCCACATCCGTTTCCGGGAAGTCATCGTTGATCTCGTCCATCTCCAGCACGATGTCATACGGCACTTTGGCTTCAGCCAGCAGCACGTTCATATGACCCGGCAGACGGCCGGCAACGGGGTGGATCGCGAAGCGCACCTCTTTGCCCTTGGCGCGCAGCTTGCGAACCAGTTCGGAAACAGACTGCTGTGCCTGCGCAACCGCCATACCGTAGCCAGGAATGATGATCACGCTGTCAGCGTCGTTCAGAGCTGCGGCAACGCCATCGGCGTCGATGGCCACCTGCTCGCCCTCAACTTCCATCTGCGGGCCCGAGGTGCCGCCAAAGCCGCCCAGGATCACGCTGACAAAGTGACGGTTCATCGCCTTACACATGATGTAGGAGAGGATCGCACCGGACGAGCCAACCAGCGCACCAACCACGATCAGCAGGTCGTTGCCGAGGCTGAAGCCAATGGCCGCTGCGGCCCAACCCGAATACGAGTTCAGCATCGATACAACCACCGGCATGTCCGCGCCACCGATACCCATGATCAGGTGATAGCCGATGAACAGCGCCGCCAGTGTCATCAGGATCAGCGGGAACAGACCACCCGAGGCGGTGTACCAGATCAGGCAGATTAGCGAGAGACCCGCCGCAGCCGCGTTCAGCGCATGACCGCCGGGCAGCTTGGTCGCCGCCGAGGTCACTTTGCCCGCCAGCTTGCCATAGGCCACGACCGAACCGGTAAAGGTGATCGCACCGATGAAGATGCCTAGGAACAGTTCCACATGCAGGATCGTCAGCTCGGCCGCTGTCTTCTTGGCGATCAGCTTGGCAAAGGCGCCCAGATCCGACAGGTTCGCCTGGTTCGCCGCATCCGCAATCGCCATGACCTGCGCGACGTTGCCGATCTCAAAATGCGCGTTGAAGCCCACAAACACAGCCGCCAGACCCACGAGGCTGTGCATCGCGGCCACAAGCTGCGGCATCTCGGTCATCTGCACGCGCTTGGCGACGTAAGAGCCAATCAGACCGCCGCCTGCAATCAGCAGCAGCGACAGCAGCCACAGGCCCGAACCGGGACCCACAAGCGTGGCGAACACCGCCAGCGCCATACCAACAATGCCATACCAGACGGCGCGCTTGGCGCTTTCCTGGTTCGACAACCCGCCCAGAGACAGGATGAACAGAACAGCCGCAACAACATAAGCGGCAGTGGTGAAGCCAATCATCTACCCGGCCTCCTTAAGATTTCTGGAACATGGCGAGCATGCGCCGGGTGACAAGAAAGCCGCCGAAGATGTTGATCCCGGCCATAAAGACCGACAGCGCCGCCAGCAGGATCACCAGGAACGAGCCCGATCCGATCTGCATAAGCGCCCCAACAATGATGATCGACGAGATCGCGTTGGTGATCGCCATCAGCGGGGTGTGTAGGCTATGCGCCACGCCCCAGATCACCTGGAAGCCCACGAACACGGCCAGCACGAACACGATGAAGTGCTGCATGAAGCTGGCCGGAGCGACCAGACCCACCAACAGCATTAGCGCGCCGCCCACACCCAGCAGGGTGAACTGCTGCTTGGTCTGCGCCTTGAATGCCGCAATCTCCTGCGCCTTTTTCTCTTCCGGGGTCAGTTCCTTGACCTCGGGCTTCTTCTGCGCTGCGATGGCCTGCACTTTCGGCGGCGGCGGCGGGAAGGTGATCTCACCCTCAAAGGTCACAGTCGAGCCGCGGATCACGTCATCTTCCATGTCGTGGTTGATTTGACCGTCCTTTTCAGGCGTCAGGTCAGCCATCATGTGACGGATGTTGGTGGCGTACAGAGACGAGGACTGCGCCGCCATCCGGCTGGGGAAGTCGGTATAGCCGATGATGGTCACGCCATTGTCGGTCACGATCTTCTCATCCGCGACAGTCAGCTTGCAGTTACCACCCTTTTCCGCCGCGAGATCGACGATGACCGAGCCCGGTTTCATGCTTTCGACCATATCCTTGGTCCAAAGCTCAGGAGCCTCGCGGTTCGGGATCAGCGCGGTGGTGATCACGATGTCCATCTCGGGGGCAAGTTCACGGAACTTGGCCAACTGCGCGTTGCGGAATTCTTCGGACTGAACCGACGCATACCCGCCAGTGGCCGCGCCATCCTGCTGCTGCTCTTCAAAGTCCAGATAGACGAATTCTGCACCCATCGACTCGACCTGCTCGGCCACTTCGGGGCGCACGTCGAAGGCATAGGTGATCGCGCCCAGCGACGTGGACGTACCGATCGCGGCCAAACCAGCCACACCAGCGCCCACGATCAGAACTTTCGCAGGGGGTACTTTACCCGCAGCCGTCACCTGACCGGTGAAGAAACGACCGAAGTTGTTACCCGCCTCAATCACGGCACGGTAGCCAGCGATGTTCGCCATCGAGGACAGCGCGTCCATCTTTTGCGCGCGGGAAATACGCGGCACCATTTCCATGGCGATCACGTTTGCGCCTTTGGATTTGGCCAGCTCCATCCCGTCTTCATTGCCCGCAGGGTTGAAGAACGAGATCAGCGTCTTGCCCTTGGTCAGACGCTTCAGTTCGGTCTCAGTGGGCTGGCGGACCTTGGCAACGATATCGACCCCTTTCCACAGTGCAGCTGCGGTCTTGACGATCTCAACGCCTGCGGCCTCATAGACCGCGTCCGAGAACCCGGCAGCGGCACCCGCCCCGGTCTCAATCGCGCAGTCATAGCCCAGTTTCTGCAACTGCACGGCAGAATCCGGAGTCATGGCGACCCGGTTTTCACCGTCCAGTATTTCCTTTGGTGTACCTATCTTCACCGGCTGTATCCCCCTAATTTTCACTCAGACCCGAGCGGGTGGTCGGTATGGTTCATCAAACATTGATCTATCCTGCGCAATATTATTTCGCAAGCGCAGCATAATTTACGCTGTGTCACAACGCGTCGATCCTCAGACCCAGCGGCGGGTCTGCTGTTCGTAACGGGCGAATTCCGCACGAAATTTTCGGCGTAACCGGTCTTCTTCCGGTACGATAAAGCGGCGCTCCAACAGCCACGTGAAAATCGGGATCAGCACCAGGGACAGCACCGCATCGAACCGCAGGACCAATCCTGTCAGGATCAAAACATCCCCCAGATAGATTGGGTTCCGACTGCGCTTGAAAATGCCAGTCTGCACCATTTGGGTCGGCACCTGATGCGGAAGAACCGTTGTTTTATGCCGTCGAAACTCGACAACAGCCAGCACTGCCAGAATAACACCCCCGCCAATCAGAAGGCCACTGAGAAGATCGGTAAACCAACCGCTGAAGGACAATCCCATGGGCAAGAACTGCGCTTGCAGCCACGCTAGACCGGCGGCTGCTAGCAACCAGACCGGAGGGATATCAATTTTCTGCATTCGCGGCGTCTTTCCAGCTGTCACTCAGGTCCAGAGTGTCGTTTTCGACCGACGGTCTATCGCTTTCTGACCTGAATATCAAAATACCAGATAGTCGCAGCAGTGTAATACGCCGCC
This sequence comes from Ruegeria sp. J8, assembly GCF_056531925.1. Lineage (NCBI taxonomy): Bacteria > Pseudomonadati > Pseudomonadota > Alphaproteobacteria > Rhodobacterales > Roseobacteraceae > Ruegeria > Ruegeria sp. J8. The sequence goes on from NZ_JBQFMR010000001.1 coordinate 416,503, forward strand.
TGACTCACAACCTCTTCCGATGGACAGCACTGTGCGCATCCGCTAGCCATCTTCAGGAAACGGAATTTTCATCAGCCCGGAGCATCCATGACCGATTTCAAAGCGACCAAAGCCATGTTCGATCTGCCTAAGGGCGTTGTCTATCTGGACGGCAACTCTCTGGGACCGTTGCCATGCGCGGCTGGCGACCGGGTGAACGACATGCTGGTCAAGGAATGGGGTCAGATGCTGATCACAGGCTGGAACAAGGCCGGATGGATGGGGCTGCCCGTGGCGCTTGGGGATCGTATCGGACGGTTGATCGGCGCAGAACCCGGCGCGGTGGTAACAGGCGACACGCTGTCCATCAAAGTGTACCAAGCCGTGGCTTCAGCGCTGGAACTGCGCCCGGACCGCAAGGTGGTTCTGTCCGATGGCGGCAATTTCCCGTCGGATCTGTATATGGCGGATGGCCTTTTACGCTCGTTAGGACCGGACTATGAATTGCGCGTCGTGGCACCCGAGGACGTGGCCGACAACATCACCGAAGACGTCGCCGTCTTGATGCTGACCGAGGTCGATTACCGCTCGGGGCGGATGCATGATATGAAGGCGCTGACCGAACTGGCTCATGCCAACGGGACGATCACGGTTTGGGATCTGGCCCATTCCGCCGGGGCAATCCCCGTAGACCTGTCGGGCTGCAATGCCGATTTCGCGGTAGGCTGCACCTATAAATATCTCAATGGCGGCCCCGGAGCGCCCGCCTTTATCTATGTCGCCCCGCGGCTGGCCGACCGGGTGCGCCCGGCCCTGTCGGGCTGGCTGGGTCACGAAGCACCCTTTGCCTTTGATCTGGATTACCGCCCCGGCGGTGGGATCGAGCGGATGCGGGTCGGGACCCCTCCGATCATCCAGATGACGGCACTGTCGGCAGCGATGGACATCTGGGACATGGCGGACATGGCCGATGTGCGCGCCAAATCGGTAGAGCTGACGGAATTGTTCATTGCGCGGGTCGAGGCCACCTGCCCCGAGCTGGTGCTGGCCAGCCCACGTGACCCGAACCAACGCGGTAGCCAGGTCTCGTTCCGGTTCACCGAAGGCTATGCGGCTATGCAGGCACTGATTGCCCGTGGCGTGATCGGTGATTTCCGCGCGCCTGACATCATGCGATTTGGCTTCACGCCGCTTTACATCGACAAACAGGATGTCGCGCGCGCCGTGGACGTTTTGGCCGATATCATGGCCAATCGCCTGTGGGACACGCCGGAATACAAGCAACGCCAGCGCGTTACGTGATCGCAAGCGCGGCGCCAAGAAGGGTTGCCAGATTGGCGTTGGAACGGGTGAATTCCTGCGAATCTGCGGCCGAGACCTTGATCCCACGCAAGGCCGACGTGATCATTTTGGCCGTTTCCGACGGCTCATCGAACAAATGCACACGCCCGTTTGCCGCCTCTAGCCCGAGCCAATTCGCGTAAAGCGCGACAAGCTGCGCCTCGCCCTCGGTCACCAGATCGGCAGCGGTCGAGACGCTGACATCCAGCAACTCCAGTCCGTGCGGTGTCGCCAATATTTCGGCCATCCCATCGGTCTGCGCCTCGATCGCGCCGCTGATGATCTGTTGCACTGCCCCCCCGGCTGTCAAAGCCTCGGCGACGGCGGCAATCTTGCGGTCATAATACCGCTGGGTCAGCTTGCGCAGAATCGTCTCTTTGTTCGGGAAATACTGGTACACGGCAGGGCGTGACATTCCCGCACCCTTGGCAATGTCATCCATCGAGGTTTTTCGGAACCCATAGGCCGAAAACGCCTGAAGGGCCGATTCCAGAATGGACTGGCTCTTTTCTCCGGCAACAATATCTTTCAATTCAGCTTCTGACATTTTTAACTCATTTTGTCAGTTGACGATCTGACAGTTTCACCTATTTATGTCAGAAGAACAACGCAGCGACAAGCCGAGAGGAAGCGCAATGGCGACCAATCTGACGATCAACGGAACTTCCCATCAGGTGGACCTGCCCGATGATGTGCCCCTTTTGTGGGTTTTGCGCGACGAATTGGGCATGACCGGCACCAAATACGGATGTGGCGTGGCAGCCTGTGGCGCATGCACCGTCCATATCGACGGCGAGGCGGTTCGCTCCTGCCAGGTTGCCCTGTCCGATGTCTGGGGCGACGTCACAACAATCGAAGGCCTGGGAACGCCCGAAGCGATGGCCACCATACAGCAATCCTGGGTGGATCATCAGGTCGCTCAATGCGGTTTTTGCCAGTCGGGCCAGATCATGCAAGCCGCGGCGCTGCTGGCCGAGAACCCCTCGCCCACCGATGCGGATATCGACGACGCGATGCAGGGCAATTTGTGCCGGTGCGGCACCTATCCTCGCATTCGGGCCGCGATCCACGACGCTGCATCCAAACTGAAGGAGGCGTAAGCCATGGCATCTGTTGGTAAAATCCTGCGCCGCACCTTCCTGATCGGATCAGCCGCTATTGTTGGCGGCGTGGCCTTTGGTGCCTATTACGTGAGTCGCCCCGCCGCCAACCCGCTGAAACCCGGCGATGGTGAAACGGCGCTCAGCCCGTTTGTCCTGATCGACCAGCAAGGTGTGACACTGTTCGCGCCGCGCGCCGAGATGGGACAGGGCGTGATGACCACTTGGGCCGCCTTGATCGCAGAAGAGCTGGATGTGGAGCTGGACGATATCCGCGTTCTGCACGGCCCGGCTGCAGCAGCCTATTACAACAACGCTCTGCTGGGCGAAGGGCTGCCGAACAAGGGCTATGACATCTCCGATTTCCAGCACAATCTGGGCGAGGCCTTGGGCGTGATTGGCCGCAGCCTCAGTCTGCAGGTCACGGGCGGATCGACCTCGATGAAGGACGGATTCGAGCGGATGCGCGAAGCCGGGGCCACCGCGCGCGAAACGCTGAAACAGGCGGCGGCGGATCGGTTGGGCGTTGATCGCACTCAGCTGAAGACCGAAGGTGGTGCGGTGATCGCGCCTGACGGCACGCGCCTGCCGTATACGGAACTGGCCGAAGCTGCCGGGCAGATTGAGCCACCCCATGTCGGTCTGCGCGACCCGTCGGATTGGCGTCTGTTAGGACGAAACCTGCCGCGCGTTGATGTGCTGGGCAAGTCCACCGGCACCGCCGAGTTCGGCATCGACGTGCGCCCTGAGGGTTTGAAATTCGCCTCGGTCCGGATGAACCCGAAACTGGGCGGCGTGATGAACGGCTTTGATGACAGCGCCGCCAAAACCATGCCCGGTGTAGAACAGGTGGTCGATCTGGGCAATGGTGTCGCCGTCATCGCCAACAACACCTGGTTGGCCATTCAAGCGGTCGAGGCCATTGATGTGGATTGGGGCGACGCGCCCTATCCGCCTGAAACTGACGGTTTGTTCGCCAAGATCGCCGAGGCGTTCGACGACGCTCCGAACTCGACAATGCGCGATGATGGCGATGTGGATGTCCTGCCCGAAGGTGCGACGGAAATCAGCGCCGAATACACGGTGCCCTACCTGGCGCATTCCACGATGGAACCGATGAACGCCACTGCGCTGTTCACCGGCACCAAGCTGGATCTGTGGTGTGGCAATCAAGCTCCCACCCTACTGCTGGCGCGTGCAGCAAACACCGCCAACCTGGACAAGGACGCGGTCGAGATCCACACCTCCTATTTGGGCGGCGGCTTTGGCCGGCGCGGAGAGCTGGACTTTGCTGAAATCGCGACCAAGGTTGCGATGGCCATGCCCGGCGTCCCGGTCCAGACCACTTGGAGCCGCGAAGAAGACATGCGCCATGACTACTACCGTCCCGGCGCGATTGCCCGAATGCGCGGCGCGGTCAAGGACGGTCAGGCCGTTCTGATCGACGGCAAGGTCGCCGCGCAGTCCTGCACCCAGCAGGCGGTTGAGCGTTATACCGGCCTGCCCGGTGCCGGACCCGACAAGGTGCTGGTCGAAGGACTGTTCAACCAGCCCTACGCCGTCCCCAACTACCGCATCAGTGGCCATATTGCGGATCTCAGCGTGCCAGTAGGGTTCTGGCGCTCGGTCGGCAACAGCCATAACGGGTTTTTCCACGAGACATTCATGGACGAAATGGCCCACGCCGCCGGTCGCGACCCACTGGATTTCAGGCTGGAACTGGCGAATGACGAGCACGCCCCCTCGGCCGGTGTACTACAAGCGGTCAAAGAGATGTCGGGTTGGACCGGCAAAACTCCCGACGGTGTCGGGCGTGGTGTCGCGATGACTTACAGCTTTGGCACGCCAGTCGCGCAGGTGATCGAAGTGGTTGACGAAGACGGCACCATCCGCATCGCCAAAGCCTGGATCGCCTGTGACGTCGGCCTTGCGCTGGACCCCGGCACGGTAGAGGCCCAGATGTTCGGCGGCATGATCTATGGTCTGTCGGCCGCCGTGATGGGTGAGATCACCTTTGCCGAGGGCGAGGTCGAGCAATACAACTTCCCCGACTACGACGCCCTGCGGATGCACAACGCGCCCGCGACCGAGGTGCGCATTCTGGAAACCAACCGTCACCTTGGCGGCGTGGGTGAGCCCGGAACGCCCCCTTCAATGCCTGCGCTCGGCAACGCCCTATTCGACCTGACGGGCGAGCGTGCGCGCGCACTACCGCTGATCAATCAGTTCAATCTGCTGGTTTGATCACGATGCGCCGGTCTGGTCCTTCTCTCCCGGACCGGCGTACATTTTATGCGCTTTGTTGAACCAACCGCGCACCTGATCCTTCCGACCATGCATGCACGGCTGCCCCGAACGCCTCGAACAGCGGGCGCGAGACCGGGTCGTTTTCCGCGTCCCACTCCGGATGCCACTGCACCGACAGCGTGAACCCCGGCGCGTCCTGCACATAGATCGCTTCGGGCGTACCATCGGGCGCATACCCATCAACAACGATGCGATGGCCTACGGTTTTGATCCCCTGACCGTGAAGCGAGTTCGTCATCACTTCATGTGCACCCATCAGGCGGTGAAATACGCCACCGTCAGACAGGGTCACGATGTGGCGCAGGGCAAACTTCTCTTCCAACGTGCCATCGGGCGGCATCCGGTGATTCATACGCCCCGGAAGATCGCGGATTTCTGGATAGAGCGTCCCGCCCATCGCCACATTGACCTCCTGAAAGCCGCGGCAAATGCCAAAGAACGGTTGGCCCCGCTCTACGCAGGCCCGCACCAATGGCAGCGCAATTGCATCCCGTGCCCGGTCAAATTCTCCGTGCGCATCCGTCGCGGCTTCGCCGTATTCCTCGGGGTGAACATTGGGACGCGCGCCGGTCAACAGAAACCCGTCACACACCTCCAGCAATTCCTCGACCGACACATAGCGCGGGTCCGCCGGGATTAGCATCGGCAGACAGTCCGAGACATTGGCCACTGCGTCCGAATTCATCGTCCCACCCGTATGGGTCGGGTATTGGTCGTTCATCAAATATGAGTTGCCGATGATACCGACGATGGGTCGAGACATTCTGCTTTCCTGATTTGTTCCGTGTTCAGGGAAAGCTAGCCGCCACGCCCGCCGCGCGCAATGGCACAACCCCTGTGTATCAGCGCAGGCACTTGTTCAGCTATGCACATGGGTGTTGTGATGGGGACAAATGCCCATTTGTCAGGCGCTTCACACACGCCAAAGGGTCAGAGAGCCCGCAGACTCTCTGACCAATGCATCAGATCTCGCCGGTCAGACCAGCAGCCTCGATCCCGGCCATCGCCGCGATCGCATCATTGTCCGAGGTGTCACCGGTCACGCCAACAGCACCGATCACGGCGCCTTTCTTGTCGCGCAGCAACACGCCGCCCGGAACCGGCACAACCTGACCCCCATAGACACCGTTAACAGCAGCCATGAAATAAGCTTGCGCCTCGGCCCGCGCCATCTGCGCGGTGCCGGCCATGCCTAGCATGACCGAGCCATAGGCCTTGCCCTGTGCAATCGCAAAACGACCGGGCGCGGCACCATCTTCGCGTTCAAACGCGATCACATGACCACCGGCGTCCAGAACAACAACCGACAGAGGTTTCAGTTCCAATTCGCGGCCCTTTTCCAAAGCCTTGCGCACAATCGTACGCGCCTTGCGCAACGTAACAGCCATGCCTGATCCCTTTCATCTGGCTAACAATATCCTCGGGGGAGCGGGAGGGGGCAGACAGCTCCCTCGTCCCGACCCTATCTGTTCAACCCAAGCTCGCTTTCAACTCCAAACGGCGGGCGTGCAGAACCGGCTCGGTGTAACCCGAAGGCTGAACCCGACCTTTGAAAACCAGATCGCAAGCTGCTTGGAACGCCACACCATCGAAGCCGGGTGCCATCGGGCGGTAGCTGGGGTCGCCTTCATTTTGACGATCCACCACGGCCGCCATTTTCTGCATCGCAGCCATCACCTGTACTTCACTGACGACATCATGATGCAGCCAGTTGGCCAGCGCCTGAGATGAAATCCGGCAAGTTGCCCGATCCTCCATCAACCCGATATCGTTGATATCCGGCACTTTCGAACAGCCTACGCCCTGATCGACCCAACGCACGACATAGCCCAGAATACCCTGCGCGTTGTTCTCGATCTCGACGGAGATCTCGTCCTCGCTCAGGTTGCGGCCGCCCAGCAGCGGCACGGTCAGCAGATCATCCAGTGTACCGCGTGCACCGCCTGCGGCCAGTTCGTCCTGACGGGCCAGAACATCGACCTTGTGGTAATGCGTTGCATGAAGCGTCGCCGCGGTTGGGGACGGCACCCAGGCGCAGGTCGCGCCCGATTTCGGGTGTCCGATCTTCTGATCCAGCATATCCCTCATCCGGTCAGGCATCGCCCACATGCCCTTACCGATCTGCGCCTTGCCTTTCAGACCGCAGGTCAGACCGATATCGACATTGCGGTCCTCATAGGACGCAATCCACGGTGTCACCTTCATGTCACCCTTGGGCAGCATCGGTCCTGCCTCGATCGAGGTATGGATCTCATCGCCCGTACGGTCCAGGAAACCAGTGTTGATAAAGGCCACACGCGATCTCGCAGCACGGATGCATTCCTTGAGGTTGACCGAGGTACGGCGTTCCTCATCCATGATACCCAGCTTGACGGTGTTGCGCGGCAGGCCGAGGATGTCTTCGACCATGTCGAAAATCTCAACCGCGAACGCGACTTCGGCTGGCCCGTGCATCTTGGGCTTGACCACATAGACCGAGCCCTTGACCGAATTCCCGCCCTCGCGCTGCAGGTCATGCATCGCAATCAGCGTGGTACAGAGCGCATCCAGCAGGCCCTCACCGATCTCATTACCATCACCATCCAGAACGGCCGGGTTAGTCATCAAATGGCCCACATTGCGGATCAGCATCAGCGAACGGCCTTTCAGCACGTCCTGTTCGCCGCCTGCGGTGGTATAGGTCAGATCATCGGCCAGTTTCCGGGTAAAGGTGGTGCCTCCTTTGGTCACCTCCTCAGCCAGATCGCCTTTCATCAGGCCCAGCCAGTTGCTATAGGCCACGACCTTGTCTTCTCCATCCACACAGGCGACCGAGTCCTCGCAGTCCATAATCGTGGACAGCGCCGATTCCATATGTACATCCGCAATCCCCGCCGGGTCGGTCGCGCCAATATTACTAGAGGCATCGACGACGATTTTCACATGCAGCCCGTTGTTCTTCAGCAGAACGAAATCGGGCTTCCCGGCCTCACCGCCAAAGCCAACAAATGCCGAAGCGTCGGCCAGCGCGGGTACCAGCGCACCGTCTTCGACGTGCAGATTGGACACATCGGCCCACGAGCCTGCAGCCAGCGGCACCGCGTCATCCAAAAAGCTTTTGGCCCATGCAATCACACGCGCACCGCGTGCTTCGTCATACCCTCCCGCGGCGGGCAGATCGCCCATTGCGTCCGTGCCGTACAGAGCATCATACAGACTACCCCAACGCGCGTTGGCGGCGTTCAGCGCAAACCGGGCATTAGTTATCGGCACGACCAGTTGCGGGCCGGGGATCGAGGCAATCTCAGGATCGACATTGGCGGTTTCGATTTGAAAGTCATCACCTTCTTCGACCAAATAGCCGATCTCGCGCAGAAACCCCTGATAGGCTTCGGCGTCATGGTCCTGACCTTTACGGTCAACATGCCATGCGTCCAGCTGGCCCTGAATCTCTTCGCGCTTGGCAAGAAACGCGCGGTTCTTGGGCCCAAGTTCGGACACCATCCGCGACAGACCATCCCAGAATGTCTGAGCGGTGACACCGGTTCCCGGCAGAGCCCTACCTTCGATGAAGTCGGCCAGAACTGGGTCGACTTGAAGCCCGCTGCGTGTCTGTCTGCTGGTCATTTTGTTCCTCCTGCCAATGTACGCCACTGCATACCGCCAGCATTTAGAGCGTAAGTTTCCGATAGGCAACGTCTGCCGTTGCGTTCTGGTAAAAAAATCTTACCAAAATCGCGTTACCTGGGATCCGCCCCATCCGCGACACGGCTTGCAGCCCATTGCCACAGACCATAACGTCGCCTCAAACTCCAACCGATGCGAGGCCCCGATGCGCGACGCTGCCCCTACGACGATCTATCTGAAAGACTACACGCCCTTTGGTTATCTTGTGGACAGCGTGCATCTAACCTTCGATCTGGCAGCGCACGCCACCCGCGTAACATCGCGCATTGCTTTCCGCCCCAACCCCGATGCCACGGACCGCACATTCTTCCTGCACGGCGAAGAACTGAACCTGATCCGCGCCTGCATTGACGGGGTGCAGATCGCGCCCGAGGTGACCGATAAGGGCCTGACCGCGCCCGCCCCTGACGCGCCCTTCATCTGGGAGGCCGAGGTTGAGATTGACCCCGGCAACAACACCGCGCTTGAGGGGCTCTATATGTCAAACGGGATGTATTGCACCCAGTGCGAGGCGGAAGGGTTCCGCAAGATCACCTATTATCCCGACCGCCCCGATGTGATGTCCACCTTCACCGTGCGCATCAACGGCGATTTGCCCGTGCTGCTGTCCAACGGCAACCCAAGCGGCAAAGGCGAAGGCTGGGCCGAATGGACCGACCCTTGGCCCAAGCCTGCCTATCTGTTCGCTCTGGTCGCGGGCGAGTTGATCTCGCATCCGGGCCAGTTCACCACCATGTCCGGGCGCGATGTCGAGCTGAACCTCTGGGTCCGCCCCGGTGACGAGGGCAAATGCGCCTTTGGCATGGAGGCGCTGAAAAAGTCTATGAAATGGGACGAGGACGTTTATGGCCGCGAATACGATTTGGACGTGTTCAACATTGTGGCCGTGGATGATTTCAACATGGGCGCGATGGAGAATAAGGGGCTAAACATCTTCAACTCCTCGGCCGTGCTGGCCAGCCCCGAGACCTCGACCGATATGAATTTCGAGCGGATAGAAGCGATCATCGCGCATGAGTATTTCCACAACTGGACCGGCAATCGCATCACCTGCCGCGACTGGTTCCAGCTTTGTCTGAAAGAAGGTCTTACGGTCTTCCGCGATGCGCAATTCACATCCGACATGCGCTCGGCCCCGGTGAAACGCATCCACGACGCTATCGACCTGCGCGCGCGGCAATTCCCCGAAGATAACGGTCCGCTCTCGCATCCCGTACGGCCCGAGAGCTTTCAAGAGATCAACAATTTCTACACCGCCACCGTTTATGAAAAAGGTGCCGAAATCATCGGTATGCTGAAGCGGCTGGTGGGTGATGAAGCCTATGTCAAGGCGCTGGACTTGTTTTTCGATCGGCATGACGGGCAAGCCTGCACGATCGAAGACTGGATCAAGGTATTCGAGGATACGACCATCCGCGATCTGAGCCAATTCAAACGCTGGTACTGTCAATCCGGCACTCCGCGCGTGTCGGTTGCCGAAGAATGGGCAGACGGCACCTACACCCTGACCCTTTCGCAGCGCACCGACCCCACGCCAGGTCAGGACGAAAAGCTACCGCAGGTGATCCCGGTAGCCGTTGGCCTTCTGGGCCCGAATGGCGATGAGGTCCGTGCGACTGAGGTGCTGGAACTGACCGAAGCCAGCCAGAGCTTTACCTTCACCGGGCTGGCAGCCAAACCGACAGCCTCGGTGCTGAGGGATTTCTCAGCCCCGGTTATTCTGGAACAGGATCAAGACAACGCCGAACGCGCCTTTTTGTTGGCCCATGACACAGACGCGTTCAACCGCTGGCAAGCCGGGCGCTCGCTGGCCGAAGACACGCTGTTGAACATGATTCAGTCCGATGCAGCCCCCGATGCGGACTATCTGGATGGCCTTCTGGCTGTGCTGCGCGATGGTGATCTGGACCCGGCCTACCGCGCTTTGGTGTTGGGCCTTCCGACACAATCTGAACTGGCTGCCGCGTTGCACGAGAAAGGCTTAACACCCGATCCAATGGCAATCTGGACCGCCGTCGAGACGCTGCGGCAGGTCACTGCACAGCACGTACAGGACCTGCTGCCGCGTTTGCACAGCGAGACCGTGATTGATGCTCCGTACAGCCCTGATGCCGATCAATCGGGCAAACGCGCCTTGGGCGGGGCCGCTTTGGCGTTGACCTCACGACTGGACGGCGGTGCCAAGGCCGCCGAGGAATACAAAGCCGCCGACAATATGACCCTGCAACTGACGGCCCTGTCCTGCCTTCTGCGCGCAGGCAAGGGACAGGCTGAGCTGGCCGCATTCTATGACCAGTGGCAACATGACCGGCTGGTGATGGACAAGTGGTTTGGACTGCAAGTCTCGATGGCGGCACCAGAGGCGACGGCGGATGTGGCGCGCAACCTGACAGAGCATCCGGATTTCAACTGGAAAAACCCCAACCGCTTCCGCGCCGTCATGGGAGCGTTGGCGATGAACCATGCCGGATTCCACCGGGCCGATGGGGCGGGCTATGCCTTGCTGGCGGACTGGTTGATCCAACTGGACCCGGTGAACCCGCAGACGACGGCACGGATGTGCTCGGCCTTCCAAACGTGGAAACGCTATGACACCGACCGTCAGACTCTGATCCGCGCGCAGTTAACCCGCATCGCAGAAACACCCGATCTGTCGCGGGACACGACCGAGATGGTCTCGCGCATTCTAGGCGCATGACGCCTTACACGTTCACACGTCAGAACAGGACGCCGCGCGTTTTGGCGATCCTGCTCTGCGTGTATGGGGTACTGATTGCCCTGGTGATCCTGTTTGATGCGGCGTGGTGGCTGATGGCGCTGTTGGCGCTGACCACCCTGCCCGCGCTGTGGGATTTTGCGCGCGGCACCAGCGCCGGTCTGACCTTGGGTCCGGACCGGATCAGCTGGTTCACCGGCGCGCGTCAGGCCGAGGTCAATCTGGCCGATATCGACCACGTGCGCATGGACACCCGCTGGGACTTCAGCGTGCGCGTTTCACTTGTGCTCAGGTCCGAGAAAAAGATTCGCCTGCCCGATGAATCGACCCCTCCGCACCGGGAATTCGAGCGGCTTTTGCAGCAAGCGGGGCTTCGGGTAAAGCGTCATCACTTTACGGTTTTCTAGGCATAATCCCCATCTCAAGACCCCATTGTTCCCAAATTATGGGCAAAACAGGCCCAAAATCTTGAATTTGAATCAATTCGCGGCGACAGTTCAGCGGTTGCCAGTTTTTACAGTTACCGAGTTTCACCATGTTGCGGTTTTTCCGATCCACTGCGCCCAGCGCCCTTGTCCCCGAAATGCCAGCAGATTTGCATCTGTCAGCAGATGTCGCATCCGTGTTCCCGAATCGGGGGCAAGTGAACATCCCGCTGGCCGATGCCCGCGAGGACGACATCGCTGGTCGCGATGCGATCGAGCGGGGCCGCCATCTGGCGCGTCAGGGCCTGTGGACGGTTTTGTCGCAGGAAATGAAAGCAGCGGATGAGGCGCGCACGTCTGCCCCGGACGGGATGCCGATTGCCGATCTGCTGGCCTTCGGGGCCCGGGCAGATGTGGTTCTGGCCGTCGAACATGCCCTGTCCGACCTGAAAGAAGTGCGGGACTATGACCTGCTGGGCGGTATCTCAGAGTTGGAAGACGAAATGCGCGAAAACGCCGGTGATCCGATGATCGCGCTGGTGGTTGCGCTGGCGCATATCGACATCGCATGGGCGTGGCGTGGCACGGCCACCGAGGCCAAACTGCCGCCGCTGCATCAATCGCGCTGTGCTGCGCATTTCGACCGGGCTGCGGCGATCCTGCCTGCTTGTCGCGAAGCGGCGCCGGACAGCCCCCTTGTCGCAGCTGCCGATTGCGCTCTGCTGGCGGGGCAGCGCAAGACGCGCGTCCGCGTGGCCGACAAATACGAACGCCTGATCACGCTGGACCCGCATAACCAGCGCCACATGCGCGCTATGGGCACGAATCTGCTGCCGCGCTGGTTCGGCAGCTACGAAGAGCTTGAGGTGCAAGCCCTGCGCAATGCCGCACGCACCCATGATATCTGGGGCGCAGGCGGGTATACCTGGGCCCAATTCGACGCCATCGTCTTGGATGACGAAGCCTGTGCACGGTTGGATGTCGAATATTTCCTGCAAGGTCTTCGCGACATTCTGCGCCACCGCCCCGATCAGGAAATGGTCAACATGCTGGCCGCCTATTGCGCCATCACGATCAAAAAAGGTCAGGGCCAGAACGCCCAAGCCGACGCCGTACGCGCGCAAATCCACGAGGCTGCGAACTGGCTGATCCTTGACCACCTGACCGAGCTGCACCCGCTGGTCTGGGCCCATGCCGCAAACGGGTTCAACAACGCTGTGCGCATCAACTCGACCGAGCGGTTTGCCGCACGCGGCCACCGTGACGCGCTGCGTGCGATTGGCAACCTGTTCAGCGAAGAACTGCGCAAGGGCATGGATGTGACCTTCACCCCCTCGGGCCCGCGCCTGTCCAGCCACTGATTCCCCCTTGCCCCTTTGGCGTGGCACGCCTAATACGCAGGCTTAGACTTCTGCGGAAATAGAGGCGCGCCATGCTCGACCTGACATATGAAATGCCCAAAATCAAAACCATTGCCGGGGCCAAGCACGATTGGGAGCTGGTCATCGGGATGGAGGTGCACGCTCAGGTCTCATCCAACGCCAAGCTTTTCTCGGGCGCATCGACACAATTCGGAGCCGAACCCAATTCAAACGTGGCCTTCGTGGACGCGGCGATGCCTGGAATGCTGCCGGTCATCAACGAATATTGCGTTGAACAAGCGGTGCGCACCGGGCTGGGTCTGAAGGCGGATATCAATCTGAAATCAGCCTTTGACCGCAAGAACTATTTCTACCCCGACCTGCCGCAGGGCTACCAGATTTCCCAGCTGTACCACCCCATCGTGGGAGAAGGCGAAGTGCTGGTCGAAATGGGCGACGGCACCGCGCGAAAGGTCCGCATCGAACGCATCCATATGGAGCAGGACGCGGGCAAATCCATCCATGACATGGACCCGCATATGTCCTTTGTCGATCTGAACCGGACGGGCGTCTGCCTGATGGAGATCGTGTCGCGCCCCGACATCCGTGGCCCCGAAGAGGCCGCCGCCTATATCGCCAAGCTGCGCCAGATCATGCGTTATCTGGGCACCTGCGACGGCAACATGCAGAACGGCAACCTGCGGGCGGACGTGAACGTCTCGATCTGTTTGCCGGGCGCGTATGAGAAGTATCAGGAAACGCAGGACTTCTCGCATCTGGGCACGCGGTGCGAGATCAAGAACATGAACTCGATGCGTTTTATCCAGCAAGCGATTGAGGTCGAAGCCCGTCGTCAGATCGCCATCGTTGAAGCTGGTGGGGAAGTAGAGCAGGAGACCCGCCTCTATGACCCGGACAAGGGTGAGACACGCTCGATGCGGTCCAAGGAAGAGGCGCATGATTACCGCTATTTCCCCGATCCCGACCTGCTGCCACTGGAAATTGAACAAGGCTGGGTCGACGACATTGCCGCCAAATTGCCCGAACTGCCCGACGCCAAAAAGGCGCGGTTCATTGAGGCATTCGGCCTGACCGACTATGACGCCTCTGTCCTGACCGCCGAAGTGGAAAGCGCCGCCTATTTCGAAGAGGTCGCAAAAGGCCGCAACGGCAAGCTGGCCGCGAACTGGGTTATCAACGAACTGTTTGGCCGCCTGAAAAAAGAAGATCACGACATCACCGACAGCCCGGTGTCTCCGGCGCAGTTGGGTGGGATCATTGATCTGATTTCATCGGATGCCATCTCGGGCAAGATCGCCAAGGATCTTTTCGAGATCGTTTATACCGGAGGCGGCGACCCCGCGCAGATCGTGGAAGAACGCGGTATGAAGCAAGTCACCGATACCGGTGCGATCGAGGCTGCTTTGGACGAGATCATCGCCGCCAACCCCGCGCAGGTTGAAAAGGCCAAGGTGAACCCGAAACTGGCGGGCTGGTTCGTTGGTCAGGTGATGAAAGCCACCGGCGGCAAAGCCAACCCCAAGGCCGTGAACGAGCTGGTTGCCAAGAAGCTGGGCGGTTAAATCTACAGAAATTGATGAAAGGGCGGCAGAGGGCATACCCACTGCCGCCTTTCTTTTGCGCTGTGTCCGGGCAACACAAGCCGGGCACCACGCGAAGGAGACTTTCCCAATGGCCTCAAAATGCTAGATTGCCGGGAACGAACAGGTAGGAAGATCCGATGCCGCGCTACGAATACAAAGTCGTCCCCGCCCCGCAGAAAAGCGGCAAGGCCAAAGGGGCCAAAACCGCCGAGGACCGGTTTGCGGCCTCGGTCGAACAGGTGCTCAACCAGATGGGGCAGGACGGCTGGGAATATCAGCGTGCGGAGTTACTGCCCAGCGAGGAACGAACGGGTCTGACTGGCTCAACCGTGAACTGGCGCAATGTTCTGGTGTTCCGGCGCGAAATCGAACCAAGTTTCGTCTCTACCCGCGGCCCGACGGAAACACCCGAAGGCGTCCCCTTGGCCCAGCCTGTTCCGGGCCCCGAAATGGTCGTGGCCCCGGCCCCGATTGCGGAAGAGGTGAAAGAGCCGCCGCTGTCGTTGAAAGGCTCGGAAGCCGCCCCAGAACCGCAGGAAAAACCCTGAGACACACTTACGCGCAGCAGGAATTGCCCTCTTGGATCGGTGGGCAGGGCACTGTCGCGTAAGAACAAAAGACGCAGCAGTCGCCGTCCAACGGTTTCAGCACGGCTTGACAGGACTTGCATTCATAGAACCACTGGCACGCATCTGTGGGCATGGTTTCCGTTTCGACATGCCCGCAAGACGGGCAGGTCAGAGTGGATTCGAGTGTCACTTTTGTTTGCGATCCGTCCATGTTCACCTCGGTTTCCGCCATCTTGGCGCTTTCACACCCCGATATCCAGCGCCAGCGCATGGATACGCGGCACGATGTCCCCCAGCGCCTTGTGAACGGCGCGGTGGCGGGCGACGCGGGATTGGCCTTCGAACGCGGCGGCGCGGATGCGGACGTTGAAATGGCTCTCGCCGCCTTCCTGAAAGCCCGCATGGCCCCGGTGGCTTTCGCTGTCATCCACCACCTCCAGCTCATGCGGGTCAAAGGCGGATTGCAAGGCGGTGCGGATTTCGTCGGTCACGGTCATTTTTATGCTCAGCGGCAAAAATTTTACCGCCTCCCCTCTTCTACTTTCGGCTGCTTAGACTAAACTGCTGCCTCCGAGTCGAGAAGATGCGTTCTTAAGGATCACAGCATGACGAAATCAGACCCTTTCGGATTCGATATGTCCGTCTCCAGCGCCAAGAAAAAGAACCCGCGCGGGCGTCGGGGGATGTCGGGCGCGTCTGAGACATCGGTGCGAATCTGCGATCATGAAGGCTGTGAAGAGGCGGGCAAGTTTCGCGCACCCAAAGCGCCGGATGTGCTGGACGATTTCTTCTGGTTCTGCCAGCAGCACGTGCGCGAATATAACCAGAAATGGAATTTCTTCGACGGCACGACTGAAGCCGAGATGAATGCGCAACGCTCGAAGGACAAGGTTTGGGAGCGTGAAACCAAACCCATGGGTGACCCCGAGGCGCGCGCCTGGGCCCGTCTGGGCATCGAAGACCCGCATCAGGTTCTGGGCGCCAATGGCACGCAGAACAAAGGCCGCACCGCGGGCACAGGTGGCCGCCGCCTACCCCCAACCGAGCGCCGCGCGATTGAAATCCTTGAAGCCAATGACAGCTGGTCCAAGGCCGAGGTGCGTAAAGCCTACAAGAAACTGATCAAGGTGCTGCACCCCGACATGAACGGTGGTGACCGCAGCCAGGAAGAACAGTTGCAAGAGGTCGTCTGGGCCTGGGATCAGATCAAGGACAGCCGGAATTTCAAGTAACGCCTCTATGCACTTAGAGACGCCTTTAACGCTTGTGCTTCCTGACGTTTCAAGCAGCGTATGCGCGTTTGCTTCCATCCGAAAGCATCACTACGGAGTTCTGGGAACAGCGACACCAGTTCCTGCACGTCTTCACGATCGAATGACATTAAAGCGATTTCGCCCAGAAACAGGCTTTCTGTTGGCAAACCGTTCGATGTCAGGATCGTGTGGCGACTACATGCGACGTGAAAGTACGTAACAGGCTCATCCAATTGCACCTGACGTATGGTCTTGTCGTTGACCAGATGAATGGCCGCTGCGAATACCTGAGGTTCTCCGTAGAGCAGTTCAGCACGCCATCCCTCCAAAACAATGCGATGCTGTGGTGAGACGTACAAGTCGCGGTTCGGTAAGCCGTCTCCGAATGATCCTTCTTGAATGCAAACCGGGCGCATATGGGGGGTTCGTTTCAATACTTCTGCGCCAAGGGTTTTTTGGCCAATCCATACTATGGGCAATAGTTCACCGCTTGATGTTCGGACTTTGTCCCCAACAACAAGGTCTTCGACGAGACAAGGACCATGTTCGGTCTCAATCAAAGTGCCTTTTACGAAACAGGGAACTGTACCTGCCGGCAGCGCAACTGTGACAATGAGCGAGTCGTTGTTTCCATTTCCGGGTCCTGTCGAAGCGAATATTTCAAGAGTGAGTGACGTGTTCGGTGGGATAACGGCCCCTTCGGTTAGCTCGACAGTCAAAACTCCGCTTGATGAAATCGAAACGGTGTAATCCATCGGGTCTAATCCACCGGTCCCAGAAACGACCACACTCCAGGATGCTCCAGATTTCGTCGCAAAATATTGCTGCATCACAGTGGACGATCCACTGGGAATCGAAAGCGAAGAGGGGCCGATTATCGAAAGCGCCATCTAGATCTTTACCGCTAAACACAACAACGGACACAAGTTTTGCCCAAACATAAGGTTAGTATGCCAATCATATCACAACATAGCAATGTGATCCTGCATCGAATTGAGGCAAACAAAAAACTGGAGAGTAAGGCCCCGATCTTCGGCATTCCAACAGCCGTTCAGCCTATTGCATGGGCTTGAATCGAAATCTGTGCATTTGGGTATCACGACGTTTTTTGGGGAAAATCCAGCAGGACACACGAACCGAGCGGCTTTTCCTTGCCCTTCCACGGAATATGTTGCACCACACACAGGTTCGAAAGCCCGCGCGAGGCTGAGGTATCAAGATAAGGACGACAGGCATGGATTGGCCGATTGACGCAAATGCACATCCTTCAGAAGAGATTTCGGTCCGCGACGTGTTCGGCATCGACACCGATATGCAGGTCAAACGCTTTTACGAAACAACCGAACGGGTTCCCGAGATTGACTCGACTTACAAGTTTGATCCCGACACGACCCTCGCGATTTTGGCAGGTTTTACCCATAACCGCCGGGTGATGATCCAAGGCTATCACGGTACAGGTAAGTCGACCCATATTGAACAGGTCGCTGCACGCCTGAACTGGCCTGCAGTGCGGGTCAACCTCGACAGTCACATCAGCCGGATCGACCTGATCGGCAAGGACGCAATCAAACTGCGCGACGGCGTTCAGATCACCGAATTCAGCGAGGGCATCCTGCCCTGGGCTTTGCGCAACCCGGTTGCGATCGTCTTCGACGAATACGATGCCGGGCGAGCCGACGTCATGTTCGTACTTCAGCGTGTGCTTGAGGCGAACGGAAGCCTCACCTTGTTGGATCAGAACGAGATTCTGACACCGCACCGCTATTTCCGCATGTTCGCCACCGCCAACACCGTTGGCCTGGGCGACACCACCGGTCTTTACCACGGCACCCAACAGATCAACCAAGCGCAGATGGACCGCTGGTCTTTGGTCGCAACGCTGAACTACTTGAGCCACGACGCCGAGACGATGATCGTCTTGTCGAAGGCTCCGCATTACAACACCGCCGAAGGCCGCAAGATCGTCAGCCAGATGGTGACTGTGGCTGACCTGACCCGGACCGCTTTCATGAATGGCGATCTGTCCACGGTCATGAGCCCGCGGACAGTGATTAACTGGGCCCAAAACGCCGAGATTTTCCGCAATGTTGGCTACGCGTTCCGCCTTTCGTTCCTGAACAAGTGTGACGAATTGGAACGTCAGACCGTTGCTGAGTTCTACCAGCGTTGTTTTGACGAGGAATTGCCTGAAAGCGCAGCGTCTGCCAGTGTCGGATAAGCTGAGAATTGCGCCCATATCGGGCGCAATGCCTTCGGCGGGGATATTTTTGGCCATATGAAGGTGGATCCCGTTGCGCTTTTTGCCTCTGGGTTTGCATAGAATAGAGGGCGTCCGAACATGGTGCAGAAGAACGACAATCCTGCTGATCCGTTCAAGAAGGCCTTGGCCGAGGCCACCAAGGTCATGGCCGACGATCCGGAGTTGAGCGTTTCCTACACTGTTGACCCCTCGGGCTTGTCGGGCGAAGCGATGCGCCTGCCGCAGGTCAGCCGCCGCATGACCCGTGAAGAAGTCTTGCTGGCACGCGGCACGGCGGATGCCTTGGCCTTGCAGCGTCGGTATCATGACGACGCGACACACGCACGCTATGCGCCTCCAGGGGATATGGCGCGGGACCTGTACGAAGCAATGGAGACCGCCCGGTGCGAGGCAATGGGCGCGCGCGATATGCCCGGCACCGCCAGCAATATCGACGTCAAGATCGCGCATGAGGCGATCCGGCGCGGCTATGACCAATGCAAGCAACCTGCCGATGCGCCCTTGTCGGTTGCGGCAGGGTATCTGATCCGGCATCTGGCCACGGGGCGCGATCTGCCTCCGGCGGCGGAAAACATCATGAACCTGTGGCGCGGGTTCATCGAGGAACAGGCTGGTGGCGTTCTCGAGAACATTGGTGAGGTTCTTTCGGATCAAGCCGAGTTTGCCAAATTCGCGCGTCAAGTGATCAAAGACCTGGGCTATGGTGACCAGCTGGGCGATGACCCGGATGAGCTGGATGACGAGCAGGAAGATCAGGCCGAAGAGGACGCTGAAGAGCAGCCTGACCCCGACAGCACCGGTCAGGATGAACAAGACGAGCAGGACGCTGACGCCACGCCGGAACAGAGCCAGGAAGAGCAGCAGGATCAGTCGCAGGCCCAGGTCTCGATGGATGAGATGGCTGATGAAGAGATGGGCGACGAGGCTGAGATGCCCGAAGGGGAGGCTCCGCTGGAGCCCCCGGCGCCACCGCCAGCTTCGGATGCGGACCCGGATTATAAGGTTTATCTGAACACCCATGACGAGGAGATCGCGGCCGAAGATCTGGCCGAACCGGCCGAGTTGGAACGGTTGCGCGCTTATCTGGATCAACAGCTAGAGCCGCTAAAGGGCGCAGTGAGCCGGCTGGCCAACAAGTTGCAGCGCCGCCTTCAGGCGCAACAGAACCGCAGTTGGGAATTCGATCTGGAAGAAGGCATTCTGGACGCCAGTCGTTTGGCTCGGGTGGTGGCGAATCCGACCACGCCGCTGAGCTTCAAGATGGAAAAGGACACAGAGTTCCGCGACACCGTGGTGACGTTGCTGCTGGATAACTCCGGCTCGATGCGCGGGCGTCCGATCTCAATCGCTGCGATCTGTGCCGATGTTCTGGCGCGGACGCTGGAACGCTGCAACGTCAAGGTCGAGATTCTGGGCTTTACCACCCGTGCATGGAAGGGTGGGCAGGCACGTGAGGCGTGGTTGAACGACGGTCGCCCGCAGCAGCCGGGGCGTTTGAACGATCTGCGCCACATCATCTACAAGGGAGCTGATGCGCCCTGGCGGCGAGCGCGCCCAAATCTGGGCCTAATGATGAAAGAAGGCCTGCTGAAGGAAAACATCGACGGCGAAGCGCTGGAATGGGCCCATCGCCGGATGATGATGCGGCGCGAACAGCGCAAGATCCTGATGGTGATCTCGGACGGGGCGCCGGTTGATGATTCAACGCTCAGCGTGAACCCGGCGAACTATCTGGAAAAGCATCTGCGCGACGTCATCGCCATGGTGGAAAAGCGCAATATGGTCGAACTGCTGGCCATCGGGATCGGCCATGACGTGACACGGTATTATGACCGTGCCGTCACGATTACCGATGTCGAACAGCTTGCCGGTGCAATGACCGAACAGCTTGCCGCCCTCTTCGACAATGACCCAAGGGCGCGCGCCCGTGTGATGGGTATGCGCAAGGTCGGTTGAACGCGGCTTTGGCCTGTCGTTGTCATAAATCAAAGGGCGCGGCCCTGAAGTGATGAGGTAATAAATGTTCCAATCCTTTGCCGTAACCGCGCGCCCCCAACAAGGGCCACCCCGGTTGGCCGCTTTGCGCACAGAGATGGCTCAGGCTGGATTGGACGGGTTTTTGGTCCCTCGCTCGGATGCGCATCAGGGCGAATATGTGGCCCCTCGGGATGAGCGTTTGGCGTGGTTGACAGGCTTCACAGGATCGGCCGGGTTTTGTGTTGCGTTGACCGATGTCGCCGGGGTGTTCGTCGATGGGCGCTATCGCACGCAGGTCAAGGCACAGGTCGCGCCGGAATATACTCCGGTCAACTGGCCCGAAACCACCCTGAGCGCGTGGTTGAAGGATCAGTTGCCCCAAGGTGGCAAGGTGGGGTTCGATCCCTGGCTGCACGCGGCGGCTCAGATCGCCAGCGCGCAAAAGGATCTGGCAGGTACCGGGATTGAGCTGGTGCGTTCTGCCAATCTGGTTGACAGCATTTGGGACGATCAGCCTACCCCGCCGATGAACCCAGTCAAGGAGCACCCGCTTGAATTTGCGGGCGAGACCTCGGACAGCAAGATCGCTCGGTTGGCCGCCGCACTGCGTGACGCGGGATGTGGGGCAGCCGTGATCACTTTACCGGATTCGATCATGTGGCTGCTGAACGTACGTGGCTCGGATATCGGATATAACCCCGTGGCCCATGGGTTTGCCATTTTGCATGCAGATGGAGGTGTCGATCTGTTCATGGCGGCAGAGAAACTGTCTGCGCCCTTGGAGCCTCAGGTTCGGCTACGCGCGCCCGAGGCGTTTCTTGACGCTGTTGCCGCGCTGGAGGGGCCGGTACAGGTCGATTTGGGAACGCTGCCGCAGATCGTGGCAGATACATTGCAGGACAAAGCCATAGATGCTGGCGATCCCTGTGCCCTGCCCAAAGCCTGCAAGAACCCAGCCGAGATCGCGGGCAGCGCCGAGGCGCATCTGCGCGATGCCGTTGCAGTAGTCGAGACATTGTGCTGGCTGGACGCGCAGCACCCCGGCAGTGTGACCGAAACGCAGGTGGTGACGCGGCTGGAGGACAACCGCCGCAAGGACAACGCGCTTCAGGATATCTCGTTCGACACCATCGCGGGCACCGGTCCCAATGGGGCGATCATGCATTACCGCGTGACCGAAGAAACCGATACCCTGCTGGAAAACGGCCATATTCTGGTTCTGGACAGCGGCGGTCAGTATCTTGATGGCACCACCGATATCACCCGGACCATTGCCATTGGCGAGGTTGGGAACGAAGAGAAAGCCTGCTTTACCCGCGTTCTAAAAGGCATGATCGACATGTCGATGCTGCGCTGGCCCGTGGGCTTGGCCGGACGAGATATCGAATGCGTGGCGCGAACGCCCTTGTGGGCGGCGGGGCAGGATTTCAACCATGGCGTCGGCCACGGCGTGGGCGCGTATCTAAGCGTGCACGAGGGCCCTCAGCGCCTGTCGCGCGTCAGCCATGTGCCGTTGAAGCCGGGCATGATCCTGTCAAACGAGCCGGGCTATTACCGCGAAGGGGCTTTTGGCATCCGCATCGAAAACCTCGTGGTGGTGCAAGAGGCCCCTGCCCTACCCGGTGGCGACGACGAGCGGGCGATGTTGAACTGGCGAACGCTGACATTTGTGCCCATCGACCGTCGGTTGATTGTGGTCGAAATGCTCAGCGCGGCTGAGCGCGACTGGCTGAACGCCTATCACCGCGACGTTACGGAAAAAATCCGACCCAGGCTGGGCCCAGCCGCGCAACTGTGGTTGGATGCCGCAACCGCGCCGATCTGACACAAGACTGTCACACTCACAGGGCAGAGGAGAGGCCCGAAACAACTTAAGGGGAAGGAATATCTATGACCGAGATCACCATTAGCAAAGCGTCTGGCAAGTGGAGCGTACGTTCGGGCGGTGCCATTTTGGGCGAAACCACCAATGCGCTTGAACTGCTGGAAGGTGATTTGGAACCGGTCATCTACTTCCCCCGCAGCGATATCGCCATGGCCTTTCTGGACCGCACGGACAAAAGCACCCATTGCCCGCATAAGGGCGACGCCACGCATTTCTCGATCGTCAATAAGTCCTCAACTACAGAAAACGCGGCTTGGAGCTATGAGGACCCAATCCAAGCCGTGGCCGAGATCAAGGATCACATCGCGTTCTATCGCCTCGAGTCGGTCAAGGTCGAACAAATTTAGGACGACCGGGCTAAATCGCCCTCCGCATTGCTTGGTTTGCCTGAAGGTCGTGCCGTACCCGTGCAAAAGCTTGTGCCATCGACGTCAATGTATGCGGAGGGCATCCGATCCTTTGCAAACATGAGGCGTCGACAACCCGAACTAAACCGCTAAATGCCGATCGCACCACATCATCGACTGGGTCTTCTTTCGGGCCGAAAGTCAGGTCGTGGTAGTGGAACCCTTGACCCGGTGCAGTTGTCCCAAGCGTGTGGCGCACCCTATGCGCTGACAGCCAATCCAACAGGCGCTGCAGCTGCGTGTCACCGTCAGGGTCAGGTAGTCGAACAGCTTCGACCGTTGTATGGTGCAGATCATAGCGCAATTGAACCTGTGTTCTGGGGGTCCATATCCGAACGGGTTGGACGAAGTCGATCAGGCGACCGATGCGCTTGCCCCTCAGATGCGGCCCCAGTCCGAAAGTGGCCGTCAACAAACTGATCGGCGCTTGTGACACCGCGTAGACTGAGGCGAACATATCACAGCGCCCATCCACCTTGTGTTTCAACGTCAGCGCATTGAAATTCCCCCGATCCGCGTAGCTGCGGGCCGAGCCCAAAGCGCGATCCAGTCGAAAGCAGTTGATCGTATAGGGCGCGTGGTCGCGAAACATTAGTCGGTTGAGTTGCGATACGCTGCGCATCAGCAAGCTGGCTGTGCCCCACACACCTGCCGCCAGAAAGACACAGCGTGCCTGAAGCACATTGCCTCCGTCCAGTTCTATTGAGACCAGCCCCTCGCGGGCCTCAATCCGATGCACCCGCCCATCAATAGGTTCGGCTTGCTCAAGCTCATTCAGACGCGCCTTGAATGCCAGGGCCATGGCATCAAGCCCGGACCCCGGTGCCTGCGCGGTTCCAGTCAACAACCGTGGAGCGCTTTTTTCAAATCCGTTGTCCAAACGCTCTCGCCGGACACCGCCAGTTATTTCGAGGTCGGCCTGCACCGTATCGCAGGCGGCGCTGTAATCCTTCCAGCTTTCAAGAAAAGGGCCGTCGCCCCAGGGATCACCGCTGTCATAGAGCTGCAACTGCTTGCCCCAATAATTGGCCAATCCCCCAATCTCGGCTGAAGAAAACAGTGGTGGTGCTCCCTCGGACACAACGGTGCGTTCCGTCAGGTGCGCAGGTTGTTGGCGCTCATAGGCGACCGAAACAATTTTGGGCGGACCTTCGACATTGGAGCGTTTGGTTGCTCCGGTTATGACCGCTATAGATAAAGCCTGCCCGCGCATTGCGGTCAGCGCGGCGTAGGCGGCGGGTCCCGCCCCTATGACGGCAACATCAAACACGCGCATCTGCTTGCCCCCAGCGGTGCAAACCACAATCACAGCCCGGAACAGAAACCGGGCAACCGCCCAAGATCACAAGCAAATTTCTGCCGATGGGGCTGATCACTGTGGACTTACTCATCGCGCACCAGCAAAGGGACCGGACAACAAGCAGGGGTTGCACACACTATCGCGGAACCAACGCACGTGTGCGTTAGGGGCCACGGGGACCCGCAAAGAGAGGTTCTTCAAATTCACTCGCGTATTGCCTCCAACTATATGAGTTTAGGCACAAAATCAGATCAGTCGTATCAGGTGGCGCAAACTTCTGCGTCGTCAATTCACCAAAAACCCGGAAATAATCAGGTTGTATTTCTCAAATCGAAACCGGGTCGCTTTCCGTAATCTTACCGACAAAACCGGTTTTCGATCAAGGAAGCGGCCGCTCACGCCCGGTTCACGCGCCTGTTGAATGCATTTTAGGTCGCGGCAAGGCAGAATACGCGCGATCATCAGCCGGAGGATGCAATGTCAATAACGCGCCGCAATTTTGTAGGATTACTTGGGGCCGCAACAGCCATGCCCGGTGCCCTGTCTGCGCAAACGGACCCTGTGCTGGACGCGGTTCGGTCCACGCTTTACAGCAGTCGCACGGATTTCGAGAAAAGCATGAAATTTCTGGTCGAGCGCGGCAGCCCTGACGTCGTGCCCGCCCTGCTGACCGCCATGCGCTATGGCCGTCGCCGCAGCGATGACATCACCCAGGTCATGCGCACCCTCACCGGCGAAGATATTGGTACCGACTGGTTCGACTGGATGATCTGGCAGGAAAAGAACCCGCAAGTCGTGCCTCACCCCTCGCTTATCCCGTTCAAGCGCGAAGTGTTGCTGGGCATCGACCAGAATTTCGACGATTTCCTGCGGCCCGAATATCTGCAACGCGACAAGATGAAGATCCGGTTGGAAGAAATCACATGGGGCGGTGTTCAAAAGGACGGCATCCCTTCGTTGGACAATCCCAAGCTGATCTCTGCCTCGGATGCGGATTATCTGAAGGACGGCGATCTGGTCTTTGGTGTTTCGATCAACGGGGATGAGCGCGCCTATCCGCTGCGCATCATGGGCTGGCACGAAATGTTCAACGAAGTGATCGGAGGCGTCCCGGTCGCACTGGCCTATTGTACGCTCTGCGGGTCGGGCATCTTGTTTGAAACTCAGGTTGAAGGACGGCGGAAGCCCTTTGTCTTTGGTTCATCGGGCTTCCTGTACCGTTCGAACAAGCTGATGTTTGACCGCGAGACCCATTCGTTGTGGAACCAATACACCGGCAAACCGGTCGTCGGCCCTCTGGTCGACAGCGGGATCGAGTTGAAACAGCGCCCTGTGGTCATCACCACATGGCAAAGCTGGAAGACGTCGCATCCCAAGACCCAGGTTCTGTCGCTCAGCACCGGCCACCGGCGCAACTATGGGTCGGGTGTGGTATATCGCGACTATTTCGCCTCGTCCGAGTTGATGTTTCCGGCGCTGGTCGATCAGTCGCAGCACCGGCAGAAGGACTATGTCTTCGCCATCCGCCAGTTCGGTGCGGCGCGCGCATGGCCGCTGGATGCGTTCAGCAACACGCGGGTGATCAATGACGCGATTGCCAACCGGCCCTTGGTGCTGATCGGCAACCCCGACAAACGCGCCGTTCGCGCCTATGAGCGCAAGTCCAACCGCTTTACCGCGTCAGATGGTGGGCTGGTCGACCAGAAGGGCGGAAAGTGGCGCCTGACCGAAGAGGCGCTGGTCGGGCCAGACGGCACAGAATTGCCGCGCGTGGCCGGACATATCTCGTACTGGTTTGCGTGGGACAATTATCTGGGTGACACAGCGACGGTCTATCGCGGCTAGGAATGTTCCTCGGCCGCCGTGGCAGCCAGCGCGCGGTTATAGGCTTTCAGCGCATCAATGTGAAACAGCGCGCCGACCGGGTTTTCGCAGCCGTCTTCGTCAATGATCACGACCGGGATACAGGGAATGTCGTCCCGGTCGAAATAGGGCATCGCCGCCTCAAGCGTGGCGCTGGCCTTGACACAAAGGCCTTGTTGGATCAGCGCCTGCGCCTCTTCCCTGGTGATCGAGCGCGGATCGCCAATCGGGCGCATCACCGCCCCCGCCCGCAGCATCGCCAGCAGATAGGCCTGTGGCCCCGCGGCCAGATGCACGTCACGGCGTTCCAACTGTGTCAGGAAGAATGACCGGTCCACAAGGCGCGAGGCCAGTGCGGTGGACATCGAGACCGAGACCATCACCGCCAGTCCGATCTGCCATTCACCGGTCAATTCAAACACAATCAACGTGGTCGAGATCGGCGCGCCCAACACAGCAGCAGCCACCGCGCCCATCCCGGCAAAAGCATAAAGCGACGGTGTCCCCGACACATCCGGCAACACCCCCGTAGCAATCCAGCCAAAGGCCAACCCGGTTAATGCTCCTACCATCAATGAGGGCGAAAAGACCCCTCCGCCCATACGTCCGCCCATTGTGATCGCCAAGGCGACAGTTTTGATAACGGCAAACAGGATCGCGGCAGACAAAGTCAGATCCCCGGCCAAAGCGCGGATCGTGGTCTCATATCCAACGCCAATGATATGGGGAAACCAGATCGCAATCAGACCCAGCATCGCCCCTGACACCGCAGGGCGCAGCCATCCCGGAAGGGATAGGCGGTTTTGGATATGGTTGCCGATATCCTCAGCGAAAAAGATCGATCGCATCAGCAGCAACGCCACCAGCCCGCACACAAGGCCCAGGATCAAAAAGGCGGGCAGTTCCACATAGAATTGCAGCGTTCCGGGCGTGTCCAAAGTAAACTCGGTCACGTCGCCATATTCCAGCCGGTTGATCACCGTCCCCGCAACCGAAGCAATCACGATGGGCGCAAACGCATGCACAGCAAAGTGCCGCAGCACGACCTCGAGCGCAAACAATGCGCCGGCGATGGGTGAGTTGAAGCTGGCTGAAACCGCCGCCGCCACCGCGCAGCCCAGCAAGTCACGACCGGTGATCCCGTCGGCATGGATACGATTACTGACCCAGGTCGAGATCACCCCGGCCATGTGCACAACTGGCCCTTCTCGCCCCGACGAGCCACCAGTGCTAAGCGTGATCAGCGAGGCAAACAGAGACGCGACTCCGGCCTTCCGCTCGACCCGACCATCGGTCAGCGCCGCTCCTTCGATCACGTCCGCGACCGAGCGCACCCGCCCGTCATCGGTGAACCTGTGCAGGATGATCCCCACGATTAGCCCCCCGATGATGGGGGTGATAAGGATCATGAACCAGGGCAACATCTCGGCATGGCTGTGGAGCAGCAGGATGTTTTCCGTATCATAGACCCAGGCTTGCAAGGCGCGGATCGCCTTGCGAAATCCAAGCGCCATGAACCCGGCTGCGATCCCGATCACAAGCGCGATCAGCCAGAACTGAAACTGGCTGGGTCCGCGCCGCCGCATCACCCGCCATGCATCCTTTATCGCGGCCAAAGCCTGATGCAGCTGGTTGCGCAAAACGGTGCGGGTTGATTGGCTCATGTGCCCTCGGGGGATCAGTACCTACCCCTTACTAAGCTACGGGCGGCACGGATAAAAGCGGGATCAAGCGGGTGAGAAGCTCTATGCGTCCAACAGGGCACGCGCGGCGGCGCGCGCCTCGTCCGTGATGGTGTCACCTGCAACCATGCGGGCAATCTCATCCACCCGGTCCGGGTCGGCCAACGGGATGACGGTCGACAGAGTTTGCCCCTCGGTGACTTGCTTCTGAACCCGCCAGTGATGTGCCGCACGGGCAGCCACTTGAGGCGAGTGCGTCACGACCAGAACCTGCCCGCCCTGCGCAAGCGAGGCCAGACGGCGGCCCACCGCATCGGCAGTTGCCCCGCCAACGCCGCGGTCGATCTCATCAAAGATCATCGTGCGGGCGCTGTCTTCGCCGGTCAGGCAGACCTTGAGCGCCAGCAGGAAGCGGCTGAGCTCTCCACCCGAGGCGATCTTGTTCAGCGGACCCGAAGGTGCGCCGGGGTTGGTGGCAACGGTAAAGGCCACTGCGTCGGCGCCCTCGGGGCCGGGATCAGTGGGAGATATTTCGGTCTGAAACACCGCTCGTTCCATCTTGAGCGGCGCAAGCTCGGCCATCACAGCCGCATCCAACTGCCCCGCTGCCTGCCGGCGCGCATTACTAAGCGCTGTCGCAGCCCTGTCATAGGCAGCCTGCGCAGCCTCAACCGCAGCACGCTGATCAGCCAGATCGGCATCACCAGCGTCCAGTTTGTGCAGACGCTCACGTAGCGTATCGGCAAACGCGCCCAGATCATCGGGGGCCAAGTCATGTTTGCGGCCAAGTGCGCGGATGGCGAACAGACGCTCCTCGGCCTGCTCCAATTCTGCGGGGTTGAAGTCCAAAGCTTGTAGGCAGACATTGACGCCATCCTGCGCCTCGCCCAGTTCGATCAGGGCGCGGCCAAGCGCGGCGATGGGTTCCTCTAACTGACCGCCCGCGTTGTCGGATACGCCTTCCAGCCAACGGACTGCGTCGGACATGGCGCCTTCAGCCCCGTCTCCGCCCAGCAGGTCAAAGGCCCGCGCCACGTCGTCTCGTATGCGCTCAGCTCCCTGCATCATGCGGCGGCGGGCGTCCAGTTCGGCGTCTTCGCCCGGTTGTGGGTCCAGCTTGTCTAACTCTGCCACGGCGTGACGCAAGAATTCCTCTTCCGCGCGCATAGCGGCCAAGGCAGCCTCGGTCTCGGCCAACGCTTTCCGCGCGCGCGACATCCCGTTCCAGGCCGCACGAACCGAGGCCAGATCATCCGCGACCCCGGCATAGTCATCCAGCATCGCCCGATGCCCGCGCGGGTTCAACAGGCCTCGGTCATCATGCTGACCGTGCAACTCAACCAATGTCTCAGACAACGTCCGTAACACCTCGCCCGAGCAGCGGCGGTCATTGACCCACGCGGTCTTGCGCCCCTCGGCGGTGTTCACGCGGCGCAGGATCAATTCCTCGCCGCTGGGCAATCCGGCCTCGGCCAGAATGGCGTGGGCAGGATGATCGTCCGATAGCTCGAACTCGGCCACAACCTCGCCCTGCGCAGCACCCTGACGGACCAATTCGGCGCGACCGCGCCAGCCCAGCACAAAGCCCAGCGAATCCAGAAGAATTGACTTGCCCGCACCGGTTTCACCGGTCAACGCGTTCAGGCCCGGTTGGAAGGTCAGTTCCAACCGGTCGATGATCAGCATGTCGCGGATATCAAGGGCGCGCAGCATCGGGTCTTAGCGTCCCACGCCGTTCGTCATGACGATTACAACCACTCACCTTTGACGGTCTGGCGGTAGATCTGGCTCAGCCAGTTGTTGCCCAGGCTTCTGGGTTTCAGCCCACGCGATGTCAGCAGCTTGTAGCCCGCATCATACCATTCCGACGAGCGGTAGTTGAACCCAAGGATCGCACCGGCCGACTGCGCCTCATCCACCAGCCCCAAGGACAGGTAGGACTCGATCAGACGATAAAGCGCCTCGGCGGTATGAGAGGTGGTCTGGAAATCCTCGACCACAACGCGGAACCTGTTGATTGCCGCCGTATAATGATCCTGACGCAGATAATAACGCCCGATCTCCATCTCCTTGCCCGCCAGGTGATCAAAAGCCAGATCGAATTTCAGAACGGCAGAGGTTGCGTATTCGCTGTCCGGATAGACTTCGATCACCGTGCGCAGAGATTGCAATGCCTGAAAGGTCAGACCCTGATCGCGCCCGACCTCGTCAATCTGATCATAGTAGCTAAGCGCCAGAAGGTACTGCGCATAGGCCGCATCTTCATCCGCCGGATAGAAGTCGATGAAGCGCTGCGCAGCTGCGCGGCTTTCTTCGTAGTTCTTGTCCGAGTGATACGAGAACGCCTGCATGATCAGCGCGCGCTTGGCCCAATCCGAATAGGGATAAAGGCGTTCGACTTCCGAGAAATACCACGCCGCATCGTCCGAGCGATTCTGCGACAGCTCAAACTCACCGCGTGTGAAAATTTGCTCGGGGGTAAACCCCTCAAGGTTCTGGCTGCGGTCGGCCCCTTGGCCGCCACATGCTGACAAAACTGCTGTCAGAAGAATCGCGCCCGCGAATCTGACCGCCGCCCTGGTGCCACCCATTCCGCCTATCCTTGTTGTATTACTTGTCGGAGCGAACCCCGGATTTAGGCTTGGTTTAGCACATATAATTCCGGGGCAAAACGCCTTAGTAAAGCCAGCACCGGAATTGTACGCAGAGTTGATCCAATCAGGCGACAGCCGGGATTTCGTCCCAGATCAGGCCCTGACCGGGCAAACGCGCGGCTTGTTCGGCCGTGCACAGGATCGGTCGCACTGCGCCTGGCGTCTCGAAGAGGGTGCGCAACAATGTGTTGGTCAACGAGTGGCCGGACTTGTCGCCGGTGAAACGACCCAGAATCGGACCGCCCGCGAGGTAGAGATCCCCCAACGCGTCCAGCATCTTGTGGCGCACAGCCTCATCTGCGCGACGGAACCCGCCCGGCGTCAGAACCTCGTTCCCCTGAACCACCACGGCGTTTTCTAGCGTGCCACCCAGAGCCAGACCGTTTTCGCGCATCGCTTCAACATCTATGCGACGGCAGAAGGTGCGGCAATCGCTGAGTTCCCGCGCAAACGATCCGTTGCGCATGTCTAGCGTTTTGGTCTGACGGCCAATGGCGCCATCTTCAAAGTCGATGTGGAAGTCAATGATCAGACCGTCCGCAGGCGCAATCGACGCACTGGCCCCCTCACGCGAGGCAGTAACGGGCTTGAGCACCTCATAGGCCAACACCGGGCTGGCCTGACGGCGCACACCTTTGGTCATGATCCCGCGTACAAATTCGATCGAAGACCCATCCATGATCGGCACTTCGGGACCGTCAATCTCGATCAGTGCGTTGTGAACACCACAACCCGCCAGCGCTGCCATGATATGTTCGACCGTCGATACCGACACACCCGCCTCGTTCACCAGACGCGTACACAGCGGGGTCCGCTCCACCACGTCGTAAATCGCAGGGATCAGCGCATTGCCCAGATCAATATCCGTCCGTTTGAACCAAATGCCATGACCGGCGGCTGCCGGTTTGAGAACCATGTTTGCAGGCTTGCCGCTGTGCAGCCCGACACCGGTAAACGTGATCGGAGATTTGAGCGTATGTTGCAATGTGGGCCTCGGTGAGTGGTGTCCGGCCTGCTTTAGCCGTGTTGGGCATTCAGTTAAGGAACGCAGGCGAAAGGCTCAACTCACTCTTTGTAACCGAATGAAACATGAATGTAACAGATCGGCAAAACCCTGCTTACATCAGGGCATGCCGTTGTTTTGAAATGAAAAAGGGCCGCCACTAGACGACCCTTTTTACGTATTTTGTTACCGCGATCAGTTGGCTTGACGGCGCAAGAAGGCCGGAATTTCGATCCGTTCCTGCTCGGGATCGGCCTGATCATGGGCCGGAGCCGTGGCGTCAGACTGGCGCATCACGGGCTGCTGACGCTGCGGTTGGGCCGGTGTATCCGCCGCATGACCGGTCATCCGGTCGATCAGACGGTTGAAGCCAAACCGCGGGCGATCCGCCTCGGATTGCGGCGCTGGAGCGGGCTGCGGACGCGATGCCATATGGCTGCGATCCCCCGTTGGGACGTTCTGTACAGCGGCTTGCAGACGCTGCAATGCTTCGGGCGACGGAGTGCCTGCTGCAGGCTGAGGCTGCGGCGCATAGCTTTCCGGAGCAGGCTCAACCGGCTCGGGCGTCGGCTCGAATTCGGCGACACGTGGCTGATAAGCCGGAGGCGGCAGGTCATCATCGTCCTGTTCAGCCTGAGGTTGGAAACGGGGCTCGGATGGCTCCTCTGTCGCCTCGAACAGCGACGGTTCACGCACGGGCTCGGCCTCAATCGGTTCGGCAACCGCTGCCGGGGCTTCTTCTTCAGCCGCTTCTTCTTCTGCTGAAACCGTGCGGGTCAGCGGAGCCGACATCGAACGGCGCGCAACCGGCACGTCCTCGGATTTCTCAGTGGCGTCGATGCCAGTGGCCACGACCGACACGCGCATGCCACCTTCCATTGCGGTATCCAGTGTCGAGCCGACGATGATGTTGGCCTCGGGGTCCACTTCCTCGCGGATGCGGTTGGCGGCTTCGTCCAGTTCGAACAGGGTCAGGTCGTGCGAGCCGGTGATGTTGATCAGCACGCCTTTGGCACCCCTGAGGCTGATCTCGTCCAGCAGCGGGTTGGCAATCGCCTTCTCGGCGGCTTGAACCGCGCGATCTTCGCCAGTGGCCTCGCCAGTGCCCATCATTGCCTTGCCCATCTCGTCCATCACGGCGCGCACATCGGCAAAATCGAGGTTGATCAAGCCCGGACGCACCATCAGGTCGGTTACGCCTTTAACGCCCTGATACAGAACGTCATCGGCCATCGAGAATGCCTCGGTGAATGTTGTCTTTTCATTCGCCAGACGGAACAGGTTCTGGTTCGGGATAATGATCAGCGTGTCGACAACCTTTTGCAGCGCTTCAACACCGTCTTCGGCCTGACGCATCCGCTTGGCCCCTTCGAACTGGAAGGGTTTGGTCACAACACCCACCGTCAGAACGCCCAGCTCACGCGCGGCCTGCGCGATGATCGGAGCCGCACCCGTACCGGTGCCACCTCCCATACCGGCAGTGATGAAGCACATATGGGCGCCTGCCAGATGATCGACGATCTGCTCGATGCTCTCTTCGGCGGCAGCTGCGCCAACGGTCGGGCGCGCCCCTGCTCCCAGACCTTCGGTGACTTTCACGCCAAGCTGCACACGCGCCGAGGAATGGCTTTGCTGCAATGCTTGCGCATCAGTGTTGGCGACGACGAAATCCACGCCATCCAACTCTTTTTCAATCATATTATTGACGGCGTTACCACCTGCGCCGCCTACGCCAAATACCGTAATCCGAGGCTTCAGTTCATCGTGCCCGGGCATCGAAAGATTCAATGTCATGCTTCTGTCCGCCTGTTTATATGCTCCGCCAACGCGGTGTTTTTCTTACCTATCCTTAAACAATCCTACCGACCGAAACCGCAAAGGTCACGCCAAAAATCGTCAGACTCCACAAAATATGGAGGAATTAAGGCATTGCCCGCCGGTATTTCGTATTGTTTGCCAGATGTTGCGGAATGAACTCAATCCAGCACAAAACATACCCCTGCACGAGGGCCGCAGGCGGTTGCGCGGACTGCGATTGAATCGTTTTTTTAGGGTGCGGAAACCTGCTCGGGTCCTCGCATAGGGCCTCTGACGGGCCTTGTGGATATCTTGCTGGATTCGACGCCTCTCCGCAAGGGAATTCTTCAACCAATAGGAGTACTTGGACAATTCAGACTGTCGTCCGAGATGCTACGCACCTCTTGAATTTCACCGTTCGTAATTTCCGCCAAACGCACCATCAGACGATCATTGTAGACAAACGGCCACCAACACACGGGGAGGCCATCAGGATCGTCGTCATATAGGAAACAAACCTTACCATCAGGGGTGGTAATCTGACCGTAGACACAACCTCTACCCTCCATCCGCCAGACTGAGAGACTCGGACTCAGGAACTCTTCGGTGCCGACCAGGCCACCGCCGGGCAGAAGATGGAATCGGACCGTCTTGCCTTGCACTGCATCCAGAAACGCCTCGGGCGTTATCAGGGTCTGCGCGCGGACAGACGCCGGAATCGCGGCAACCAGCGCCGCGATCAGGAGTTTACCAATTGTCACGGAACCAGCGCACGGCGCGTTTGAACGGGCGTGCGGCATAGGTATCGACGGGAATCTCGAAATCCCACCATTCATCCTGCGGATGCGCCGCAAACAGGCTGAGCCCCACCACGGATGAGAATCCTGGCCCCGTCGCCGATTGCGGCAAACCATGTACGCGCAATGGGCGGCCCAAACGCACGCGCTGGCCCAGGATCCGAGTTGCCAGCCCATCCAGCCCCATGATCTGACTACCGCCACCGGTCAGAACGATCTGTTGGCTGGGCAGATGGTCGAACCCAGCGGCGTCTAGACGAATGCGGACTTCCTCGAGGATTTCTTCGACTCGGGGACGCATGATGCCGATCAACTCGGCCCGGCTGACGGTGCGGCGGTCATGTTCCCAATCGCCGGTATCGCCACCGATGTCGATCAGGTCGCGGTCATCTGCCCCGGTCGCGTGAACGCCGCCGTTGAAGGTCTTGATCCGTTCGGCCACATTCGCAGGTACGCCAAGACCCATCGAGATATCGCTGGTCACGTGATCCCCACCCATGCGCACGCAATCGGCGAAAATCATGTGCTTTTTCATGAAGATGGACACGCTGGTCGTGCCGCCGCCCATGTCGATACAGGCCGCGCCCAGCTCTTGCTCATCCTCGACCAGCGCAGAAATCCCCGACACATAGGCCGAGTTCGCGATCCCTGCCAGTTCCAAGTCACACCGCTTTATGCAGCGCACGATGTTCTGGATCGCAACCGCATCCACGGTCAGCATATGCATATCGACGGCCAGCGACTGCCCCATCTGGCCACGCGGATCAATCAAACCCGAGCGGTTGTCCAAGGCAAAATTCACAGGCTGCGCGTGCAACACTTCGCGGCCGGCACCATAGTCAGGGACATCGCAGGCGTTCAGCACCCGACCGACCTCGGCCTCGCTGACCACCTGCCCTTCCAGATCGACCTGCGCATCCAGACCGTAGGACCGAGGGTTCGCGCCAGAGAAACAGGCGATCACATGATCGACACGAATTTCGGCCATTTTCTGCGCCGCTTGCAGGGCGGTTCGAATGGCCCGTTCGGTTTCCTGCATCGCGGTGACTTCACCGAATTGCACCCCACGCGACCGAGTCGTCGCCGCGCCGATCACCCGGAACCCGGTCTGGCCGGCCAGTGACCCGATCCCGCTATCTTCATGCAGACGACCAGCACCGTCGAACCGCAGCACAAGGCAGGAAATCTTCGAGCTGCCAACATCCAGAATGGCCACGACACCGCGCTGCATTGCCTGCCTGCGCATCTGCCGCATGGCCCGTTGGGACTGATAAAGATCGGTCATCATGGTCGTTACTGCCTGCTACTCACATCGGTTTTAGTACCCCACCAGTCGTCGCTGGCGGCTTTGGTCATTCGTATCGTCGGACGCTGGCCGAGGCGCATGTCCACAACGGCCACGTCACGTTCCAACAGGTCCTGCACTTCGTTCACCGCCAACACATGCTCCAGCGCACGCACGGGACGTTCGGTGGGCAACATGATGCGCTGGCCGCGATCCAGAACCAAATCCCAGCGGCGCTCGCCTATGCGTACCAACCCGCGCACACGCGCACCAAGGCTGCGGGCGGTTGTCAGAAGTTGCAGTGCCTCGTCGACATGCCCATCCGCGCCTTTACCTGCAATTAGTGGCAGATGCGCATGATCCTTGCGCGAGGCGATTCGTTCCACATGTGCGCCGGTTTCGTCCAGCAACTCGGTCCCGCTGCGGGTGCGCCAAACCACGACGGGCTGACGCTCGACCACATCCACCTGCAAGATACCGCCGGGGCGGATCCGAACGGTGGCGGATTTAACCGGATCAAGCCCGGTAATCGTGTCGCGGATCTGTTCGGCATCCAGGTCCCAGGAACTGATCGGAAAATCCAGCGGCACGACCTCACGGATATCTTCGGACAGGTTGGTGCCTGCCCCGTCGATCGCCATAAGATTGACCATGAATTCTGGTCGCTGCTGGATCGAGGTCTTGATGTCGTTGACATAGGCCACAACGGCCTCACGCCGATCTTCAGCACTGAAATAGAGCGTAGTGGCCGCGCAGACTGCAAACACAGGCAGGCCGTACTTCAACCCGCGCCGAATACTCGGTGTCAGCATCCAACGTTGTATACGGTAGCTCAGCCGCGATGGCGCCGGATCGAACCTCTGCGATTTACGGCCAAACAGCTTAACCCCGCCCAGCCGCAGCTTGGGCTGCGTATCGTGCCGTTCGCCCGATGCAAAATCAGCATCAGGGCCGGACGGCTGCGTGGTCCGACGAATGACGGGGGCACGGGTGGCTCTTAGCGGTCGCATGAGGCGTCCTCCACCATCCAGGCGCAAAGCTGTCCGAAACTCATGCCGCAATGCTCGGCCTGTTCGGGCACCAGCGAGGTCGGTGTCATGCCCGGCTGGGTGTTGGTTTCCAGCAGGAACAGACCGTCCGCACCCATACTGTCATCCCAGCGGTAGTCGGTGCGGCTGACACCCCGACACCCCAAGGCACTATGGGCCTTCAGTGCATAGTCCATGCAGCGGTCAAAGATATCCTGCGGGATGTCGGCAGGCAGCACATGCCACGAGCCGCCGGGCTTGTACTTGGCGTCATAGTCATACCAGCCGCCATCGGTCATGATCTCGGTCACGGTCAAGGCGCGGTCGCCCATCACGGTAACAGTCAACTCGCGCCCTGCGATGTATTTCTCGACCATCACATGATCTGGCATGTCGTCGGACAGACGAGGCGGGCAATTCGCACCTTCCGAGACAATATAGATCCCAACGCTGGAACCTTCGTTGTTCGGTTTGGCCACATAGGGCGGCTCCATCGCGTGGGATGCCGCGACCTGTTGCTTGGGTAGGATCACGCTGGGAACGATCGGCAAACCTTCGGTCTGGTAGATCTCTTTGCTGCGTTGTTTGTCCATCGCCAAGGCCGAGGCCAGCACCCCGGAATGCGTGTACGGAAGGCGCATCCATTCCAACAAGCCCTGCACACAGCCGTCTTCTCCCCAGCGCCCATGCAGCGCGTTGAAAACCACATCTGGCTTGATTTCCGACAGGCGCGCAGAAAGGTCGGGACCCGCGTCCAGTTCGACCACTTCAAAGCCTTCTCCCCTTAGGGCGGCTGCGCATTCGCGCCCGCTGCTGAGAGACACCTCGCGTTCCGCCGAGGGGCCGCCCATCAATACCGCCACTTTGGGGTGTGTCCTGCTCGACTTACCCACTTAGCGCCTCAATGTCCCCGGACCTTATGTGGTGGTCCGTACTGCGTTTATGCCTTTGATCCGTCGCCTGAATTTGCCTGTTTTGGTCTGACGGTTGGGGCTTTATTCTTTCAACGGATCTCCGACCCGCATGATTTCCCACTCTAGCGTGATGCCGCTTGTTTCGTAAACCTTTTTTCGCACCTCTTCGCCCAGACCTTCAAGGTCAGCGGCAGTGGCACCGCCAGCGTTGATCAGGAAATTGGAGTGCTTCTCGCTCATCTGTGCGCCACCTTTGGTGGCCCCGCGCATTCCGGCATCGTCGATCACTTTCCACGCCTTCAGATCATGCACGTCATCCGCCCGTCCGGTCGAGGAAAACCCAGCTGGGTTGCGAAAGGTCGAACCTGCGCTGCGGTCTTTTGTGGGTTGGGTCTCATCGCGTTTTTGCAATTGCGCCGCCATCCGGTCATGCAGCGCTTGTGGATCACCCGCGGGTCCCTCGAACGTGGCCGAAATCAGCACCGCCCCATCGGGCAAATCCGACTGGCGATAGCGGAAGTTCAGGTCCTGCGGCGTCAGGTCCACGACCTCGCCCTGGCGCGTGACAATGGTGGCTCTGCGCAGCACATCCGCCGTGTAGCTGCCATAGCAGCCCGCGTTCATCCGCACCGCCCCACCGACCGAGCCCGGAATGGTCCGCAAAAACGTGAGGTCCACCCCCGCATCTGCCGCTTTGCGCGCCACATGCGCATCCAGCGCCGCGGCACCTGCTGTAACGGTGTTACCTGCGATCTCGATCCCGTTGAACCCGCGCCCTAGCCGGATCACCACGGCGCGCAAGCCGCCATCCCGGACGATCAAGTTTGACCCAACACCCATGGGGAACACGTCGAAATCTGCGGGCAGGTCGCGCAGAAACCCTTTCAGATCGTCGATATCCGCAGGTTGGAACAAGTAATCTGCTGGACCGCCGACACGAAGCCATGTCAGGTCGTTCAACGCTCGGTTCTGGGTCAGCTTGCCACGGGGTTCTGGAAGAGATGTCATTCGGGTTCCTTCGCGGATTTACTTCCTCCGCGCAAGCCGTATCTGTCACTGAGCCGAACCGAGCATCCGACGTATCCAGCGCCCCAGATAAATCACCGGCCAACGCAGCACGGACATAGCCATCGCCAGCACCAACAGTCCGATCCACGGGCCGTTCTGCAAGGTGACATAGCCCAATATCGGAATCCCCACCGCAATCAGGACATAGGCGCGGGTCCAGTGGTTGTCTTTGCTGGGGATCATCGCCAGCACATTCGCGGCGATTCCCCACAACGCAGCCAGAGCGATTGACCAATTCATTCCTGAACCTCCTGCCCGGTCCAACGGTGCCAGTAGTGGCGGATCGGTCTACGGAACATGGATGCAAACCCCGCGAAGGCCAGCACTGAAACGAACCAGCCGAAATCATGGCCCAACCAGACGATCAGCGCAGGGGCACTGACGAACAGCACAACACCCGGCGGAAACTGCAGGCGCAACGGCAACATCGCCACGATGGTCGAGGCAATCACCCAAAGTCCCGCAAACACCACTGAATTTACCATGCGCCCCTCCGAGGACGTTGTTTCGCGGCTGCAAACGCTCAAATCAGTCGAGCGTCAAGTTGGTTCCCTGCGTCACACAGCTTGTTTACGTTGCAAACGGTCCGGCAAACCGTTGGCCCAGGCGCTGATTGTCCCGGCCCCGAGGCAAACGACCATGTCACCGGGGCGGGCTTGTTCGCGGACCAAACGTTCCAGATCGTTTTCATCCAGCAGAGCACGGGCGTGGCGGTGACCGTGGCGGATCAGGCCCTGCACCAGATCATCGCGGGATGCACCCTCGATCGGGTCTTCACCCGCAGCGAAAATATCAGCGATTGCGACCACGTCGGCGTCGTTGAAACAGGTGCAGAAATCCTCGAACAGGTTCGACAGGCGCGAATAGCGGTGCGGTTGGTGAACGGCGATCACACGCCCATCACTGGCTTGGCGTGCGGCTTTCAGCACGGCGGCAATCTCAACCGGGTGGTGGCCATAGTCGTCGATGATGGTAACACCATCGACCTCGCCGACCTTGGTAAAGCGGCGATTGACGCCACCGAAATTGGCCAGCGCATCGCGGATTTCAGCGGTTTTCATGCCCAGATGGCGGGTCACAGCCACAGCGGACAAAGCGTTCGAGACATTGTGGTCGCC
Organism: Ruegeria sp. J8; assembly: GCF_056531925.1. Lineage (NCBI taxonomy): Bacteria > Pseudomonadati > Pseudomonadota > Alphaproteobacteria > Rhodobacterales > Roseobacteraceae > Ruegeria > Ruegeria sp. J8. The sequence continues at coordinate 455,862 of NZ_JBQFMR010000001.1, forward strand.
GGGCATAGGCAGTGTGCAGCCCTCGATCACCGTGTCTTCGTATTGAAGTTGGATATCAAAATGCGCGACGCCGCCCTTATAGGTCAGGTTCACGGCCCGCACATCGGCCTGCGCGTTGAACCCATAGGTGCGCACCCGGCGGTCGCTGATGCGGCCCACCAGCGTCTGCACCTCGGCGTGGTCGGTGCAGCACACAGCCAGACCATAGAAGGGCAGGTTCGAGACGAACTCGTAAAAGCCGTCCCGCAGCCGGTCGAAATCACCCCAATGCTCCATATGCTCGGGGTCGATATTGGTGACGATGGCAATAGTCGCAGGCAGGCGGTTGAACGAGCCGTCGGATTCGTCGGCCTCGACCACCATCCATTCACCCTGTCCCATCCGCGCGTTGGACCCGTAGGCATGGATGATGCCGCCATTGATCACGGTGGGGTCGAAATCGCCCGCCACCATAAGCTCAGCCATCATGGTGGTCGTGGTGGTCTTGCCATGAGTTCCGGCGATGGCGATGTTGGATTTCAGGCGCATCAACTCGGCCAGCATATCGGCGCGGCGCACCACCGGCAGGCCCTGCGCGCGGGCGCCGTCCAATTCAGGGTTACCCGGCTTGATCGCGGTGGAGACCACAACGACGGCTGCGTTTTCAAGGTTTTCGGCGCGCTGGCCCACGAAAATCTCGGCCCCCAAACCGGCCAGACGGTCGGTGATCTTGGAAGCTTTCAGGTCCGAGCCTTGCACCCGGTAGCCCAGATTCAGCAGCACCTCGGCAATGCCCGACATCCCAATTCCGCCGATGCCAACGAAGTGGATCGGCCCTACGTCTTGCGGCAGTTTGGTGGCTGGATTCATGGGGTCTCCTTCTGCGCCAGCTCTTCGACAAGGTGAACCAGACGCTCGGTCGCGTCCGGGGCTCCGGTCGATAGGGCGGCACGGGCCATCTTTTGTGCGGCCTCGGGGTTTGTCAGAACGGCGGTGATTTGCTCGGTCAGCGCGGCAACGTCAAGCAGGTTTTCGGGGATCATGATCGCGCCACCCGCCTGCACCAGCCCGCGCGCATTGGCGGTTTGATGGTCGCCCGCAGCGGCGGCAAAGGGGACAAGGATCGAGGGTCTCCCGATGACCGAGATATCGGCCACACTGGACGCGCCCGAGCGGCTGATCACCAGCTGCGCATCGGACATGCGCCGAGGTACATCATCGAAAAAGGGCAGAACCTCGGCCCGGATGCCATGGTCGGCGTAAAACGCGGTGACGCGTTCGCCGTCTTCGTCGCGGGCCTGATGCGCCACGCGGATATAGGCACGCAGGTCTTCCGGCAGCGCCGCAAGCGCGCCGGGCACCACATCACTGAGGATACGCGCACCCTGGCTGCCACCCATCACCAGAACTGACATCGGGTAGTCTCCGGGCGGGATATAGCCTGCCGCGGCACGTTCCAGCACCGCGCCGCGCACCGGGTTGCCGGTATGGACGCCCTTTGCGCCGTCGGGCAAATCCGTGGGCCAGACCCCGCAGGCCACCTGCGCCACGCGCTTGGCAAACAGCTGGTTCACCCGACCCAACACGCCGTTCTGCTCATGGATCATGCGCGGAATGTTCAGCAGCATCGCGGCCCCCAGCGCCGGGATCGAAGGATAGCCACCGAAGCCAACCACCACGTCCGGGCGGTCGCGCATCATTTGCATCGCCATGCTGGTCACGCCGCCCGCGATCTTTGGCCCGACCAGCGCCTTGGTCGCCAGCCCGCCACGCGCGAAAGTGGCCGAAGTCGCCTCAACAATCTCGGTCGAATGCGGAAAGCCGCCGGTATAGCGCGCACCGCGCGCATCAGTGGACAGGCGCACGCGCCAGCCTTTCTGCAGCATCGCCTCGGCCAGCGCCTGCGCGGGGAACATGTGCCCCCCGGTGCCGCCTGCCGCGATCAGAAGATAAGGCATCAGCCGCGACCGCGTAGAATGTCACCCAGCTCACCCTGCGGGCGGGTTCGGGTGAAGGCCAGCAACATGCCCACGGCGATGCCGCCCGCAATCAGGGACGAGCCGCCATAGCTGACGAACGGCAGCGTCATGCCCTTGGCGGGCAACAAGCGCACCGCCACGCCCATGTTGATCATCGCCTGAACGCCGAACATGCAGGCCAGACCGGTGCCTGCCAGACGGATGAACATGTCACGCTCGCGCATCAACCGCAGCAGCGAGCGCACGACGATCAGCGAATAAAGCGCGATGATGATCAGCACCAGGATCAGCCCATACTCCTCGGCCGCGACAGCGATGATGAAATCGGTATGCGCATCGGGCAAGGACCACTTCACCTGCCCCTCCCCCACGCCAACGCCGAACAGACCGCCTTCGCGGATCGCGTTGGTGGCATAGCCAAGCTGCGTGGTCGGATCGACCTCTTGGTTCAGGAAACCGTCAATGCGGCGGGCAAAGTGTTCGGAATTCGAATAGGCGAACATGCCGCCCAACACGACGGCCCCCGCCATGCCGACCAGCAACAGCATCGGCGCACCGGCGACGAAATACATCACGCCCCAGCCAAACAGGATAAGGCAGGCCTGCCCGAAATCCGGTTGCAGCACCAGCATAGCCACAATCGCCATACAGAGCGCAAAGGACCACAATCGCCCCGGAGGGCCGTTAATCTCTTGCGAAGCCGCCAGCAGCCACGCAGCGACAACGATGAAGCCGGGCTTCAGAAACTCAGAAGGTTGCAGCGAGGCAAATCCCAGCGAATACCAGCGCACTGCGCCCTTGCCGAAATCTGTCCCGAAGACCGGCAGGAAAGCCAGCGCCACAAACGCGCCCAGAAAACCCAGTACCGCCAAACGTCGCACCAGTGTGGGCGACATCATCGAGGTCAACAGCATCGCCACCAGCGCCAACCCGCCAAAGAGCGCCTGCCGTTCGACATAGTGGAACGGATCGAACCCGTTGCGCCCAGCCAGCGGCGGCGATGAAGCCAGCCCCAGCAACAAGCCAATGACAAACAGGATCAAAACGCAGGACATGGTCCAGCGATCAATCGTGCGCCACCACTTTGGTAGAATCGGTTCGCCGCGCGTGTCCTGGACCGCGCCATACACCATCTCAGTCATGAGATACCGCCACTCTCTGCCTCGTTCACGCCCCGTTTTCGGGGTCTGATTGAGACTCTACAGCGGTTTTGCCGTTTGGGCTAGGGAAATAAGGGAAAGATAGGAAAATCTCCGCTTAGCGCGGAGACGCCAGCAGATCGGCAAAACGACCAGTGTCACAGCCTTGGCTTGGGTGCCGCGGGCTGGTCGGAATCGCCCGAATTCGGCTCTCCCTTCGGTTCGATCAGCAGCACCTTGACCTCGCGCTCTGCACGCGGACGGTGCACGACACCTGTGGGAACCACAAAGATCTCTCCGGCCCGCACGGTTTGCGAGGGCTGGCCTTCGATATCCATGATCATCTCACCCTCGAGCACCAGAAAGAAATCATCGGTGGTGTCATGTTTGTGGAACGGAAACTCGCCCTGAAATTTCACCACCATGACGTCATTCTGGTTGTAGTCGGCGACGACATGCGGGTCCCAATGTGTTGAGAATTGCGCCAGCTTTTCTTGCAGGTTGATCGGGTTCATTTCGGTTCCATCGGGTGTGCGGTGACAGGGAAATATCCCATATCATTCGAGAACTCGCAGGCGATTTGCAAGCCTGCACGGATCAACACAGCGTATGGGGCCTTGTCTTTCGCTCTGATCCAAGCCATCCCCCGCGCATGAGCTATGACACGATCATCCTGGGTGCCGGTGCTGCTGGCATGATGTGCGCGGCCAATTGTGGCGGGCGGGTTCTGGTGATCGACCACGCCAAGGCGCCGGGTGAGAAGATCCGCATCTCGGGCGGTGGGCGATGCAATTTCACCAATATGCATGCGGGGCCGGGCAATTTCTTGTCGCAGAACCCTCATTTCTGCAAATCCGCGCTGGCACGGTACACGCAGTGGGATTTCGTTGATCTGGTTGGTCGCCATTGCATCGCATGGCACGAGAAAACGCTGGGGCAGTTGTTTTGCGACGGCTCGTCGAAGCAGATCATCCAGATGTTGCTGGATGAGATGGCGCGCGCCGGGGCCGAGCTGTGGGTGCAAACTAGTCTTCGCGATCTGCGCAAGACCGAAGCTGGGTTCGCGTTGGAGGTCGAGCGGGAAGGCCAGCGTCACGACCTGACCTGCCGCAATCTGGTGCTGGCTACCGGTGGCAAGTCCATCCCCAAGATGGGCGCGACCGGGCTGGCCTATGACATCGCGCGACAATTCGGCCTGCGGGTCACGGATACCCGCGCGGCGCTGGTGCCCTTCACCTTCTCGGATGGCCGGTTCAAAGAGCTGTCAGGCGTGTCCGTACCTGCGCGCCTGTCGAACGTGCGCACCAGCTTTGATGAGGCGTTGTTGTTCACCCATCGTGGCCTCAGCGGACCGTCAGTGCTGCAACTGTCGTCCTATTGGCGTGAAGGCGAGGCGATCTGCGTCAACCTGATCCCGGGCTTGCCCCTGTTCGACCTGCTACGCGATCAGCGTCAGGTCGGAGGGCGCAAGGCCCTGACCACCGAACTGGCACGCCACCTGCCCGCACGATTGGTGGAGTACCTGAAACACCACCTTCCGATGAATGGAAATCTGGCCGATCAATCCGACGTCGCCCTGACCGATCTATCAGCAGCTCTGTCCGACTGGCAATTGACCCCCTCAGGCACCGAAGGCTATCGCACCGCCGAGGTCACTTTGGGCGGGATCGACACAGATGATCTGTCGTCCAAAACGATGGAGGCCAGGGATGTCCCCGGCCTCTATGCGATTGGTGAAGCAGTGGATGTCACGGGGTGGCTGGGCGGCTATAACTTCCAGTGGGCGTGGTCCTCGGGCCATGCTGCCGGAACCGCCATTGCGGCGCATTAGCCAACACATCCAATGGCGCGGCCCTAGCCGACGACGTTGTACCCGCGTCCACGCATGCAGTTGCGCACGATGACTTCCTGGTTCTGAGTATTGCTGATCGCACTGGCCCCTGCACCGACAATGGCACCAGCAACTGCCGCGCGGCCAAGATCACTGGCGCTGTCGTCGATGATAGCCTTGGTGCCAGCGACACCCGCCGCACCGATCGCCGCAGCCCCTGCCGTGTTACCATCCACTACTGGCTGAGACCGGGCCAACGCCTGACATTGGGCCAGATCCGCGTTGTAGTTCGGACCCACAGGCCCATCGACCACGGGCTGGTAATTGGCCCCCACATTGGTGCAGGCCCCCGCAACAAGCAGAGCGGGCAGGATCAAAGAGACTTTACGGTAGGACATAATCTTAACCTCACATTGAATTTGGTGGCACGCAAAACCAAAAATGCTGGTGCGTCAAGCAGATGGCACCGCAGCTTGGCGCAACCGGCGGTCTATTGCAAATCCTTAGTCCGCCAGCCGCTTCTGCACCTCTGCCGTGAAGTCGTCACCTCGTTGTTCAAAATTGTCATATTGGTCGAAGCTGGCCGCCGCCGGGGCCAACAAGACCGTCTCACCCGGTTGGGCATCGGCGAAGGCCTGCGCCACGGCTGCGCCCATGGTGGTGCAAACCTGCGCCACAGTCTCAAGCTGCATGGCAAAACCAGCAGCCTCACGCCCGATGACGTAGGCTTTGACAACATGGTCTTTCGCGCCGTTCAGGGCATCGAGCCCGCCCTCCTTCTCAAGCCCGCCGCAAATCCAGCGAATCTTCTTGAACGCGCGCAACGCCTTGAGCGCACTGTCCACATTGGTGGCCTTCGAGTCGTTCACATAGGTCACACCATTCGCTTCGGCGATGATCTGACTACGATGCGGCAAGCCCGGATAGCTGTGTAGCGCATCTTCGATCACGCGCGGGGCCAGCCCCAACGCGCGGCACGCTGCATAGGCGGCACAGGCGTTTTGATGGTTATGGGCACCCGGCAGACCCTTGATCTCACGCAGGTCAATCGCGCCGGTTTGGCGGCCTTTGCGGTATTCCGAAAGAAACCCCTTGCGCGCAAAAACCTGCCACCCCGGCCCCGTCAGCTTGCGCGTGACCGAAATCCGCATGACCCGGTCATCCGCGGGCCCCTCGGCCAGTTGGCCTGCCAGAAACGCACCTTCTTTCTCATCCACTCCGATCACCGCGCGGTCGGGCCCGCCTTCGGCGAACAGGCGGCGCTTGGCCGCGAAATAGCCGCCCATCCCGCCATGCCGATCAAGATGATCGGGCGACAGGTTGGTAAAAACCGCCACATCCGGCGTCAGCGCACGCGCCAGTTCGGTCTGATAGCTCGACAGTTCCAGCACGACGACCGAGCCATCGCCCCCCGGCTCGATATCCAGCACACCGCGCCCGATATTGCCCGCCAGTTGCGTTTCTCGCCCGGCCGCAGTCAGAATATGATGGATCAGCGCGGCGGTCGTTGATTTACCGTTCGACCCGGTGACCGCTATGACCCGCGGAGGGATGTCGTAATTGTTCCACTCCGGCCCGGCGAAAGACCGAAAAAACAGACCGATATCATTGTCCACCGGCACTCCGGCCTCCAATGCCGCCGCAACAACCGGGTTCGGCTCAGGGTAGAGATGCGGAATGCCGGGGGAAACGATCAGGCTCACGATATCGTCAAACGCACCTTGCCGCCGCAGATCAGCGCAAGTGAACCCCTCGGCTTCGGCCTTTTCTCGGGCTGCTGGGTTGTCATCCCAACAAATCGGTTCAGCCTTGCCGGCCAGCAGGGCCCGCGCGGTCGCCAACCCGGATCGCCCTAGCCCCAGAACTGCAATTTTTTGTCCTGAACACCCTTTGACCGGGATCATGCCGCCCACCTTCTTCTGCCGCCAAATGCGCCGCCACACTGCGCAGAAGAAACCAGCATTGGCAAGAGACGCAAAAGGCTCGCGCGTCAGCGCGAGCCGGGCCCAACTGGTGGCAGGCGGGCCGCAGGCCCTCCGAACCAGGCGGGAGCGTTACCGGACCTTCAGCGTCGCCAACCCGATCATCGCCAGGATCAGCGAGATGATCCAGAACCGGATCACAATCGTCGGCTCAGCCCAGCCTTTTTTCTCATAGTGATGATGGATCGGCGCCATCAGGAACACCCGTCGCCCAGTCCGTTTGAAATACAGCACCTGAATGATAACACTCAGCGCCTCGACCACGAACAGGCCGCCAACAACAGCCAGCACCAGTTCGTGCTTCGTGGCCACTGCTATCGCCCCCAAAGCACCGCCCAAGGCCAACGACCCCGTGTCGCCCATGAACACCGCCGCCGGGGGTGCATTGTACCACAGGAACCCAAGTCCCGCGCCGAAGAGCGCCGAGGTAAAGATAAAAATCTCGCCAGTCCCCGGCACATAATGCACGTCCAGATATTCGGTAAAGTCGACCCGCCCAACCGCATAGGCAATCACACCCAAAGTCGAGGCTGCAATCATCGCAGGCATAATCGCCAACCCGTCCAGCCCGTCGGTTAGGTTCACCGCATTCGCAGCCCCCACGATCACAACAATCGCAAACGGGATATAGAAAATACCCAGATTAACCAGCGTATCCTTGAACACCGGCACCGCCAATTGGTTCTGTAACGCCTCTGGGTGGTGCAGCGTTGCCCAGACCGAGGCCAGCACTGCAATCAACACGCCCAAAGCCAAGCGCATCTTCCCTGATACGCCCTTGGTGTTCTGTTTGGAGACCTTGGCGTAATCATCCGCAAAGCCAATCACCGCATATGCCAAAGTCACGAACAAAACCATCCAAACATAGGGGTTGTCCCACCGCGCCCAGACCAGCGTCGACGTGACCAGAGCACCCACGATCAGCAAGCCCCCCATCGTTGGCGTTCCCGCCTTGGAAAAATGTCCCTCGGGACCATCGTCACGGATCGGCTGACCCTTGCCCTGCTTGCGACGCAGCACATTGATCAGCGGTTTGCCGAAGATAAACCCAAAGATCAGCGCTGTCATAAAGGCACCACCCGCACGGAAGGTGATATAGCGAAAGAGGTTAAAGAAATCCCCGCCATCCGATAGGCCGGTCAACCAATAGAGCATCCTAGTACCTTTCTGATGAGGCGATCATGGCTCAAGCGCGTTCCCTTGCCCCATTTCACGCAGCCCGTCAACAATCCGTGCCAATGCCATACTCAGCGAGCCCTTGGCCAGAACTACATCCCCCGACCGGATCAGGTCAGGCAGCTTGTTGGCCATCTCGGCGCTTGTTTCCGTCCAAAGCCCGCGCTTGTCGTCGGGCAGCGCGTCGTGCAACGATTTCATCAGCGGACCAATGCAATGCACTTGATCGACCTTGGCCATCGCCGCAACATCTGCCATAGCCGCGTGCATTGGCAATTCCTGCGCACCCAGCTCTTTCATGTCACCCAGAAACGCGATGCGGCGGGAACCTTCGGCGGCTGCCAAAACGTCCAACGCCGCTGCCATCGAGGTCGGGTTGGCGTTGTAGCTGTCGTCCAGCAGCTCAATCTGACCACCACCAGCCAACGCGATTTGCTCGCGCACGCCACGGCCTTTGACTGGGGACCAGCGGCGCAGACCGGCAATCGCCTTGTCCAGATCGACCCCCATCTCGACGCAGGCCGCCAGAGCACCCAGGGCATTCATCGCAAAATGCGTGCCCGCCGATTGCACGTCGAAACGGACGGCGTCACCGCCCACCTGAGCCGTCGCGTGAACGGAGTCTGCGCTCTGCTCAACATCCGTGAGAATGTAGTCTGCCGCCGCGCGCCCAAATTCCACAATGCCGGCACCACAGCTTTGTGCTGTCTCACGCAAGATACCCGCATGTTCAATATCAGCATTCACGATGGCTGCCCCACCGGGTTCCAGCCCTTCAAAGATCGCAGCTTTTTCATGGGCGATACCGGCCACCGAGTCGAACGCTTCAAGATGCACGGCCGCCACGGTCGTCACCAGCGCCACATGTGGGCGGGCCTGTAGGGCCAGAGGCGCAATCTCTCCGGGATGGTTCATGCCGATCTCAATCACTGCAAATTCGGTGTCGCGCGGCATCCGCGCCAAGGTCAGCGGCACGCCCCAATGGTTGTTGTAGCTGGCGACGCTGGCGTGGGTTTTGCCCTGCGTTTCCAAAATATTGGCCAGCATTTCCTTGGTCGAAGTCTTGCCCACACTGCCCGTCACACCCACCACGCGCGCATCGGTGCGTGCGCGGCCTGCCCGGCCCAACGCCTCCAACCCGGCCTGTACATCGTCGACGATCAGCAACGGCGCATCCGCGGCCACGCCATCGGGGATGCGGGACACCAAAGCCGCCCCTGCCCCCTTTTCCAACGCCTGCGCCACGAAGTCATGCCCGTCCCGTGCCGCCTTTAGCGCCACGAACAGGTCGCCGGGTTGCAAGGTTCGGGTGTCAATCGACACGCCGTTCACAGACCAGTCACAGGTGACGCGCCCGTCTGTAGCATCAGCGGCCTCAGCCGCAGTCCAGAGCGTCATGCCACCCTCCCGTCCAGCGCGGCCACGCTGATGCTGGCCTGTTCCACATCGTCAAAGGGCAGAACCTGATCGCCGACAATCTGGCCGGTTTCATGCCCTTTGCCCGCAATCAACAAAGCATCCCCCGGTTGCAACGCGTCTACGCCGCGCAAAATTGCCTCGGCCCGGTCGCCCACCTCAGCCGCCTCAGGCGCGCCCAACAAAACGGCGGCGCGTATGGCGGCCGGATCCTCGCTGCGGGGGTTGTCATCGGTGACAAAAACCACGTCGGCATGGTTTGCAGCCGCTTGCCCCATCAAAGGTCGCTTGGTCGCATCGCGATCGCCACCTGCGCCAACGATGGCAATCAACCGCCCCATCACATGCGGGCGCAACGCCTTGAGCGCAGTGGCCACAGCGTCAGGCGTATGGGCATAGTCGACGAACACCGCCGCTCCATTGTGGCGCGTCGCCGCAAGTTGCATCCGGCCCCGCACGGTTGTCAGATGCGGCAAAGTTTCAAAAACGCGCTCAGGGTCCTCGCCGCCCGCGATCACCAGACCACAGGCCAGCAGGATATTTTCAGCCTGGAACCCTCCGATCAGGTTCAAGCGAGTTTGGAACACTTTGCCTTGCCATGAGAACCGCAAATCCTGCCCGGTCGCGTCAAAACGCTGGTTCATCAGGCACAGATCTGCATCGCCCAGCCCAACGGTCAGAACCTCCTGTCCGCGCGCCTTGGTGATCTTGCGAACTTCGGCCCCCTTGGGGTCACTCATATTGATCACGACGGTGCCGTCTTGCGGCAGCACCCGGTCGAAGAGACCAGCCTTGGCGGCGAAATACGCCTCGAACGTTTCGTGATAGTCCAGATGGTCCTGCGTGAAGTTCGAGAACCCTGCAGCCACTAGATGCACTCCGTCCAGACGGCGCTGTTCTAACCCGTGCGAGGACGCCTCCATCGCGGCGTGGGTCACGCCATTTGCGGCCGCCTCAGCTAGACAGCGATGCAGGGTGATCGGCTCGGGCGTGGTGTGGGCTAGCGGGGCGGTCCATGCGCCCTCGACCCCGGTGGTGCCCAAGTTGACGGCGGCGTGGCCCAGTTCCATCCAGATTTGGCGCACGAATGTGGCGACCGAGGTTTTCCCATTGGTTCCAGTTACGGCCACAATGGTCTGCGGCTGCGCGCCGAACCACAGCGCCGCACATCCAGCCAGCGCCTGACGCGGGTCTTCAACCACAACCAAAGCCGCATCTGATGCGGCCAGTTCATCGGCTGCAATCTCGGCCCCTTCGGCATCCGTCAGGATCGCTGCCGCGCCCATGCGCAGGGCGTATTGGATGAACTCTCCGCCATGGACCCGCGTGCCCGGCAAGGCAGCGAACAGAAAGCCCTCCTGCACCTCGCGGCTGTCTACGGCCAGACCGGTGATTTCGGGATTCGCGCCTCCGCGTGCGGTCAGGGCCAGTTGGCTGAGTGTTTTTGTTCTTGTGCCCATGCCCTACCCTTTGCCGGACGGTCTAATTTGAGGTGAGCGTTATAGCAGCGCGCGCCTCAGGCTCAAGCCGGGGACGAAGGCCCAGCAAGGGGGCGACACGTCCGATCAGTTCCGCAGCAACCGGAACGGCTGTCCACCCTGCCGTACGGCGCTTCTCGCCGTATGCCACGATTGAAGGTTCATCCAGCGTGACGATCAGCACGTATTTCGGATCATAAGCTGGAAAGATCGTCGCAAAGGTCGAGATCACTTTGTCATCGTAGTACCCACCGCGCGGTTTGGGCTTATCGGCGGTGCCTGTCTTACCCGCAACGTCATAACCAGCCACATCGCCAAAGCTGGCGGTGCCATCTGTGACCACCTTGCGCAACATCTGCTGCGCCTGGCGCGCCGCACTGTCAGACATAATGCGCGGACCGTACTGAGGCCCATTGCGCCGCAAGATCGTCGGGCTGACATAGTGCCCGCCATTGGCAATTGCCGCATAACCCGCCGCCAGATGCATCGGGCTCGTCGACAACCCGTGGCCATAGGAAATGGTCACAGTGCTAAGTTCGCCCCATTTCTTGGGTTTCAGCGGTTCGCCACCTGCGGCCTCGACAATCTCAAACGGGGTGGGCTCGAACATGCCCAGCGCCTTGAGGAACTGTTGCTGCCGCTGCGCGCCGATCTGCAAAGCCAGCCGTCCCGTGCCCCGGTTCGAGCTGTGGACGATCACATCCGCAACGCTGATCTCCCCATAGTTCTTGCCGTTGAACTCGCCAATCGGGAACCGCCCGATCCGCATTGGTCCGGACGTGTCGATGATCGTGTTGGAATTCACCAAGCCAAGCTGCACCGCCTGAGCCGCCGTGAAAATCTTGAAGACCGAGCCCAGCTCGTACACGCCCTGCACATAGCGGTTGAACAGCGGACTGTCCGAAGGATCGAACCCCGAGGTCGGCGGGCGCGGTCGGTCATTGGGATCAAAAGACGGTAGCGATGCAGCTGAGACGACCTCGCCCGTATGAGCGTTCATCAGAACGGCGGACGCGCCCTTGGCGTTCATGATCTTCATGCCGCCATACAGAACCTGTTCGACCGCCGCCTGTACCGTCAGGTCCAGCGACAGTTGCAGCGGCTTGTTGCCATTGGCAGGGTTGCGCAGATAGTCGTCGAATTGTTTCTCGACACCAGCCACACCGATCACCTCGGCGGCGCTTACGCCTTCGCGCCCAAAGCCCGAGCCACCCAGAATATGCGCGGCCAGCTTACCGTTTGGATAAAGCCGCATCTCACGCGGGCCGAACAGGATACCAGGATCGCCGATGTCATGCACAGCCTGTTTCTGCTCGGGCGAGATCCGTTTCTTAATCCACAGGAATTTACGGTCGCCTGTGAAGTCCTTGATCAGGCGTTCTTTTTCCAGATCAGGAAAAATCGCCACTAACTGGTCCGCAGCCGCCACCGGGTCAATCATCAAAGGCGGCTGGGCATAGACAGAATAGGTGTCCAGATTGGTCGCCAGAATGCGCCCTTCACGGTCAACGATATTGGCGCGCTGCATAGCAATTGCAGCACCGGGGGCACTGGCCAGCGGTTCCTGCGCCTCGGAGGTGGCGAGCATCCCCATGCGAAAACCAACGACCGAAAAGGCGCAGAAAAAGAACAGACCCAGCACCAAAAGGCGCCCTTCGGCCCGCGCACGGGCGCGGTCTTTCATGTCTTCGTGACGCTGGCGGATATTCTCGCGTTCGATGGCTTTGGGGTTCTCACCCTTGGCGCGGGCGTCGAGAATACGGGCCAGAGGACGGAGGGGCGTACGTGTCATGGAATCTGCACCTCGCCCAGTGCCTGAATATTGGTGATCGCTTCCAACTCAAAAGGATCAACACCCGGCAAGTCCGGGTCTTCGGCGTAGGAGACCTGGTCGGCGCGCCCAAACTGCTCGGCACGCAAGGGCAACAGGCCCAAGCGCTCAAAGTTCAAGTCAGCCAGTTCGCGAAGGCGGTCCGGACGGTTTAGATAGGCCCATTCGGCGTTCAACACCGCCAGACGTACCTGCGCCATACCGATTTCACGCTGCAATTTCTGCGTTTCCTTCACCACCTGCTGGGTGCGGTAATTTTCCTGATATGCCCACAAGGCCAGCCCAAAAACCGAAAGTGCGGTCAATACATACAATATGCTTTTCATTTTGCCTTTCCCCCAAGTTGCGGCATCCCAATGGCGCGGGCTTCAATTTCCCCCGCCGGAGCCTCAGTCCGTACCGCCACGCGCAGCTTGGCCGAACGCGCGCGCGGATTTTCTTGCAATTCCTGCTCGTCCGGCCCCACCGCCTTGCGCGTTTTCAGCGTGAATTGCGGCAGCTCCTGTTCCATCTCGGGCGCATAGCGGTTGGCGCGCCCGGTTTTACCCGCCCGCGACTGAAAGAACCGTTTGACCATGCGATCTTCGATGGAATGAAACGTCACCACGGCCAGCTGCCCGCCGGGCTTTAACGCCCGCTCGGCAGCCATGAGGCCTTGAAACAGTTCCTCGTATTCTGCATTCACCGCGATCCGCAGCCCCTGAAAGCTGCGCGTCGCCGGGTGCGACTGCCCCGGCTTGGGGCGCGGCAGGCAGGATTCGATGATCTCGGCCAAACGAAGGGTCGTCGTGATCGCCTCCTCCGTACGCGCCTTGACAATGGCCTTGGCAATGCGGCGGCTGGCGCGTTCTTCGCCATAATGGAACAGAATATCGGCCAGTTGCGCTTCGGTTGCGGTATTGACCAGATCTGCAGCGCTTTCGCCCTCCTGGCTCATCCGCATGTCCAGAGGGCCGTCCTTCATGAAGGAAAAGCCCCGCTCGGCCATATCCAACTGCATGGAAGACACGCCCAAATCCAGCACGACGCCATCCAGATCCTGCGCATATTCGTCCATGCGCGAGAATACACCGGCCTGCATCACCAGCCGGTCACCATAGTCGCCCGCCCATTCGGCTGCCATCTCAAAGGCCAGCGAATCACGATCAACGCCGATGACCTTGTCAGCCCCGGCGTCCAGCAGACCGCGCGTATAGCCACCCGCACCGAACGTCCCATCCAGCCAGACGCCCGAAACAGGAGCCACAGCCGCCAGCAATGGGCGCAACAGAACAGGGATATGAGGCTTCTCGGACGAGGGAGTAGCGCCGGCCATGCCGTTACGCGTCCCCGGCGCCGTCTAGGAATTCCAGCGGATCGAAATCGTCCGGCTGATCATCCAACCACTCTTCGGCGGCGGCGAGTTCCTCGGATTCGTATGTTTCCGGCTTCCAGATTTGGAATGTATCGCCCGCGGCGATAAAGAAGGCCTCGCCCTCGAGACCGATTTTGCTGCGCAGCTTGGCCGGCAGCACCAGACGTCCGGTTTCATCCACGGTTGTTGGAAAGGACTGCCCGTGGAACATGCGCTGCAACATCTTCCGCTGCATCGACCCGCGCGGCAAAGCGTCGATCTTGGCATCGACCTCGTCGATCGCCTGCATTGTATAGCATTCCAGAAATTTGCGGCGATGGTCGCCGTAGACGATCACCAGCTCAGGTGTGTCACCGGGCTGCCAGTTCGGATCAGAGGATTCAAGCACGCGGCGAAACGAGGCCGGGATCGAGACCCTGCCTTTCGTATCCACCTTGTGGTGGCTTTCACCTCTAAACCTGCGCGCCAAGACGACTGTCCCTTTCGCTTGCGCCCCACTTGAACTTCGCGTTCCCCCCGGATGAAAAACGGCGGGTTGATCTGCTGCCACTGATCAACCCGCCGCATTGGCCCGCTGAGCGGGAAGTCCAGCTGCGCGCGCCACCTGGGGGGATGTCTGCTCGCCCGCGCGCCGGATCTCTTGAATGATGAAAGCGAGATGCCTGTATGAAACCTGTATTTTATTGGTTCGGGGTCGTTTGGTGCCCCATATGCCTCGTCCTCATCGGATAAATAAGGGATGCCATGGGAATTTATGGAAAGCAATGAAAAATTTCTCTGTAATATTGGTGATTCTAAAGTCAAACCTCAAAATTCGAGATCAAACAAAAGATGTAACCACAATATGTTGTTAGAATTACCCATGAAACGCCAATATATATACATTCCAGCGCATTTCCCTGAATTCCCATTAATTCCCAAAAAACTTTCCTATCAAGCAGGAATTCAAGGAAATCGGCATTTAGGCAACAGATTTTCGGGACGAATCGATGGCGATGAATCGCAGGCTTTCCATAAGATCCGTTGGGCAAACAACGCTTCGCCCATGAATTCCCATGCCCTTCTGGGGCAATAGTTCAGCAGCGCGACTACAAAAGCATCGCTAAACGGATGCACAAATTTCGGAAACTCCGCACAAAGATTTCGCAGAAAACCCGCATCAAGGATCAAGCTGACATTTCTTCCGAAAAGTGTAAAAGCTGAAAACCTTTATTTTTAAGGCACTTTCTTCCCTAAAACGCCAACCGGTTGATATCCATGCATTTGCTGCATAGCGGCATTGACGACGCGAACCATTGTGCAATCGCAGCATTTGCCTATTTTCAATCTCAAGCAAACGCCGGAACGCCCGGCAACACGGAAACACACAGGTTTTACTCATGGCCGCAGCAACACATCAAACCGCGCTCAAAAGTTCACCGGCAACCGGCATGGCTTCATTGATCGACGCGGCAAAGATCCGGTTCGCGCGCTATCGCGTCTACCGTCGGACAGTGAATGAACTGTCCGAATTGTCGAACCGAGAGCTGGCTGATTTGGGCCTGCACCGCTCGATGATCCGGCGCCTTGCGCTGCAAGCGGCCGAAGAGCAATTCGCGCGCACTTAAGCGCAACCATATACCGAGATCAGGTCCTTCCTCCTCCCTTTAGGACCTGTATTTCAGCGGCGGCATCTCTCCTCCTCCCTGATGTCGCCGCAGATTATACCGGCCCTGAACGCCGGAACGCGATACACCGGGTTCTCCTCCTCCCTTTCCCGGTGTTGAAAGCGCGCGGCGACGTCTCTCCTCCTCCCTGACGTCGCCGCGACTTAAACATACCGGGATCAGACCCGGACGAAGATACATCAGGGCTCTCCTCCTCCCTGCCCTGATGTTGAAAGCGCGCGGCGACACCTCTCCTCCTCCCTGGTGTCGCCGCGACTTAGACATACCGGGATCAGACCCGGGTTCAGATACATCAGGGCTCTCCTCCTCCCTGCCCTGATGTTGCAAAGAACGGCGGTTCCCCTCCTCCTCCCTGGGAACCGCCGTTTTTCTTTTTTCGGCCCATTTTGTATGGTGGTGGAGTGTTGGCTTAGTTCAGGAGCATTCCATGGCCGCGTATTTCATCGCTCAGATATCGATCCACGATCCCGACGGGTATCAGAAATATCTGGAAAGCTTCATGCCCATCTTTGATCGACACGGAGGGCGCCTGCTGACGGTCTCGTCAAAACCGGTCGAAGTGATCGAAGGCGTTTGGGAAAAAGATGGGATCGTTCTGATGGAGTTCCCCAGTCTCGAAGCCGCAAAGGCATGGAAAGACGACCCCGACTATATCGAGCTGGCCAAAATCAGGCAGAATACAGCCTCAGCCAATTTAGTTCTGGTTGACGGATTGTGACCGCTAAAACGGCACGTCGTCCTTGGCGGTCAGGAAACGCGCAACTACTTTTTTGACGCCTGCCTTGTCGAAATCGACCTCGACCTTGTCGCCCTCGATACCGATCACCGCGCCGTAGCCGAATTTCTGGTGAAAAACCCGCTCACCCAGAGTGAAACTGGCCACTGCGGTCGCATCAATCACCGTATTGCGGCTTTCGCGGGGCTGCGACATCCCATATTGCCCCTGCCGCGCCTGCATCCGCTTCCACCCCGGTGAGTTGTAGACATCCGCCTTTACCGCGCGTGTTTCAATGGTCGCTGCCGGTTGAGCACCGCCATAAAGCCCCGGAGGCGTCAACACTTCCACATGATCCTCGGGCAATTCGTCGATGAAGCGCGATGGCATCGCATTCTGCCACTGCCCGAACACCCGCCTATTGGCCGCGAAGGAAATCGTACAGACCTCTTCAGCGCGCGTGATGCCCACATAGGCCAGACGTCGCTCTTCCTCCAAACCCTTTAGGCCGGATTCGTCCATCGATCGCTGCGAGGGGAACAGACCATCCTCCCACCCCGGCAGGAACACGGCTGGAAACTCCAAACCCTTGGCCGCGTGCAGCGTCATGATCGAGACTTTGGCCCCGTCGCCGTCCTGCTCATTGTCCATGACCAGACTGACATGCTCCAAGAACCCCTGCAGGTTCTCGAAATTGTCCAACTGGTTGACCAGTTCCTTGAGGTTTTCCAACCGCCCCGGTGCCTCGGGCGTCTTTTCATTCTGCCAATGGGCCGTATAGCCGGATTCGTCCAACACGATTTGCGCCAGTTCGATATGCGAGACCTCGGGCTCACCAAACCGCAGCGGAGCACCGTCGTCGATGACCGAGTCATCCTCGACCTCGATCCGCGGCCCGCGCGTCATCGCATTCCAACGCGCCAGCCCCTCGATCAATTCGCGCAGCGCCTTGCCGCCTTTGCCCTTGATCAGCCCATTGTCGACCGCAATCCGCGCCCCATCGACCAGCGACACGCCATTTTCGCGCGCGGTCATCTGGATCGTCTGCTGCGCCTTGTCGCCCAAACCACGTTTGGGCGTGTTCACGATCCGCTCGAACGCCAGATCGTCGCCGGGGCTGACCACAAGCCGGAAATAGGCCATGGCATCGCGTATCTCCATCCGCTCATAGAACCGAGGGCCACCGATCACCTTGTAAGGCAACCCGATGGTCAGAAACCGATCCTCGAACGCGCGCATCTGGTGCGAGGCGCGAACAAGGATGGCGATTTCATCCAGATTCATCGGACGAATCCCACGCGTGCCACCCTGCAGCGCGTCGATTTCCTCACCAATCCAGCGCGCCTCTTCCTCGCCATCCCAATGGCCGATCAGGTTGACCTTGTGACCGTCTTCTGCATCCGTCCAAAGCTCTTTACCCAAACGGTTTTCATTGCCGCGAATGACGTTCGAGGCGGCAGCCAGAATATGCGGGGTCGAGCGGTAATTCTGCTCTAGCCGCACCACAAACGCGCCGGGAAAGTCCTTTTCGAACCGCAAGATGTTACCCACCTCGGCCCCGCGCCAGCCATAGATCGACTGGTCATCATCGCCCACGCAACAGATATTCTTGTGCCCCCCGGCCAGCAGTCGTAGCCACAGATATTGAGCGACGTTGGTGTCCTGATATTCGTCCACGAGGATGTATCGGAACCAGCGTTGGTACTGTTTCAACACATCCTCGTGCTGCTGAAAGATCGTGACCATGTGCAGCAACAGGTCGCCGAAGTCGACGGCGTTCAGCTCCAGCAGTCGGCGCTGATACGCGGCGTAGAGCTCAATGCCTTTGTTGTTATACGCTCCGGCATCTGCAGCGGGCACTTTGTCGGGTGTCAATGCGCGGTTCTTCCAATCGTCGATAATTCCGGCCAACATACGCGCCGGCCAGCGCTTGTCGTCAATATTTGCTGCCTGAATCAATTGCTTGAGAAGACGCAACTGGTCGTCGGTGTCCAGAATGGTGAAGTTCGATTTCAAGTGAAGCGCTCGATCGGAAACTTGCTCTTGTGGACGAGGAACTGGTCCAACATCATAGTTTGAGGCTTCTTGCATCCCCAATGGATCGACAAGCCCATCAGATTTGTCTGCGGCCGGAAGCACCTGACCATCTCCAACCAATTCCGCATGTCGGCGCAGCAGCTTGACGCAAATTGAGTGGAAGGTACCCAGCCAAGGCATTCCCTCGGCCGGCTGGCCCAACAATCGACCCACACGGTTTTTCATTTCGCGCGCGGCCTTGTTCGTGAATGTCACCGACAGAATCTCATTCGGGCGGGCTCGCCCGGTGCTGAGCAGATGCGCGATCCGCGCTGTCAGCGCTTTGGTTTTACCCGTTCCCGCCCCGGCCAACATCAGAACTGGACCGTCCAAACGCTCCACCGCCTCGCGCTGCGCGGGGTTCAAATCGTCCAGATAGGGGGAAGGTCGCGCAGCCATCGCGCGCGCGGACAGGGATGCGCCCTCGAAGGCGTCCATTTCGTCGGAACTGCTCATACCCGCAAACTACGCCGGATCAGTCCCGAGGGAAAGAGTTTGTTCACCCCTTGTTCGCAAAGAGTTTTGTAGAAGGTTCCAATCAATTCTAATCAACTCCTCTGATTTGCGCAGACAAAAGTTAACCTTCCGTCAAAGCTTGCACCTGATGCTTCCAGCCAAAGAAGTGGGAGCGCGAAAATGGAAACCAATACAGAAACAACCGGGGCATCCCGCTTGAAAATGGCCGCCATCATATTGACACTGCTGGCTCTGACCGCGGTGTCCGGCTGGGGAATCTATGCGGTGCCAACGCCGGTCGTAGATCGGATGCTGGAAGCAGACCTGCGCAAAGAAGCAACGCAACTGGGTAAACAGGTCACCTCGCATCTTGAGAATGTGGAAGCCACGTTCCAGACGGGATTTATCGGAACTCATGATCAGGAATTTCTGGAGCTGTTGCCAGCGACTTCGGACATCTACCGGTTTAAATTGTTCAATGCGGATGGCCGCGTGTTCTGGTCGACCCGGTCTGCGGATGTGGGGACCGTGAATTCCAAGCCCTATTTTCAATCCGTTATCCGGCAGGGAAATATCTACTACAAACACGAAGAAAAACCTTTGACCGAAGTCGACGACTATGAAGGAACGGCCATTCACGCCTCGGGTCCTGAAACCCGTCATGTGGCCGAAATCTATACGCCGATCATCCGCGACGGCGTGTTTCTTGGTGCGATCGAGTTCTATTCCGACATCACCGATGTTCGAAATCTGTTCATTGATCGTGTTCGCTTGTCGCTTTTCATTCTAAGTGCTGTTGCGCTTCTGGCCTTCAGTATCGTGACGCTGGTTGTCTATCGCAGCAACCGCCGACAGATGCGTAGCTTGCGCGGGCGTGCGGTGAAAGAGCGCCAATTGATGGATGAACAACTCCGGCTGGCCCGCGAAGTTCGGTTATTGGGCGAATTGAACGAGTGGCTGCAATCCAGCCAATCTCTGGATGAGCTTTTCGACATGGTTTCACGGTTTATGACGCATATCCTGCCCGAGGCCGAGGGGAGCGTATATGTCTATTCGAACTCCCGCGATGTGCTGGATGGCTGCGCCAGTTGGAACGGGGCAGAGCATAAGGCGCATATTCATCCCGAGGGCTGTTGGGGCCTGCGGCGCGGCCGCACCTATGAGTTCGGCGCGTCCGAAATTGATTTCGTCTGCGAGCACGCCGAACCGCATGATGGTCGCCCGTATTTCTGCTTTCCGATCCTCGCACATGGCGAAACTGTCGGATTGCTGCACTTGCGAGCGTTGGAGGGGCGTAAAGATTGCTTCCATTCCAGCAAGAAATTGGCTCAACTTTGCGCCGAACAGATCAGTATGGCGATTGCCAACGTGCGGATGCGTGATCAACTGCATGACCAATCTGTCCGCGACCCGCTGACCGGGCTTTTCAATCGCAGACACATGACAGAGACTTTGCGCAAATCCATCAACCGCAGCCAACAGACCGGTGCCCCGCTGAGCTTGATTGCAGTGGATGTGGACCATTTCAAGAAGTTTAACGACACCCATGGGCATGATGCGGGTGACATGGTTTTGCGGGCGGTTGGCTCGGCGCTGGAGCAAGGATGCGACCGGGACGAGGTCGCCTGCCGGATCGGAGGAGAGGAATTCATGTTGATCCTGCCGGACAATCGCCCAGAGGATACGGTAACCCGCGCAGAACACTTGCGTCAGGCGGTCGAGGCGGTCACGGTTCGCTACGGTGAAAAGGCGTTGCCGCGCATCACGATTTCGGTTGGCGTGGCCCACTATCCGGCCCATGGGGCAATGCCGCAGGATCTGATGCGCGCGGCGGACGACGCCCTATACGCGGCCAAGGATAAAGGGCGCAATCAGGTGCAGGTGGCCGGCGATGCGCAGAACGCACCAGAAGCTCTTCGTCCCGTGAAAACCGCTTTGGGCAAAGCAAAACCTTAAAATCCTTGCCGAATCGCCCGTTTGGTCAGATCAAACGGCATGGATTTACACAGCCTCTACCCCGGCATAGCCGACCTGAAACGCCGTGCGCAGCGTCGTATCCCTCATTTCGTATGGGAATATCTGGACAGTGGCACGGGAGTCGAAGCGACCCTGCGCAGGAATCGTGTCGGATTAGATCGCCTGGGGTTCGCACCTTCGATCCTGCACGGCCCAATCGAATGCGACACACAGGTGGAATTTCTGGGTCGCACCTATCCTATGCCTGTTGGCGTCGCGCCTATTGGGATGGCGGGACTGATCTGGCCGGACGCCGAGGGACTGCTGGCCCGTGCAGCCGCAGCAGCCGGACTGCCCTTCACGCTGTCGAATGTCGCCGCCCAAAGCCCCGAGGATGTCGCCCCGCATCTGGGCAATGACGCGTGGTTTCAACTGTATCCGCCAAAAGACCCGGATATCCGGCGCGACCTGTTGGACCGGGTTCGGCAAGCCGGGTTCTCAACCCTTGTACTGACCGCAGATGTTCCGGTTGCGTCCAGACGCGAACGGCAGACACGCTCCGGGCTGACCAATCCGCCGAAGCTTACACCAAAGCTACTGGCTCAGATCGCACAACGCCCGGCTTGGGCCATGGCCATGGCACGCAGCGGGCCTCCGCGTATGCGGACTTTGGACAAATATACCGACAACTCAAGCAACCTGCCTCCGACGGCGCATGTGGGTTACCTACTCAGAACTTCGCCGGACATGGAATATGTGCACTGGCTGCGCGATGCGTGGGACGGGCCGCTGATCGTCAAGGGCGTGATGCGCCCCGAAGATGCCGAGCCGTTGAAGCAAGCGGGGGTGGACGCGTTGTGGGTCTCGAATCACGGGGGGCGGCAATTTGATGGCGCGCCAGCCGGAATAGACGTGCTGCCCACCATCCGCGCGGCAACCGACCTGCCGCTAATCTTCGACAGCGGCGTTGAAGGCGGCCTCGATATCTTGCGTGCGCGCGCCTCCGGAGCGGATTTTGTCATGTTGGGACGGGGCTTTATGTATGCCCTGGCCGCGCTGGGTGCTGCGGGACCAGCGCATGTCATCGACATATTACGACAGGATCTGAAGGCCAATATGGGACAACTAGGAGCCCGAACGCTGGAAGAAATCCCACCAATTTTAACGTTGGATTGATGCTGCACCGCAGCATGTGTATGAAGAAAGCGCCACAAAAGGGCGTTTGCGAGCGTTAACATGCCGGTTCTACCCAGAACGACTGATATACGCGCACGTATTGTCCGCCTATCAACACGGCCAAACCACAAAGACCGGGACAGACAATGACCGACTTCAAAAAGATCCTGATTGCCAACAGGGGCGAGATTGCCATTCGCGTAATGCGCGCAGCCAATGAGATGGGCAAACGCACCGTTGCCGTCTTTGCAGAAGAAGACAAGCTGGGCTTGCATCGCTTCAAGGCGGATGAGGCCTATCGCATTGGCGAGGGGCTGGGCCCGGTTGCTGCTTACCTCAGCATTGACGAAATCATCCGCGTTGCCAAGGAATGCGGTGCAGACGCGATCCACCCCGGCTATGGGCTTCTGTCGGAAAATCCGGACTTCGTGGATGCCTGCGTGCAGAACGGCATCACTTTCATCGGCCCCAAGGCTGAAACCATGCGCGCCCTTGGTGACAAAGCGAGTGCCCGCAAGGTTGCCATCGCCGCTGACGTGCCGGTTATCCCCGCCACGGAAGTTCTGGGCGACGATATGGCCGCGATCAAAGCCGAAGCCGCCGAGATCGGGTACCCGTTGATGCTGAAAGCCAGCTGGGGCGGCGGTGGACGCGGGATGCGCCCCATCAACTCGGAAGACGAGTTGGAAGAAAAGGTTCTGGAAGGCCGCCGCGAAGCCGAAGCCGCCTTTGGCAATGGCGAGGGGTATCTGGAAAAGATGATCACCCGCGCCCGCCACGTCGAAGTTCAGATACTGGGCGACAAGCATGGCGAGATTTATCACCTATACGAACGTGACTGTTCAGTTCAGCGCCGCAACCAGAAGGTCGTGGAACGCGCCCCTGCCCCGTATCTGAGTGAAGAACAACGTGCGGAAATCTGCGAGCTGGGTCGCCGCATCTGCGCTCATGTAAACTATGAATGCGCGGGCACGGTTGAATTCCTGATGGATATGAATACCGGCAAGTTCTACTTCATCGAGGTGAATCCGCGCGTACAGGTCGAACACACTGTCACCGAAGAAGTCACCGGCATCGACATCGTCCAGGCTCAGATCCTGATCGCAGAGGGCAAGACACTGGCCGAAGCCACCGGCAAAGCCAACCAAGATGAGGTACAACTGAACGGTCACGCCCTGCAAACGCGCGTAACGACCGAAGATCCGCTGAACAACTTTATCCCGGATTATGGCCGCATCACTGCCTATCGCTCGGCCACTGGTATGGGCATCCGGCTGGATGGCGGCACGGCCTATGCGGGCGGGGTGATCACGCGGTATTATGACTCGCTGCTGACCAAGGTTACTGCCTGGGCGCCAACGCCCGAGAAAGCAATTGCGCGGATGGACCGCGCGCTGCGCGAATTCCGGGTGCGCGGTGTTTCGACCAATATTGCGTTTGTCGAGAATCTGCTGAAACACCCGACCTTCCTGTCGAATGAATACACCACCAAATTCATCGACGAAACACCAGACCTGTTCACCTTCAAGAAACGCCGTGACCGGGGCACCAAGGTTCTGACCTATATCGCGGATATCACCGTTAACGGGCATCCGGAAACCAAAGACCGCCCAATGCCACGCGCCGATCTGAAAGACGCGCGCCCACCTGCGTTGAAGGGTGAGCCCAAGATGGGCACCCGCAACCTGCTGGAACAGAAAGGTCCGCAGGCTGTTGCCGACTGGATGAAAGCGCAGCGCCAGCTGCTGATCACCGACACCACCATGCGTGACGGGCATCAGTCGCTGTTGGCCACCCGGATGCGCTCGATCGATATGATCAAAGTGGCCCCGACCTATGCTGCGAACCTGCCGCAGTTGTTCTCAGTCGAATGCTGGGGCGGTGCGACCTTTGATGTAGCCTACCGCTTCTTGCAGGAATGCCCGTGGCAGCGCCTGCGCGACCTGCGCGAAGCGATGCCGAACCTGATGACCCAGATGCTGCTGCGCGGCGCGAACGGTGTTGGCTACACCAACTACCCCGACAACGTGGTGCAGGAATTCGTCCGTCAGGCGTCGCAGAATATCGACGTGTTCCGCGTGTTCGACTCGCTGAACTGGGTCGAGAATATGCGCGTGGCGATGGATGCAGTCGTTGAGAACGGAAAGATCTGTGAGGGCACCGTTTGTTATACCGGTGATATTCTAGACCCGGATCGCTCGAAGTATGACCTGAAATACTATGTCGGCATGGCGAAAGAGCTGCGCGATGCAGGTGCTCATATCCTTGGCCTGAAAGATATGGCGGGTCTGCTGAAACCGGCCTCGGCCAAAATCCTGATCCGCGCGCTGAAAGAAGAGGTCGGTTTGCCGATCCACTTCCACACGCACGACACTGCTGGCATCGCAAGCGCCACCATTCTGGCCGCGTCCGAGGCGGGCGTGGACGCGGTGGATTGCGCGATGGACAGTTTCTCGGGCAACACCTCGCAAGCGACGCTGGGTACCGTGGTCGAAGCGCTGCGCCATACCGAGCGTGATACCGGTCTGGACATCAAAGCCATCCGCGAAATCAGCGATTACTTCGAGGCGGTGCGCGGCCAATACGCCGCCTTCGAATCCAGCCTGCAGGCCCCAGCCTCCGAGGTCTACCTGCACGAAATGCCCGGCGGTCAGTTCACCAACCTCAAAGCGCAGGCGCGCAGCTTGGGGCTGGAGGAACGCTGGCACGAGGTCGCCCAAATGTATGCCGACGTGAACCAGATGTTCGGCGATATCGTCAAGGTGACGCCCTCGTCCAAGGTGGTTGGCGACATGGCGCTGATGATGGTCAGCCAGGGCCTGACCCGTGCTGACGTGGAAAGCGCGGATACGGATGTGGCCTTCCCCGACTCGGTCGTGGACATGATGCGCGGCAATCTGGGCCAGCCTCCGGGCGGGTTCCCGGACACGATCATCAAGAAGGTGCTAAAGGACGAATCGCCCAACACCCAGCGCCCCGGCAAGGACGTGCCTGCGGTCGATCTGGAAGCCACCCGCGCAGATCTGTCCAAGCAGTTGGATGGCAAAGAGGTCGACGACGAGGACCTGAACGGCTACCTGATGTATCCCAAGGTCTTCCTGGATTACATGGGCCGCCACCGCACATATGGTCCAGTCCGTACTCTGCCTACCCGCACCTTCTTCTATGGTATGAATCCGGGTGAAGAAATCACAGCCGAGATCGACCCCGGAAAGACGCTGGAAATCCGGTGTCAGGCCATTGGCGAGACAGATGAGAACGGCGAGGTCAAAGTCTTCTTCGAACTCAACGGGCAACCCCGCGTCATCCGCGTGCCAAACCGGTTGGTGACCGCGTCCACACAGGCTCGCCCCAAGGCCGAAGCGGGCAACCCAAACCACGTGGGCGCTCCGATGCCCGGTGTTGTGGCCACTGTCAGCGTGACTTCAGGTCAGGAGGTAAAAGAAGGCGATCTACTGCTCACCATCGAAGCGATGAAGATGGAAACCGGCATCCATGCCGAACGCGACGCTGTGGTGAAGGCCGTCCATGTCCAGCCAGGCGGTCAGATTGACGCTAAGGACCTACTGGTCGAACTGGAATGAACGACCTAGTTTAGCTTCCAACTGGAGGGCCGCCCGGAAATCCGGACGGCCCTTTTCATGCGTCAGGGAGAAAAACATGCTGTCCATCACACCTATCTACGCCGCCGTCCTGGCGCTCATCTACATCGCTCTCAGCGGTTGGATCATCACTAAACGCCGTGGCCACAAGATCTCTTACGGTGATTCCGGCAATAGCGAGATGCTCAAGGCGATCCGAACCCATTCCAACTTCGTCGAATACACCCCGTTCGCGCTGCTGCTGATCGCCATGGTCGAGCTTCAGGGCGCAAGCGGCCTGCTCGTCAATCTGCTGGGGCTGAGTTTGCTGGCCGGGCGCGTCCTGCATGCCTATGGGTTCGGCAAAACCCCGCAGATCGTTATCTTTCGACAGCTTGGTATGGTGCTGACATTCACCGCTCTTCTGGTCGCCGCTCTCGCGAACCTTGTTCTGGCGCTTTAGCCGCTGTTGCCGGGATCATCCCATCAGAACGCGTGTTTCAATCTTCGGAGCTTTCATAAGCTCCGGTTCCGCCTCGCCCAACCGGTCACCGTCCTGCACGCAAAATGCAGATGTCAAAACAATCAATGCGGCTAACAACGCCATTTTCATGTCTGCTATACGCGTCATATCCTCTGCTCCATCCTGTTGGTTTTGCAACGCTCTATGACTTGAACACGTCAGACCGGCATTTCCGTCGAAAGATTTTTCCTTTTTTTTGTATTTTTCCGCTTGCAGCCCCGCGTGGGAATTTATACATCCCTCCTCACTCAACGGCGCGGGCGTAGCTCAGGGGTAGAGCATAACCTTGCCAAGGTTAGGGTCGGGCGTTCGAATCGCCTCGCCCGCTCCATTGAGAGGTCTCCGGACCAAAACATATGTATCTGATGCGGGCGTAGCTCAGGGGTAGAGCATAACCTTGCCAAGGTTAGGGTCGGGCGTTCGAATCGCCTCGCCCGCTCCAGATACAGCATTTTTTCAAACTTTACTGGTGTCTTGCGGGATGTTGCGTCATTCTGAGGTCGTTAACGATTGCAGGATGTTATTATGTCCAACTACACCATCCGCCCTCTGACCGAGGCGGAAGTCAAACAAGCCGTGGACTGGGCTGGCCGCGAAGGCTGGAACCCCGGGGTCCACGATGCCGAGTGTTTCAGGCCCACAGACCCCGACGGATTTATGGGCGGTTTTCTGGATGGGGAGATGGTCGCTTCGGTCTCAGCCGTGAATTACGACGATGCGTTTTCCTTTCTGGGATTCTACATTGTCCGACCGGAATATCGCAGCCATGGTCACGGGCTTGAAATCGCAGGCCACGCGCTGGCCCATTGCGAAGGCCGCAATATGGGGCTGGATGGAGTGGTCGAACAGCAGGACAACTATCGCAAATCCGGCTTCACATTTGCCTACAACAACTACCGCTTCGGCGCGCGGGTTCGGGATGTGCTGCCCAAGCTGGGGCAAGTTCTGGGCAATGGTGTAGCCTCGCTGTCAACCGCCAGCGACGCTCTCAAAGCCTATGACCGCCAACTGTTTCCAGCGGCGCGCGACAACTTCCTGCAAAGCTGGCTTGGGGCCACCAGCCATATCTCTCGGGTTTATACCGAGAGTGGCCAGATCAGGGGCTATGCCACCCTGCGCCCCTGCAAGACGGGCTACAAGGTTGGCCCGCTGTTTGCCGACGACGCTGCAATAGCGCAGGCGCTGCTGGCAAGCCTCTTGGCAGCCATTCCCGTGGATCATCGCGATCACGATGTCTTTGTCGACATGCCGCAACCCAATGTGGCAGCATTCGCCATGGCCGATCAACTGGGATTGGACAAAGTGTTCGAAACCGCGCGGATGTATTCCGATCACGAACCGGATATCGACCTCAGCCGGATCTTCGGCGTGACAACGTTTGAACTGGGTTAGAACGCCTTGAACGTCATTGTAGTCAGTGATCGTTCGATGCCGGGAATCACCAGAAGATTTTCGTTGATGAAATGGCCCACATCCTCTGCCTCGGGGATGTAAAGCTTCAGCAACAGATCGTATTCGCCGCTGGTCGAGTACAGCTCGGAGTGGATTTCGCGCAGAGCGATTTCTTCGGCCACTTTGTAAGTGGTGCCGGGTTTGCAGCGGATCTGGATGAAAACGCAGGTGGACATGGGCCGGACCTTGTTGGTTTGAGTTGCTCGCAAGCTGGCACGGGGCGGGCCGGGGTGCAATCCCCTGCAACAGATTGCGGCGAATGCTGCATGCGCTCTGGATATGGCCGCCCTACCCCGTCTATAAGCGCGCCTGTAGCAAAAGGAATTCGCCCATGCGCAGCGCAAAGATCAGCCGTCAGACCGCCGAGACCGAGATCACCGTCGAGGTCAATCTGGATGGCACCGGCACCTATGACAATCAGACCGGTGTGGGGTTCTTCGATCACATGCTGGATCAGCTGGCGCGTCACTCGCTGATCGACATGACCATCCGCGCCAAGGGTGACTATCACATCGACGACCACCACACGGTCGAGGATACCGGCATCGCGCTGGGTCAGGCGCTGACGCAAGCACTGGGCGACAAGAAAGGCATCCGTCGGTACGGCGAATGCCATCTGCCTATGGATGACGCACAGGTGCGTTGCGCGCTGGATCTATCGGGCCGTCCGTTCCTGATCTGGAACGTGGACCTGCCGACAGCCAAGATCGGCACGTTCGACACCGAGTTGGTGCGCGAATTCTTTCAAGCGCTCAGCACCCATGGCGGCGTCACGCTGCATATTGACCAGCTGCACGGTTTCAACAGCCACCACATCGCCGAGGCCGCCTTCAAGGCCGTCGCCCGCGCCCTCCGCCTGGCGGTCGAGACCGACCCGCGTAAGGCGGATGCGATTCCGTCCACGAAAGGCGCGCTGTAAATGCTGACAGCGATCATCGACTACGAAAGCGGCAACCTCCACTCGGCCGAAAAGGCGTTTCAGCGCATGGCGCGGGAATTGGATGCGGGTGAGGTTGTTGTGACCTCGGATGCAGATGTCGTAGCGCGCGCCGACAGGTTAGTCTTGCCCGGTGACGGAGCCTTTCCGGCCTGTGCGGCCGAACTGCGTGGGCACAAGGGTATCCACGACGCTATGGTTGAAGCGGTGGAGCAAAAAGGTCGCCCGTTTCTGGGCATTTGCGTCGGGATGCAGCTGATGGCGTCAACGGGCCACGAATACACTGACACCGACGGACTGGGCTGGGTTGCGGGCGATGTTGTGCGGATTGAGCCGTCAGACAGCGCGCTGAAAGTGCCGCATATGGGCTGGAACGATCTGGTGCTGGAAAGCGATCACCCGGTGTTTGACGGAGTGGAATCCGGCGATCACACCTATTTCGTCCATTCCTACCACTTCAGGGTCACCGACCCGGCGCAGCGTCTGGCTTATGTGGACTATGGGCAGGAGGTCACGGCCGTGATCGGCCGTGACACAATGGTTGGAATGCAGTTCCACCCTGAAAAAAGTCAGGATGTGGGGCTGCGCATGATCGGAAACTTCCTAACCTGGGCCCCATAAGGGCTTACTGAACGCGCGACCAGGTCTGGCCGCGGCAGATCAGACCACCCGCGACACAGCCTTTGACGGTCAACGAGTTGCCGCTCAGCGCCATTTTCGAGTTATACGTTTTGTCGCGGTCCGGTGCCCAGATCTTACCGTTGTCATAGGCTCCGCCACCTTCGGGAATCATGTCCCAGATCATCTGTTTGCCGTCATGCTCGTAGTTCAATACCTGGTTGCCTGACGCATCAAAAGCGCTATCGATGGTGCCGCAGATTGCGCTGCCGCACTCGGCAATCGACACGTGCAGATATTCGCCGTCATCACCGGGCTCTGTTTTCCAGATGCCATCTACAGGATCGGCGGACGCGACGGTTGCCAGTGCCGTCAGGGCTGCTGCCGCAAGGATCGTGTGTTTCATAGAAATCTCCCTTTTACCCCCATAGTCTGTCCCGAATATCGGTCTGTGAGCAACTATGACCCCGCGTCGCGTTGCATCCCCTACCTGCCTTGTGCGATATCCCGCCACAACGACAGTGAAAGAAGGCCCGATATGATCCTTTACCCCGCCATCGACCTCAAAGACGGCCAGGCCGTGCGCCTGTTGCGCGGTGAAATGGAGAAGGCAACAGTGTTCAATGACGACCCCGCGGCGCAGGCTAAAGCCTTTGTCGATGCCGGGTGCGAATGGCTGCATCTGGTTGATCTGAACGGTGCTTTTGCCGGTGAGCCGGTCAATGCTGCTCCGGTCGAGGCGATTCTGGCCGCCTGTAAAGTTCCTGCGCAGCTGGGCGGTGGGATTCGTGACCTGAAAACGATCGAAACCTGGATCAGCAAGGGGCTCGCTCGCGTGATTCTGGGCACCGTGGCGGTCGAAAACCCCGATCTGGTCCGCGAA
Source organism: Ruegeria sp. J8 (assembly GCF_056531925.1). Classification (NCBI taxonomy): domain Bacteria; kingdom Pseudomonadati; phylum Pseudomonadota; class Alphaproteobacteria; order Rhodobacterales; family Roseobacteraceae; genus Ruegeria; species Ruegeria sp. J8. The sequence continues at coordinate 486,067 of NZ_JBQFMR010000001.1, forward strand.
GCGGCGCGCGAATTCCCCGGCAAGGTCGCCGTGGGAATCGACGCACGCAACGGCATGGTCGCCACCAAAGGCTGGGCCGAGGAAACAGACGTGCAGGTCACAGACCTTGCCCGCAGTTTTGAAGACGCAGGCGTCGCGGCCATCATCTATACCGATATCAACCGCGACGGCGCGATGCAGGGCCCGAATATCGAGGCGACAGCTGCCCTCGCCCGCGCCGTATCGATCCCGGTGATCGCTTCGGGTGGTGTCAGTTCGTTGGACGATCTGATCGCCCTGCGCGATTGCGGCGTAGAGCTGAATGGCGCCATCTCGGGCCGTGCACTCTATGATGGCGCGATTGACCTGAGCGAGGCCATTCGCGCCCTAAAGTGACTTACTGTGCGGCAGCGGCGGTCAGCTTGGCCAGCGCGCCGCGCATCTTTTCGACGACGGGCGCGTTAGAGACGCCATTCAAATCGTCCAAGGTCTCTTTCGGGTCCTCATAGGCCAGCCAGACCTGCCCCTCGGCGTCCTCATAAGCCTGAACCTTCAGCGGCAGGAACAGCCCGGCGCGCGGATCGATCTGCATGGCGGGCGTGCCCAGCGCAGGGTTGCCGAAGATCAGCACCTGATTGGCTGGAATTGGCGTGCCCACCTTCTCGGCCCCTGCGGCGTGGTCAACGCGGGCAAAGACCGTTGCGCCTGCATTGCCAACGGCAGCCTCGAGCGCGTCCAGCGCCTCGGTCACGGATTTGTCTGTTTCAACTTTGATAATGTCGTCTGCCATGGCGGACAGTGCCCCTCCGAATGTGAGTATTGAAGCCAGAATAAGATGTCGCATCTCGATAATCCTTTTCATGAATTTCGTCCTTAATTTCCACGGCTTCGCGGCAGATCACAATCACAAGTCTGGCATCGGCGGGGCTTTGCCGTTACAGGTGCGCCAACAAAGGACATCGCCATGCTGAAAACCCGCATCATTCCCTGCCTGGACGTCGCTGATGGCCGCGTAGTCAAAGGCGTAAACTTCGTGGGTCTGCGCGATGCCGGCGATCCGGTGGAATCGGCCAAAGCCTATGATGAGGCTGGTGCGGATGAGATCTGTTTTCTGGACATCCACGCCACCCATGAAAACCGAGGCACCATGTTCGATGTAGTGCAGCGCACCGCGGAACAGTGTTTTGTCCCCCTGACCGTGGGCGGCGGCGTGCGCACCAAGGATGACGTTCGGGCGCTGCTGCTAGCGGGGGCGGACAAGGTCAGCTTCAACTCGGCCGCCGTGGCCAACCCCGCTGTCATCGCCGAAGCAGCGGACCAGTTCGGCAGCCAGTGCATTGTCTGCGCCATCGACGCCAAAACCGTCAGCCCCGGCAAGTGGGAGATTTTCACGCATGGCGGTCGCAAGCCCACTGGTATTGACGCTGTCGAGTTTGCCAAAACCGTTGTCGCCAAGGGCGCGGGTGAGATTCTGCTGACTTCGATGGACCGCGACGGCACCAAGGCGGGGTTCAACCTGCCCCTGACCCGCGCGATTTCCGATGCGGTGGACGTGCCGGTGATCGCCTCGGGCGGGGTCGGCAATCTGGACCATCTTGTCGAAGGCGTGACCGAAGGCGGGGCCAGCGCCGTCCTGGCAGCCTCGATCTTCCATTTCGGCGAATACACCATCCGCGAGGCCAAGGAACACATGGCCGCCGCAGGCATCCCGATGAGGCTGACATGAGCATACTGCACGATCTGGCCGCCACGATTGAGTCCCGCAAAGACGCTGACCCCGACAGCAGCTGGACCGCCAAGTTGTTGGCGAAGGGCCCCGAAAAATGCGCCGAGAAGTTCGGAGAAGAGGCCATCGAGGCGATTATCGAAGCCACCAAAGGCGACGTGAAAAAGTTGACGTCAGAGGCTGCGGACGTACTGTATCATCTGCTTGTCATGCTGGCGGCCCGCGACGTGGCGCTAGACGATGTGCTGGCTGAACTGGCTCGCCGTCAAGGCATCAGTGGCATCGCAGAAAAAGCTGCGCGTTCAAAGGGGTGACGACCGTCACAATCGCGCTTTAAGATGGCTGCATGACCCTTCGCTTAGGAATCTTGGCGCTGATCAGGCCGATTTTGTTCATGCTGGCCCTTGTTGTACTGGGCGCTTGCGCGACCGCTCCTCGGTCGACGCCGGAGGATGTGCAGCGTTTGGCCACTGAAATACGAAGCCTCGGGCCGGGCATCGACCCTGAAGAGGCTGACCGGGCGGCCCAGATCGCCTATGCCTATACCGCACAGTTGGCGCAGGAATATCAGATCACCGATCCTCCGTTGATCCATAATGCCAAGGTCAACAAGGGCCTGCGTCCCCGCGGGCTGTGCTGGCACTGGGCCGAGGACATCGAACGCCGCCTGGATCAGGAACAGTTCCGAACGCTTGAGATGCACCGCGCCATTGCGAATGCTGACAACCCATTTCGAATTGACCACAGCACAGCGATCATCAGCCGCAAGGGCGAGACGATGTATGACGGCGTGATTCTGGACCCCTGGCGGTATGGTGGCGTCCTGTTTTGGTCCCCCCTGCCCGAGGACACCCGATATGACTGGGTCCCGCGCGAGACCGTTCTGGAAAAACGACGCGCCGAACAATACGGTGCACTGCTGCCCTATGCAGGCGAATAGCTCAAAGCTTGGATGAGATCACTCCGGTGGCGAACCCACCCATACGCAGCTCTCCGAACAGGCGTTGGTATTCGATCTTGGGGCAACGGCTCATCACAACATCAACCCCGCGCGCCTGCGCCTTGGCGGCCGCTTCGGGATGTTCTACGCCGATCTGCATCCAGATCGTGCGCAGGTTCGGGAAGGCGTCCAACGCCGCGTCGACGATCGGGGGAACCGCCTCGGACCGGCGAAAGATATCGACCATATCGACCGGTTCGTCGATTTCAGACAGGGACGCCCGCACCGTATTGCCGAACAAGTCTTTGCCCGCATGTCCGGGATTGACCGGAATGACCGTGTAGCCTTTCAACGACAGGTAGCGCGCCACGTAGTAGCTGGGGCGCACAGGATTCATCGACACACCAACAACGGCCACTGTCTTGGTACGTTTCAGGATGTCAGTCAGGAAAGCATCGGTATAGTCGGTCATGCGGCCACCTTATGCGCCAAGGACCAAAGAAAAAAGCGCCCAGGTAAAGACCTGGGCGCAAGGTGTTGGAACGAGGGACAGTGAAATGACCCGCGGCAGTTCCGTTCCGCGGTCACTGTGACATTTAAGCATGTCTTGGTTAAAAAAAAGAGGGGGAGCGCATTTTTGTGATGACAGATCACGAAAAGCGGAACTTCGCCTAGTTTTCGTAAAGGACAACGGGCCAATGCGCCTCGGCCATTTCGATGTAACCGGCAGTATCCTGTATCCACATACGCTCAATCTCGCGCGAGTGAGTCAAATAGAGCCGCCCGTCAATCACACGCCACAGGGCTGGGTCGGTACTGACCAGCTCACCCTGTGCCATCGCATAGGCGCAATAGCCGCCGAATTGCGGGGCGTAGGCCCGTGGGTTCATTTCAAACGCGGCTTGGTTTTCGGCTGTTGCAAAGTGCCATTCAGCCCCTTTCCACACGACCGAATACTCTGGCAGACCGCGAACAGGTGCACCATCCCCGAAATAGGACACCACATCATAGCCGGCCATAGCTGCGCCGTCCGTTTTGTAGAAAACGGGCAATTCCTGCGCAAACGCGGCAGGAGCAATCATAGCGGCACAAATTGCACCAAAGAGAAAACGTCGGTTCATCATCATAGCGCGTTCATTAGAAAGTCAGGGTATCAAGATGCAATTCTTTAACGCATCTGAAACCCCAATTAACGCGGATGTGAACGGTCGTGCCCGAATAAACTGAGTTAGTCGAAAATATCCTCTATCACATCCCACGCCTCATCGAACACGCGCGAGAATACGCCCTTTTTCTTCTTTTTGGCTTTCCGTGGCTTTTCGTATCTGCGATCCGGTTTGGGCTCGGGCAGTTTGCGCTTGGGCACCATTTTCAGGTCGTGCAAGGGGGCGCCGCAGCTTGAGCAACTAAGCTCATGGCGCTGCTTGCCTTTCAGCACCAATGCGGCCCGCGTGCCGCAATAGCAGCAGGTGGCAATTTTCGAAGGGGTGGAAATGGCGCGCTCCTGTCTATCTGTGTCTCGATGCATATAGGGCAATCGCCGCCGCATTTGAGACGTTCAGAGACCCAAAACCACCCGCCGCGTCGATTTTCACCAGATGATCCACGGTTTCTTTGGTCTTTTGCCGCAATCCCGGCCCCTCAGCCCCCAGCACCAAGGCGACCGGCTGGTCGAACCGGCCATCCAGCGTCTCTTCAATTGTTTGCTCGGCCTCTCCGTCCAGGCCCAGGACCAGAAAACCCATATTCTGCAGCTCGACAATGGTATCGGCCAAATTGCGCATGCGCAGGTAAGGTTGCCGCTCCAACGCGCCGCTGGCCGTTTTGGCCAAAGCGCCAGTTTCCGGGGCCGAGTGATGCCGCGTGCCGATGACCGCACTGGCCCCCAGGACCTCGGCCGAGCGCAGAATCGCCCCCACGTTATGTGGGTCGGTTACACGGTCCAGCAGGATGACACGCGGGTGTTCACGCCCGATACAGTTCTCGGCCAATCCGCCCCAGTCCAGCGGCTTGACCTCAAGCGCCGCGCCCTGATGTACCGAGCCGAGATCGATTGGAGCCGTAAATTTTCGCGGATCGACCATTTCGGCCTCGACCCCTGCAAATTCAATGGCTTCGTTCAACTTGTCACGGGCATTCCGGGTTACGATCAGGCGCAGTTTCTGTCGTTTCGGGTTCATCAGGGCATCGCGCACAGCGTGCAGGCCGAACAGCCACACGGTTTCAGAAGCCGCCGCCTTGCGCGCCTGTTCCTTTTCAACGACCCACTTGGGTTTCTTCATTTCTTGGGCCTCCGGGCCGGGAATTCGGTTTCCTGCGCCAAAGCGGTATTTTCCTGTTGACGCTCGTTTAAGGCGCTAGTAATCACGCCTCCACGTCAGGTGCAACGCCTGACAGTGGGCGACAGGCCGCAAGGTGTGGCAGGGGACTGTAACTCCCTCGCGGAGACGCACGCCTGGTTCGATTCCAGGGTCGCCCACCATCTTCCCCAGATGGTGACAAAGCGCAACATGCTGCATTCGGTGCGTCGCGTTTTCTGGCTTTCCCGATCGCCTTTTTGCAAAAAACGCCCTTGGCGGACCAAAGGCGTTTTGTCGACTTACCTGCAAAGGACTTGGCTTAGGCAGCATCAGCCCGCTGAGCGGAAACACGGTTGAACCAGTCGATGATCGCATCCAGATCTGGTGCAATTTCTTCCGCGGCGCCGCCGGTAAAGTCCTGAAATTTCTCTTTGTTCAGGCCATTCACGCCGACCAGAACCGGGATGTCCTGTGCCAGTGCCTCGGCGATGACGGGACGAAAGCCGCGCCCGTCGGCTTCGTGCTTCCCGAATTTGTTGACGATCAGCAACTGCGGCGCATCCTCCAGCGAGGCCGTGACATAGCCCACGGCTTGCTCCAGCGCGGCAGGGTCCAGACGGCAGCCGCGCGACTGCGTTCCCAGCGATTGCGAGATGCGGATAGTCTCACCTTCGGGCAGGACACGCACGTCCATATCGCACTTGGTGTTGTCGGCACATTCGGTGTTGGTTTGCACCACACCCGACAGCCGGGCACCGGATTTCAAAAGCTGTTCTGCGGTCGCGCTTAGCAAGCGGTCGGTCGCGCCGCGATCGGTGGTGGTTACATAGGCCAGGTACATTCAGGGACCCTCGTCGTAAAACTGTGACATTCCAGATAGCACGCAAGATGCGGTCCGGCCACTCTTCTGCGCTACGGCAGCGGAGAAAGCCCGATCACAGCTGCGTGCAGGTGAAGCAGAACCGCAAAAGCAGCAAGTGAGGCCAGCCAGACCCAAAGGGGCGGCCAGGGATGCGGGGCGCGCAGGGAAAAGCGCGCGGTGTTCCGGGACAGACGGACCCATTCGATGCCCATCTCGCGGGATTTGCGCCGGTCGATCAGAGCCATACCCATTGCGGCAAAGCCCCCAAACAGACCGAACAGGATCACATGCGACAGGCTGCCATTGGCCAGCAGATGCGCCAGTGCCCAAAGCATCAGCGCCGCCAGCACCGGATGGCGCGTGCTGCTCAGGATGCCCGGGTTTTCCGGATCAAACGCGCGCTGACCCAGCCCGCCGAACGAGAACGGGTTCTGGATCGCCATCCCGGAGACGGCCAGCCAGCAAACCACCGGCATGACCAGCAAAGGCACCCAGCGGAAAAGCGCCCAAGGCGGGATTACCTCGACATACGGCGCCCGGGCGGCAGCGATAATCAACCAGCCCAAAACCAGAAGTGACAGCACGGAATAAGCCGCGAAGTACCCCTTGCGCCCCAGCGCCGTGATCAAATGCCCGCGTACGGCGGGACGCGCCGGGATGGCATGTGTCAGCAGAAAGGTGATCAGCGCTGCAAGGAAGAGAACCCAACCGGTCATAAGATGCTCCGAACCTGTTGCGTTCGGTTTAGCCCCGTTGGATGGGGCCGTCTTTGTCCGAAATCAAGTGGCGGGCGGGGCGGTCGCGCCGCCGCCTGCCCTTTGTTACAGGCCCAGCGCCTTGCGGCGTTCCCCGGCAAAGCCCTGCACCATACGGTCTGCAATCAGCGCAAGTATGGCCATGGCCGCGCCTGCCGAGATGCCAAGCCCCACATCTGCTTGACCCAGTGCCAGATAGATAGATTGGCCAAGACCGGTGGTGCCGATCAGCGCCGCGATCACCAGCATCGCAAAGGCATACAGGATGGTTTGGTTCAGCCCCAGCAGGATGGTCGGCGCGGCATAGGGCGCGCGGACATCGCGCATGATCTGCCACTCGGTCGCGCCGCTGGAAATGGCGGCCTCCATCATCTCGGCTGGGGTGTTGACCAAGCCGTGCCGCGTGTAGCGGATCATCGGCACGATCGCATAAGCGCAGATCGCCAGAAAGGCAGAGAACTCACCGATCTGAAACACCATCAGCACCGGGATCAGGAACACGAACAGCGGGATCGTCTGCAGCATGTCACAGATCGGACGTACGATTTTCCAAACGGGTTCCCAAACCGCGCTGGCCAGACCGATCAGCCCGCCGACCACGGCACAGGAAAACACCGCCGCACCGCTGAGGTAAAGCGACAGCAAGGCGCGCTCCCAAAGGCCCGAAACAAGGATGGTGCAAAGCAGCCCCACGGACAGCGCCGCCAGTCGCCAGCCCCCCGCCACATAGCTGAGGGCAGCGGCACCGGTTAGGACAAAGGGCCATGGCAGGTTCGCAATGCCGGTTTCCAACATGCCGATCAGGATCAGCACAACCAGCCCTCCGGTCAGGTGCCCACGCCACGCCATCAGCGCAGCGATGACAGCAGCCGCAGCGAACAGGCCGTAGCTCATGCCCGGTGTCCACTGAAAGCCCCATGTGAACGGCAGCACCGCTTGGTCGAGACCAATCCGCAGTGGCAGCAGCACATAGAACAGCGAGTTGTTCTTGAGCGCATCCAGCCAAGGGCCGTTGGCCTGAGTGAAGGTGGTCAAGCCACTGTCGATGGCCCCGGCTAGCGGGTCCAGCAGGGTGAGTTCAGAGGGGTTCGGCAGCCACAGCCAGAAGGCCGCAGTGAACAGCACAGTAAAGCCCAGAACCGCCCAGACGACTCGCTGGTCATAGCGTTTGCGCTCGGTGGCCAGCGTTCCGCTCATCCGGTCAATGACGACGGCAAACACCACGATAACCAGACCGGCCATCAAGGATTCGCCGAACTGCGCCTTGCGCATGGTCAGCAGGACCTCCCAGCCGATATCGTTGAACCCTCCGATCACGGCCGCGATGATTACCATCGACAAAGCCGCCATCAGGCATTGGTTCACGCCAACCATGATTTGGGTCGCAGCCGCCGGGATTTCCACCTGAAACAGTTGCTGGAACCGGGTTCCGCCGGACATGATGGCGGCCTCTTTGATCTCGGGTTCGACCCGTTCCAGCCCCAGCATCACATTGCGTGCCATGGGCGGTGCCGCGTAGATGGCCGAGGCGATCAGACCAACAACCGGGCCGAAGCCAAAGAGCAGAAGCAAAGGTGTCAGATAGGCGAAGGTTGGCACCGTCTGCATGACGTCCAGCACGGCCTGAACAAAGTTTTTCACGCGGGGTATCTCATTAGCCAGAATGCCGATCCCTCCACCCACAACCAGCGCCACGGGAACCGAAACGGCCACCAGCGCCAGAGTGTTCATACTTTCAGCCCAATAGCCCGAGGCCAGCACGAAGCTGAGGCCGAAGAACCCCAGCGCAGCCATTGGCAGCCCGCCCAGATACCAGCCCAGCGCGGTGACAAGCCCGATCAGGATCGGCCATGGTGTGTTCGCAAGTACGAAATTGGCCGCGTCCATCGGATAGGTCATCAGGTCGGAAAACAACCGCATCGCCGGTTTGATGCCGTTCAGGAACCAGTCCAGGAAGGCTCCGACCCACTGCGTCGCCGGCAACTCCCATGCGGCGGGCCATTTGACCAACCACGGGGCAATGCCCTCAAGCGCCAAACACAGCGCTCCGACGATAACGGTGATCAGTGCCGCTTTGGCCCCAATCGTCAGGCGTGCCTGCGCAGGGATGTCCGTGATCACCGTCATGTCTCATCCACCTGCAGCGCTGCAGCCAGATCGGACGGGTGAACCGTACCGACGATATTGCCCGCGTCATCCCGCACGGGCACGGGTTCATACAGCTCCATACAATGCGCCAATGCGGCGTCCAGGGTCATGCTGGTCGTCAAGCCGGGATCATCCGGGCCACGCTCGGAGTCGTCGCGCATGACTGAGGCGACCTTGGCGTGCTGGCCCTTGGCGACGTCTTTCGAGAATTCGCGCACGTAGTCATCGACCGGGCGCAGCACGATATCGGTGGGCGTGCCGATCTGCACGATCTTGCCATCGCGCATGATCGCGATGCGGTCGGCCAGTTTCAGCGCCTCTTGGATATCGTGAGTGATAAAGACGATGGATTTCTTCAACGTCGCCTGTATGCGCAGGAATTCGTCCTGCAACTGACGACGGATCAGGGGATCGAGGGCCGAGAACGGCTCATCCAAAAACCAAATGTCGGGGTTCACGGCAAGACTGCGGGCGATGCCCACACGTTGCCTCTGACCGCCCGATAGCTGCCGTGGGAAGCTGTCTTCGCGCCCCTCAAGGCCGACCAATGAGATCACCTCTTGCGCGCGGGCCAGACGTTCCTTTTTACCAACGCCTTGAACACGCAGCGGATAGGCCACGTTTTCGGCGACGGTCATATGGGGGAACAGGCCGAAATGTTGGAACACCATGCCCAGCTTTTTGCGGCGCAGGTCCGTCAGTACCTTTTTCGAGGCTCCAATAACGTTCTCGCCATCCACGCGGATTTCTCCACCCGTGCCGGGCAGCAATTGCGAGATACAGCGGATCAGCGTCGATTTACCCGAACCCGACAGGCCCATGATAACGAAAAGCTCCCCCTCTTTGACCTCGAAATTGGCATCCTGCACGGCGGGAATGAACCCGCGTTCGCGCAAGTCTGTGGCGGCTTTGTCGGCGTCATTCCCTGACCGAGACAGCGCGTCGGTCAGGGCCTTGTCTGCACCGGGGCCAAAGACCTGCCAGAGATTCTGGCAGGCAATGGCAGGTGTTTGCGCGTCAGTCACTTAGGCAGACTCACTGAGTTGCCGCGTCAACAACCGGACGCCACTTGCCTTCGTTTTCTGCCATCCATGCGGCGACGACTTCCTCGACCTTACCGCCGTCGACGTCAATCGCGCCCATCATCGGCTGCTGATCTTCGACTGCCAACTGATAGTTGGTCAGAATTTCATAAGCTGCGGGCCACTTGTCTTCCATGCCGCTCCAGCTGGCCTTGAAGATGCGCGAGGGCGAGAAGTCACAATCATTCACCGCGTTGGGGTTCGGACCCCATGCGGGATCGTTGAAACAGGCTTCTTCACCGGCAGGCAGTTCAACGAATTGCACGTCATAGGCGGACATCGCCCAATGCGGTTGCCAGAAGGTGATCAGCAATGGTGATTTCCGCTCGGTCGAGGCACGCAGTTCGGCAATCAAAGCGCCTTCCGACCCGGCAGGAACAGCTTTGAACGGCAGTTCCAAACCGGTCATGCGGTCCGCACCCGGCGTACCCCAATCAGCCGGATAGTCTACCAGACGGCCACCAGGCAGTGTTTCTGCCGTCGCAAAGACCTGCGCGCAGTCTTTTAGAGCTTCCCATGCAGGCAAACCGGGGCACAAATCTGCCACGTGAGCAGGGTATGCGATGCCTTCCTTGGCATCCAGACCCAGATCACCGATCTCAACCACGGTGCCTTCGGAGACTTTCTTGGCGTATTCATCCGATACGTTCGAAGACCAGATCTCTAGCGTTGCGTCGATATCGCCATCGGCCAGCGCCTGGAACTGGTTCATCATGCCCGCGGTAACGTATTCAACGTTATAGCCTGCAGCTTTCAGCATCTCGCCGGCCACATGCGTCGTCACGTGCTGACCGGTCCATTCGTTGATGGCCAGTTTGATCGGCTCATCCACGGCGCCCATATCGGCGGCATAGGCCGATCCGGCGACGGTCATGGCCAAAAGGCTTACACTCAGTTTCTTCATCGACATTCTCCCTGTCTTCTTTGTGTTCGTCCGGCCGCACATGAAAACGGGCCAGAGCGTTTGATTCACGACATTGCCATGCCGCAACATGCACAAAATCAGCCGGAAAAGGGAAGCGAACAGTTGGGCCCGGCGCGGAAATCACGCGTAAGGTCCATCTGCCTGTCCCCCCTGCTGATACGTGCAGGATACCCTCGCCCTTCCTGTCTATCACATTTTTTCGAGCGGGATATTGATTGATCAGTCAATCACAAACCCAATCCAAACACTTTGTCGAGTATTTCTTTTGCCCAAACGCAACTTTTTTGCCTTTGCCCGTATTCACACTGCGTTTGTGAGGGCTTGAAACCCATCCATCAAAGCGCGACCTTTGAGTCGGAGGACCCTGATGCGCCATTTCGACGAACTCTTTCAAATCGCCGCAGACCGTCATGGCGGCGCGCACGCCCTGGGCGGAAAACTCACCAAGCCCAAGCCGTTGGAGGAACTGAAAGCGACGGCTGAAGACCGCTGGCTTGCAGTGATCACCAAGTGTATCTTTCAAGCCGGGTTTAACTGGAAAGTCATTGAAAACAAATGGGGCGGGTTCGAGACCGCCTTTGACGGGTTCGACGTGGGCAGATGCGCCTTCATGGATGATGAGAAATTCGACGCCCTGCTGACCGACACCCGAATCGTCCGAAACGGCACCAAAATCGCAACCGTCCGGGACAACGCGGCGTTTCTGCTGGAACTTCGGCAGGAAGGCGGAGCCGGGCATGTGCTTGGGGGGTGGCCCTCGACGGATTATGTGGGGTTGCTTGCGATGTTGGCCAAACGGGGATCGCGGTTGGGCGGGGCCTCGGCACAATATGCGATGCGATTTGCCGGGCGGGACAGTTTCATCCTGTCGCAGGACGTCACTGCGCGCCTGATTGCCGAAGGGGTGATCGACACATCACCCACCTCGAAGAAAGCGATGGCAGCAGTGCAAGAGGCTTTTAACACATGGATGGATCAATCAGGCCGGTCGCTGACCGAAATCAGCCGCGTATTGGCAATGAGCGTTTGAAAACAGATTACAGAGCAGAAGCTGAGGACTAAGCTGCGAACATGTTGCGCCTTATTTTGATGACGTCTGCATTATTTTTGACCTCATGCGGTCGTCCTTTGACCGATCAGGAGGTCGCATTCGCCAGCGCCATTCAGGGCGATACGCTGGATGTGGGCACAGTCCGTCTGGTCAAAGGGGCACCGGTTGCCCCGATCACCTTTTACCGCAAGGAACGTCCGCGATTGGCATGTCGCGAGCGTATCCTGCCCCCGCAGGAAGAAGGCGTGGTGACGGCAAAACCGGCCGCCGTAGCCCTGTTCAACAAGGTTTATTTCACACAGGATTGGTATCTTGAGGACTACATGTCCGATTTCCCCGAAGAGATGAACCTGATCGCTGCCATGCTTCTGGCGCATGAATTGACCCATGTCTGGCAGTGGCAGAACCGCAAGACCACGGGCTATCATCCCCTGCGTGCAGCGGCAGAACATGGCGGCAACAAAGACCCCTACCTATTCGATCTGGCGACCTCGTCCGATTTCCTGTCCTACGGGTTCGAACAGCAAGGTGCCATTGTCGAGGAATATGTCTGCTGCCGCGCCTTGGACCCAACTGCGCCCCGCACCGAGCGACTGCATGAAATGCTGGGCGCGCATTTCGACCTGGCCCCCCTGCCCAGTGAACGGGCCGAGCGGGCGGTTGTCATCCCGTGGTCCGAGGCCAAAATCGAAGGAATATGCCGCTAGGCTCAGTTGCCCTGCAATGTCTCAAGATAGGCCACAAGATCCACGATCGGTTGGCTTGTCAGGATCGGCTGCCCCTGTGGCGTTTTCATCGAGGTGTCCTGCCCGTCGAAATACGGCCCATAGACCGGCATCGGGCTGCCATGGCTGACCAGCGGGTCGCGCCCGTCGATCCGTGAAACGACACGAGCGACCGGGAACATGCCATCATCGCTGGCAAGTGTTGTCAGGTCTGCGGGTTGAATAACTAAAACTCCGGCCATCGGACCATGCCCGGTGGCATCGATCCCGTGACATGTTGCGCAATAATGCTGGTAGAGCTTTGCGCCCTCTTCGACATCCTGCGCACCGGCCTGCGACGCCATCATCCCGGCCGCAACGAAAACACCCCCAACTATCGCTCTGATCATCGCATCCTCCTGTCCCGATTGACATTTGCAGGCTTGCCCGAGGCGCGGCTTGGCGCAATGATCCAGATCAACGCAACCAAAGGATACGGGCCATGACACAATATGCAGTCATCATGTTGGCCGCCGGGGTCGGAGTGCCCATTCTAGCCGCGCTGAACGCGGCTTTGGGCAAGATGATCGGCTCACCCACCACTGCGGCGGTGGTTCTATTTGCCATCGCCTTTGCGGCCTCAGCAGCGGTCATGGTGGTTTTTCCCGGCTTTGGGGCCGTGTCCAAAATCGCCGAAGCCCCGAAACACCTGCTACTGGCCGGTGTGCTAATCGCCTTCTACGTCCTGTCGATCACCCATGTCGCCCCGCATTTTGGCGTGGGCAACGCAGTGTTCTTCGTGCTGATCGGGCAGTTGATCAGCGCCGCCGCCATCGACCATTTCGGCCTGTTCGGCGCCCAGGTCACGCCGCTGACATGGATCCGCGCAGGCGGCATCGCTGTGATGGCCGCCGGGGTGGCGATCACGCAACTGGCTTGAGAACGCCCCCGTCCAACCGCAGCTTGCGATCCATCCGCGCGGCCAGATCCATATTGTGCGTGGCGATCAGGGCCGAGAGCCCCTCGTCCCGCACCAATGCCATCAGCGCATCGAACACCTGATCCGAGGTCTCGGGGTCCAGATTGCCCGTCGGTTCATCCGCCAACAATACGCGCGGCGCGTTGGCCAGCGCGCGGCAAAAGGCGACCCGCTGTTGCTCGCCGCCAGAAAGGGCCGCCGGGCGGTGATCGGCGCGCGCCGCAACGCCCACACGGTCCAGCAGCGCCATCGCCCTGTCCTGTGCAGCTTTCTCGGAGACACCATTGGCCAGTTGCGGCAGGGTGATGTTCTCCAGCGCTGTGAACTCGGGCAGCAGATGGTGGAACTGATAGACAAAGCCCACATCCTGCCGCCTCAGCGCCGTGCGGGTGCGGTCGCCTTTGCCTGCGATGCTCTGCCCCGCGATCTCAACGGTGCCGCTGTCGGGCGTGTCCAGCAGACCCGCAATATGCAGCAGCGTCGACTTGCCCGCCCCAGAGGGCGCCACCAGTGCCACCGCCTCGCCCGCGCGTAGGTCCAGATCGACGCCGCGCAGCACCTGCACCTCGCCCGGTGTGCCTTGCAGATAGGTTTTGGTCAGGCCGTTCAGCCGCAATGTCACATCACTCATAGCGCAGCGCCTCAACCGGGTTCAGCCGCGCCGCGCGACGGGCCGGGAAATAGGTGACAAAGAAGGACAGGCCCAGCGACAGCCCGACCGCCTTGAGCACATCGGACAGGTGCAATTCAGCAGGCAACGCATAGATGCCCCGGATCGACGGATCCCAGACCCCGCCGCCCATGACAAAATTCACAAAGCTGAAGATCGGGTCGATATAGATCGCAAACAGGCAACCCAGCACCACACCCATCGTGGTGCCGATAATGCCTGTAAATGACCCGCAAATGAAGAATACGCGCAAGACCGAGCCTTCGCTGAGGCCAATGGTGCGTAGGATGCCGATATCTCGCCCCTTGTTCTTGACCAGCATGATCAGACCCGAAACGATGTTCATCGCCGCAATCAGTACAAGGATCGACAGGATGATGAACATCACATTGTCCTCGACCTCAAGCGCGCGCAGGAACCCGCCCGAGGCGTCCTGCCAGGTCCATATCTGACTGCGTTCGCCTGCTGCTTCCAGGATGGGGATCAGAATGGGTGTCAGATTCTCGGGATCATCCATCATAACCTCGATCTCATCGGCCACGCCTTCACGGTTAAAGAAGGTCTGCGCCTGTTCGAACGGCATGTAGACACGGGTGCGGTCGATGTCATAGCGCCCGGCTGAAAACACATAAACCACCCGATAGGCGCTGACGCGGGGCGAAGTGCCAAAGGCCGTTTTTACCCCATTGGGCGAGGTCAGCTTGACTGTGTCCCCTACTGTTGCGCCGATACTGCGCGCCACGCCTGAGCCGATGGCGATGACGAATTCCTCGTTCTGGAATTCCGATAGATCCCCCACCGCCTGATCGCTTTCAGCGATGCCCGGCAGGTCCAACAAGTCGTCCGGCTGTATCCCAAAAACTTCTACACCGCTGCTGCGGTCGCGATTGGTGATCAGCACTTGCCCCTTGACCAAAGGTGCCGCCCGTTGAACGCCCGGCACTTGCCCGATCCTGTCAGCCACCTGATCGTAGTTTTCAATGGTCCGATCTACGCGCCCCTGCGCATCAAAATTCCCAGCCGAATAAACAGTCACATGCGCGTTGGCACCCAGAATGGTGCCGACAAACTCGGCACGGAAACCCGATCGAACAGCCAACGTGGCGATCAGAGCGAACACGGCCAAGGTGATCCCGATCAGCGAGATCCAGGTCATCACGCTGACGCCCCCCTCGGCGCGGCGCGCGCGTAGGTATCGCCAGGCGATTTTCCATTCAAAAGGTGCAAAGGGCGGGGGTGTCTTGGCCATGCCTGCTCCGGTGTTTTTGTTGGACGTGACCCTTTCGGCATTTGGCCGAATGGTCAAGCCGTGCGTTATCCCGACAGGGCGGCGGTTTGCTGCAATACGGCCTCGGCCCGGTTCCGGTCGCAAATGCCGCGCGCCTCAAGCTCGTGAAAGACACGGTCGCGCAAATTCAGGGGCAGGTTTGCAATGGCACGGTTGTGCAACCCAAGCGTCAATGTGCGCGGGTCATCCAGCAGTCCCAGCAACTGCGTCAGCACTTCGGTCGAATAGGTGGGCCAGAGCCCGATGGCTGTGGAGTCGGCCTCTTCGAACCAGGGCGGGTATCCATCGGGGGATTTCAGGCAAAACGCGTTCATCAGCATGAACTCTGACGGCCGCCTGCGCGACGCGAACAAGGCCTGAACCGAGCCGTAGCGCGCGTTGATTTCATCCAGCAGAGACAGGACAAGCGACCGGCGCACCGGGTACGGCGTGGCAAAGGTTGTCGTCTTGAACTGCCCCGGATCAGACCGTGGCGCACCTAGGGCATCCAAACTTTGCAGCAGCCAGTTGCGGTGAAAATCACTTTCAATGTCAATGAACGGGATGCGCGCCGCGCCGCCGGGCGCAAAGAACTCTGCCTCATCAAACTGGCGCAGAAACAGGTTCTTGGTGTCCAGAATTACCATATTCTCGGACGCCGCGACCCGCGCCGCGCCCAGTTTCAGAACCTGTTGATTGCGGTAGCCATTGTTGCCACGCCAACCGCCCTTGCGGATCAGCAGAATGCGAAAGCGGTTCTCGATCAGCACACGATCAAGCACCGGGCGTCGCGCACAATGACCCTCCCCCAGTAGAACATCGTCTCCACTGAGGACGCGTACCTTGTCTTGCAGCGCTCCGTAGGCAGGCAGGATCGGCTCGATCTGCTGCCGCAACGTATCTTCATCAACGTCGTTCATGATCACATGGATCGACCCGATCTGCGCCGGATCAACAAACCGGGCGAAGGATCGCGCCTGAAGTTCCAGCAGAGGGAAGTCCTTGGAATATACGACCGTTGCGAAACTCAGCACCAGGTGGACCCTTTCAAGGTTTTCGCCCCTCTATCAGCAATCCCGTTTGGTTCCAACCAACCCAACGCCCGAATCAGCTCTGCATGCTGAAGGGCTCGATCAATCAGAGCGTAAGTGGACATCCGTCAGACACACCAAGGGTTGTGACGCCGTTCACAGACATCGCGCAACTGTTTCAGCTATGTAGTCAATGCTAGGTTTGCGTGATCGACTGAACTCAAAATGCAACATATCGCGCGGAACAAAATTTCGATTTTTGATTATTTTGCGAAACTTTGTCACCCTGACTGTGGGGGAATACATTTGTAGGAGCGGGGGTCGCTCATGAGTATTCGACTAAACAAAGAAGAAGCGGGCGTCATTTCAGCCCGGCAGGCATCAACAGAACTGGATTGTGAAACGGCCGCATTGCTGAGGGCCGCGATCCGACCTTTATTTGCAAGTGCTGCAAGTTGGAACAGCCTTACCGATATTCTGAAAGACAAGGGGTATCAACTGGCCTTCCGACAGGGTCGGCTGTGTGTCACCGAGATCGCCACGGCAAAACGGATTTGCGGGCTGCGGTTTCTGGGGTTGGAGTTTCGCGATCTGGTGCAACGGATGGGACGCCCCATCGTTGTTGCCCGCGACAGTGAAACCGGAGACCTGCTAGCCGCCCGACCTTCGGTGAACGGCGCTTAGAAGCTGCGCCAGAACTGGACTGAACGCCGCGTGGTCTTCCACAGGCTGTGGCGCGCCGCCGCTTTGATACCGGCGCATGTTCCCGGTTCGATCAACCGCCCAAGGACTAGTTTCGCGGGCATGTGGCCGCGATGGTAGAACCGGCAGAAATCATCCTCAGTCAAGTCACGCGCGGCTTTACGCCCGTCGTAATACTTCATCCAAACCCGCGCATAGTCTCGGGCCGTCACGGCCGTGTCACTGCTGGCCCCACGCCCCCAAAACATCGAGATCGGCTCATCCATCCGTTCGCCCTGATACCCGGCCGTGATCATGCGCAGCATCAGGTCATAGTCGGCCGCCACGCGGAATTGCGGATCATGGCCGCCCAGCGCCGCAAACACGTCGCGCCGGATCAGGACTGAGTTATGGCAGAACGGCATCCGTTGCAGGATCGCAGTCAGCGACATGCGCTTTTCGCGGCTTTCTGTCCCATCCTCGAACCTGCGCAAGGTTGAACCATACAAAAAATCGGGTTGGCTCGCTATCAGCCGGTCGGCCACAATGTTCAGGACGTTATCCGAGGCCAGCGAGTCATCGGAGTTCAGGAACAGCAAATACTGGCCGC
Source organism: Ruegeria sp. J8 (assembly GCF_056531925.1). Taxonomy (NCBI): domain Bacteria; kingdom Pseudomonadati; phylum Pseudomonadota; class Alphaproteobacteria; order Rhodobacterales; family Roseobacteraceae; genus Ruegeria; species Ruegeria sp. J8. Next base: position 503,777 of record NZ_JBQFMR010000001.1, read on the forward strand.
GCGCGGCCCCTGCCCCCTTGTTCATCGCGTCATAGAGGTTGCGGTCCGGTTCGCTGATCATGCGGGTTCGCTGCGCGTCTGCAGTGACATCCTGCAGAAAGGCAACTGTGCCGTCGGTCGAGGCCCCGTCCTGAATGACATGTTCGGCCCGCCCACATTTCTGGCGAGCCATACAGGTGATCACTTCGCGAAAGCTATCCTGCCGCCCTTGGGACAGCAGGTTATGCGTCGCCGTGACGACCGAGATCAGCGGCGCGTCGGTGTCAGCCGATTTGCTCATAGATCTCGGCGATCTTGGTGACGGCGGCCTCGGGGCTGAGTTCCTCGCTCTCGCCCGAGCGGCGGCAGGTCAGTTCAACCACACCGTTTTTCAACCCGCGCGGGCCAACGGTGATGCGCCATGGCAGACCGATCAGGTCCATGGTGGCGAACTTGCCCCCGGCCCGTTCGTTGCGGTCATCATAGAGAGGCTCCAGCCCCAGTGCGGTCAGCGCACCGTAGAGCTTGTCACAGGCCGCATCTGCCTCTTCATCGCCCTGCTTCAGGTTCACGATGCCGCAGTGGAAGGGTGTAACACCTTCAGGCCAGATGATGCCTTTGTCGTCATGGCTGGCCTCGATGATAGCGCCGATCAAGCGGCTGACGCCGATGCCGTGGCTGCCCATATGCACGGGCGTCGGTTTGCCATCGGGGCCTTGGACAGTTGCGCCCATCGCCTCGGAATATTTGGTACCGAAATAGAAGATCTGCCCCACTTCGATCCCGCGCGCCACGCGGCGACGATCCTCGGGCACTTGATTGAACAGCGCCTCGTCATGAGTTTCATCGGTGCGGGCATATCTCGAAGTAAACTCCTCGAGGATCGCCTGACATTGCGCGCGGTCGTCATAGTCGATCTGACGGTCGCCGAAGCTCAGGTCGGTGACGGCGCTATCATAGAAGACCTCGGATTCACCCGTATCGGCCAGCACAAGGAATTCATGCGTGTCATCGCCACCGATGGGGCCGGAATCGGCGCGCATCGGGATGGCTTGCAGGCCCATACGCTCATAGGTGCGCAGGTAGCTGACCAGATGGCGGTTATAAGCGTGCAACGCGTCCTCTTTGGTCAGGTCGAAATTATAGCCGTCCTTCATATAGAACTCACGCCCCCGCATAACGCCGAAACGCGGGCGGATTTCGTCGCGGAACTTCCACTGGATCTGGTACAGGGTCAGCGGCAGGTCTTTGTAGCTGTTGACGTGGCCGCGGAAGATATCGGTTACCAGTTCCTCAGCCGTGGGCGTGAACAGCATATCCCGGTCATGCCGGTCCTTCATCCGCAGCATTTCCTGACCGTAGTCATCATAGCGCCCTGATTCGCGCCACAGGTCCGCCGATTGGATGATCGGCATCTGGATCGCAATGTGGCCCGCGCGCGCCTGCTCTTCATGGATGATGTTTTCCAGCTTGCGCAGCACTTTGAAGCCCATCGGCAGCCACGAGTAAATCCCGGCGGATGCCTGTTTGATCATGCCCGCGCGCAGCATCAGCCGGTGGCTGACGATCTGGGCCTCAGACGGGTTTTCCTTGAGAACGGGCAGAAAGTAACGGCTCAGGCGCATGGGAGGACCTTTGAAGGTGAAAATTTCGCTGCAAGGTGATTATGCCAAAGCCTCGCCGGGGGCAATCACGCAATGGCGTTTTTGCGACCCCGGGCCCGTCGCATTTTTTATTGACCCGCCAGTCAGGAATCTCAAATGTGACAGGAATGTAAAAACATGAGGCCCCGATGCAGACAATCTCGGAACCCGCCCGTCAAATTCCTGTTGTTCACCAGACAGATGTTCTGGTCGTGGGCTCTGGCCCCGCCGGGCTGGCCGCCGCTTTGGCCGCCGCGCGCGCCGGGGCCGAGGTGTCACTGGTCGATCGCTTCGGCTGTATGGGTGGCAACATCACCGCCGTGGGGGTCGAAGGGTTCGCCTGGTATCGCCATGAACAAACGGTCGAGGCAGGCGGCATCGGGATGGAGTTCGAGACCCGCGCCAAAGAGATGGGCGCGGCGGTGCCAGAAAGCCAATCGCTCAGCTATGAGTTGGACAGCGAAGGGTTCAAGCTGGTGGCCGACAAGCTGGTCGAAGAGGCCGGCGTGCATCCCATGCTGCACCGTCAGTTCGTGGCCCCGATCATGGACGGCAACCGGATCACCGGCATCATCACCGAATCCAAAGCGGGTCGCGAGGCGATTCTGGCCCGCGTAGTGATCGACGCCACCGGCGACGCCGATGTCGCCCACCGCGCCGGTGCGCCCACCCACAAAACCGCGCGCGAGGATATGATGGCGGCCTCGGTCATGTTCCATCTGGCCGGTGTCGACAAGCGCGCCTTTATGGAAGGCGTCAAGGCCGATCCGCAGACCTACAAGGACTGGGGCGGCGGCGGTGAATGGAACATCGAGACCTCAGGCAAAGAGGACGACATGTTCTCGCCCTTCGTTCACAAACCCTTCCAACAGGCGATAGATGCAGGGATGATCCCGCCGCACCTGAACACCATCGCTGGCACGTGGGGCGCGATGCATGACACTGGTGAGCTGACTTATATGAACCTCATCCATCTGGCCGAAATCGACGGAACAGATCCCGACAGCCTGACACGGGGCGAGATCGAGGGCCGTCGTCAATCGATGCTGGCCATCGAGGCACTGCGGCGCTTCATGCCCGGGTGCGAAAACGCGCGGCTGCGGAATTTCGGCATGACCATTGGCATCCGCGACACCCGCAAGATCGACGCGATTTACAACATGACCGAGGATGACGCCCGACATCAGGGCCGGTTCGAGGATACGATCGGCATCTACCCCGAGTTCATCGACGGCTATGGCATCCTGATCCTGCCGACTACCGGGCGTTACATGCAGGTGCCCTATCGTTCGATGTTGCCCAAAGGGATCAAGGGCTTGCTGGTCGCGGGTCGTTCCCATGGCGCAGACAAGGTGGCCCATGCGGCCACGCGCAACATGGCGTGCTGTGCTGTGATGGGACAGGGCGCGGGCATCGCCGCTGCGCTATCGTTAAAAAGCAATCAGGAGGTCGACACGATGAACCTCGCCCCCGTCCACAAAGAACTCGACCGTCAGGGCGTGCGGATTCACTGATGCAGCATATCCCGACCATCGACATTTCGCCTCTGCGTGACCCTGCGCACCCGGACTATGCCCGAACCGTTCAGCAAATCATGGACGCCTGCACTGGGATCGGCTTTCTGTCGATCACCGGCACCGGCATTTCCCCCGATACGGTAGACGCCGTGCGCGCCTGCGTGCGCGATATCTTTGCGGTCGAGGAAAGCACCAAATGGGATCAGGCCATCACGCGCGAGAATTATCGTGGATACATCCCCATGGGATTCTTCACCCCCAATGACGGATCAGGCAATGCCGACAAATACGAAGGCTACAAGCTACACTATGACGTGGCCCCCGATGCACCGATCCGGCAGGACTGCGCACTTTATGGCCCTAACCTCTGGCCAAAGGGCGTGGATAGCGCGCGCGACACGATACTTGGCTATTGGTCGAAACTGGATGCGGTGGCCGATCATCTGCTGGGCGCGCTAGAGGTCGGCCTATCCCTGCCTGCGCGCGCTCTTCGCGATGCCTTTGTCGATCCAATGACCAACATGACTCTGCTGCATTACCCGCCGCAGGCTCCGGATGAAGGCGGCTATGGCATCCACCCGCACAAGGACACCGACGCGCTGACCATCATCGCCCCAGACCCAGTTGGAGGGCTAGAGGTTCAGAACCGCGAAGGTGGTTGGATCACGCCGGACTGCCCGCCGGGCGGGTTTGTCGTGAATATCGGTGACATGCTGGAACTATGGTCCGGTGGGCGCTTGAAATCCACGCCACACCGGGTCGTGAACCGATCTGGACAAGAACGGCACTCGTTTCCCTATTTCGCGGTGCCACGCCATAACGTTGTTGTCTCGCCCTTGTTGGAGCCGCAACCCGGTTTTGACCGCCCGGCTGTTCACTGCGGTCACTGGTCGGCCGAAATATGGCGAACCAACTGGCCCGATGAAATTGAGGATGAGGCGACGCCGGAACTGGGAACGTTGCAAGACTGACAGGCTGAAAATATCCCTTGCATGAAGCACTTGCATCACCGTGCTGCATACGCCAAGAACGATGGCAAGCGCCGCAAAAAGGGGACAGCCATGGCTTTGCCGGTGAAGGATCAGCTTAGGTATTGGGGCATCGCCGCAGCCGTATTTGTGCTGATGTTATGGGCCCTTGGCGATGTCTTGCTTCCATTTGTGATCGGCGGGGCCATTGCCTATTTCCTTGATCCGGTCGCCGACCGTCTTGAAAACTTTGGCCTGTCCCGGATGGCCGCCACCGGGCTTATCACCGTGGTTGGCATTTTGGGTTTTGTCCTGCTGATCCTGATGGTGGTTCCTGCGCTAGTGACGCAGCTGATTGATCTGATCGAGTTCATGCCAAGCCTCGTCAAACAGCTGCGCGGCTTTGTCGAACAAAAATTCCCTTCCCTCCTTGATACCCAATCCAGTTCGCATCAGTTCCTGGTGTCGCTGGGTGAAACGTTGCAATCCAAAACCGGGGATGTTCTTCAATCCGTCGCCGCCTCGCTCGGGTCGGCGATCAACGTCGTTGTCCTGCTGGTGATCGTGCCCGTTGTGGCCGTCTACCTTCTGCTGGACTGGGATCGCATGATCGCCCGGATCGGAGAGCTGCTGCCCCGTGACCACGCCCCGACCATCAAACGGCTGGCGGGTGAAATCGACGATGTTCTGGCCTCATTTGTGCGCGGCATGGGCACGGTCTGCCTGATATTGGGCACCTACTACGCGGTCGCGCTGATGGCTGTCGGTCTGCAGTTCGGACTAATCGTTGGGTTCATCGCCGGGCTGGTTACGTTCATCCCCTATCTGGGCGCCCTGATCGGAGGATCGCTGGCCATCGGTCTGGCGCTGTTCCAGTTCTGGGGCGATTGGGCGCATATCGCGCTTGTCGCGGGTATTTTTGCGGTCGGTCAGGTGACCGAGGGCAATTTCCTGACTCCAAAGCTGGTCGGCAGCTCGGTCGGGCTGCATCCGGTCTGGCTGTTGTTGGCCCTGTCAGTGTTTGGAGCGCTGTTTGGCTTTGTCGGAATGCTGGTGGCAGTTCCGGTCGCAGCGGCGCTGGGGGTTCTTGCACGGTTCTGCACCTCGGTCTATCTGGACAGCCGACTGTATACCGGCCTGGAAGGCTTGAACCAGAAAGACGACTGAATGGCTCGCCAACTGAACTTCGATCTTCCAGCCAAAACTGCGCTGGGGCGCGAGGATTTTTTCGTCTCGCCCGCAAACGCGCTGGCGGTCGCCATGATCTCGGCAACGTCCTGGCCGGGTAACAAGCTGGTCCTGAGCGGCCCCGCCGGTTCAGGCAAGACGCATCTGGCCCATGTTTGGGCGGCGGAAACCGGCGGGCGTATTCTGCATGCCACCGATCTGCGCCACGAAGATGTTCCCGCACTGGCCCAAACTCCGATTGCCATCGAAGATGTGCCGATGATCGCCGACGATGCCGAACGGCAAAAAACGCTGTTTCACCTGCACAACCTGACTTTGGCCGAGGGTAATGCCCTGCTTATGACCGGGCGTCTGGCTCCGAAATTCTGGGAACTGCCCCTGCCCGATCTGCAAAGCAGGATCGAAGGCGCGCATCACGTTTCGCTGGACCCGCCCGATGATGCCTTACTGGGCGCGGTACTGGCCAAACTATTCGTGGACCGGCAGTTGAACCCCGGCCCCGAGGTGATCTCGTACCTCGTCAAACATATGGACCGTCGGTTTGAAACAGCTGCCGACGTGGTCGCCCAGCTTGATATGCTGGCCCTGACCGAGAAACGCGACATTACCCGCGCGCTGGCTGTGCGGGTTCTCAATTCGGACCCCGCCGAAGTCGCATCCGGCGATTGACCCGCAACGAACGATTTCGCATTCTAAGCACGGAATATCTGGAAGAGACATGGATCAGACCGTCGAGACCGACATCCCCGACTGGGGACCTTTCGGAAAGCCGCTATTCGACAACCCCGAGGCCCGCGCTCTGTCGCGCGTCGGCGTTGTCGATGTCGGGTCAAACTCGGTCCGGATGGTGATCTTTGACGGCGCGGCGCGCTCGCCCGCCTATTTCTACAACGAAAAAGTCATGTGTGAGCTGGGCGCAGGTCTGTCCGAGACCGGGCGGCTCAATCCGCGCGGACGAGAGCGCGCCCTGGCCGCCCTGCGCCGCTTTGCCCAACTGGCAGATGATCTGGGTCTGCCCGGCCTGCACGTGGTCGCCACCGCCGCCGTGCGCGAAGCCAAGGATGGCCCAGCCTTCTGCAAGGACGTCCATGCCGAGACCGGCCTGACCGTCTCGGTCATCGATGGCGGGGAAGAGGCGCGCCTGTCTGCCCAAGGCGTCCTGCTAGGCTGGCCCGGTGCCTATGGGTTGATCTGCGACATCGGCGGTTCCTCGATGGAACTGGCCGAAATCGGGGAGGGAGACGTAGGCCGCCGCCTGACATCAGCCCTTGGTCCGCTGAAACTGCGCGACATTAAAGGTGGTCGCCGGTCACGCAAGGCGCATATCAAGGAAACGATGGAGGACCTGCGCGACCGGCTTGGTCCGCAGCGGGATCGTTTGTTTCTGGTCGGCGGCAGTTGGCGGGCCTTTGCGCGTCTGGACATGTTGCGTCGGGGCTATCCCCTGAACGTTTTGCATGAATACCGCATGACCACCAAGCAGGTACATGAAACGATCAAGTTCATCGAAAAAAGCGACCCCGAAAAACTGCGCAACCGCGCCGGCGTCTCAAGCTCGCGCATGGCGCTGATCCCTTACGCTATGGACGTACTCGCGCGGTTGCTGCGCACCTTCAAGCCAAAGGATATTGCGATCTCAAGCTACGGTATCCGCGAGGGACTACTGTACGAACAGATGCCTCAAATTCTGCGCGACCGTGATCCGCTGATCGAAGCCAGCCGGTTTTCCGAGGCCAAGGATGCGCGCCTGCCCGGTTTCGGCAAGCACCTGTTCGACTTCGTGATGCCCCTGTTCAAATCTGCCCCGCCAGCGCGGGTGCGGCTAATCAAGGCGGCCTGTCTGCTGCATGACGTTAGCTGGCGCGCCCATCCCGACTACCGGGCAGAGACCTGCTTCGACTATGTCACCCGCGCCAATCTGGGCGGGCTGAAACACTCGGAACGGGTATTTATCGGGCTGGCTTTGCAGCACCGCTATCGCAACAAGCGCGAGGACACCCGCTTTGCGCCGCTATACGAGTTGCTGGACGAAAACGGCCAGAAACAGGCCGAGATTCTGGGCAAAGCCATGCGCTTTGGTGCAATGTTGTGGATGCAGAATGACGCTACCATGGGCAAGCTGCGCTTTTACCCCAAGAAACGCCAGCTTGAGCTGTTCCTGCCCGAAACTGCTGCCGCCTTGTTCAGCGAAGTGGCCGAGGCGCGGCTGAATTCTCTGGCAACTGCGTTGAAATCCGAAACCCGGATCGTGCTTAAAGGCTGAACCTCAGATATCAATCTCACCTTCGGGTGCCTCGGGTGGCGTCTGCGGCGCAACTTCCGGGGGTTCCGGTTTTTTGCGGATGATGATGTCCCCATTGGGCAGGATTTCAGGCACCTCATAGGCGCTCCAATCCTCGATCTCGGCAGCCAGATCGGCCAAAGCCGGACCCATTTCGGCCATAAAGGACTGCATTGCCGGCCCAAACTGGTCGGCCAGCCCTAGCAATTCATCCAACGCCGGTTCCATTTCCTTCCGCAATCCTTCAAAGAACAATTCAGCGCCCTGCTCCATCAGTGATGGGCCGGGCTCGTCCTCGGCAAGAACAGGCGTGCTGAGCGCCGTGGAAATTGCGCAGATCGTGATGAAATGTCTCATGGTGAGAATATAAGGCGAAAATACCGCGCATGTAAGGTCACAGGTCGATATCCAACGTGACCGGAAAGTGGTCAGAGGCCGTAAGAAGCGCGTCGTGTAACTCCTTTGCGGCCAAACATGCCGGGTCATGGAACGGATGCCAAATCCGCCAGCGCGGGTTGAGCGCCCGCAAACCATCGCTGATCATGATGTAGTCCAGCAGGGCCTCAAGATAGCCGCCATCGGCCGGACGCGCGAAACGGGCCGTTGAAGGTGGCGTGTCTGTGTGGGTCGAAACCGCATGGGGATCGAACAGCCCCGTCTGCACCAGAATCTCAACCGAGGATCGCCCGAACAGGTTTTCGAATTCGTCCAATCCCGGCCCGTCGTTGAGATCGCCCAACAGAATGACCGGCTCATTCGCCTCAAGATGCGCCCGAACGCGCCGCGACAGCCACACTGCCTGCGCCAGCTGTTTGCGCCGGTTGGCAATCGAGATTCGGATCGCTTCGTCCCGGCTACTGGCTCCGTGGGGGGCTTTAGATTTGAGATGCGCGCCAATAAGGCGAAAGCTGGCTCCATCGGACGTCGTCACCGCAAGCTCCATCGGCGGTTTTGAGAACTCGACAAGGTCTTCGGTGGCGTCAATGTCGAGATCAATTCGGAACGCCCCATCAAAACGAGGAGCATCATTTGACCCGGTCCCTTTTGGGTCATGACGAACCGTCAGCACCGCAGGATCATAGAGCAGCGCCAGTTCCTGATGCGTATCGTTGGCAAATCCCATCACCGCATGGCTGGTGCGTAGATTAAACGCCTCTGCAAACCCTTGCAGGGCGCGCACGCTGTTCTGAGTTTTGCCGGTATTTGGCGCCTCGACAATCAACATCGCATCCGCGTCGACCGCAGTCAGGACCTTAGCGATGGCTTCGACCTGTTGAGCTTTGGTAATATTTTGCCTGCCAGACCAACTGTCATCAACAATCAGCCTGTCCTTGCGGTCAAACAGATTGGCGAACCATTCGATATTGTAGGTCGCCAGCCGCATCGCGGTCAGGCTCGCGCGCCGTTGATCTCATCCCAGGCGCGGTTGATGTCGATCATCTTTTTCTCCGCCAACCGGATCGCCTCTTCCGGGACACCACGCGCCATCATCGCATCGGGATGGGTTTCGCGTACCAATTGACGCCAAATCTTGCGGATATCTGGCAAAGGCATATCCCGAGGTACCCCCAGCACCGTGTAAGGGTCATTCGGCGCATCCGGTACAAACCGCGCGCGCAGGGCCAGAAACTGAGCTTCGGTCTGGCCGAAAATCCGGCTGACTTCCTCTAGGAACTCGTTTTCGTTGGGGTGATAGAACCCGTCGGCCATGGCGATGTGAAACAGCCCCTCCATCAGGTCGCAGAAGGTGGTGCTGTCATCGGCGAACATCCCGGCGATCTTGCGGGCGTATTCCTGATAGCCGGCAACATCGGTCCGGGCCATGTCGAAAACGCGGGCCGCGTCGGCTTCGTCCTCGCGTGCGATTTGAAAGACGTCGCGAAAGGCCGTGACCTCATCCCGCGTTACCTGACCATCGGCCTTGGCCATCTTGGCCCCGAGCGCGATAACAGCGATCGTAAACGCGACCGAACGCTCTGGCGGCGTGCGCAGCTTTTCGAAAACAGCCGTAAGGCTTTCGCCTTGGGCAAGCGCGCTGAGCGCGTCGGATATGCGGGTCCAGATCGACATGAGGGCACCCTACCCTCTGAATTCGCCCGTGTCAGGTGCGACCAATCACTGCGGTGTCAGAATTTTCTGCATCAGCACAAGATCCAGCCGTTTTCCCCATTTGAAGCCCACCTCGGGCATCCGACCGGTCTCGGCGAACCCCATCGCCGTATGGAATGCAATCGCATCAAGATTGGCCGACGAAATCCCCGCGACCAGAACATGCACCTGTTGGGTTCTTGCTACCTTTTCCAAGGCATTCATCAGCGCGCGCCCGACACCCTGCCCGCGTGCTGCGGAGGTCAGTTGGATGGAATGCTCGCGGCATTGCGCGTATCCGGGACCAGACCGAAACGGAGCGTAAGTGGCAAAACCCAGCACCTTGTCGTGTTGCTCGGCCACCAAGAAAGCGGGGCCACGCCCGGAGATATCTTCTGTGATGCTCTCGACGTTCCTTTGATCCGTTGTGAAGGTGATCAAAGTGTCTCGGATGATCGCATTGGTGATGTCAGCTATGGCCGGGGCGTCCAAAACCTGTGCAGGGCGAATGATCATTCCAGCACGCGCAGGCCATGCGGCGTCTCAAACTCGGCCTTCAGCGCGGCCGGACCGGTATCAAACACCACGCGATCCATTTGGCCCACCAGTTTTGCCAGTTCCAACCCTTCGGGATGCATGACCACCAACCGCCTCAGCTGACAACCACTATGTTGCAACATCCGGGCTGGGTGCAAGTCCCCTTGCCACTGTATGAGCGCAGGAAACAGGTTGTCGAACGGCAAACGCCCGCTGGGCGGAACTGCCATCTGCCACCGCAGGGCGCCTCGTGCCAGATCAATTGGTTGTCCGACACCGTCGGGGAACATATCCAGCGCTGCTGCGATACTGGGGACGCGACAAATCCAGTTAGACAGGCGCGCGGTTCCCTGAAACCGGTCCAGATCGAACCAGCGTGTGCGTTCAAGGTTGGGGGCATCGGGATCGACAGCGATTGCCTCTAGATACAGCCCGTCAGCCAAGCCTAGTAGCCGGTTATGCGTTCCAAACGCCTCGTGTTTGCCACCTTCCTGCAAGGCGACGCCAAGCGCCTGTTCAATATGGGCCGTGGCCTCTTCCAAATTCTCGCCCGCCACGGCCAGATGATCCAGTTGCATTGGTGCCCCCTGCTAGAAAGTCTTCGTCGAAGACTTTCTAGCATAAGATTTTTCGACGAAGAATCTCAGACTATGCACGGGTATCGCCGATCAGACTCAAGATGTCTTGCGCCGCCTCGGGGATATTCGTGCCCGGGCCAAAGATCGCCTTAACACCGTTGTCATAGAGGAATTGATAGTCCTGCTGCGGGATCACGCCGCCACAAATAACGATGATGTCCTCAGCCCCGGCTTTCTTCAGTTCCTCGACCAGTTGCGGTGCAAGCGTCTTATGCCCTGCCGCCTGCGACGAGATACCGACCACATGAACGTCATTGTCCACCGCGTCCTGCGCAGCTTCGGCCGGCGTCTGGAACAGAGGACCCACATCCACGTCAAACCCGATGTCGGCAAAAGCGGTTGCGATCACTTTGGCTCCCCGGTCGTGCCCGTCCTGCCCCATCTTGACCACCAGCAAACGCGGACGGCGGCCTTCGGCCTCGGCAAAATCTTCGATGGATTTTTGAATGGCGGCGAAGCCTTCATCACCTTCATAGGCCGCGCCATAGACACCGGCCAGCGTTTTCACCTCGGCGCGGTGGCGACCGAATTCTTTCTCCATAGCCATACTGATCTCTCCTACGGATGCACGGGCGCGGGCGGCCTCAACGGCGGCGGCCAGCAGGTTTCCGCCCTCTTGGGCAGCTTTGGTCAGGGCGTCCAGCGCCTGTTGGCACGCGGCCTCATCGCGCGTGGCCCGGATATTTTCCAAACGCGCCACCTGCGCTTCGCGCACAGCGACGTTGTCAACGTCCAGAATGTCGATCGGGTCTTCCTGCTCCTTGCGGTACTTGTTGACGCCGACGATGACCTCTTCGCCCCGGTCGATCATCGCCTGACGGCGCGCGGCGCTTTCCTCGATCCGCAGCTTGGGCATGCCCGAGGCAACAGCCTTGGTCATGCCGCCCATCTCTTCGACCTCTTCCATCAGGGCCCAGGCTTTTTCGACCAGCTCATTGGTCAGGCTTTCGATATAATATGAGCCCGCCAGAGGATCGACCACATCGGTTACACCGGTCTCTTCCTGCAGCACTAACTGTGTGTTGCGCGCGATGCGGGCTGAGAAATCAGTGGGCAACGCGATTGCCTCGTCCAGCGCGTTGGTGTGCAAGCTTTGCGTTCCACCCAGAACCGCGCTCATCGCCTCATACGCCGTGCGGATCACGTTGTTGTATGGGTCCTGTTCCTGCAGCGAAACGCCAGAGGTCTGACAGTGAGTGCGCAACATCTTGGACCGCTCTGATTTCGCCCCGAAATCGGTCATCACGCGGTGCCACAGGGTGCGGGCAGCGCGCAGTTTTGCGATTTCCATGAAGAAGTTCATACCAATCGCAAAGAAGAACGACAAACGGCCTGCGAACTTGTCGACATCCATCCCGGCTTGCGTCGCCGCACGCACATACTCGCGCCCATCGGCCAGCGTATAGGCCAGCTCTTGCACCAAGTTCGCACCGGCCTCCTGCATGTGGTAGCCCGAGATCGAAATCGAGTTGAACTTGGGCATCTCGTTCGAGGTGTAGTCGATGATATCCGAGATGATCTTCATCGACGGCTCAGGCGGGTAGATATAGGTGTTGCGCACCATGAACTCTTTCAGAATGTCATTCTGAATGGTGCCGGACAGGACGGATTTGTCATGCCCCTGCTCTTCGCCTGCCACGATGAAACTGGCCAGAATCGGAACCACAGCGCCGTTCATGGTCATCGAGACCGAGACCTTGTCCAACGGGATGCCATCGAACAGGATTTTCATGTCCTCGACAGAGTCGATTGCTACACCAGCCTTACCCACATCGCCGACAACACGCGGGTGGTCGCTGTCATAGCCGCGGTGCGTGGCCAGATCGAAGGCCACAGACACGCCCTGCTGCCCGGCGGCCAGATTGCGGCGGTAAAAGGCGTTCGATTCCTCAGCCGTTGAAAACCCGGCATATTGGCGGATCGTCCAGGGGCGCCCCGCATACATCGTGGCCTTCACCCCGCGCGTGAACGGGCCGAACCCCGGCAAATTGCCCATATGCGGCAGATCTGCGGTATCTTCAGCCGTGTAAAGCGGTTTGACGTCGATGCCTTCCAGCGTCTCTTTGGTCAGATCATCCAACGGCCGTCCGCGCAGCTCTTTTTCCGCCAGCGCCTGCCAGTCCTTGGTGTTGGTCATGTCGATTTCCTCTCGTCAATTCGGATCACGGCGGGCTGAGGCCACCGCGGTGTTGTGCTGCACCCTGCCCCGCCAACCCGGTCAAAGCGCGAAATTTTGAGCGATCCGGGCAAATCGCCGGTCGCATTCGTCAAAGCAGCAGCTATATTCAATGGAACAGGAGGCCCCATGACACGCACGCTTGCCCTTGTTTTCTCGGCACTAATCCCGCTGGCTGCGATGGCGGCCGATGGGTCCGCACCTGCGGAAGATGAGTTTGTTCGACCCGCAGGCGACAGCGAACTGTCCGAGTTTCTGTGGGTCAACCGGCCCATCATCGTCTTTGCCGATACCCCCGCCGATCCGCGATTCCAGCAACAGATCGACATGCTGGTCGAAGGCGAAGCCGCGATGCGTGATCGCGATGTGATTGTCATCACCGACACGGACCCGTCTGACCGCTCCCCGATCCGCTCGCAATTGCGCCCGCGCGGGTTCCAGATGGTGTTTGTCGACAAGGACGGCGTGGTAAAACTGCGCAAACCGTCCCCTTGGAGCGTGCGTGAGATTGGCCGATCCATCGACAAAACCCCCCTGCGCGAACGCGAGATTCGCGAACGGCGCGAGGGCGGTTGAGCGCCTTCGCCACGCCCCAAGTTCCCGGCGCAGAACGCCGTGACGTCATAGGGATATGACAATAGCACGCTCATGATCATTCGAACTCGATGATCACATCGTCCACGGCAAGGCTGTCACCAGGGCCCGCGTTGATCTTGGCGACCACGCCTTTTTTCTCGGCGCGCAGAATGTTTTCCATCTTCATCGCCTCGACGGTGCACAGCGCCTGACCTTCCTGTACTTCTTGCCCCACTTCGACGTCGATCTTCACGATCAGGCCGGGCATCGGGCAGAGCAGCATTTTCGAAGTATCTGGCGGCAGTTTCTCGGGCATCAACTTGGCCAGTTCCGCCTGACGCGGACGGCGGATATGCACCTTCAGGTCTGCACCCCGGTTGCGGATACGGAACCCACCTGAAATTTTGCCGACCTTCATGACCAGCGACTCTCCGTCGACATCCAAAACAGCCAGTTGGTCGCCCGGTGTCCAATCCGAGGCAATCCGCAGGCTCGTGCCGTCCGAGAAGGCAACCGTCGCGCCCTCTTTATCCGCTTCGATCCTGACGTCGAACTCCTGACCCTGCAGCGCAACATTCCAATGCGCGCCGACCTTGCGCTCGTGGTTGTCCATACGGCCCGAGACGCGGGTGCGACGAATTTCAGCGACACGGTACATGGCCGCGCAAGACGCTGCGATACGGCGCAGGTCTTTTTCTGGCAGGGTGACGCCTTCAAAACCGTCGGGATATTCTTCGGCGATGAAAGCGGTGGTCATGTCGCCACTGATGAATTTGGGATGATCCATCACCGCTGACAGGAATGGCAGGTTGTGACCAATGCCCTCGACCTCGAAACTGTCGAGCGCCACACGCATCGCCTCGATCGCTTGATCACGAGTCGGGGCCCAGGTGCACAGTTTGGCGATCATCGGGTCGTAATACATGCTGATCTCGCCACCTTCATAGACGCCGGTATCGTTGCGGACAGCGGCGGGTCCTTCAGGCGCGTCGCCTTGCCACTTACCGTTCACCAACATCGGACCAGCCGCAGTTTCCTGTGGTGGGCGATAGCGGGTCAGACGGCCAATCGACGGCAGGAACCCACGATATGGGTCCTCGGCATAAAGGCGGTTTTCAATCGCCCAGCCGGTCAGGGTCACGTCATCTTGGGTAATCGACAGCTTTTCACCTGCCGCCACGCGGATCATCTGTTCGACCAGATCGACGCCGGTGATCAACTCGGTCACAGGGTGTTCCACCTGAAGGCGGGTGTTCATCTCCAGGAAGTAGAAGTTCTTTTCCCCATCCACGATGAACTCGACGGTTCCGGCGCTGGCATAGTTCACGGCCTTGGCCAGCGCGACAGCTTGTTCACCCATCGCCTTACGCGTTTCCGGGTCAAGGAACGGCGACGGAGCTTCTTCCACAACCTTCTGGTTCCGGCGTTGGATCGAGCATTCACGTTCGCCCAAGTAGATACCGTTGCCGTGGCTGTCGCACAGAACCTGAATCTCGATATGCCGCGGCTGGGTCACGAATTTTTCAATGAAAATCCGGTCATCGCCAAAGGAATTCGCGGCCTCGTTCTTGGACGATTGAAAACCCTCACGCGCTTCTTCATCATTCCACGCGATGCGCATGCCTTTGCCGCCGCCCCCAGCGCTGGCCTTGATCATTACTGGATAACCTATGTCGTTGGAAATCTTCACGGCCTCATCGGCGTCCTCGATCAGGCCCATATAACCCGGCACCGTCGACACGCCTGCGTCCTGCGCAATCTTCTTCGAGGTGATCTTGTCGCCCATGCTTTCGATCGCACCCACCGGAGGGCCAACAAAGGCTACGCCCTCGGCCTCAAGCGCCTCGGCGAACTTGGCGTTTTCAGACAGGAAGCCGTAACCGGGGTGCACCGCCTGAGCACCGCTTTGACGGATCGCGTCCATCACCTTGTCAATCACGATATAGGACTGGTTCGCGGGGGGCGGGCCGATATGTACGGCCTCATCCGCCATCGACACATGAAGCGCGTTGCGGTCCGCGTCCGAGTAGATGGCGACGGTGCCAATTCCCATTTTGCGCGCGGTCTTGATGACCCGACATGCGATCTCGCCCCGGTTGGCGATCAGGATCTTGTTGAACATGGAACGTCCTTTGTCTTGATGTTTGAGAAACGCAAAACGCCGCCGCGGGGCATAGACCCCACGACGGCGTTTCGCGCGATGACGGTCGAGGCGACACGCGCCCCGTTGATTTCTTTACCTACAGTTGTTTTGCGTTTTGCAATACAATACGTTGCCAGCGGCCCCGACGGCTGCGCCCACGATGGGGTCCGCGTTGAGAACGGCGGCACCCAGCGCCCCCGCGCCGCCGCCGAACAGCGCCTGTTCGCCAAAGTTGTCGCCGCAGGCCGACAGGCCCCCGCAGACGGCCAGCGCCAGTGCCAGTTTCGAGAATTGCATGATGTCTGCCCCTTCAGAATTATTACTGCATTCGAACGCTGATGTCGGATTTGCGGAGTGATATTCAATAACACCAGGGCAAATTGGAGAATATGCGCAGGTTTTTGCCGTCCTAGAACCGATTCATGGACAAAGAAAAACGCGGGCAGGGTTTTGTGTAACTCACAAGCCTGCCCGCGGTAGGAAGGGGTACGGAATAGTAGGTGCATGTGCGACGCAGGCAAAGTAGAGCCGCACGGCCCGCTCAACATGCACGGTGAAGTTGCACGTGAAAACTGCGATCCACGAGGCACACGGTTTCCGGCTGGAATCTGCCCATTCCCGAAAAAGCCGCGCAAATAAGCGCCTATACCGATTCTCACGCCTTCACGAGGAACTGGGCTCAAAAGCGTCACAAATTCGTTACGATTTACTATCGGAATGAGACACTTTGCAAGTGCAGCATCACTTTTCGCCACCGCAATGTGAACGTCAAAATCCCTTGTATTCCACGTTTTAAATACAGGCTTCACACGCGTGTGAAATCGAACGTTTTTCGGAGCACTTTTTCTTGAGAAATTTACGCTCTGCAGTCCCGATCTCGTGATTTCCAAGAATTTCGCTGCCGTGGAAGGTTGCGCGTGCACACTCGCACACAAGGAAACATCCAAATGATTACAAAGAGAAAAACGGCATCTCTGCTCGCTGCCACTGCGCTCAGTGTGACTGGCACGCTTGCTTATGCCCAGGATGCGAATACGCAGGCCGAACTGGAGGAACTGCGCCTCCGGATCGAAGCCTTGGAATCTCAGGGACCGAACGCGACCCCCGGTGAATTCAGGATCGGGAATACGACGCTGGACGTCTACGGTTACGTCAAAGCCGACTTCTTTTATGACTTCGACTTCGACCAAGGTGACACCGCGTTCGTAAACGTCATCGGTGAGCCTGAGAACGCAACCAGCGGCACTTTTGGTGCGACTGTTCGCCAGTCGCGGATTGGACTGCTGACCAGCACACCCAGCGCCATTGGGGACATTGGCGGGCAGTTGGAACTTGACCTGTTTGCAGGCGGTGGTGCCGCCGAGTTGCGCCTGCGTCACGCCAACATCCGCATTGGTGACGCATGGTTGATTGGTCAGTTCTGGACCAACTTCCAGCCGCTGGACACCTATCCGACCTCGGTCGAATTTAACGGTCCCGTCGGTATCGCCTTTGCCCGTGTTCCGCAGATCCGTTATACTGTCACCTCGGTTGAAAACACCGATATCGCTTTCGCAATCGAAGAAAACGTCGGCGGATCGAACTCTGATGATCCGGTCTTCACCGCGTCGGCTGAATACAATGACGGCAAATACATCGGACGCATTGCCGGCCTTTACGGTCGCGCGCAAGACGGCGGCGGCCTCAACGAAGTCGACCAGTGGGGCGTGACCCTGTCTGGTTCTGCTCGTTTGTGGGAAGGCGGTTTGTTCCAGGTCAACTACGTGACTGGTCAGGCGCTGGGTCCGTGGCTGATCGGCTTGGGTGATCCGGTCGTTGGCGGTGAAGCCAACGATGTCGACGGTTTCACCGTTGAACTGCGTCAACAAGTCAACGACAAGTGGAATGTTGGTATCGCCTACGGTTACGAAGACTATGACCTTGCCACCTCGACTGGCGATCTGGCCTTCACCGAACTGGAGACGATCCACGTCAATGCTTTCTATCAGGCAACCGAGACTCTGACGCTGAGCGCTGAATACATCTACGGCGAGCGGAACGACGTAATCTCGGGTGAGGACTTTGACGGTAGCCGCGTTCAGGTTGCGGCGCAGTTGAACTTCTGATCGCATATCACGACCCTGCCCCCCAATGCGGGGCAGGGTTTTCCCATTGGGAAACACCCGTGAAGGATATGCGACCTCAGCAAGCACGCTTAGCGCAGTCCGTCAAAGATGTCGGGAAAGGACATCTTGGCCACATCCAGATCAATCACCAAAAGCGCATCATAGCTGGTAGGATCAAACGGATCCTCGGCTGGAACGACTTCGCGTTCGAACAACCAGCTCAGGCGGCCGGCATCCAGATTGCCACGCTCAAATGGTTGATCCCCGAAGTGCTGCCATAGCGCCTCCATAAAACCCGCATCGGCGCGCCGGTCGGCTGGTTTACGATCCCGAAAGCGCTCGCGCCGGGTCAGGGGCGTTACCCCCTTGGGGTTGGCGCGGCGAATGGTGAATTGAAAATCTGTTCCGGCAAGGCGCCCCGGAAATCCGCGATGCTTCAGCATATCGCCACCCCGCTGGCATTAGTGCCTTCCGGGAAAAGAAAATCACATCCGTTGATGGACGAGGTCATATCGCACGCCTCCAAAGCTGCATGGCTGGTCAGAAACGCTCTGTCCGTCTTAAAATCAGCATTCATGGTCAGAGCCCCTCCCAGATACACTGCGATTGCTCCAACCGGTAGGCTTCGAAAAACTGCGTGGCATCGGGCTCGGTCTGCCCAAACTCGGTCGGCCGGTCCGACAGCGAAATCACCACGCGCGCAGGATTCAAATCGTATTCGGCGACATAGGCGACAGCCAGCGTTTGGCACAGATGTTGCATGTCCACCGAGGCGACGTCATACCCAATACGACCAACATCTGATCCGATCTTGGGCGCCACAAAGCGAAAGCGCAGCCACAGTTCGCCCGGATTTTCATCCAACAGAACTTGAGTCAGATGAACGGGTTGACCGGACGGCACGGGCAGCTGAGGGGGCGTTTCAGCAACCGCAGGCAAAGTAATATTCAGGAAAAACAGAGTTAAGGCGCAATCCCGGACCCACCAAAGGTGAGCTCCTCTCTCCGGGATTGCGCGCGCATGGCTTTTGGCCCGCGCTTTTCTATTTCTGATAAGGGTATCCATGTATCAGCTTTGCACTCAGAGTCAAACTTGGCCCATTGTAAAAGTTATGTGACATTGGCCGGCAGCGCGTGAATTTCGGCGATTCATCGCGCATACCGAAACCAGCCCTCTGTTACAGAGGGATATTGTCGTGCTTTTTCCATGGGTTCTTAAGCTTCTTGTTCCGCAGGCTTGCGAAGGCGCGCGAAACACGACGTCGCGTCGATTGCGGCATGATCACCTCGTCGATGAAGCCCCGCTCGGCTGCGACAAAGGGATTGGCGAAACGATCTTCGTAATCCTGCGTGTGCTGCGCGATTTTCTCGGCATCACCCAGATCGGCGCGGTGAATGATCTCGGTCGCGCCCTTGGCACCCATCACCGCGATCTCGGCTGTGGGCCAAGCATAGTTGAAGTCGCCGCGCAGGTGTTTGGATGCCATAACGTCATAGGCCCCGCCATAGGCTTTGCGGGTAATCACCGTGACTTTTGGAACGGTGGCCTCGCCATAGGCAAACAACAGCTTTGCACCGTGCTTAATCACGCCACCATATTCCTGGCTGGTACCCGGCAAGAAGCCCGGAACATCGACCAGTGTCAGGATCGGAATTTCAAAGCAATCGCAGAACCGCACGAACCGCGCCGCCTTGCGCGAGCTGTCGATGTCCAGACACCCGGCCAGAACCATCGGCTGGTTGGCGACTACACCTACGGTCTGCCCTTCGAGGCGAATGAAACCGGTGATGATGTTTTTGGCGTAGTCTTCCTGAATTTCGTAGAAGTCGCCCTCATCCGCCACCTTGGTGATCAGTTCCTTCATGTCGTAAGGCGTGTTCGGATTGTCCGGGATCAAGGTATCCAGCGAGGTCTCGATCCGGTCGGGTTCATCAAAGAACGGGCGGACCGGAGGTTTCTCCTGGTTGTTGAGCGGCAGGAAATCGACCAGACGGCGCACTTCGGCCAGCGCCTCAACGTCGTTTTCAAATGCTCCATCAGCGACCGAGGATTTCTTGGTGTGGGTCGATGCGCCGCCCAGTTCTTCGGCGGTAACGACCTCATTGGTGACAGTCTTCACCACGTCAGGGCCAGTTACGAACATGTAGGACGTGTCTTTGACCATAAAGATGAAGTCGGTCATCGCCGGGCTGTACACTGCGCCACCCGCGCACGGACCCATGATGACACTGATCTGCGGCACCACACCCGAAGCCATAACATTGCGCTGGAACACCTCGGCATAACCCGCCAACGAGGCGACACCTTCCTGAATACGCGCCCCACCCGAGTCGTTGATCCCGATCACCGGTGCACCGTTTTGAATCGCCATATCCATGATCTTGCAGATCTTCTGCGCATGGGTTTCAGACAAAGACCCGCCAAACACGGTAAAATCCTGGCTGAACACATAGACCATACGACCATTGATCGTGCCCCAACCGGTGACCACCCCATCGCCCGCAGGCTTTTGGTTTTCCATCCCGAAATCGGTGCAGCGATGACTGACAAACATGTCGAACTCTTCAAAGCTGTCTTCGTCGAGCAGCAGCTCTATGCGCTCGCGCGCAGTCAGCTTGCCGCGCCCATGCTGCGCGTCGATCCGCTTTTGACCACCCCCCAAGCGGGCATTGTTGCGGCGGTTTTCAAGCTCGGTCAGGATGTCTTTCATGACGATAATCCCCTATGTAATTTGGCGGGACACTATACGGACAAAGCGCCATTCCAAAGCAACTTTCGGCAAATTTGCAAAGTTTTGACTACACAGCTAAAGAATAATGCAAAATTGAAAAGTTACATACTCATGTCAAATGGTAGGTGGCATTCCCGAAATCCCAGATTATACCATTGAACCATGCAGTTCGGACCACCTCCCGCACGGCGTTCGCCTCCGTCTATCGCCACGCTGGTACTCTTATCGGGCCTGTCGGCGCTCAGCCTGAATCTTTATTTGCCCAGCCTGCCCAACATGGCCGTGCATTTCCAAACCGACTACAGGGTTATGCAGTTGTCCATCGCGCTGTACCTGATGGTCAGTGCGATCTTGCAGGTTCTCATCGGCCCGATTGCGGACAAGGCCGGTCGCAGACCCGTTTTGCTGTGGGGCATGGCCCTGTTCCTGATCGTAACACTTGGCTGCATCTACGCGCCTAATGCCGAGGTCTTTCTGGCTTTTCGCATGTCGCAGGCGATTATTGTCGTAGGTATGGTCCTCAGCCGGGCAGCTGTGAGAGACCTGTATGATCAGGATCAGGCGGCGTCGATGATCGGCTATGTGACCATGGGCATGGCCGTCGTTCCGATGATCGCCCCGGCAATCGGAGGGCTGTTGGAGGAATCCTTCGGCTGGAAGGCAAATTTCTGGCTGCCTTTCGTGTTGGGTACTCTGACACTGATCCTGTGTTTCAAGGATTTCGGTGAAACCTCGGCCAAAAGCGGCAAGACGCTGCTGCAACAGTTCCGCGAATACCCCGAACTCCTCACCTCGCCCCGCTTCTGGGGTTATTCGATGTCGTCCGCCCTGTCATCCGGCGCGTTTTTTGCCTATCTCGGCGGCGCACCTTTCATCGGAACCGAGATCTTCGGCATGTCCGCAGCCGAGGTCGGCGTTTATTTCGGTGCACCCGCTCTGGGCTATTTTGCCGGGAACTTCATCAGCGGGCGGTTTTCCGTCAAATTCGGTGTGAACCGGATGGTCCTGCGCGGCTGCATTCTGAACGCGTGCGGCGTGCTGATTTCCGCACTGTTGTTCCTGATTGGACTTGGGACACCGCTCAGCTTTTTCGGCTTGATGACGATTGTGGGTATCGGAAATGGCATGACAATTCCCAATGCCACATCCGGAGCCCTGTCGGTGCGCCCGCATCTGGCGGCAACGGCGGCGGGTCTAAGCGGTGCCATCATGCTGGCAGGCGGAGCTGGTCTGAGTGCACTGGCCGGGTTCCTCCTAACCCATGAAACAGGAGCGATGCCGTTGCTTTGGCTGATGCTGATTACCGCTCTGCTTGCCGTAGGCGCGATAGTCTCTGTTATTCGGCGGGAAAGGCAGCTGGGTCTATAGCGGTACTTGCACAGTCATTTTTGCAAAGTTAGCTTGCCGCAACAGAAAAGTTGCAAAGGCCCGCTATGGCGACCCAGAAACTCTATGCCGGTGCGAAACTGCGCGAAATGCGCACGCGCCTGACCCTGACGCAAAAAGAATTCGCTGCCAAACTTGGGGTTTCCCTGCCCTATTTGAACCAGATGGAGAACAACAACCGTCCGATTTCCACCACCGTGGTTCTGGCCTTGGCGCAGGAATTCGGCATGGACGTGACCGAGCTTAGCACTGGTGACAGCGAACGGTTGGTGTCGGATATGCGCGAGGCCCTGGCCGACCCCGTCTTTGATGATGCCACGCCACCTCTTGCCGATCTGCGGCTGGCGGCCTCAAACGCACCGGCATTGGCCCGCGCCTTCATCGCACTGCATCAAACCTACCGCCAAACCCATGAACGGCTGGCCTCACTGGACGAAGCGCTGGGGCGCGAAGACGCGCAGATTCAAGCCAGCCCCTGGGAGGAGGTTCGGGATTTCTTCCATTATTGCGACAACTATATCGACGCCGTCGACCGCGCGGCCGAGCGATTCGCAACCCGCGCACAAGACACTGGCGGCGTGCGTGCCGCCGCGATTAACAGCTTGGCCGAGCGTGACATACGCGTTCAGTTTTCCGATATCGAAGAAACGCGCAAGTATGACGCTGACAGCAAAACTCTTCTGCTGTCCTCCCGCATTGCGCCGCAAACGCAGGTTTTCCAACTCTTGCTGCAAGTAGCGCTGATTCAGCAAAACAAGCTGCTCGAGGCCACATTGGACTTCGCCAAATTCCAGACGGAAGAGGCCCGCGCGATCGCGAAAATCGGTCTGGCGAACTATTTCGCGGGTGCGTCGCTAATGCCCTATGGCACATTTTTGGAGGCGGCGCAGGACTGTCGTCACGATCTCGAGCTGCTCAGCAACCGGTTTGGGGCGTCGATTGAACAGGTAGCGCATCGATTGTCTACCATGCAGCGGCCCGGTGCCAAAGGTATCCCTTTCTTCTTTGTCCGCGTCGATCAAGCGGGCACCATCACCAAGCGCCATTCTGCAACGCGGCTGCAATTTGCCCGGTTCGGAGGCGCCTGCCCCCTGTGGAACGTCCACCGCGCGTTCGAAACACCGGGCCATTTCCTGCGCCAACTGGCGGAGACACCAGACGGGGTTCAATATATCTCGCTGGCGCGGGATGTCTCGAAATCCGGCGGCTCATTCGGGGCCCCCGTACGTCGTTATGCCATCGCTCTGGGTTGCGAAATCCGTCACGCTGAAGCGTTGGTCTACGCCGACAATCTCGATATCAACAATGCCAGCGCTTACGAGCCTATCGGCATCTCGTGCCGAATCTGCGAGCGGCAAAACTGCCACCAACGCTCAGTCCCGCCTCTGGAAAGACGCCTCACGATTGACGCGCACACACGCGGCACCCTCCCCTACGAAGTGACCTGACCTTCTTCTGTTCAGAATACCTCGGGGGAGTCGCCGAAGGCGACGGGGGCAGAGCCCCCGCCCCTGATGTTCAACCCTTGGATAAGATCGACCAGATCTCGTCCTTCAGCGCCGCACGCTTCTTGCGCAGCTCGCCCTCAGCCAGATCTTCCATCGGCTCGACATTGGTTTCAGCGCGATGAACAACACGGTTGATTTCATGATACTCATCCGCCAACCGCGCAAAATGCGCGTCTGATTGCTTGAGCTGGCTCATCAATTCAACTTTGTCCGGAAATTCTTCGGCCAGTTCATGCGGGGTGTGGGACATTCCTGTTCGCTCCTAGAATATATCGTTGCGAGTCAAGTCTATAGATGTCTTCCAAAACCCGCTTTGACGCGGATCAAATCACCGTTGCGCGGTAGCCCATTGCGGATGTATCCACGGGCGATCATTGGCCTTGGGCAAGGCGTCTTTCCCCAGCAGATGGTCCGACATCTTCTCGCCCACCATGATCGAAGGTGCATTGAGGTTGCCATTGGTAATCTGCGGAAAGATCGAGCTGTCGGCGACGCGCAACCCGCCCACACCAATCACGCGCCCTTCAGGGTCCACGACAGCGTGTTTGTCTTCCGCCCGCCCCATCCGGCAGGTACCACACGGGTGATAGGCGCTTTCGGCATGTTCGGCGATGAAAGCGTTCAATTCATCATCTGTTTGAACGTCAGCACCGGGCTGAATTTCCTTGCCGGCATAAGGTTTGAACGCCTCCTGCCCGAAAATCTCGCGGGTCAGGCGGATACAGGTGCGGAAGTCTTCCCAATCCGTCTCATGACTCATGTAGTTGAACTGGATCACAGGGGCATCCTCGGCCCTTTTGGATCGCAATGTCACAGCACCCCGCGACGGCGACCGCATCGGCCCAACATGCGCCTGGAACCCATGCCCCTCGGCCGCCGCCTGCCCGTCATAGCGTACGGCAATCGGCAGGAAGTGGTACTGAATGTCAGGATATTCGACACCCGGCTGCGAGCGAATGAACGCCGCGCTTTCAAACTGGTTCGATGCGCCAAGCCCGGTTTTGGTAAACAGCCACTGCGCGCCGATCAAGCCCTTGCTGATCAGGTTCCAGTGTTTATACAGCGTGATCGGCTGCAGCGATGCCTGCTGGATGTACAGCTCAAGATGGTCCTGAAGGTTCGCACCCACACCCGGACGATCTGCGACCACCTCAATCCCATGCTCGGCCAGATGCGCCGACGGGCCAATCCCTGACAACATCAACAGTTTGGGCGAGTTGATGGACGACGCCGCCAGCACCACCTCGCGCCGGGCGCGAATGACCTCAGTCTTGCCACCGCGCACAAGTTCAACTCCGGTCGCACGGCCATTCTCGATTACGACCTTCGACGCCAGACCCCGCACAATATCGCAATTGTCACGCTTGAGCGCAGGCTTCAGATACGCATTCGCCGCCGACCAGCGCCGCCCCTTCCAGACGGTTTGCTCCATTGGGCCAAAGCCTTCCTGTTTTTCGCCGTTATAGTCGCCCGTGACCTCGTACCCTGCCTGCTGGCCCGCATCGACGAACGCTTTGAACAGCGGATTCTCGCGCGGCCCACGCGACACATGCAGCGGACCATCGGTGCCGCGCCACGCCGTGTCGCCCCCGTGCCCACCGTCGTGCCAGGTCTCCATGCGTTTGTAATAGGGCAGCACGTCCGAATAGGACCACCCATCCGCCCCCATCTCGGCCCAGGTATCAAAGTCCCGCGCATGGCCGCGCACATAGACCATGCCGTTGATCGAGGAAGACCCTCCGATCACCTTACCGCGTGGACAGGCCAAACGACGGTTGTTCAGATGCGGCTCGGGCTCGGAATGATAGCCCCAGTCGTAGCGCGACATATTCATCGGATAGCTCAGTGCAGCCGGCATCTGGATGAACGGTCCAGCATCCGTTCCGCCATGCTCGATCACCAGAACCGAGGCCCCCGCCTCGCTTAGCCGGTATGCCATCGCGCAGCCTGCGGAACCTGCGCCGACGATGACGAAATCTGCTTCCATTTTCGGGTCTCCGTTTCCCACCGGTGCACCAAGATTTTCCATCGAAAAACCTTGGCCGAACCGAAGGGGGTATTACTAAATCAGTCTGTTATTCTCCGCGGGGAAAGCGTTGGCTTTCCTCGACGACATTCAGGTCCATGTGGTTGCGCATGTAACGCTCGGATGCCTTTTGCAGGGGCTGATAATCCCAAGGGTAGTACCCCCCCTGCCGCAGCGCCTCATACACCACCCATCTGCGGGCTTGACTGGCACGTACATCTTCGTCGAACCGGTTTAGATCCCAACGCGCCTCGGACTTGGCACGCAGGGTTTGCAAGGTGCCTGCATGTTCAGGTTTTTCGGCGAGATTTTCCAACTCATGCGGATCGGCCTCAAGGTCGAACAACTGGTCGGGGTCCAACGCGCAACGGTTGTATTTCCACTTGCCATACCGCAGCGAAACCAGCGGCGCGTATGACGCCTCGGCCGCATATTCCATCGCCACGGGCGCAGTCCGCTCGGCGCCTTTAGCCAGCGGCACGAGGTCTTCGCCATCGGTCCATGGTGCGATTTCGGCCATGTCGACACCTGCAAGCGCGCCAAGCGTCGGCGTGACGTCGATGGTCGAGACCGGTGCCTCAATCCGACCTGTTGGTAAATCGGGCGAAGAGATCATCAGCGGCACCCGCGACGAGCCCTCGAAGAAGGTCATCTTGAACCACAGGCCCCGCTCACCCAGCATGTCGCCGTGGTCCGAGACAAACAGGATGGTTGCCTCTTGCCGCGTGGTTTCCAACACTTCGAGGATTTCGCCGATCTTATCGTCCAGATACGAGATATTGGCGAAATAGGCCCGGCGGGACTTGCGGATATCGTCCTCAGAGATGTCAAAGCTACGCCAGTCATTCGCGTCGAAAATCCGTTTGGAATGCGCGTCCTGATTGTCATAGCCAAGGTCCGAAACTTCGGGCAGCAGATGCTCGCAATCCTCGTACAGATCCCAATATTTCCGACGCGCCACGTAGGGATCATGCGGATGGGTAAAGCTGACGGTCACGCACCATGGGCGATCGTCCTTGCCGCGCGCCAGATCATAGAGCTTGGCCTTGGTGTTATATGCGACCTCGTCGTCATATTCCATCTGGTTGGAAATCTCGGCCACGCCGGCACCCGTCACCGAACCCATGTTGTGATACCACCAGTCGATCCGCTCGCCCGGTTTGCGATAATCGGGCGTCCAGCCGAAATCTGCGGGGTAGATGTCAGTGGTCAAGCGGTCCTCGAACCCGTGCAATTGATCGGGGCCGACGAAATGCATCTTGCCTGACAAGCAGGTATAGTACCCAGCCCGGCGCAAGTGGTGCGCATAGGTGGGGATGTCGCTGCGGAACTCGGCCGCGTTGTCATAGACGCCGGTGCGCGAAGGCAACTGCCCGGACATGAAACTGGCCCGGCCAGGCGCACACAAAGGTGAGGCTGTGTAGGCATTGGCAAACCGCGTGGACCGGGCGGCCAGTTTTTTCAGGTTCGGTGCATGCAGCCAATCTGCGGGACCATCCGGAAAAAGGGTCCCGTTCAACTGATCCACCATCAGGATCAGAATGTTGGGTTGTATCATTTTTCAGCCTCAAGAAACGTGTCGAGCACGCGCATTGCGTGGTTAACTGCCAGTTCCGGTTCCTCCGGGGCGTTCAGGGCGGCGTGGATATAAAGGCCGTCAATCAGCGCCACCATGTCATCCGCGACCTCGACAGGGTCCGACAGTAATGGGCGCAGCGCGTTGATCAGATTAGAACGGATGCGCGCCTGGTATATTTTCCAAAGGCGCAGGGCCTCCTCGTTGGTTTGTGCCAGCACATAAAAGGTCATCCATGCAGCGATCACATCGGGCGTAAAGCACGAGGGCGCAAAGCAGGACCGGATAATCGCCTGCGGGCGTTCATCAGGTGCGGCGGAGCTCAGCTCTTGTCGGGCCTCAGCCCCGAAGTCGGACAGGATACGGCGCATGGCCGCCAGGAAAATCTGATCCTTGCCCCCGAAATAATGATGCGCCAGTGCGCTGGACATACCGGCTCGCTTGGCAATCTGACTCACAGTGACGTCGAGGGATTTCTTTGCGCCAAGCTCGGCAATCGTCGCCTTGACGATCGCATCCCGACGGATCGGCTCCATTCCGAGTTTTGGCATCTCTCCCCCTTTCACTGCGCAGGATGGAAAAACGCTAGGGTGTTTTTATTGACTCGTCAATCAATAACACCTCTGCCACCTGGAAATCGACTAGAGCTTGGGGGCAATGCTGGGCGTGGTCAGGCTGCTGCGGTTCAAAACCGCCTCGCGCCAGGCGATGAAACTGACGGCGGCCAGAATCAGTGTGCCACCGGCGACAACCCAAAAGTCGACGCTTTCATGAAAGACCAACGCCCCCATAAGCGTCGCCCAGATCAGCTGCAGGAAGGTCACCGGTTGTGTGACGGCCACAGGGGCTGCCTGCAAGGCCAGCGTCATCAAATAGTGCCCCAGCGTGGCGAAGCTGGCGATCAGGAACAGGATGCCCAGATCGTACCAACTGGGCGGCGTCCAGACCGCAATCGCAAAGGGGATCAGCGCGATTGTTACCCAGATGGACATATGCGCCACCACGACCGAGGGCGGCAAGTCCTGCACCAGCCGCTTGGCCAGCAGATAAGACGCCCCCAATGTCAGCGAGGTCATAAGCATGGCGATATGACCTGGCGAAACCTCTCGAAACCCCGGCCTGAGGATTATGGCAACCCCGATCAGGGCCACGCCGATGGCCGCGATACGCCGAAACGCCAGCGGTTCGCCCAGAAACAGCGCCGCACCAAGCGTGACATAGACCGGGGTCATGTAGTTCATCGCCGTAACCTCGGCCAAGGGGATCTGGGTCATTGCATAGAACCAGAACATCACCGACACCGCATGCACTATCCCGCGTATCCCGAACAGGGTCAGATGCTTGCGCGTCAGCGGCGTGGACACGATTAGTCGCAAAGCAGGCAGCAGAAAGACCAACCCGAACACAAACCGGAAAAACGCGGCCTGTATCGGGTCCATACTGGATCCCAGCGACTTTACCAGCGCCGTCATGGCCACGAACGATATCCCGGCCGAGAACATCAAGAACATGCCGGCGACAGGCCGGGAGGGCGCGGTGAGGGTTGTCATGTTAACGGTTCAACACCGAATACCGCCCAAGAGCAAGACCCTCAGAGTGAGACAAGCTTGACCGCAATCGACAGCATCACCACACCGATAATCGCGTCCAGCACCTGCCATGCCCTGGGGCGGGCGAAGATCGGGGACAAGACCCCTGCCCCATAGCCCAGCGAAAAGAAGAAGACAAAGCTGGAAATCATTGCGCCAGCGGCAAAGGCCAGGCGGTCCTCGTATTGCGCCGAGATTGATCCGATCAGAACCACGGTATCCAGATAGACATGCGGATTCAGCCAGGTGAAAGCCAGCACCGTCAGCAGGACCGAGCGCAGGCTGGCACGCTGGCCGCCCGTGACCTGCATCACCGCGCCGCCGCGCCACGCGGATCGCAGGCTGCGTAACCCGTACCATGTCAGGAAAATCGCACCACCATAGCGCATCGCGGTCTCAAACCACGGGACCGCCTGCGCCAGCGTTCCGAACCCGGCCACGCCCGCCGCAATCAGAATCGCGTCCGAGACGGCGCAGGTCAGACACAGGGGAAACACATGCTCGCGCCGCAGCCCCTGTCGCAGGACAAAGGCATTCTGGGCCCCGATGGCAAGGATCAGGCTGAAGCCAAGCGCAAAACCGGCGATCAGGGATGTGGACATGGGACCTCCTTACGCGATGCCCCGTTGACTACGACGATCCTGCCGCCCTATCAAATTAAAGATGTTGATCTTGATTAAGTCTGGCTAATGCTGCTCGATCCCAACCACCTGTCGGCTTTGTCAGCCATTCTGCGCCACGGCAGTTTCGAGGCCGCCGCGTCCGAGTTGTCCGTCACGCCTTCGGCCATTTCCCAGCGGATCAAAGCGCTGGAGGATCGGGTCGGCGCAGCCTTGATCCTGCGCGGCACCCCGTGCACGGCCACCCCCGCCGGGCTGCGGATTGCGCAACATGCCGAGGATATTGGACTGCTTGAAGCCCAACTGGCGCGTGAACTGACGCTGGACCGAGAGCCCCCCTTGACCCGCGTGCGCATCGCCGTGCCCGCCGATGTTCTGGCGACATGGTTCATTCACGCCATGGCGCAGGTGGATGGGTTGTTGTTCGACCTTGTACTGGACGATCAAGACCATTCCGCCGACTGGTTGCGTCGGGGCGAGGTCAGCGCCGCTGTCACCATTGGCGGGCAACCTGTAGCGGGATGCGATGCCTTTGCTTTGGGGTCGTTTCGCTATCTCGCGACGGCCAGCCCTGCCTTTATGCAAAAGTGGTTCTCAAACAACGTCGATACCGTCAGTCTTGGCCGTGCGCCTTGCCTGACCTTTAACCGCAAGGACGGCTTGCAAAAGGCTTGGATCGCTCAGGAATTCGGGCGACGCATCTCACCGCCGTCGCATTTTCTCGCGTCGTCGCATGGCTTTGTCGATGCGGCCATTGCCGGATTGGGATGGGGTATGAACCCGGAAAATCTGGCGAAATCAGCGCTGGAGGATGGCCGACTGACTGTACTAAAACCCGATGCCCCGTTTGACGTGCCACTGACATGGCAGGTCGGGCGCATTCTGGCCCCGGCCCTGCAACCGTTGACCCAAGCCGTGAAACGCAGTGCAAGCCGCACGTTGCGGCCGCTATAGGTCAGGCTGAAGCCGAGCTTTCCGGCATCGGCAAAACAAGACGATAGCAGGCAAAGGCCGCAAAAACGGCCACCACAACGATAAAGGCAATGGCCCAGGCGACCTCGTGCATATGCGCCACCGCGGCCAGCGCGGCGGAAAGGATGACTGCGACTAGGCGGCTGACGCTTTTGATCGCTGCCGCGCCCTTGACGCGCTGATCCTTGGGGGCCACGTCCAGATAATACAGTTTTCGTGCGCTGCTGATACCGGTCACGGCCACTGTCACGATGAACAACGCGATGGCGTGCAGATGAACATCATGATCCAAGCGCAAGAAATGAAAGACCAAAAGCACCGTCCCCGTGACGGCGACCATCAGGTTCCCTGTCACCATGACCGCCCGATGGGACTTCATGTTCACCGCCTGCCACAATGGCGCGGAAACCAGATAGCCAGATGCCGAGGAAACGATCATGGCCGTCAGACCCTTGGCCGAGGCATGGTGCGCCTCAGCCGCGATCAGGGCGAAAAAGGGCACTGAAAGCGTGGCCGCGACCAGAGGCAAGCGCATGATCATGTAACGCCGGAACCATGCCCCATTGAACATCGCGATAATGTCGGTGAAATAGGTGATGAACTTGCGTTTCGCCTCGGGCGCGGCATCGCGGGTGCTTTCATCACCGCTCGCGCCTTCGAACATCGCCAGAATGGCCAGCCCAGACAGAACGAAAAAGCCTACGGACACAAAGATGATTGCTGAATGGCGCGAGAAAGGCGGGTTTTCTTTGACGATCTCATGCACCAAAAGCGCCAGACCGATGGCGCCAAGCCCACCGACGCCTAGTTGCAGGTAGCGCATGATCATGCGGGATTTGGATTGAACGTGATCGCCCAATAAATCCGTATACATCAGCATCTGCGTCTCATCGACCAACCCGATGATGAAGAAAACAAGGACAAACGCCGCCGCGATCAGTGGCACATAACCCGTCGTCGCAACCCCCAATGCGATCAGAAGGCAGAGGCCAACCGCGACCTCGGTCAGCGCAATGCCACGTTTCTTGCGGTCGTGGGCCGAAATCGAACGAGCCAGGAACACATCCGCGATCACGCTGCCCACCATGCGAACCGAGACCAGCGCGCCTGCTATGAACATCGGCAATTCCAGCGAAACAGCAAGAAACGGCAGCACGATGGAGGGGCTGCCTAGCGTCCAGGCGATTTGCGACAGGATGCTTTGCCCGGTCAACACAGGCAGGTTTCGTTTTGCAGGGATCGGGGGACTGTCCGTCATGCTCTCATTGCTGTTTTGCGAACAGCTTACCGAGTTTAACGTGTTCCGCCAAGCACACTGAAAAGGCGCATAAAAAAACCCGACCAGAGGCCGGGTTTTCCTGATCGATTAACGACAGGATCACAGCTGAGCCATGACCTCATCCGTCGCTTCGAAATTGGTCGTTACGCGCTGCACGTCGTCATCATCTTCCAGCGCATCGACCAGCTTCATCAGCTTTTGCATATCTTCCAGACCCAGCTCGGTCGTGGTCGTGGGTTTCCACACCAGCTTGGTGGATTCGGACTCGCCCAAGGCCTCTTCCAGCGCGTTGGATACGTCGTTCAGATCGGTATCGGCGCACCAGATGATGTGACCGTCTTCCGAGCTTTCGACATCTTCGGCACCCGCCTCGATTGCGGCTTCAAAGATCGTGTCCGCGTCGCCCGCGTCCGCCTGATAGACAACCTCTCCCTTTCGGTCGAACATGAACCCGACCGAGCCGGTCTCGCCCAGATTGCCGCCATTCTTCGAGAACGTGGACCGCACGGTCGAGGCAGTCCGGTTGCGGTTGTCGGTCATCGTCTCGACGATCACCGCCACGCCGTTAGGGCCATAGCCCTCGTACCGGATTTCTTCGTATTCGTCGCCTTCGCCAGCCACCGATTTCTTAATCGCGCGGTCGATCACGTCCTTGGGGACCGAGTTCGACTTGGCCTCTTTCACCGCCAGACGCAGGCGCGGGTTCTTGTCTGGATCGGGGTCGCCCATCTTGGCGGCCACGGTGATCTCTTTCGACAGTTTGGAAAACAGTTTGGACCGCGCGGCGTCCTGACGTCCCTTGCGGTGCTGGATGTTGGCCCATTTGGAGTGGCCTGCCATAGTGCGTCCTCGTCATCATGTTTGCGTGTTCGGCGCTCATATAGACGTTTGCGGGGGGCAGGATCAAGAGAGCGGCTTGCCCGATATCCCGTCGCAGGTATGGTGGCGACATGACAAGTGATCAAATTATTCTTTTTGCCCTTTTCGCCACGGTTTTCGGAATGCTTCTATGGGGGCGGTTCCGATATGATCTGGTTGCCTTTTCGGCGCTGATGATTGGTGTTGTGCTGGGCGTCGTGCCCGTGGACAACGCATTCGCCGGGTTCGGCCATCCCGCAACCATTATCGTTGCGTTGGTTCTGGTCGTGTCTGCCGGGCTGGTGCGCTCGGGCGCGGTGTTTCTGATCACTCGCTCGCTCGTCGATGCCTCGCGCGGGCTTGGCGCCCACATCGCGCTGATGGGCGGGATCGGCGCGGTCCTGTCGGCCTTCATGAACAACGTCGCGGCACTTGCGCTTTTGATGCCGGTCGATATCCAGACCGCACGCAAGGCCGGACGGTCTGTGGGCCTGTCACTTATGCCGCTGAGTTTCGCTACCATTCTGGGTGGCATGGTCACGCTGATCGGGACTCCGCCCAACATTATCATCGCCTCGATCCGAGCAGAGACGCTGGGTGAGCCGTTCCAAATGTTCGATTTCGCCCCCGTAGGCGGGATTGCGGCCATTGCCGGTCTGGCCTTTGTCGCTCTGATAGGTTGGCGGTTGATCCCAAATCGAGGCCTACAGACCGAAAGCACCGAGGCGCTGGCCGAATATATCGCTGAACTGACCATCCCGCCCGAGTCGCCCCAAATCGGTAAGCGTGTCAGCGAATTATACGAAACCGCCGAGAAATCTGACGTCGCCATTATCGGCCTGATCCGGGACGGCAAGCGCCGCTATGGGCGGTCCGCCCATGCCACACTGCACGCGGGCGACGCGCTGGTGCTGGAGGCCAGACCCGAGGCGCTGGACGAATTCCGCGCGGCGCTGAACCTCGATTTCTCGGACACGCGGCGGCAGGAATTGCTGACCGCCGAGGGCGACGGGCTAGAGGTGATCGAGGTCGTCGCCACCGAGAACGCCCGTATCACCGGGCGCACCGCCCAAGGGTTGGGGCTGGCATGGCGACAAAGCACAGTGCTTATGGGCATCTCGCGCCAAGGCCGCCAGATCACCCAGCAAGTCCGCAAGACCGAGGTTGAGGCGGGCGATATCCTGTTGCTGCTCTGTCCGCGTGACCGCAGCGTGGACGTGACCGAGTGGCTGGGCTGTCTGCCGCTGGCCGAGCGCGGCCTGAACGTGACCGCCAATGACAAGTCTTGGCTGGCGATTGGTCTGTTCGGGGCGGCCGTGCTGGCGGCCAGTATCGGGCTGATCTACCTGCCGATTGCGCTGGGTCTGGTCGTGGTGGCCTATGTGCTGACCAAGATCATGCCTATTAGCGAGATCTACGACCATATCGAATGGCCCGTCGTGGTACTGCTGGGGTCGATGATCCCACTCGGCAGTGCATTGGAGACTTCTGGCGGGACTGAATTGATCGCAAATGCGCTGATCCAACTGACCGATGGCCTGCCCGCCTGGGCGATCCTGACTGTGTTGATGGTCGTCACCATGACCCTGTCGGATGTGCTGAACAACACCGCCACAGCCATTGTCGCCGCCCCAGTGGGCATCCAGATGGCCCGCACGCTGGAGGTCTCGCCCGATCCGTTCCTGATGACGGTCGCGGTTGCGGCCTCGGCTGCGTTTCTGACGCCGATTGGCCACAAGAACAACACGCTGGTTCTGGGCCCCGGCGGCTATCATTTCGGCGACTACTGGCGCATGGGGCTGCCGCTTGAGATTTTGATCATCGCGGTCTCGATCCCCTCGATCCTTGTGTTCTGGCCGTTGTGACGGGTAAAGGCTGCGTATGAAACGATTTCTGATCCTGCAACTGCGTCCCGAAACCGATGCCTCGGATGCCGAATATGCCTCGATCCTGGACAAAACCGGATTGACGCCCGAGCGAACGCACCGCATCCGGCTGGATTGCGAGAACCTGCCCGAGGGGCTGGACGTGACCGACTATGCCGGTGTGATCGTCGGCGGTGGTCCCGGATGTGTCAGCGATGATCCGGCAACAAAATCGGCGGTCGATGCGCGGGTCGAAGCAGCGATCATGGGACTGATGCCGCAGATTACCGCACAGGACCATCCGTTCATGGGCTGCTGTTATGGTCTGGGAATACTGGCCGCGCATCTGGGCGCTTCGGTCAGCAAGGCGCAGTACGGCGAACCCGTTGGCCCCTCGACCTGTCACATGACTGAGGATGGCGCCCAGGACCCGCTCACCAACGGGTTGGCCGATACGTTTGACGCCTTTGTCGGCCATAAAGAGGCTGTGCAGGCCTTGCCCGATGGCTGCGTGCATCTGCTAGCCTCGGACCCCTGCCCGTTTCAGATGATCCGCTTTGGCCACAACGTCTATGCCACGCAGTTCCACCCCGAGGCCGAGGCAAAGGACTTCGAGGAACGTATCAACATCTACAAGCATCACGGCTATTTCCCGCCCGAAGACGCCCAGCGCCTGATCGACATCTGCCACGCGGCCGACGTCACCCAGCCGGCACTGATCCTGCGCCGTTTTGCGGAACGCTATGGCTGACCCAACGGCGCGGTTGCGCAATTGCGGACCGCTCGCATAGGCTGACCAGAACGGCTTTGGGAGGAGTTGTTCTTGGATCTACTCATATCTGTCGGCCTGCCCCTGTCGCTGGCCATCATCATGCTGTCGTTGGGCATCGGGCTTGAGTTCGCCGATTTCCGCCGCGTCCTGACGCGCGGCTACCCCTTTGCCATCGGCGCGCTGTGTCAGGTCGTGTTACTGCCGGTCGCGGCTTTTGCGACCGTTGCGCTGTTCGCGCTGCCGCCCGAGATTGCCGTGGGGTTCATGATCCTCAGCTTCTGCCCCGGCGGAGTGACCAGCAACATTCTCTCCAAACTGGCCAAGGGCGACGTGGCGCTGTCGGTCAGCCTGACGGCAGTGATCAGCCTATTGTCGATGCTGACCGTACCCTTTCTAGCGGCATGGTCGATCAACTACTTCATGGGCGACGACGCGCCCGAGGTCTCGATCACCGGGTTGGCCATCGCCATGTTCCTGATCACCACCCTTCCCGTCGCCATCGGCGTCAGCATCCGCCATTTTGCAATCGAAATTGCCAATCGGATCGAACCCGGATTGTCCAAGCTGGCGACCACGCTCTTTGTTCTGGTCGTGCTCGCGGCGCTGGCAGGGAATTGGCAACTCTTTGTCGATAACCTTGGGATCATGGGGGCGGGGCTGATCACTCTAAACCTTGGCCTGCTGCTCATCGGGCTGGGGCTGGCGCGGGTCGCGAACCTGTCTTGGAATGAGGCTAAGACTGTCTCAATCGAAACTGGCATTCAGAACTCGACCCTGGGCATCACGCTGGCTGCGCTGATCACCGGGACGGAAAGCGGGTTCAGCCCATTGGCCCTGCCTTCCGCCGTCTACGGGATCACCATGTATGCGGTGGCCCTGCCCTTCATCCACTGGTTCCGCCGCCGCTGAAAGGACGCTACATGACCAAGAACACAGCAGATGCCATCGTCGTTGGGGCCGGTCTGGCGGGGTTGGCTGCCGCTGCAGAGTTGGGCGACCGGGGCAAAAAGGTGATTATCGTCGATCAGGAACCCGCGCATTTTTTAGGCGGGCAAGCATTTTGGAGCCTTGGTGGCTTGTTCATGATCGACACTCCAGAACAGCGCCGCATGGGCATTCGCGACAGTCATGATCTGGCCTTGCGGGACTGGATGGGCAGTGCGCAGTTCCACCGGGATGAGGACGCATGGCCGCGCAAATGGGCCGAGGCCTATGTGGAATTCGCCGCTGGCGAGATGCGTCCTTGGCTGC
The DNA here is from genome assembly GCF_056531925.1 of Ruegeria sp. J8. Classification (NCBI taxonomy): domain Bacteria; kingdom Pseudomonadati; phylum Pseudomonadota; class Alphaproteobacteria; order Rhodobacterales; family Roseobacteraceae; genus Ruegeria; species Ruegeria sp. J8. The sequence goes on from NZ_JBQFMR010000001.1 coordinate 540,049, forward strand.
ATGACATGGGCCTGCGCTGGTTTCCGGTGGTCGGCTGGGCTGAACGCGGCGGGTCCTATGCGGATGGTCACGGCAACTCGGTCCCTCGGTTCCACATCACATGGGGCACCGGGCCGGGCGTGCTGGAACATTTCATCCGCCGCATACGCGAACATGTAGATAGTGGACTGGTCGAGCTAAAATTCCGCCATCAGGTCAGCCATATCATCATGCAGAACGGCTGCGCCAAGGGGGTCTCAGGCGAGGTTCTGGCCGACGACACCGCCCAGCACGGGGCCAAGACCAACCGCGACGAAGTGGGTGAGTTTGAGGTCTACGCGCCTTCGGTCATTGTCAGCTCTGGCGGCATTGGTGGCAATTTCGAGATGGTGCGCAAGAACTGGCCACGTGATCGGCTGGGGGAGCCGCCCAAGGATATGGTCGCAGGTGTCCCCTTTCACGTCGATGGCCGTATGATTGCCATCAGCGAGAAGGCGGGCGGTCATGTGATCAATGGCGACCGGATGTGGCATTACACCGAAGGCGTGCGGAACTGGAATCCGATCTGGCCTTCGCACGGCATTCGCATCCTGCCCGGCCCTAGTTCAATGTGGTTTGACGCGACCGGCAACCGGATGAAGCCGCCCTGTTTACCGGGGTTTGACACGCTGGGTACGCTAAAGGAAATCCTGAAAACCGGCTATGAATACAGCTGGTTCGTGCTGACCCAGAAGGTGATTAAGAAGGAATTCGCACTATCTGGGTCCGAACAGAACCCCGACATGACCGAAGGCGGTTGGCGCGAAGTGCTGTTGCAGCGGATACTGACCGGATCAAAAGCTACCGCCCCGGTCGAGGCGTTCAAACAGCATGGTGAAGACTTCATCGTCGCCAACACCTTGACCGAACTGGTCAGCGGTATGAACCAGATGGGCGACGCCCCGATCGATGAGGCTCATCTGCGCGCCCAGATAGAAGCGCGGGATTCACAGGTTGATAACCCCTTCACCAAAGATGCCCAGATGGCCGCCGTTCTGGCCGCGCGTAACTATCGTGGCGACCGGCTGATCCGCACAGCCAAGCCGCACAAGTTCCTTGACCCGAACAACGGTCCTTTAATCGCGGTCAAGCTCCACGTTCTGACGCGCAAGACGTTAGGTGGGTTGCAGACCAACCTCGACAGCCAGATGATCGGGGCAGATGGTCAGGTCGTTCCCGGCCTGTTCGCGGCCGGAGAAGTCGCAGGTTTTGGCGGTGGCGGCTATCACGGCTACAACGCGCTTGAAGGCACGTTTCTAGGCGGCTGCATCTTCTCGGGCCGCAATGCCGGACGGTCGCGCGCTGTGGCCTGATTACTCGGCCCGGACGAATTTCAAAACGGGCTCACCGCCTGTATCCAGCATCACCAGGCTGTCCCCTGCGACCGCATAGCGGGTTACGGTCTGAAGAGCGGCCAGGAATTGATCTTCGACTTCTTCAAGCTCGGGCGGGCATGCCATCAGGGTGGCGGCCATGTTGTCGGGAAAGCTCAGGCTGTCACCGCTGATTTCAGCCTGACCCGAAAATCTGTTGCACCCGCCTGTACCGCTGAATGCACCGTCTTGTTCGAAAGTGATTTGCGGCGGGCGTTGCGCTTCGACCACATCACCGTTGATGCCGATTGCCGTCCAGTTGGTGTTGTTCAAACTGACGGTTGCCTGCGGAGAAACCTTCACCAGCACAAGATCAGCGGTATCTCCACCACCCCGTGTCAGGACAGGGTTCACCGTATCCGTCGTGAACAGCAATTTGTTGCCCTGATAGATTGAACCTCGGACCGCATAAGTCTTGCCGTCCTGGATCAGCGCATCATCATAGTTCAGCGCGTATTCAGCCGGTACACCTGTCAAGGCATAGCGCTGCGATGCCAGCGTGACAGCGGGGGCATCCGCGAGGGAAATATCTTGCAACTCAACATATAGCGTCGCATCCGGTGCCACCGCGATCCGCTCGCGGTAGGTTGCAGTTCCTGTGATGGTACCTGCATGGCTCTGACTACCTAAAATGGTTAGCGCCACTGCGCCTACGACGATGGCTTGGCCGAGTTTTGGAAAAGGCATGATCCAATCCTTTCACATTCGCATTTGATGAAAAGATTGTTACGGTAACTGTATTTACAAGTGGCGCAAACCCTTGTCGGCAAAATCGCGCCGTCTTTAAAGCGGCCAGATCAACGGAATCAGCAGCGATGCCAGCAAGCCCACTGTCAGGTTCAATGGCACCCCGACCTTAAGGAAATCGGTGAAACGGTACCCACCGGGGCCATAAACCATCATGTTGGTCTGGTATCCGATGGGCGTCGCAAATGAGGCCGAGGCCGCCACCATCACTGCCACCACCAACGGACGCGGGTCGATGCCCACCGCTTGCGCCAGCCCGATGGCAATCGGGGTCACCACCACGGCCACCGCGTTGTTCGAAACCAGCTCGGTCAGCACCGAGGTCAACAGATACACGGCCCAGATGATCAGGAAAGGCGGCAGGGCGCTGAGGCCCGGTGCGACCGCTTCGACAATCAGCGACACTGCGCCGGATTTGTCTAACGCTGCGCCAATCGCCAGCATCGAGAAGATCAGCGCCAGCAGGCGACCTTCGACAAAGGAAAACGCCTCATCCGCGTCGATACAGCGAGTCAGCAGCACCACCGCGACCGCCAGAATGGAAAGCAGAAGGATCGGTGCAACGCCCAGCGCGGCCAGAGCCACGATCCCGACCAGCGCACCGATGGCAATCGGCGCATGACTGCGTCGGAACGCGCGGGCCGAGGGCTGTGAGACGTCGACCATATCCATATCAGCGGCTAGCCTCTGGATGTCTTCGGGTGCGCCCTCCAGCAGCAGCGTATCGCCTACGCGCACCACCAGATCATCCAGTTGGCGCCCGATATTCTGGTTCCGGCGATGCACCGCCAGCACATAGACACCATAACGCCGCCGCAGACGCATTGCGCCCAGTGTCCGGCCAACCATGCGGCAGCCGGGGGTGATCAGAACCTCGACTGTCTTGGTCTCGACCGCCGAAACTTGGTCGACGCGCTTGAGTTCCTTGTTGCTTTGCAGACTCAGCAGTTCCGTCATTTCGGTGCGCAGAACCACGCGGTCGCCCAGTTTCAGCTCGACGCCTTTAAGGTTGCGGCGCAATGACTCGTCGCCTCGGATCACGTCGATCAGTCGGACGCCGGGGCGTTTGAAGAGCTGTACGCCCGTTACTTCGCGCCCGATCAGGTTGCTTTCGGGAGGGATGACGGCCTCGGTAAAGAATTTCATCTTTGAGCGGTCGGACAGAAGCGTCGCCATACTGTCACGATCCGGCAGCAGACGTGGCGCGATGAACCGCAGGTAGACCATGCCATAGATCACCAGCGCAACACCCAGCGGAGTGACCTCGAAAATGGTGAAGGGAGCCATACCCTGCGACCGGGCTACACCGTCCACCAGCAGGTTGGTCGAGGTGCCGATCAGCGTCAGCGTACCCCCAAGAATCGCCGCATAGCTGAGCGGGATCAGCAATTTCGACGCAGGCACGTTCAGCGTGCGGGCGATCTGGACAAAGACCGGGATCATCACAACGACAACCGGCGTATTCGACACCACGGCCGAGGCCAGCACCACAAACCCCATCAACAGACCAATGGCAATCCTTGGGTTGACCTGCGCCTGTTTCTGCGCGGTTGAGGTGAACGCATCCAGCGCACCCGTGCGCACCAAAGCCCCCATGATGATGAACATCGCGGCAATGGTCCAAGGTGCGGGGTTGGACAGCACGGCCAGCGCGCTTTGATAGGGCAGAATGCCCGTTACCAGCATCACGGCCACGCCGCCGATGGCGACTACCTCGGTCGGGTAAACCTCACGCAGGAACATGATGAACATGCCCGCGACAACCAAGAGCGCCAGTATCGCGCTGCCTGTTTCTGAAAGCTGAAGGAGTTGCATTCTTGGTTTATGTCCGAACCCTGACCCGAGCTGCGCGCTCGTCAGGCAGTTTCACGCATTGGGATGGGCAGAGCAAGCTTTACTGCGGCCCTGCTTGCTGCAAACGCCCGCCAACGCGCACCATTTGCACAGATTTTGCCTCTCCGGTGCGGTCATCAGTCTCGACAAACACGCCGCTGAGCGTGGCCTCGCCATCGGCGGGGGTAAATCGGGCTTTGGGCATTCCGGTGATAAAGCGACGCATCGGTTCGACCTTGTCCATGCCGATGACCGAGTCGTAATCGCCACACATCCCAGCATCGGTCAGATAGGCGGTTCCATTGGGCAGAATCTGCGCATCTGCCGTTGGCACATGGGTATGCGTGCCGACCACAAGGCTGGCGCGTTTATCGCAATAATGACCCATGGCCATCTTCTCGGACGTGGCCTCACAATGCATGTCGACAATGATTGCTTGCGCCTGACCACCGCGCGGGTGGGATTTCAGGATCGGCTCGATGGCCGAGAACGGATCATCAAAGGGCCGTTTCATGAAGACCTGCCCCAGCACCTGCACCACCAGAACCTTGCGCCCGCCCGGCGCGGTATACAGGCGATGCCCCCGCCCCGGCGCGCCTTTGGCGAAATTTACCGGGCGCACAATACGAGACTCTTTCTCGATGAATTGAAGCATATCTTTCTGGTCGAACGCGTGATCGCCCAGCGTCAGGCAATCGGCGCCGGCATCCAGCAGCAGCTTGGCGTGATCGCCGGTCAGCCCCATCCCGTTCGAGGCGTTCTCGCCATTTACCACAACAAAATCCAGCCGCCATTCGTCGCGCAGACGTGGCAGATGTTGTTGGATCGCCGCACGCCCGGCGCGGCCCATAACGTCACCCAGAAAAAGTATCCTCATACGAACCGTCCTAAGTGTGGCAATGACCAAGCACAAGTGGTTAAACTCAGGTCATAAACTGCCAATACCATTCATCGGAGCGTTTCATGACCCGCCTATACCTGCCTGCCCTTCTGCTGATCCCCCTCGCTGCATGCGAACCTGCGTCTGATAACTCGGCACAACTCGCCAACCCTGCGGCGACGTTCTGTGTCGAAAGCGGCGGCGAATATCGCATTGTCGACGGGGCCGATGGCCAAACAGGGCGGTGTACCCTACCCGATGGGCGCGATCTGGATGCGTGGGAGTATTTCCGCGAAAACCATGCGGGGTGAGCAGCGTTAAAACGTCAGAACCCGGCTTTCCGTGATCACCATGTCCAAGGGCTGATCGGTCGGCTCCAGCGGCAGGCCCTCGGCCTCTTGTGCGTCAAAGGCGAAACCAATGGCCAGTGTCGGGCGTTTGGCGCGCAGTCCCTCCAGCGTGCGGTCATAGAATCCACCGCCATAGCCCAGCCGTCCACCCTGCGCATCAAAGGCCACCAGCGGCACGATCAGGATTTCCGGGTCAAAATAATCGTCGACCTCCGGCACCTTGGCCCCGAAAGGGCCGTCTTTTAGAGCGCCTTCGGGGGTCCAGTGCGAAAACTTCAGCGGCTGCGCGGCAGCTTGGATCACGGGCACGCCGACCGGACCATAGGCCGAAGCCTCGGCCATGGCGGGCAGCGGATCAATCTCGGTGCGGATGGGCATGTAGCCCGAGATCGGCACGCCCCGGTGCCCGGCTATCACTTCGGACAAACGCCCTGCCGCACCGGGAAGTCGCGCGTCAAAGGCAGCCTTTCGACGCGCAAAGGCCGCCTTGCGCGCGGCGGCTTTGATTTCGGTCAGATCGGTCACAGTAGCACCACGCTGGCAAGTCCCAGAAAGATGAAGAACCCCATGACATCCGTTGTCGTCGTCACAAAGGTCCCCGACGCCAGCGCCGGGTCAACGCCCAGACGATCCAGCACCACCGGTACTACCGTACCCGCAAACCCCGCGATCACCATGTTCACGACCAAGGCCGACCCGATCACGACACCCAGCATCGGAGAATCAAACCACATCATCCCAACCGTGCCCAGCACGATGGCAAAACACAGCCCGTTCAGAAGTCCCACCAGCAATTCCCGCCGGATCACCCTCATCACGTTGGCGTTGGTCAGGTCGCGCGTCGCCAGTGCTCGCACCGCGACTGTAAGCGACTGCGTACCTGCATTGCCCCCCATCGAAGCCACGATCGGCATCAGGATTGCCAGCGCCACGAGCTGATCAATTGCTGCCTCGAATTGCGAAATCACCAGCGAGGCACAGATCGCCGTGCACAGATTCACCGCCAACCACGGCAGCCGTCGCTTGCTGGTATCCGCCACACTGTCCGAGATTGAGCTTTCGTCGCTAACCCCAGCCAAACGCAGGATATCTTCCTCGTGCTCTTCATCCAGAACCACCATGGCGTCGTCGATGGTAATGACACCAACCAACCGCCCATCAGCATCCACCACCGGGGCCGAGATCAGGTGGTACTGGTTGAACGCATAGGCCACGTCCTCTTCATCCTGATCGACCGGAATAATGTGCAGCTCTTCATCGGCCAGATCGGCCAGCCGCACTTCGCGGCGCGCCGCCATAAGCTTGCCCAGTGTCACCTGCGCCACAGGTTTCAGGCGCGGATCGACCATGACGACATAGTAGAATTGCTCGGGCAGATCGTCATTGGCGCGCATGAAATCGATGGCCTGACCCACCGTCCAATGTTCGGGCGACATGACCACTTCGCGCTGCATGAGGCGACCGGCCGAGTTCTCGGGGTAAGACAGCGCTTGCTCTGCCGCGATCCGCTCGGAATCCTCCAGCGCGTCCAGAATGGCCTCTTGCTGCGGCTCTTCGAGGTCCTCCAGCAGGTCGACGACATCGTCGCTTTCCATCTCGCGCACGGCGTCGGCGAGAACGTCGGGCTTGAGAATGCCGATGATCTCTTCTCGCACGGCCTCGTCAAGTTCGGACAAGATGTCGCCGTCAAACTCTTTGTCATACAGCCGGATCAGCTGGGCGCGGTCGTACGGGTTGATCTGTTCCAGAAGGTCGGCGATGTCAGCGGCGTGCAGCGGCTCCATAAGCTCAACCAGCTTGTCGCGGTCATCCACATCGACAGCATAAAGAATTGCCGTGATAGCCTTCGGGTCCAGCGCATAAACGTCGTCGTCACTGGTCGACTCGACTTGGGGTTCGTCAATGCCTGTGGTCATGTCTGCCCCCGCTATCCTTCGGTCATTGCCCTTTAAATAGAAGAAGCAGCTACCGGAAAACAATGACAATGCGCCGATTTACCCAGAAGTTTCCCGCGCCTATGCTATTTGACGGTCCCATACAGGCGGAGATGAATGAAAATGGCGCAGAAAACGCTGCTGAAAGGGCGTGTGCTCAGCTTTACTGGTTCCCCGTTCGAGGGCGAGCCAACCGACGCCGTTGAGTTCCGCGAAGCAGTGGTGGTCGAGGGTGGCCATATCGCCGCGGTGGGTGATGCCGATACGCTGCGCTCTGCGCATCCCGACGCGCAGGTGGTCGATCACGGCCAGCACGTGATCATGGCCGGATTTGTGGACGCGCATGTGCACTATCCACAGACCGCGATGATTGCCAGCTGGGGCAAGCGTCTGATCGACTGGTTGAACACCTATACCTTCCCCGAAGAGATGAAGTTCGGCGACCCGACCTATGCCGCCGAAATTGCAAACCGCTATCTGGACCTAACAGCGGCCCATGGCACCACGACGATGTGCAGCTTTTGCACCATTCACCCCGAAAGCGTCGATGCGTTCTTTGCGGCTGCACAAGCGCGCAACCAGCGTGTGGTGGCAGGCAAGACCTGCATGGACCGCAACGCGCCCGAGGGGCTGCGGGACACTGCGAAAACGGCCTATGACCAATCGGAGGCATTGCTAGAGAAATGGCATCGTGTTGACCGTTTAACCTATGCTATCACACCGCGGTTTTCACCGACATCCACGCCTGAACAGCTTGAGGCGATGGGCGCGCTGTGGGCCGAGCACCCTCATTGTCTAATGCAGACCCATCTGAGTGAACAAACGGATGAAATCGCCTGGGTCCGCGAGTTGTTTCCCGAGGCGCGCGACTATCTGGATACTTACGAGAAATTCGGTCTTCTGGGTTCGCATGGGGTCTATGGCCACGTCATCCATCTGGAAGCGCGCGAGCGCGACCGCCTGCGCGAGGTGGACGCGGCGCTGATCCATTGCCCGACCTCGAACACCTTCATTGGCTCGGGCCTGTTCGATATGACCGGATTGATGCATGACGGGCATCGGGTCGGGTTGGCCACGGATACGGGCGGCGGGTCGAGTTTCTCGATGCTGCATACAATGGCCTCGGCCTATGAGATCGGACAACTGCGCGGCGCGCCTCTGCATGCGGCGCAACTGTTGTGGTTGGGCACGGTCGGATCGGCGCGGTCGCTGCGGTTGGACGATCGGATTGGCAATATCGCACTGGGGATGGAGGCGGATCTGGTCGTGCTTGATCTGGCCTCGACCCCGGCCATCGCGCAGCGCGAGGCTTGTGCGGATGATATATGGGAGGCGATCTTCCCGACCATCATGATGGGGGATGATCGCGCCATTGCCGAGGTTTGGATCGGTGGGGCCGCTGTCGCGTGAGGGAATGCGCCTTGCGGCGCATGCCTCCGGCGGAGGTATTATTGAACAGAAGAAGAGTTTCAGCTTTGCAGGGCTCGCGCCAGCGCGTTCTGCCGTTCGATCACACGTGGCAGGTCCAGAGTGGTGATAGCCCCGCCGCGCACGATTTGGCGACCTTCGACGAACAAATGTTTCACCTTCATCGGCCCGGATAGCAACAGCGCCGCCGGGTCCCAACTGCCTGCGCTTTCGATACCGCCTATGTCCCAGATGGCAATATCTGCGCGCTTGCCCGGCGCTAACCGGCCGCAATCGGGGCGGTTGAGGACATCAGCACCGCCTCGGGTTGCGAGTTCAAGCGCCTCGCGGGAGGACATCGCATCCGCGCCATTGGCGACCCGTTGGAGGAGCATGGCCTGTCGCGCCTCGAGCACCAGGCTGCCATTGTCATTGCTGGCCGAGCCATCCGCGCCCAGCCCAACTGGCACGCCGCAATCGCGCATTTTCCGAACCGGCGCGATCCCTGAGCCCAGCCGACAGTTCGAACAGGGGCAATGGGCAACGCCGGTCTGTGTGCGGGCGAAGAGGTCGATCTCGGCGCCGTCCAGCTTGACGCAATGAGCGTGCCACACATCCGGGCCAGTCCAGCCCAGATCTTCGGCGTATTGACCGGGGCGGCAGCCGAATTGCGCTTGGGAATAGGCGATATCCTCATCGTTTTCGGCAAGATGAGTGTGCAGCATCACGCCCTTGTCTCGCGCCAGTACGGCTGTGTCGCGCATCAGGTCACGGCTAACCGAAAACGGAGAGCATGGAGCCAGGCCGACCCGACACATTGCGCCCTCGGACGCGTCATAAAAGGCGTCGACGACGCGGATCATATCGTTGAGGATTGCATCCTCGGTTTCAACCAGCGCATCCGGGGGCAGGCCACCATCGCTTTCACCGATGCTCATCGCGCCACGGGTCGGGTGGAAACGCAGGCCGACCTCGGCAGCGGCGGCGATGGTGTCGTCCAGCCGTGCGCCGTTGGGGTAGAGGTACAAGTGGTCCGAACTAAGCGTACAGCCCGACAGCGCCAATTCGGCCAGCCCAATCTGAGCTGAGGTGAACATTTCATCCGGTCCGAACCGTGCCCAGATGGGGTAGAGCGTTTTCAGCCAACCAAAGAGCAGCGCATCCTGCCCACCGGGTACGGCGCGGGTTAGGGTTTGGTAAAGATGGTGATGTGTGTTCACCAAACCAGGTGTCACCACGCATCCTGTCGCGTCATGGATTTCTCCGGTCGTGGTCAGGCCCTGCCCGATCTGCGCAATCTGGCCATTTTGGATCAGAATATCGGCCCCGCGCAATTCGCGTCGCGTGTCATCCATTGTGAGGATGGTATCTGCGTGTTTGATAAGGATTTCGGTCATCTCGCCCCTCCGTCGCATCAACCCGTCTCATGCTTGGAGAATGCGGGCTGGCGGAAAACGGGCGTAAGAACCAACCGGTCAGAAAATAACCGACCGGGCCGGTCCGGGCAACCGGATTCAGTATTGGCGCAAGATATCCAGCGCAGCGGCGTGCAGATCGGCATTGGCCGCTGCCAGAGCGCGACCGCCGTTGTGGGCGGGACCACCCTGCCAGTCGGTGACGATGCCGCCAGCCGCCTCAATCACGGCTATGGGTGCCTGGATGTCATAGGCTTGCAAACCGGCCTCGATCACCAGATCCACCTGCCCGGCGGCCAGCAAGGCATAGGCGTAGCAATCCATGCCATATCGCGTGAGGCGCGCGTGCCGCGCCACGGCCTCGAACCCGGCGCGTTCTTCCGGGGTGCCGACCTCGGGGAAAGTGGTAAACACGATGGCCTGAGCCAGCGAGGTTGTCGCCCGCGTGTCCAAAGGCCGGGTTCCCGTGGGTCCGCTGACCTGCGCAATATCGACCGAGCCCACGAACCGTTCACCAATATATGGCTGATCAATGACCCCCATGGTCGGCCCGTCAGCGCTGCTGAGCGCAATCAGAACACCCCATGTGGGCGTCCCGCTGATGAACCCGCGCGTGCCGTCGATCGGGTCCAAGACCCAGGTTCGGCCGCTGCTGCCCGGCACCTGACCGAATTCTTCCCCCAAAATCCCGTCATCAGGGCGATGTTTGGCCAGAATGTCGCGCATTACACGCTCGGCCTCACGATCGGCGATCGTCACCGGATCGAACCCCTGTGACAGCTTGTTCGAGGTTTCCAGATTTGCTTGGCGGAAAAACGGAAGAATGGCCGCGCGCGCTGCGTCGGCCATTTCTTCTGCTACGTCCAGATCGGTCAGAATAGGCTGTGTCATGCGCTACCCGTGCGGGGCACACGCATCAAAGTCAACCCGCTTAATCAGGCAACGTCGCTGAGAACACGCGCCAGTTCGAACAGTCGACGGCGCTGGTTTTCCGGGATCGCATAGTAGGACCGAACCAGATCCAACGCCTCTTTGTCTCCCATCAGATCAGCAGGCACCGATTTTTTGCTTGAGGTTTCCTTCTCAGCCTCTTCCAAACCTTCGAAGAAAAAGCTGACCGGAACATCCAGCGCTTCGGCGATGTCCCACAAACGCGACGCACTGATGCGGTTCGCACCCGTTTCGTATTTCTGAATCTGCTGGAACTTGATACCAACTTGCTGCGCCAGTTGCTGCTGGGTCATTCCAATCAGCCAGCGGCGATGCCGGACGCGCTTGCCCACATGGACATCGACGTGATGGGTCATTGGTATTCTCCTCTACTACACAACTAACGGGGACGTGCGATATATTTCATCATCGCATAACTAACGAGCAGTTCTTAACCGCTCACTAAGTTGGAACATGCCCCCAAATCAGCACCATAGCGCACTATTGCCCTATTTGCGTTTTTTTTCAAGAAGGTTGAGTAAGATTTCAAGGGTAAGGATTTGTGGTTGTGCGATGCGCACACATAATACCTCTATGTTTATTGCATTATGTATATATTAGCGTTCGTGCCAGTTTTTTGCGCGCAAGGTCACTGATTGACAATTCAACCAGAAAACGAATCTACTCCGCCCAAAATCACGGAGCACCTTTATGCTGGCCTACAGAATCTCATCGAAAGGCGCGGACGCTCAGCTGTGCGATATCGCGCTCCCTGACCCCGGTCCGGGGCAGATTCGCGTCGCCATCAAGTCCTGCGGTCTGAACTTCGCGGATCTGCTGATGCAGAAGGGCACCTATCAGGACACCCCCTCAGCCCCCTTCACGCAAGGGATGGAAATTTCTGGTGTTGTCGATCAGCTTGGCCCGGATGTGACAACCTTGTCCGTAGGGGATCGTGTGGCTGTCTATTCAGGTCAGGGCGGTTTGGCGGAATTTGGGGTGTTCGACGCAGATCGTGCGATCCCCCTACCCGCTTCGACGAGCTTTGAGGACGCCGCCGCCATCCAAATTGCATATGGAACCAGTCACATTGCGCTGGATCACCGCGCCCGATTGCAGCCGGGTGAAACCTTGCTGGTCACAGGGGCTGCTGGTGGCGTCGGATTGACGGCTGTCGAAATCGGCAAGTTGATGGGGGCCACGGTGATTGCGCAGGCGCGCGGGGCGGAAAAGCTGGAGGTCGCGCGCACCGCAGGAGCCGATCACCTGATTGACGCCTCCGAAGATCTTCGGTCGCGCGTGAAGGAATTGGGTGGCGCCGATGTGGTCTATGACGCCATCGGCGGCGACGTGTTTCAGGCCGCCTTTCGTGCCACTAATCCCGAGGGCCGTCTGCTGCCCATCGGGTTCGCGGGCGGCGACGTGCCACAAATCCCCGCCAATCACCTTCTGGTCAAGAACTTGACTGTCATCGGCTTTTACATCGGCGGCTATCTGAGATTCCGCCCTCAGATCGTGCAGGACAGCTTCGCCACCCTATTTCGCTGGCATTCGGAGGGGAAAATCAAACCCCATATCAGCCATACCCTGCCCCTGACCGAGGCCGCGCAAGGCCTGCAACTGCTGAGGGACCGTGCGGCCACAGGCAAGGTCGTCATCACACCCTAGCCCGCGACAGCCTTCAACGGTGTCCCCGCCATGATGCGGAAATTCTGTCGTACCAGCGCCGCCAGGGCTTCGATGATTTCCCCGCGACCCGAGTCGCCGCCGTAAAGGTTGATCATTTGAACCGGTAGATCGGGAAGAGCGCCGCCCGATTCGATCAGCTCAAGATGGGCGGCCTCAGTGCCTTCCAGCATGGCCGAGACAGCCAGATCGGCGCTGACCGTGGCCTCGATGGTGCGGTCATCTTCGGAATCAACGGCCAGTTCCCAGGGAATATCGGCTCCGTCCAGTGCGCTGATGACCTTGGGCCGAAACAGACAGCGTCGCCCCTCAGCCAAGGGGATCGGTCGCTTGCGCCATGCCGACCCACCCGGCGCGCCAACCCAGCGCAGAGGCAATTCGGCAATCGTTTCTGCCCCTTCCGCGGCGTTTGATTCCGTCGTCAGGATCAGATCGCATTCGCCTTTCCTATACATCTCTTTCAACTGCATCGAAAAAGACGAGAACAACTGCACCTTCACGCGTGGGAAATCAGCGTTGAATCGCTTCAGAACCCTTGGAATCGCGGGGTAAACGATGTCGTGCGGCACACCCAGAACGACCTCGCCCTCGAACGCCTGATCGGTGAGCTTCGAGATCACCTCGTCATTCAACGCAATCATGCGGCGTGCATAAGCCAGCAGTTGCTCCCCCGATGCCGTCAGCGCAATCGTGCGTCCGCTGCGGTCCAGCAACTCAAGCCCCAGCAGTTCCTCCAGCCGTTTCAACTGCATCGAAACCGCAGATTGCGTCAGGTGCAAAAAACCGGCTGCCCGCGTTACGCCGCCTTGATCGGCAACGGCCACGAATGAGCGCAGAGTGGTGATGTCCAGATTTCGCATCTTCACGATCCCTTATGTGTTCCGTCAAAACTATTCATTTTTAAAATGTGTCACATCGGGACATATAGATCAAGGAAGTTGATGGGAATTCAAAAACCCATCGGAAACGAAAGAAAGGACAATACCTATGACCCAGATTGCGCTGACATCCCGCTGCAAACCGCATCGCAGGTTTTCCGTTTTGACTCTGTTGGACGCCTTATCCCTGCTTCGCCAGCGCCACAAGCTGGCCCGATTGGACGACCGCGCATTGAAAGACATCGGTATCACCCGCGAACAAGCCGAAGCCGAGGCTGCTCGCCCCATTTGGGATGCGCCGGATTTCTGGCAAAAGTGATTTCTGAATGTATCTTTTTCTCATCAATGGCGACCCGCGTCAGCAGGTCGCCATTTTTGTTGCGTGTTTTAGCCAGTTTCCAGCGTTAAACTCTTGAAACACAGCCCCCACTTGCCGATATTTGCGGGGAAGGCGTCTCGCTTGCAGACGCACCAAAGAATTAACGAAGGGAGACCCTTTTATGGCACAATTTGACACGATCCGGACGGCGGCCGGCGCGCGCGCTGCCCAGATTGACGAGGGCCTGCGCGCCCATATGAACAAAGTCTACGGCACCATGTCCGTGGGCATGCTGATTACTTTTGCTGCTGCATGGGCGATTGCCGGCATGGCTGTATCCAGCGTTCCGACCGAATATCAGATCAGCGCGAACACGTATCTGACCCAATTCGGCGCGACCTTGTTCACATCGCCCCTGAAATGGGTGATCATGTTTGCCCCGCTGGCTTTTGTGTTCGGCTTTGGCGCAGCAATCAACCGTCTGTCGGCAGCAGCGGCTCAGCTGGTGTTCTACACCTTCGCCGCAGTGATGGGTATTTCGATCAGCTGGATTTTCCTGGTCTTCACCGGTCAGTCGATCATCCAAGTCTTCCTAATCACCTCGATCGCCTTTGCCGGCCTGTCGCTGTATGGCTATACGACCAAAAAAGACCTGTCGGCCATGGGCACATTCCTGATCATGGGCGTGATCGGCCTGATCGTTGCGTCCGTTGTGAACATCTTCATCGCCTCGTCGGCCATCGCGTTCGCAGTTTCCGTTCTGGGTGTCCTGATCTTCGCAGGCCTGACCGCGTATGACACGCAGAACATCAAGACAACCTACCTGCAAATGGCCCATTCGGGCGATCAGGAATGGTTGGGCAAGGCCGCAATCATGGGCGCGCTGAGCCTGTATCTGGACTTCATCAATATGTTCATGTTCCTGCTGCAACTGTTCGGCAACCGCGAATAAGCAACCGATACACATCAAACAAAGGGCGGGTTATTGACCCGCCCTTTTTCATTTGCGCCTGAAGATCCAAGGCCTATCGGGCAAAAGAAAAAGCCCCCACCCAGATGGGCGAGGGCTTTGGAGTTCTCTCAGACCGGGATCAGCTACAGTTCAACGCAACCGCGAAGCCCGAGCTGCGCGAGGACGAACCTTTGCGGAATACGTCTCCGGCGGGTAGGCATCCGGTGAACTGTTCGGCGTTCCGGCCAAAGGCGGCACCGATTTCGTTGTCCACGCGAGTGCTGTTGTTAGCTGTACGCAGCACGCCATAGGGCGTGCCATTCACATTGACCGTGCTTAGGAACAAGTTGGTACCCGAGCCATTCAGAACAACCGCGTTGCTATCTCCGCGCCCGCCATTGTCGATTGCGACGCGCGCGACTTTCTGGGCTTCAGTCTCGCCTGTCGACACCGAGACCGGCGTCAATTCCGCCAGATCAGCTGGGATGTTCCGCGACTCGGGAACAAATGCGACAGTGCCCGGCACGTCCGAGGATGTCCGGGGCTCTCCGCTAAGGCCAGCAAAGCCGACGCCCTGACGGTTATAGAGATCTTCGCAGCCCGCAAGGGCCAGAACGGTGATTGTGGATAACAAGATTTTTTTCATGACGGCCAACATTTTGGAACGGTTAGCTGAAGCGTATGGGCAAGGTGTCCCAAAAAGCAACCCGCACCTCACTCGAATGCGCAGGTGGCTGATGCGCCGCTGCAACGGACAGGTGCTGACCTCAGCGCAACTGGATGCCGATCGAATATGAAAAAAGGGCTGCGCAGTAGCGCAACCCTTTTAAACTGTCCAAGCGGATCGGCAGATTACTTGATCTTGCCTTCCTTGTACTCGACATGCTTCCGAGCGACCGGATCGTATTTACGAATGGTCATTTTTTCGGTCATGGTGCGCGCGTTCTTTTTGGTCACGTAGAAGTGGCCCGTGCCCGCGGTCGAGTTCAGACGGATCTTGATTGTCGTCGGCTTCGCCATGGTTATCTCCTGCGTCCGGAAAGGCAGGGGCCTTTCGGTTGAATTCCTATGAGCGTGCGCTTTTACCCGGTCGCGCAGCCGAGTCAACCGGAATCGGGCTGAATTGCGCAGTTTTCCAATCGAGTTTCCGACAACAAGCCTGCCCTCGTTTGGCGAGATCACGGTTCCGTGATAGTGTGCATCCAGTTTGTCAAACCAAGACGTCGGAAATCGACGCGACAGTTGAGGCACAGATCTGACGGCAACCCCTGACCGAGTAGTTCTTTTTTGTGCAAATTTACTTGGGGGCAATCATGACAGAATGGACAATTCAGGCTGAAGAGCTGGCCAATTGCAACTGCAATTTCGGCTGCCCGTGCCAGTTCAGCGTTCTTCCCACCCATGGCAACTGTGAAGCTGTTGTCGTCTATGACATTGAGTCCGGCCATTACGGCGACACTGACCTTGCAGGGGTCCGCGCCGCTGGCGTGTACTACTGGCCCGGCCCGATTCACGAAGGCAACGGTCAGATGCAGTTGATCATCGACGAAAGCGCCAGCGACGCGCAACGTGCGGCTTTACAAGCCATCATGACCGGTCAAGACACGGACGAAATGGCGACCTTCTGGTATGTTTACAGCGCCATGGCACCGACCAAACATGAGACGCTGTATCTGCCCATCGAACTGGACTGGTCGCGTGAGGACCGCACAGGCTATGCTAAGGTGAAAGGTATTTTCGACCTGAATGTCAGGCCGATCCCCCATATCGTTTCAGGTCAACCGCACCGTGCGGCGATCCAGCTGCCCAACGGGTTCGAATACCGACACGCAGAATCAGCCTCGGGCACGACCACCACCCATGGGGGTGAGATCAGCCTGAGCTTTGATGCGACCCATGCCCATCTGGCGCATCTGAATATCTCGGGCCATGGCGTTCTGGGCGCTTAGATGAAACCCAATCCATCTGCACCCACGCCTGGGGTGGTCGAGCAAGTGCTGCGTCGTGACGGCAGTATCGTGCTGTTCTGCGTTCTGATGATCGTGCTGTTTGCCTGTTGGTATACGGTTGCGGGCATCGGCATGAACATGACAGCGGTTGATATGACCGCGATGGCCGGACCGATCGGCACTCCGATGCAAATGGGCGGCGAGGTTCATTGGTCCCTAAGCTATGGCATTCTGATCTTCCTGATGTGGTGGGTCATGATGGTTGCCATGATGACACCCAGCGCGGCACCAACGGTGCTGCTGTATACGGCGATCAAACGAATGGGATCTGAGCAGGCGCGCTCAACCCGGCTGAGCCTTTTGTTTCTAAGTGGGTATCTCGTCGCATGGGCCGCCTTCAGTATGCTCGCAACCGGCAGCCAATGGGGGTTGGAGCAGATCGGCCTGTCGGACGGGCCGATGATGACGATCCGGTCCGAGGTCTTTGCAGGTACTGTTTTGCTGGCCGCTGGTCTCTATCAGCTTTCCAGCCTCAAGACGGCCTGTCTGCGCCATTGCCGCAGTCCGGCGCGGTTTCTGGCCGACCACAACCGCCCAGGCCCCTATGGCGCGTTTCGGGTCGGCGTGTTGCATGGGCTTTACTGTCTGGGGTGTTGCTGGGCGTTGATGCTGCTGCTGTTCGTTGGCGGCGTGATGAACCTCTATTGGATCGCCGGTATCGCGCTTTATGTGGGCTTGGAGAAACTACTTCCCCAGGCGCGGTGGTTGGTCCCGGCAACCGGGGTTGCGCTTATCATCGCCGGTATCTGGGTGATCGGGCGTGGGGTCTTGCCGCTTGCTTAGAGCGGAATATGCGCGGAGGGCCTGTAAGCCGGATCTTGTTCCGGGGTTGCCCCCTTCGATGACCATTCCTCTGGGCCGTGCATTGCTGCGCGGCTCAAGCTGCCAACCCGGTCCCTCTGGGCCAAGACAGGCTTAGCGGCGGTATCGGCGGACGCCGACCGGCCCGCGCGGGGACCCTATTTGGCATTGCTCCCGGTGGGGCTTGCCGTGCCGCCCCTGTTGCCAGCGGCGCGGTGGGCTCTTACCCCACCGTTTCACCCTTACCACACGCGTGTGGCGGTCTGATTTCTGTGGCGCTTTCCGTCGGGTTGCCCCGCCCGGGCGTTACCCGGCACCGCTGTCTTGTGGAGTCCGGACTTTCCTCTCGGGCCCTTGGGCCCCAGCGGCCATCCGGCCCTCCGCGCATGGGATGGGTTAGGCGTTGGGCCCAGCGGCGTCAAGAGTTGATCGGTAGGTAGAAGGGGCCAGCCCCTTCTTGGCCTGCGGCCAATTCAACCCCGGGATATTTTTGGCCAGATGAAGGGCGGATCATGCGCTAGCGGCAGGCGGCATCAACGGAATGAAGTCTTCGGAGGTCAGGGGTCCGGTCGCCCAGGGGCGGTATCTGAGGCGGATTGTTGACAGGATAGTTTTGTCATCCGCGTCTGCGGTGTATCCGGCCGCTTGCGCGCAGGCGCGAAAGGACGCCGGCGAGGTGTCTTGCGGGGGTGCGCTGTTGCCGCGGCTGGCGGCAAGCGCTTGGCGTTCCAACCTTAGCCAGTCGAACCGGGGGCCGGGGTCGATTTTGCGGCCCGGAGCCATGTCGGAATGACCAATAATGCCGGTTTCGGGGATATTCCAGCGGGTCATGATGGCAGGTAACAGGGCCTCAAGCGAGGTCATCAGCGGATCGGAAAAAGGGTGATCGCCGCGATTGTCCAATTCGATCCCAATGGAGCGCGAGTTTATGTCGCTTTGCCCCATCCACTCCCCCGCGCCCGCATGCCACGCACGGTCTGTTTCCTGCACCATGTGCCAGAGCGTTCCGTCTGCGCCGATCAGGTAGTGGGCCGAGACCTCGTATTGCGGATCGCACAGGCGGGTCAGCGCGGCTTGCGCGCTGCTCATCGCTGTATAGTGCAGGACGATCAGGCTGGGTTTCAGGCTATCCCGTCGCGGACCAAAGTTGGGCGACGGATGCCAGATCGGGCTCAGCTCAGTTTGCGACGGCACTGCGGAACGGGCTTGGGTCCCAGCTGCATGCATAGCCATCCCCATCCGGGTCCAGACCCTTGCGGTCGCGTTGCGGGCCGCCGTTGGCCAAGAACTCGATCTGCGCTTGATCCGCCGAGGGGAACTTGGCGCAGTTGCGCTGCGCTTTGGCTTGCAGGTTGAACCCCGCCCGGCTGTAGAGCTGTGTTCCGACCGGGTTGGATGTATTCAGCGCATATTGGACGATATTAGGCTGTCCGTCGGTGCCACGCTGCGGGACCGCGGTGGGGGCGACCACTTCGTAGGTCTGGCGGTTTTGCTCGATCCGGGCCGCGTCCGATTCGATCGTGCGTCGGTCGGATACAGCGGCGAAATCCTGTTCGTCAGAGATGGTGTTATTGCTTGGGATCGCGGTTTGAACCGGGGCCGTCGTGGCCGGATCAAAGCCGCCCACTGGCTGCGCATTGGACGTACTGGCCAAGGCTGCCGCCGTGGCCGAGGCCAAGTCGGCATTTTCACCTATCGGGGGCAGCGCGGAGCCCGGTGCTCCCAGAGCCTGTTCAGACACATCTACGGGACCGGTCAGCGGGTTGCCCGTATATCCCTGCCCCGTCAGCGCGGCCTCGCGCTGTGCTTGATAGGAGGGTGTGTTGAACCCGGCGCCCTGAATGGGGGCCACCGTATTGCAGGCGGTTACAAGCCCGAGTGCGGGGATCAGAAGCGTGATGCGCATCCTGCTGCTCCGTGTTGCGATGTCTTGCCTTGGCCCAGAGCTACCACCATTTGCCCGGCTTGGCCACAAAGCCTGCCGCGTTTTCCAGCGCGTAGGCCTTATTAAGCAGATCACCCTCTTCCCAAGGGCGACCGATCAGTTGCAGACCCAGCGGCAACCCTTGCGCATCCAGTCCGGCGGGGACTGAAACACCCGGAAGACCGGCGAGATTCACGGTGACGGTGAAGACGTCGTTCAGATACATCTGGACCGGATCGGCCTCGGTCATCTCGCCAAGACCAAACGAGGCCGAAGGGGTGGCTGGGGTCAAGATCGCATCGACACCTGCGGCGAAGACGTCTTCAAAGTCTTTCTTGATCAGGGTGCGAACACGACGTGCGCGGTTGTAATAGGCGTCGTAGAAACCAGCCGACAGCACATAAGTGCCGATCATCACGCGGCGCTGTACTTCGTGGCCAAAACCCTCGGCGCGGGTTTTCTCGTACATCTCGGTGATGCCATCGCCTTGCGCCAGATGCGCGCGGCGGCCATAGCGGACACCGTCATAACGGGCGAGGTTCGAGGACGCCTCGGCCGGAGCAATCACGTAATAGGCTGGCAGCGCGTATTTCGTGTGCGGCAGCGAGATGTCAGCGATCTCGGCCCCCGCGGCCTTGAGCATCTCGGCGCCATCGGCCCAAAGCTTTTCGATCTCGGCGGGCATTCCGTCCATGCGGTATTCTTTCGGAATACCGATCTTTTTACCTTTGATATCGCCGGTCAGCATCGCTTCGAAGTTGGGTACGGCCAGCTCGGCGCTGGTTGAATCCTTGGGGTCATGGCCACACATGGTTTCCAGCATGATCGCCGCATCGCGCACGTTCTTGGTCATCGGACCGGCCTGATCCAGCGAGGAGGCAAAGGCCACGATGCCCCAGCGCGAGCAGCGGCCATATGTGGGTTTGATGCCGGTGATGCCAACAAAAGCGGCAGGCTGACGGATCGAGCCGCCGGTATCGGTGCCGGTTGCCGCCAGACAAAGGTCGGCAGCCACAGCAGACGCCGAACCTCCCGACGAGCCGCCAGGTGTCAGTTGCGCGTCGTCATTGCCGCGCCGCCACGGGCTGACCGCGTTTCCGTAGACCGAGGTTTCGTTGGACGAGCCCATGGCGAATTCGTCCATGTTCAGCTTGCCCAGCATCACGGCACCGGCATCGGCCAGTTGCTGAGACACAGTGGATTCGTATTCCGGCTTGAAGCCTTCCAGAATCTTCGAGGCCGCCTGCGAGGGCACGCCCTTGGTGCAGAACAGATCCTTGATGCCGATCGGCAGACCACACATGGAAGGCGCGTCGCCTTCCTTGATGCGTGCGTCCGCGGCCTTGGCGCGCTCCAGCGCGATCTCGGGCGTTTTGTGGACAAAAGCGTTCAGCGCGTCGGCGTCATCAATCGCTTTCAGGCAGGATTCGGTCAGCTCGACCGAGGTTAGGTCACCCTTGCGCAGCGCGTCGCGGGCCTCGGCCAGGCCCAGT
The DNA here is from genome assembly GCF_056531925.1 of Ruegeria sp. J8. Taxonomy (NCBI): domain Bacteria; kingdom Pseudomonadati; phylum Pseudomonadota; class Alphaproteobacteria; order Rhodobacterales; family Roseobacteraceae; genus Ruegeria; species Ruegeria sp. J8. The sequence continues at coordinate 560,998 of NZ_JBQFMR010000001.1, forward strand.
TTGTTCAGATCGCTCATGTCTTACTCCACCACTTTGGGGACTGCGAAAAAGCCCTCGCGCGCGTCGGGGGCATTGGCCAGAACCTTGTCCTGCTGGTTTCCGTCGGTGACCACATCTTCGCGCCGTTTCAGGCGCATCGGCTCGACCGAGACCATGGGCTCGACGCCTTCGACATCCACTTCGTTCAGTTGCTCGATGAACCCAAGGATGGTGTTGAACTCGGACGCCAGCGCGGGCAGCGCGTCATCCTCGACCTTGATCCGGGCCAGTTTGGCCACCTTGGCGGCGGTGCTTTGGTCAATCGACATCGGAAAACCTCTTGTGCGTTAGGGGGCATTTACCCGTCTGATGCCCCGGTCGCAAGAGCGGCAGAGGCCTGTTTTCCCCTGTCCCGGCCCAGACGGCGCCCTTGCGCCATCAATTCCGCATAGCTGTCATGCAAAAAAGTAAACCAATTAGTTCATTTTTACTCTTGAAAAACTAAACTGTACTGTTCATTTCATTTACACGGAAACGCAATATCGGAGAAAGACGATGAAAACGTTCATGACCGCCCTTGTACTGGCCTCGACCGTTCTGGCCGCCCAAGCACAGGCATTCGGGCCGACCATGGACAGCCTGACTCGCGACCTGAACTTCCCCGAAACGGTCGCAGAGCCTGTCTCGCAAGACAAAACGAAGGTTGGTAAGTGATATGACCCCTTCGTCCGGGTCGGGAACTCCTCCTCCCGACCCGGGTTTTTACAATCATGTGCTGCGCTTAGCGTGATGACGCGTTACGATGCTCGAAAGATGTCTCATCCGACGGAGCCCCCGATGACCACCCGCAAGCAAGCCGTTCTGGACGCAATCGACGCGGCCAATACCCAAGACCCCACCCTTGAAGACGGTCAGCCGGCCGCATTGCTTTATGGCCAGCGGATGAGCGCCGAGCTGGACCGGCTGTTCCCTGACGCATCAGACCCGTTGCAGATCGCCGCGCGTGGACAGCATGTCGAGCGGTGGAAACTGGCGCGCAGCGAATACCCCGAAGGGCGCACGGGTTATCTGACCTGGCGCAAGGCACAAGCCGAACATCATGCCGAGGTGGTGGCCGGTCTCATGGAGCTTAGCGAATATGGTGCAGACGACATCGACGCGGCCCGGCGGATGCTGCGCAAACAAGGCATCAAGCGCGATGCCGAGGTTCAAGCGCTGGAAGATGTGATCTGTTTCGTCTTCCTAAAGTGGTACTTCGCGCCTTTTGCCGAAAAACACTCTGCCGAGAAAATCCAGAGCATAGTCGAAAAGACTGCCCGCAAGATGTCGGCTGAGGGTCGCGCGCGGGTATTGGGCGAATTCGACCTGCCCGCTGACCTAGCCGACGCCTTTCGGGGTTAAGCCATGCGGGTCATGTGCCTGCGGTAGACCTCGATCATCCAGCCCAGCATGGTGGCGTTCAGGATATGCCACATGAAATGTGTGCCCAACGGCAGGTGGCCGCAGATCGGTTCATCCAGTGCGCGGAACGTAATCGAGGCGATCAGGATGGCTGCGCCGATGGCTAGCCCCTTGGCCGTGCCGGGGGCGCGATTGCGCAGCAGATAGGCATAGATCAGAATCAGCAACGGAACCGGAGCATAAGCCGCAGACCCACCAAGCCCCGGCACCAGTTGGAACACCGGGATTGTCGCTGCGGCATAGGGGATGAACAACGCGGTGACGAGCGCGGCAATAAGCGGTCGCATCTGCCAGACATCACGGTTGACGGCAAAGATATAGACCAGAATATACAACAGGATCGGCACAATATCCGCCATGGCGGCCCAGACCTGTGCATGAGTGTGAAACAGATAGCTACCCACGCCGATCGCCGCCAAAATCGCCACCAGCACCATTGCCAGCGCCATCCCCTGCCTACGCACCCGACGCCACATGATGAAAGCGGCAATCAGAAAGGCTGCGTTGGTCACGGCGTTTATGGGCTCGGCCCAATAGGCGGGCGACACGCGCTCGCAATAGCTGTCAATTTCCTGAAACCAGTCCATAGAATTTTACATAGCCGATGCTAGGGTAAAGCCAACAGTCTGATCGGGAGGAATTATTCATGAATATCATTTGGCTGGGCCACGGCAGTTTCCGCATCGAAACCGGAGGACAAGTGCTGCTGCTCGACCCGTGGCTGACCGGAAATCCGGTTCTGCCCGAAGACCAGCACGACGCGGCGCTGGATGATGCGACACATATCCTGCTGACACATACGCATTTCGACCATGTGGTTGATGTTGTCTCACTGGCAAAGCGCCTCAAGATTCCGGTGGTCGGCCAATACGATCTGATGGGGTATTGGAGCGAAGCTGAAGGGATCGAGACCGTTGGCTTCAACAAAGGTGGCACGGTCAATCTGAACGGCGTGATGGTGTCGATGGTTCCGGCCTCACACAGCTCGACCTTTTCCACTCCCGACGGCCTGCGTACCGGTGGCAGCGAAGTTGGGTTCATGATCGCGGGCGATGGTCACATGCTCTATGTGTCGGGGGACACGGACATCATGGCCGATATGGACTGGATGGGCGATTATTATAAACCCGATATTGGGATCCTGTCAGCGGGTGGGCATTTCACTATGGATATGAAAGGCGCTGCTTATGCCGCGCAGCGGTATTTCAACTTCAAAACCGTGATTCCCTGCCACTACAAGACCTTCCCGATCCTGGAACAATCTGCCCAGACGCTGATCGAAGGACTGCCCGGTGTCGATGTAATTGAACCCGAGGTGATGAAACCTATCACGCTTTAGGACCACGTCGCGTGGCAAAGAAGGTCTTCAGCAAGTCGGCGGCCTCTTGCCCCGCGATACCATCGTAAACCTCGGGCGCGTGATGCGCCTGAGGATGCGTGAACACACGCGCCCCATGCGCCACCCCGCCCGATTTCGGATCGGCCGCGCCATAGTAAATGCGCCGGATACGCGCCGCAGACAAAGCGGCAGCGCACATCGCGCAAGGCTCCAGCGTCACATAGAGGTCATGATCGGGTAGCCTCTCGGACCCCACCTCAGCACAAGCCGCACGCAGAGCCAGAATCTCGGCATGCGCCGTTGGGTCGTTTAGTTCGCGCGTGCGGTTGCCCGCCGCAGCCACCACTTGGTCGCCCTGCACGATGACAGCGCCCACCGGAACCTCTCCACGATCGGCAGCTGCGCGGGCCTGTTCCAGCGCGATGTTCATAAAGGACTTGAAAGTCATGCCTCTGACTGCATCAGAAACCTGTCTTTCGCAAGCCGGCGGGATGCGCTATGGGCTGCGGATGACCAAAACCCCTCCTCCCGGCGACCGGATCGCCAAAGTGCTTGCCCGCGCGGGCGTCGCCTCGCGCCGTGAAGCTGAACGCATGATCGAAGCCGGTCGTGTGACCGTGAATGGCAAGGCCATCACCAGCCCCGCCTTGAATGTCACCAGCAAGGACCGGATCACTGTGGATGGCAAGCCGGTGTCCGAACCGGAACCCTCGCGCCTGTGGCTGTATCACAAGCCCTCCGGATTGGTGACGACAACGCGCGATGAAAAGGGTCGCGCGACGATCTTCGACAACCTGCCCGAGGACATGCCCCGCGTCATGAGTGTCGGGCGGCTGGACTTGAATTCCGAAGGCTTGCTGCTGCTGACCAATGATGGCGGCATCAAGCGCAAGCTGGAACTGCCCTCAACTGGCTGGCTGCGCAAATACCGCGTGCGGGTGAACGGTCGCCCCAAGGACGAAGATTTTGCCCCTTTGCGCAAGGGCTTGGTGATCGACGGTGAGCGCTTCCTGCCCATGGATGTCTCGCTGGACCGCCAGCAGGGCGCCAATGCCTGGCTCACCATCGGGCTGCGCGAAGGCAAGAACCGCGAAATCCGCCGCGCGATGGAAGATATCGGCTATGCCGTGAACCGCTTGCTGCGTGTGTCTTACGGCCCGTTTCAGCTGGGCAATCTAAAGCCGGGCGAGGTCGAGGAAATTCGCCGCCGCGTCATGCGTGACCAGCTTGGACTGGATCCCGCACCCGAAGCCCCGGTCAAACGCCCGACCAGACCTCAGCGAAACAGGCCACCGGTCGGCAAGAAATCACGCAAGTGACGCGGGTTAGGCAACCTTCCCCCTAGCGCCAAGGCCCCTCATGCCCTAAATTTTCCGTGAGCATTGTCATTGGGGGCTCTCATGTCCGGCACCGGAGTACAGAAACTGGCCTATGCCGCCCTTTTGGCGCTGTTATTTGGTGTTTGCACCGGCCTTCTAGGGGGGCTGTAGACCATGGCCAAAAGATTTGGCGGAAAATACAGCCCGTCAGGTGACGCATCCACGTCGGAGAGCGGGTCGCGCGGGCAGTTCGACGGCGCACGGGTTGAACCTGCCGGTGCGCGCGCCAATCTGTTGTTTCTACCCGCCATCCCATTGGTGTTTTTGTCCCTGAACGATGGTGCCATCGGCATGACCGTCGGGTTGATCGCCGCCGCAACCCTGACCGGAGCTGCCTTCTTACTGCGCGAAGGGCTGCGGGCCGAGGCCGCCTATAACGCGCGCCGCACAGCGCGGCGTCCGGCGATTCCGCGAAAGATCTTTGCCAGCGTCCTGACTGGGCTTGGCACAGCGCTGGCCGCCTACCGCTCGGAACTGGTGGATGCAGCGGCTCAGGCGAGCTTACTCGCCCCCGTTCTTTTCGGAGCAGCCGCGACAGCACTGCACGCGGTGTCCTTTGGACTTGACCCGCTGAAAGACAAAGGGATGGAGGGGGTCGATACCTTCCAGCAAGATCGCGTGGCGCGGGTTGTGGAAGATGCTGAAAAGCACCTGACCGAGATGACCGACGCCATTAAGCGCGCAGGCGACCGCCGGATCGAGGCGCGGGTCGAGCAATTTCAGGACACCGCCCGCGACCTGTTTCGTACGGTCGAGGATGACCCGCGTGACCTGTCGGGCGCGCGCAAATATCTGACCGTCTATTTGCAAGGCGCACGGGATGCGACCGTCAAATTTGCCGATGTCTATGCCCGCACGCGGGATGCGCAGGCGCTGGCCGATTTCACGGCCCTGCTGGACGATCTGGAGCAAAATTTCGCTGCTCGAACCCGCAAGATGCTTTTGGATGACCGCAGCGATCTGACGGTTGAAATTGACGTGCTGCGCGAACGGTTGCAGCGCGAAGGCGTCCGGTTGAAATGATCAGCCGGATTTTTTGAGAAAGGATTTCCCATGTCCGACGACATTAAGAACAAGGCGGTTGAAGCCGAAACACTGGTACAAGAGGTCACCGCTGTTACCCTGCCCGAACCCCAGTCCGAAGTTGTCCCGCTGGAAGAAGCGGACGATCCGGTCAAGGCCGAAATCCGCACCCGCATGGATGAGATCGATATGGACAACACGAACTCGATAGTTTCCTTCGGATCGTCGGCGCAGGCGGAATTGCAAGAGATCAGCCAGGCGATGCTGGCCGACGTGCGCAACAAGGATGTGGGCCCCGCTGGTGACAGTTTGCGCAACATCGTTACCACGATCCGAGGTTTTTCCGTCAGCGAGTTGGACGTGCGCCGCGAACGCAGCTGGTGGGAAAAGCTGATGGGCAAAGCTGCTCCGTTCGCCAAGTTCACCGCCCAGTATGAAGAGGTTCAGGGGCAGATCGACCGCATCACCGACGACCTTTTGGCGCACGAACATACGCTGCTGAAAGACATTAAATCCCTCGATCTACTCTATGAAAAGACACTGGGCTTTTACGACGAGCTGGCGCTTTACATTGCGGCAGGCGAGGAAAAGCTGACCGAGCTGGACAGCCATGATATCCCCGAAAAAGAGGCCGCCGTCCAGGACGCGCCGGAAGACGAACAGGTCATGCGCGCGCAAGAACTGCGCGACCTGCGCGCCGCACGGGATGATCTGGAACGCCGCGTGCATGACCTGAAACTGACCCGGCAGGTAACGATGCAGTCCCTGCCTTCGATCCGGTTGGTGCAAGAAAACGACAAGTCCTTGGTGACTAAGATCAATTCGACCTTGGTGAACACCGTACCGCTGTGGGAAACGCAGTTGGCGCAAGCTGTCACGATCCAACGCAGCGCCGAGGCGGCCTCGGCCGTGCGTGAGGCCAACGACCTGACCAATGAATTGCTTACTTCGAACGCGGCCAATCTGCGCCAGTCAAACAAGATGATCCGCGAAGAGATGGAACGCGGCGTGTTCGACATCGAAGCTGTGAAACAGGCCAATGCCGATCTCATCGGCACCATCAACGAAAGCCTCGCCATCGCGGATGAGGGCAAGGCGAAACGCGCTGCCGCCGAGCAGGAATTGCAGAAGATGGAGACCGAGTTGCGCGACACGCTGGCCGCCGCTAAGGCCCGCAAGGATGGGATCGGCGACAATGCCGGTACCGCCGTACCGGGCTGATTCGCGTGACCCTACGCGCCCTGGTCAAACCTGCTCTTGGGCTGGCTGCGTTGCTGGCCCTGGCCAATTGTGACGAGGCCCTAACCACGTCTGTGGCACCGCAAGCCCCTGCGGCACCGGCGCTCCCTGCGGCCAATGCCTATGTGCCGCCCTCAGCGGCCAGTCAGGATCTGGCCCGGTTCTATCAGCGGGTCGAGGGCGATCTGCTGACCCGAGGGATGCTGCGCATTGACGGCGGCGGGCCCGATACGCCCTATGACGCGGACGATCTGGCGCGCAATTTCGAGGCTATTGCCTTTTACAGCGAATATCCCGACCACACGGTGACGATCCGCAGCCCGCAAACGGACGGGCGTCTCAGCCGTTGGGCAGGCCCGGTGCGCATACAGTCTGAATTTGCCCCTTCGGTGGCCCCAGACACACGCGTGGCCGATGCGGCACTGGTCGATGCTTTTGCCACACGGCTGGCGCGGGTGACGGGGCATCCAATTTCGGTCGTGACGCGCAAACCCAACTTCCATGTCTTCTTTGCGGGTAAGGATGACAGTGCCTATGTGGTCAAACGCCTGAAAGAGCTGGTGCCGGGGATCAGCGCGCCGCTGCTGGATCTGGTGGCCAATCCGCGTTCGAATATCGACTGTCTGGTTTTTGCCTCGCAAACCCCGAGTGCGCCTTTCAAATTCGTGCGCGCGGTCACGCTGATCCGGGCCGAGCTGCCGGATCTGACCCGGCTTAGCTGCATTCATGAAGAGATCGCGCAAGGTTTGGGTCTGTCTAATGACAGCCCAGCGGCGCGACCGTCGATTTTCAACGACGACGACGAATTCGCGCTGTTGACCAGCCATGACGAGAAACTTTTGACCATGCTTTATGATCCGCGCCTGAAACCCGGCGTGTCCGCCGAAGACGCGCACCCCGTGGTGCGGATCATTGCGCGTGAATTGATGGGCCAGCCGCTTTAGGCCCAAGAAAAGGAGACCCCAATGGGCATTTTCGATTTTCTGACCGGAGAATTCATTGACGTCATTCACTGGGTCGACGACACCCGCGACACCATGGTCTGGCGGTTCGAGCGTGAAGGCCACGAGATCAAATACGGCGCCAAGCTGACAGTGCGCGAAGGTCAGGCCGCCGTTTTCGTGCATGAGGGGCAGCTGGCAGATGTGTTCACCCCGGGTCTTTATATGCTTGAGACCAACAACATGCCGATCCTGACGACCTTGCAGCATTGGGATCACGGCTTTCAATCTCCGTTCAAGTCCGAGGTCTATTTCGTCAACACGACCCGGTTCAACGACCTGAAATGGGGCACCAAGAACCCGATCATGCTGCGCGACCCCGAGTTCGGACCCACGCGCATTCGGGCTTTCGGTACCTATACGGTTCGGATCAAGGACCCCGCAAAGTTCATGGTCGAGATTGTGGGCACAGATGGCGAATTCACCATGGATGAGATCAGCTTTCAGATCCGCAACATCATCGTGCAGGAATTCAGCCGCGTGATTGCGGGCTCGGGCATTCCGGTTCTGGACATGGCCGCCAACACCGCCGATCTGGGTAAACTGATCGCCGCCGAAGTCTCGCCCGTGCTGGATGGCTATGGGCTGGAGATGCCTGAGTTTTACATCGAGAACATCTCATTGCCGCCGGCGGTCGAGGCGGCGCTGGATAAGCGAACCTCAATGGGGTTGGCGGGCGATCTGGGCAAGTTCACCCAGTATTCCGCAGCCGAGGCTATGACGGCAGCTGCCAACAACCCTAGTCAGGGCGGCGGCATGGGCGCGGGTCTTGGCATGGGAATGGGAATGGCCATGGCGCAGCAGATGTCAAACATGGCAGCGGGTCAGCCGGGCGGCCCGTGGGGCAGTTCCGCCCCCGCTGCCCCGCAACCCTCGGCGCATGTGACACCCCCGCCTCCGCCGCCGGTCGAGCATGTCTGGCATATCGCCGTGGATGGTCAAACCAGCGGACCGTTTTCCAAAGCCAAGATGGGTCGCATGGCCGCTGACGGAGAGCTAACGCGCGACACCTACGTCTGGACCGCCGGTCAGGATGGCTGGAAAAAGGCCGGTGACGTGCAGGAGCTGGCGCAGCTGTTCACGATCCTGCCGCCCCCACCGCCGGGGGCGTGAATTTTTCGTAGGGCTGTTAAATGACAGAAGAACACCGTTTCCCCTGTGACCAATGCGGCGCGGATTACCGTTTCAACCCGACCGACGGATCCCTGACCTGCGACCATTGCGGCCATTCCGAGGCCATCGGCGCAGGACCGTGGGGCGGGGCCAGTCTGAAAGAACTGGATTTCGACGCCGCCATCGCCGACCGCTTGCCTGACAGCGAGATCGAGGAAACCCGCGTTCTGTCCTGCCCGAACTGCGCCGCTCAGGTCGAGTTTGATCCAGACACCCACGCGGCGGAATGCCCGTTCTGTGCGACGCCGGTGGTGACGGATACCGGCGTGAACCGACATATCAAGCCGCGCGGCGTTCTGCCCTTTGCACTGGAGGAACGCGCCGCCCACGCTGCCATGACCGAATGGTTGGGCCGGCTGTGGTTTGCGCCCAACGGGTTGAAAGACTATGCCCGCAAGGGGCGTAAGATGCAGGGAATTTATGTACCCTACTGGACCTTTGACGCGGACACCAAATCCTCTTATCGGGGTGAGCGGGGCACGGTTTACTATGAAACCCGAACGGTCATGCGCGACGGCAAGCGCGTGCAGCAGCGGGTGGCCAAGGTGCGGTGGTCGCCGAAATCCGGCCGTGTCGCGCGGTTCTTTGACGATGTGCTGGTTTTGGCGTCTCAATCCTTGCCCAAATCATATACCGACGCCTTGGAACCATGGGATCTGCCCGCGCTTGAACCTTACCAGCCTGAGTATCTGGCTGGATTTCGGGCAGAGGCCTACACGGTCGAGCTGCGTGAAGGCTATGGGCAGGCCCGCGCGCATATGGCCCGCGTGATCGAACGCGACGTGCGGTTTGATATCGGCGGCGACCGTCAGCGCATCCATGCGGTCGACACCGATGTGCGCGATGTCACCTTCAAACATATCCTGCTGCCGGTCTGGATGGCCGCGTATAAGTTCCGGGGCAAGACCTATCGGTTTGTCGTGAACGGCCGCACTGGGCGCGTTCAAGGCGAACGCCCCTGGTCTGCGATTAAGGTCACGATTGCTGTTACACTGGGCCTGCTGGTTGCGGCCGGGGTCGGTTACTTGGTGGCAACGGGCCAGCAATAGCAAACAACCGGGTCGGTGTTTTAATCGCTTGAACATCCCAAGCGCAGGCGTCATCTTGCGCGTCGTCAACACCGAAGGGGAGGTCAGTGTGACGCTATCCGATCTGAACAGATTGCTGGACCAGCGCCATTCCTGCCGTGCGTTTCGCTCCGATCCCGTTCCGAAAGAGCAGATCGAACAGATCCTGACCAGCGCAGCCCGCGTGCCCAGCTGGTGCAATGCGCAACCCTGGCAGGTCACTGTCACCAGCGGGGCTGAAACCGACGCCTTCCGCAAGGCGTTGCAAGACGAGGTTCAAACTGCCTCACACGAACCCGACCTGCCGTTCCCGACCTCTTATTCCGGCGTCTATCGGGACCGCCGACGCGAATGTGGCTGGGCGCTGTACGAGGCAGTCGGGGTACAGCGCGGCGACCGCGCCGCATCTGCCGAACAGATGATGCAGAATTTCGCGCTGTTTGGTGCGCCGCATTGCGCGATCATTTCAAGCCCGCTCGAGCTTGGATCTTACGGCGCGCTGGATTGTGGCGGGTTCGTTACCGCATTCACCCTTGCGGCGCAGGCCTTGGGGGTGGCGACCATTCCACAGGCGGCACTGGCCAGCTATAGCCCGTTCCTGCACCGTTATTTCGATATTGCCGACGACCGCTTGATCCTGTGTGCGATCTCGTTTGGCTATGCCGACACCGATCACCCCGCAAATTGCTTCCGAACCACCCGCGCCGCCCCCGAGGCATTTGTGAACTGGGTCGGGTAATCGCGATACTAATACCTACGGAGAAAAATTTTGCGCGCAGTTCTACAACGGGTCAGCCATGCCAGCGTTTCAGTCGATGGCACTGTCATCGGGCAGTGCGGTCAAGGGATGATGATACTGGTTTGCGCCATGCAGGGCGATGACGAGGCGCGGGCCGGCCAGCTTGCCGCCAAAATCTCGAAACTGCGGATATTCAAGGATGACGCGGGTAAAATGAACCGGTCGTTGTTGGATATCGGTGGCTCGGCCCTTGTGATCAGCCAGTTCACGCTGGCCGCTGATACGTCGCGCGGGAACCGGCCCGGCTTTTCCGAGGCTGCCCCGCCCGAGCTTGGAAAGCACCTGTATGAAACCTTCGCGCAACAACTGAGCGATCACGGCATCCCCGTTGAAACCGGTCAGTTCGGCGCGGATATGGCTGTTGAGCTGGTCAATGACGGGCCGGTCACGATTTGGATGGAAAGCTGATGGAGCGAACAGAAAAAGCCCTGCGGATCTGGAACGCCGGAGTGGAGGCCGTGGGTGGCTATGCCGCGACGAAGGCGGTTCTGGGCGATATCGAAAAGCCTGATCAGATACTAGCCGTGGGAAAACCTGCGGCGTCGATGGCGCTTGCTGCGCTGGAGCATTTTGGCACAGTCCCGACGCTGGTCGTAACCAAGGATGACCATGCAGGCGACCTGCCCGACCACGTGCAGGTCATCGAAGCCTCGCACCCAGTGCCCGACGCGCGCAGTCTGGAAGGCGGGCGTGCGCTACGCGAATCGGTCGAGGGTCTGTCGACTGATGCGCATCTGCTGCTGCTGGTCTCGGGCGGTGCGTCCTCATTGGCTGAGGATCTGGTGCCGGGCAAAACGCTGGACGATCTGGCTCAGCTCAACAAACAACTGCTGTCGCAGGGGCTAGACATCACCGCGATGAACGCCCAGCGCCGCAAGCTTTCGCGGATCAAGGGCGGCGGGTTGTTGTCCCATTTCACGGGTCGCAAGGCGACTGTATTGGCGATCTCGGACGTGCCCGGCGACGATCTGAATGTGATCGGCTCGGGGATCGGCGTCTTGCCCGTGACCCGCGATTTTGAAGCAACGGCGCAGATCGTGGCCTCCAACGCCCATGCCCGCGCGGCGGCGGCCAGGCAGGCCGAGGCCGAGGGCGCGCGTGTCATCGCCAATGAAGAAGCGCTGCATGACGACTATCAGGCGGTTGCGACAGCTCTTGGCCCTCGCCTGCGCGATATGCCGACAGGCGTGATGGTGTTAGGGGGCGAACCGACCGTCGTCCTGCCCGAAACCCCCGGGCGCGGTGGGCGCAATCAGGCGCTTGCGTTGGCTTTGGCCAAGGAGATCGCGGGGGCCAAGGGGCTGACGGTAATCGTTGGCGGTACCGATGGCACCGATGGCCCGACACAGGCCGCTGGGGGCATCGTCGACGGAACCACATGGGGCGATGACGCGGAACAGGCGCTGCGCGATGCCGACAGCGGCAGCTTTCTGGAAAAGGCCAGGGCGCTGTTGGTGACAGGTCCGACCGGGACGAATGTTATGGACCTGCTTGTCGCAATCCGCGATTGAATTGACGATTTTCATGACACACCCAAAACCCAAGGCCCTGACACTCAGACCATGACCAGCCCTTCAAACACGTTGCGCGAGATCGAAGACCTTCCCGATGTTGGCATTCAAATGCCTGATGGCTGCCGCCTCTCGGCGCGGGTCTGGTGTCCGGTGGATGCCCATGATGCACCGGTCCCGGCCATTCTGGAATTCCTTCCCTACCGCAAACGCGACAGCACCGCGACGCGCGATGCGCTGACCCATCCGTGGTTTGCCAAGCGCGGCTATGCCTGCATCCGCGTGGACATGCGCGGCAATGGCGACAGCGAAGGGTTGATGGAGGACGAATACACCCAGCAAGAGCTGGACGACGCGGTTTCGACCATCCAATGGCTGACCGAACAACCTTGGTGCACCGGCCATGTGGGAATGATGGGGATCAGCTGGGGCGGTTTCAATTCGTTGCAAGTGGCCGCCATGCAGCCCGAGGCGCTGAAGGCGATCATAACCCTCTGCTCGACTGCCGACCGATATGCGGATGACATTCACTATAAGGGCGGTTGCCTGCTGAATGAAAACTTGGGCTGGGGGGCCACCATGTGGTCCTATTCCTCGCGCGCGCCCGACCCGGCGCTGCGCTCGAACTGGCGCGAGCTATGGCTTGAACGGCTTGAGAATGAACCCTTCTTGCCCTCGGTTTGGCTGCGCCATCAGACGCGGGATAGCTATTGGCAGCACGGATCGGTTTGCGAAGATTTCAGCGCCATCCGTGCGGCAACCTTAGCGGTCGGTGGCTGGGGGGATGCCTACAAAAATACGGTACCTCTGCTGGTCGAACAGCTTGCCGCCCCGGTCAAAGGCATCGTCGGCCCCTGGGTGCATAAATACCCCCATTTCGCGGTGCCCGAACCCCGGATCGGGTTCCTGCAAGAGGCGCTGCGGTGGTGGGACCACTGGCTGAAAGGTGCGGATACCGGCGTGGATCAGGACCCCGACTATCGCGCCTATCTGATGGATGGGGTGCGACCGCAACGTTGGTACACCGAGCGCCCCGGCCGCTGGATAACCGAAGACAAAGGCGCAACCACGCATCTGCCGGTTCAAACGCTGGACTTGAGTGATCACGGTCTTGGCGTACCTGGCCCTCTGGACGCACGCATCCGGTCTCCACAAACTTGCGGGATGGAAAGCGGCGAATACTGCGCGATCTGGCTGGGCCCCGACATGTCCGGCGATCAACGCGCGGACGACGCGCTGTCCGCCTGTTTTGACAGTGCCCCGCTGGCCGACGATATGGATGTTGTGGGTGCCCCCCACCTGCGGCTACGGATAAGCGCAGACCGGCCACACGCCCAGTTGGCTGTGCGACTGAACCATATCCACCCCGACGGTGCCTCGACGCGCATCACCTATGGGGTGCTGAACCTGTCCCATCGAGATAGCCACGCAACGCCGTCGCCGTTGACCTCCGGTGAAACCTATGAGGTCAAGCTGGATTTGGATCACATTGCGTACCGCGTGCCCAAGGGGCACCGGTTGCGGGTTGCGATCTCCAGCGCCTATTGGCCCTTGATTTGGCCCACGCCCGAAGCCGCCGAGTTGCATTTGACTCAAGGTACGATTGACATCCCCGTCCGCCCCTCAACCGTTGACGAATGGGTGTTTCAACCGCCCGAATCCGAAACTCCGCGCGATGTCACCACTTTACGTCCCGACAAAAATGCGCGACGGGTCGAGGTGGACATGAACACCGGCGAAACCCATCTGATCATCGAAGATGATTTCGGCCTGATCACCGACAACCATCACGACCTGACCCATGGTAGCACGGCCACAGAACGGTGGTCGATCCATCCCGACGACCCGCTGTCAGCACGCGGCCATTGCCTTTGGACGCAAGAAATGCAGCGTGATGACATCCTCCTGCGGACAGAAACATCCTGTACGATGTGGTCGGACGCGGAAAACTTCTACCTCCGTGCCGAGCTAAAGGCCTACGAAGGGCAAGACCTGATCTTTTCGAAAGAGCTGGAGGATGAAATTCCGCGCAATCACATGTGACGCGGCACCTGCCGGGGCCAAGATTAACCCTTGCCCGTCAGGACGAATTCCGCCTATTTTGACTCATGCGTCAATAAAAAGCCCTCAAGGGCAGAATCCAATCAACCGGGAGACCATAATGAACGAACAACTCACTCACATGACCAAACAGGTCACCGCGGGCAAGCTGACCCGCCGCGAATTCATGGGGAAAGCAGCGGCTCTGGGTGTTTCGGCAGCCATGGCCAGCACCATTTTTGCCGACGCGGCGCGCGCGGCGGGCCCGAAAAAGGGCGGTGATCTGAAGCTGGGCCTTCAGGGCGGCGAATCCACCAACTCGCTAGACCCGGCCACATATGCCAGCTCGGTTCCGTTTGCGAACGGCAAACAGTTCGGCGACACACTGATCGAAGTTGCCCCCGATGGCTCGATTGAGCCGCGCGTAGCCGAAAGCGTCGAAGGCAGCGCGGACGCCAAGGTCTGGACGTTCAAACTGCGTCAGGGGGTTGAGTTCCACAACGGCAAGACCATGACCAGCGAAGACGTGCTGAAAACCATGGAGCGCCACTCGAACGAAGATTCCAAGTCTGGTGCTTTGGGCATCATGAAGGGCATCGAGTCGATGAAGGCCGATGGCGAGTATTTCCAGGTCACGTTGTCCGAAGCGAATGCCGACCTGCCTTATCTTCTGGCCGATTATCACCTGATCATCCAGCCCGATGGCGGCATGGACAACCCGGCCGCCGGTATCGGCACAGGCCCCTACCAGCTTGAGGTAGATGAGCCGGGCGTGCGCCACGTCTTCAAGAAATTCGCCAACCACTGGAACAGCGATTTCGGTAATTTCGACAGTGTCGAAGTGGTCGTGATCAACGACGCAACTGCCCGTACTGCCGCTCTGCAATCGGGCCAGGTTCACGCGATCAACCGGGTCGAACCCAAAGTCGCTGGCTTGTTGGGCCGCGCGCCCAATCTGACCGTGCATTCGACCGCCGGTCGCGGGCATTACGTGTTCATCATGCATTGCGACACCGCGCCGTTCGACAACAACGAGCTGCGTCTGGCGCTGAAATATGCGATCAACCGGCAGGAACTGGTCGACAAGGTTCTGCGTGGCTATGGCTCGATCGGGAATGACATGCCGATCAACGCAGCTTACCCTCTGTTCGACGGATCGATCCCGCAGCGTGAGTTCAGTGTCGAAAAAGCGGCCGAGCACTATAAGAAATCCGGTCATGACGGCTCGCCCATCATTCTTCGCGTGGCCGATGGCGCCTTCCCAGGTGCCGTGGACGCCGCCGCGTTGTTCCAGCAAACCGCCACTCAGGCCGGTATCCCGCTGGAGATCAAGCGTGAACCCAACGATGGCTACTGGTCCGAGGTTTGGAACGTTCAGCCCTTCTGCGCATCCTATTGGGGTGGCCGTCCGGTGCAGGATCAGATGTACTCGACCGCGTATCTGTCCAGCGCCGACTGGAACGACACGCGCTTCAAGGTTCCGGCCTTTGATGAGATGTTGTTCCAGGCCCGTGCCGAACTGGATACTGACAAGCGCAAAGACATCTACAGTCAGATGGGCCAGATGGTCCGCGACGAAGGCGGTCTGATCTGCCCGATGTTCAACGACTTTGTCGAAGGCGTCAGCAACCAGCTGGAAGGGTGGGAGACCGACCCGACCCAAGAGCTGATGAACGGCCAGATGTCGCGTAAGATGTGGTTCGCCTGATAGGGACCACGGATCATGCATCCTATTGTCAAATTGGTTTCCCAGCGCGTTGCGCTGGGACTCCTCTTGCTGCTCGGCGCTTCGGCCCTGATTTTTGGCCTGACCGAAGCCCTTCCCGGAGACGCCGCGCAAGCCGTCCTGGGGCAGTCCGCAACCCCTGAATCTCTGGCAAACCTGCGCGAGGAAATGGGCCTCAACCGCCCTGCCCTGACCCGCTATTTCGAGTGGCTAGGGGGTATTTTACAGGGCGATCTGGGACAATCACTGACCAACAAGCTGGATATCGCTGAAAGCATCGGCAAACGTTTGGGCAATACCCTGTTTTTGGCCTGTGCCGCCGCAGTCGTGTCGGTTCCGCTTGCGATCTTTTTGGGTCTTCTGGCCGTCCGGTTCCGCAATCGCTGGCCGGATAAACTGATTTCTGCGATCACCCTGACCACGGTTTCGATACCGGAATTCCTGATCGGCTACGTGGTGATCTACTTCGTCTCGGTGAAACTGGGATGGTTCTCATCGCTGGCGATGATTAACGAGTCGATGTCATTCGGTCAAAAACTGAACGCCATCGCCCTGCCCGCCTTCGTGCTGACTCTGGTGGTTCTGGCGCAGATGATGCGCATGACCCGCGCCGCGATCCTGAACCTGATGCAATCGGCCTATATCGAAACGGCCGAGTTGAAGGGCCTGTCGAACTTTCAGGTCATTGCCCGGCATGCGTTTCCCAATGCAATTTCACCAATCGTCAACGTCGTGATGCTGAACCTGGCCTATCTGGTCGTGGGCGTCGTCGTGGTTGAGGTGGTGTTCGTTTATCCCGGCATGGGCCAGTATCTGGTCGACTCGGTGACAAAACGTGACGTGCCTGTTGTTCTGGCCTGCGGCGTTGTCTTTGCCGCCGTCTATATCGGGCTGAATATGGTGGCTGACATCGTCTCGATCCTTGCCAACCCAAGACTGAGGCACCCGAAATGATGAAGAATATCCCTATTTCGGCGATGATCGGTCTGTTTTTTACGGGCCTGTATTTCTTCGTCGCCTTCGCCGCCCCGCTGATCGCCCCCTATGGCATGGCCGAGGTCGTCGGCGATGTGTGGGAGCCTTCAAGCTCCGCGCATCTGCTGGGTACCGACAACATCGGTCGCGACCTGCTGACCCGCATGATCTATGGTGGGCGCACGACGATCTTTATCGCCGCGGCCGCTACGATCCTCAGCTTTCTCACCGGCACCTCCCTGGGCCTGCTGGCTGCGGTTCTTGGTGGCTGGGCGGATCAGGTTCTCAGCCGGACGGTTGACCTGATTATGTCGATCCCGACGCTGATCCTGGCCTTGGTCATTCTGGCCATCGTGCCCGTAACCGTTCCGATCCTGATCCTGGTGATGGGCCTGCTGGATGCAACGCGCCCCTACCGCCTGTCGCGCTCGGTCGCGGTGGACATCAACGTCATGGACTATGTCGAGGCCGCCAAGCTGCGCGGAGAAGGACGCTCTTGGGTCATCTTCCGCGAGATCCTGCCCAACGCCCTGTCGCCATTGGTGGCCGAGTTCGGGCTACGGTTCATCTTCATGGTTCTGTTCATCTCGACCCTGTCGTTCCTGGGCCTGGGCGTTCAGCCGCCGCTGGCCGATTGGGGCGGGATCGTGAAGGAAAACAAGGACGGCATCGTCTACGGCATCGGCGCGGCACTGTATCCGGCTGTGGCCATCGCTACGTTGGCGATCTCGGTCAACCTTGTGGCTGACTGGATCTTGAACCGCACCACATCACTGAAAGGAGGCCGGGGATGAGTGAACCGCTTCTCAAAGTCCGTGGCCTCAAGATTGGCGCGACAGTCTATCCGCCAGGCGAAAAGCCCCATGACATCGAAATCGTGCACGGAGTCGATTTTGACCTCGAACGCGGCAAGGTGCTGGGGTTGATCGGTGAATCCGGGGCCGGCAAGTCTACCATCGGTCTTGCCTCGATGGCCTATGGCCGGGGCGGTGTAAAGATCACCGGGGGCGAGGTCTGGGTTAACGGGCGTGATATCCTCAAGTCGTCGCACGGCGATATCCGCAAGTTGCGCGGGGGTGAGGTCACATATGTGTCCCAATCTGCCGCGGCGTCCTTCAACCCAGCCAAGAAGATCATGGATCAGGTGGTTGAGGCCGCAGTTGAGCAGAAAAAGTTCAGCCGGAAAGAAGCCGAAGCCCGCGCGCGTGAGCTGTTCGCCAAGCTGGGTCTGCCGGACCCGGACAATATTGGTAACCGCTACCCGCACCAGGTGTCGGGCGGGCAGTTGCAGCGTTGCATGACGGCACTGGCCCTGTGCCCCGAGCCTGATCTGGTGGTGTTCGACGAACCCACCACGGCGTTGGATGTGACCACGCAGATCGACGTTCTGATGGCTATCAAGGAAGCCATCGCGGATACCGGCGTTGCCGCGCTCTATATCACCCATGACCTTGCCGTCGTTGCGCAGGTGAGCGATGACATCATGGTTTTGCGCATGGGCAACACGGTCGAATACGGCAATACCGACCAGATCATCAACAACCCGCAGGAAGACTATACCAAGGCGCTTGTCTCGGTCCGGTCCATCGAGCATGACGAGAAACAGCCCACAGCGGAACCGGTGCTGAGCATTGCCGGCATCACTGCGCGCTACAAGGGGCTGAATTTCGACGTGCTGCACAACGTCAATGTTGACCTCCATCCTGGGCAGACACTGGCAGTTGTGGGCGAATCCGGCTCGGGCAAGTCCACGTTGGCGCGGGTGATTACTGGCTTGCTGCCTCCTCGTGAAGGTGAGATCACGTTCAACGGGCGTAAGTTGTCGCCCGACCTCAAGGGACGCACCCGAGAGGACCTGCGCGAGTTGCAGATGATCTACCAGATGGCCGACGTTGCGATGAACCCGCGTCAAACCGTGGGCACCATCATCGGCCGGCCGCTGGAGTTCTACTTCAATATGCGCGGTGCGGAAAAACGCAAGCGGATCGTGGAACTGCTGGATGAAATCGAGCTGGGCGAGAAGTTCATCGACCGCTATCCCGCAGAACTGTCTGGTGGGCAGAAACAGCGTGTCTGCATCGCGCGATCACTGGCGGCCAAGCCCAAGATGATCATCTGCGACGAGGTCACCTCGGCACTGGACCCGCTGGTGGCGGACGGCATCCTGAAACTGCTTTTGGACCTGCAAAAGATCGAGGACGTGGCCTATCTGTTCATTACCCACGATCTGGCGACAGTCCGTGCGATCAGCGACAGTATCGCGGTAATGTATCAGGGTCGCGTGGTCCGCTACGGCCCGAAATCACAAGTTCTGAGCCCACCGTTCGACGACTACACCGACCTTCTGCTCAGCTCGGTGCCCGAAATGCATCTGGGCTGGCTGGAAGAGGTGGTCGCCCACCGCAAGATGGAAAGCGCCGGGAACTAATCCCGCGCAAAATAATCAAAAAATCCCGGCGCTTGTCATAAACAGGTGTCGGGATTTTGCTATTTGGGGCGTGAAAAAGCTGCCCCTGCCCTGCGAATCTCGTAGGGTCGCCGAAAGATCCCATGAAAAGGCCGAACCATGGACCGCAAACTTCTTCTCATCATCCTCGACGGTGTTCCCTGGCGCAATTTCCGCCGTCTGTTCGGCAACCTTGAAGGCTGGGTCGACAGCGGCGAGGCGCGCGTATGGAAGCTGCGCTCGGTGCTGCCATCGACCTCGGCCAGTTGCTATGCCTCGATCCACACCGGGGTGACACCACAGGAACATGGCTGCACCGGTAACGGCAATGTCTTCCGCTTGAGCCACAAAGACGTGTTCAGCCAGGTTCGCGAGGCCGGAGGCGTCACCGGAGCTGTCACCCACAGCTATTGGTCGCAGTTCTTCAACCGCCATCCCTTCGACTATGTGCGGGACGTGGAATATGACGAGCCGGACAGCACCACAATCAATCACGGTCGGTTCCACACAATGACCGGCTACGGCAAGGCGAACCAGATGACGCCGTCCGATGTCGATCTCTATGCCACCCTGACCAACCTGTGCCTGCGCTTCGGACTGGATTACGGCATTCTACACGCCTGTACCCTGGACAGCATGGGGCACCGGTTCTTCCATGATTGCGAGGAAATGGACCACGCCTGTTTCGTCGCAGACGAGATGCTGGCCCCATTCATCCCCCGCTGGCGGCAGTTGGGCTATGAAGTGATCGTCACCGCCGACCACGGGCAGGATGAACGAGGTCATCACGGCGGGCGCGGACCACTGCAACAGGAAACAGCACTGTATTATTTCGGCGATGCCAAAGGCCCCGAGGCTGATACGGTGATCGACCAGTTGCAACTGGCACCCACGATCCTGAACCGGATGGGCGCACAAATCGCCGAGACGATGAAAGCCAAGCCGTTCTTGAAGTAATCAGTCGTAGGGCCAGATCTGTTGGCCCAATGCCTCAATAGCGACGGATATCCGCTCAAAACTGTCTGCGGCGCGTTTAACCGAGGTGCGCGCCCGCAGATAGCCATGCACAAGGCCTGGTTCGTTGATGCAATGGGCAAGCCCTCCGGCCTGCGTGATCTGGGCACAATAGTCGGGCCCGTCATCGCGCAGCGGGTCGCAATCAGCAGTCACAACCACGGTCGGAGGCAGGTTCGAGAAATCGCTGTCCTGCAACGGCGCGTAAGTCGGATCGCTCTGAGGAGGTTCTCCGCTGCACCGCACCTTTTCGTAGAAAACTATATCATCCAGCGTCAAAAGCGGCGCGTGGGCATGTTCCAGATACGATCCCTTGGTCCGATCACCACCCAAACCGGGATAGATCAGAACCTGCCCCAAAATCGTATCCAGCCGACGCCGTGCATGATGGGTGACGGCAGCAGCCAGATTGCCTCCTGCACTGTCCCCCGCCAATACCAGCGCGTTACCATATTCCTTCGCGGCCCAGTTCACTGCCGTCCATGCGTCCTGAAACTGCGCGGGGTGCACATGTTCAGGGCAAAGGCGATAGTCTACCGCCACCACCCGATATCCCGTCTGCGCACAAATCTCGGCGCAAACGTCGTCATGGCTGTCCAGCCCACCGACAACAAAACCACCGCCATGCAGATAAACCACCGTCCGCGTCGGATCACCGGCAGTATAGACGCGAACAAGCACGCCGTCGGCGTGCTTGTCCTCAGCCTCGACCCCCATCGGGCGCGGCTGCCGAAAGTCACGACACATCGCGTCATAGACCCCGCGCTGATCCTGGATCGAAAGATCGACCGCATCATCGGGATAGCTTTCGGCGGTCCTGCTTATGAACGCCCAAGTTTCTTCATCAATCAGGCGTTCATAATCCATGTCCCCTCCGCGATCAGGCAGCCCATTCCCATGGCCGGGTGAATGCGCCCAGCACTTTGCTGACATCGTCCTCTGAGGAGCCGTTCGCGTCAAGCTGTGCAACAAGCCCACGCTTTTTATCATCGAGCACCGAGACGACCCGCGCATCCACGCCCGCCTTTTCCAGCGCGCCATTATAGATGCGGGTGATCGCCTGTTTTCGCAGTTCAGGCTTGAACACCTTGCCCACGGCAGTTTTGGGCAATTCGTCCAGAATGGTCATATGCTTGGGCTGCGCGGCACGTTCGTGAACGTGAACGTCGCAGTATTCCATCAACTCCTGCTCGGTGACCGAGGCACCGTCAACCAGCTCGACAAAGGCGCAAGGCACCTCGCCTGCGTAGGCATCGGGCTGACCGATGGCCCCAGCGAAGGCGACCGCGTCGTGGCCCAGAAGGGCCTCTTCAATTTCAGCGGGATCGATGTTGTGTCCACCCCGGATGATCAGATCCTTGGCACGTCCGGTGATCCACAGATAGCCATCCTCATCGAATCGCCCCAGATCGCCCGTGCGCAGATATGAGTCAAAGTGGTAGAGGTCGACGTTCTTTTCCGATTCGGTATAGGTATTGCCTGCATAAACGCCGGGATTGGAAACGCAAATTTCACCGATTTCGTTGGCCGCAGATTCCACTGGTCCATTCGGTCCGTCGGTCAATATTTTGACGTCCGTATAGGGGAACGGAATCCCGATCGAGCCGATCTTTTTCTCACCATCCACCGGGTTGCAAGACACAAGGCATGTCGCTTCGGTCAGGCCGTACCCTTCGACAATGGTGACACCTGTGGCCTCTTCAAATCTACGGAACAGCTCCACGGGCAAGGGGGCTGAGCCCGAGAACGCGGTTTTGACGGTTGAGATATCGGCATCCACGGGGCGCTGCATCTTGGCGGCAATCGCGGTAGGCACGGTGATGATGAACGTCACTTTCCAGCGTTCGATCAGCTTCCAGAAATTGTCAAAGACACCATCACCACGATAGCCCTGCGGCGTTGGGAAGATCACATGCGCGCCCGAAGATACGGCTGCCATCATAATCACATGCACTGCAAATACATGGAACATCGGCAGCGGGCACATGACCACGTCCTCTTCCGAGAACAGCAGCGTATCGCCCAGCCAACCGTTATAGATCAGGCCCGAGTACTTGTGCTGCGCCACTTTGGGCATGCCCGTTGTGCCGCCGGTATGGAAATAGCAGGCAACGCGGTCTTCCTTGCTGTCTTCGAATGTCAGCGTGGCTGGTTGCTTGGCCAGTTCGGCGTTGAAGCTTTTGTAATCCGCGTGAGCCAGATGTTCCTTGTCGCCCATTTTGGGGCGCAGGAAAGGAACGATCCATGACTTGGGCGGCGTCAGATAGCGGTTCAGGTCAATCTCAAGGATGGTGTTGACCTTGGGCGCATGGCGCACGGCCTCTTCCACTTTTTGCGCCACATCGGTCTTAGGGAAGGACTTGAGCGTCACAACCAACTTGGCGCCGGTTTCCCGTAGAATGGCTGCAATCTGTTCAGGCTCCAGCAGCGGATTGATCGGGTTGACGATCCCCGCAACTGCGCCACCCATCATGGTGATCAGCGTTTCGTTGCAATTGGGCAGGATATAAGCGACCACATCCTTTTCCCCGACGCCCAGCGACCGAAACAGGTTGGCGGCCTGATTGACCTTGCCCAGCAAACCCGACCATGTCAGCGTCTCGGCCTTGTCCGTAGGGCCGGAAAACAGTTGGAAACTAACCGCGCTGCTATTCGGATACCGGGCCGCTGTACGAGACAGCATCTGGTGGAACGTGACCGGGATATCCCGATCCTCCCACGGCATTTCTTGTTCAAGTTTTACCTTGTCGTCGATCCCCTCAAAGGCCATGCGTCTCCTCCCTATTGTGCCGCACGCTTCGCGCGGATTATTCCACAGTAGGATGGGTGCAAAACCGCGCTGGTTCAAGCAAGGGCTTAGCGGCACAGAGTCAGAAAAACAAAATGACGCTGCGGCGGTTAGGCCTTTCCCTCGCGTCAGCCTATTCAGCCGCGACCCCGTCTGTGAACTGAAGTCGCGCCAGACGTGCATATAGCCCATCTTGTGCTACCAGGTCGTCATGGGTGCCCTGTGCCACAATTTGGCCTGCCTCCATCACCACGATACGGTCGGCCTTTTTGACGGTGGCCAGACGGTGCGCCACGATCAGAGTGGTTCGTCCGGCGCGCATCTGATCCACGGCCCCCTGCACCGCGCGCTCACTTTCTGCATCCAGCGCCGAGGTCGCCTCGTCCAGCAGCAGAACCGGTGCATCGCGCAGGATGGCGCGCGCGATGGCGATGCGCTGTTTCTGACCGCCCGACAGCATCACCCCGCGCTCGCCGACAAAACTGTCATAGCCTTCTGGCAACACCGAGATGAAATCATGCGCGGCAGCGGCGCGGGCGGCGGCCTCGACCTCGGCATCTGTTGCGTCCAGACGACCAAAGCGAATGTTCTCGCGGGCCGATGCGGCAAAGATCGTCGGGTCCTGCGGCACCAGCGCCATGTGGCGGCGGAATTCAGCCCGGTTCAGGTTGCGCAGGTCGACACCGTCCAGACTAACGCCACCAGCGTCTGGGTCATAAAACCGCTGGATCATCTGAATGACAGTCGTTTTGCCTGCACCAGAAGGACCAACAAAGGCAACTGTTTCGCCAGGACTTACGGTCAACGACATCTGGTCCAGCGCAACAACATCGGGGCGCGCGGGATAACGGAAGGTTACGTTTTCAAACCTGATTTCGCCACGCACGGGTGCAGGCAGCGCTTTGGCCGCCGTTGGATCGTTCACCGTGTCTTGTGAATTCAGCAATTCAACCAGGCGTTCGGTCGCCCCCGCGGCGCGCTGAAGTTCGCTCCAGATCTCGGACAGGGCAGCGACCGAGCCTGCCATGATGATCGAATAGATCACGAACTGGATCAAAACGCCCTCGGTCATCACGCCGTTACGGACGTCATTCGCCCCCATCCACAAAACGCCCACGATGCCGGAGAAGACCAGAAAAATCACGATCACCGTCAGCACCGCACGAGTCTGGATTCGGCGCAGAGAAACTTCGTACGAAGTTTCTGTCATCTCACCGAACTGAGCGCGGCTTGCCTGTTCGTGGGTAAACGCCTGAACGGTCTGAACCGCACTCAGTGCCTCGCCTGCATTGCCGGATGAGGCGGCGATCCAGTCCTGATTTTCGCGGCTGATGACCCGCAGACGGCGACCCAGAACCAGAATCGGTACTACGACCAGCGGGATCAGCAGAAGGACCATCGCTGTCAGCTTGGCCGAGGTCAGCAACATCAGCACCAATCCGCCGACAAACATCAACATGTTGCGCAGTGCAATCGACACGGATGAACCCAGCACCGACTGGATCAACGTGGTGTCTGTGGTGATCCGGCTTAGAACTTCTCCGGTCATAATCCGTTCGTAGAATTCGGGGCTCATCCCGATGACGCGATCGAAGACGGCCTTGCGAATATCGGCCACCACGCGTTCACCCAGCCGCGTCACCAGCGAATAGCGGATGCCTGTACCGATGGCCAAAATTCCAGCAATGCCCAGCGCGGCCAGAAAATACCAATCCAGCAGCTCGCCATCTTCGATGCGGAAATTGTCGACCACTCGGCGCACGGCCAGTGGCAGGGTCAGCGTCATACTGGCCGTGAGGATCAATGCCAGCGTCGCCCCGATCATCAACAGGCGGTACGGCTTCATGAAGGGCCAAAGTGAGGCCAGAACGCCTATTTTCCGGGATCGCGCGCGCTCTTCGCTAGCGCCGGGCGCAGCTTTTGCGGATGGACTGGCTGAGGCGTTTCTTGCCATGACTGGGCCCTACGTCGTGTTCAAACTTACTAATGCGCTTCTTGGCGGTCAGTGCAGGTGGGGTCAAGCTGCACGGCAGAAATGCAGCCTCAAACGGGCCTTTTGACGCAGAATGTAAGGGCTGATTTGGAGCGGGCGGCGGGAATCGAACCCGCTTCATCAGCTTGGAAGGCTGAGGTAATAGCCAGTATACGACGCCCGCTCAGCGGAGGTCGGTTTAAGCGATGCGTCAGATGGCGTCAAGCGCCGTTCGGTGCCGGATTTCAAAATCATTCCTGGAAAATAATCTCCCGCCCGGTGCGGCAGAAAAAGGGCGCGACTGCCTACAGCCACGCGCACTTGTCGAGCGTTCCGCTGATGCGGATCATGCTGTCTCGGGTGATGGCAGCGCCCGGCATTCGCCCGATCAACTGTGCAGGATAGGTGGTGGCAGCGACCAGCGCCGCAGGCAAAGGCACGCCCACTTGCGTGACCAGCACCCGGATGGCAGTCGTCAAATCCAGATCCGCGCCAGCCAGCGTCCCGTCTTCCAGCGTCAGCCGCCCGTCAGTGCGGGTGATCCTGCGCCCTTCCAGACGAAACTCGGATTGATCCGTTCCTGCAACCGCCATCGCGTCGCTGACCAGATAGATTTGCCCCGGTCCGGTTTTAGCCGCCCACGCCGCCCGCATGACCTGCAGGTGGACATGGATGCCATCAGCAATCAGCCCGGCCGAAAACCCACCATTCGACAGCGCCGCGCCGACCAATCCGGGTTCGCGGTTGCCCAACTGGCTCATGGCGTTGAACAGATGGGTCACACATCGCGCACCAGCGGCGGCATAGCGCTGGCAGGTGGCGAAATCCGCATCAGTGTGCCCCAACGATACCAGTACACCCGCATCGCTTAGCGCGCGAACCTGCTGCTCTGAGACCGATTCGGGCGCCACAGTCACTTTGAGACAGGGCAGATGACCCGCCGCCTCTATCAAGGCAGCGAGGTCTGCATCAGACATCGGACAGATCAGATCGCCATCATGCGCCCCTTTGCGCGCAACCGACAGGTGGGGCCCCTCCAGATGTAACCCGGCGACGCCCGGCACGCCCTCATTGACGGCGTGAATGGCAGCATCAATCGCGGCACGGGTCTTATCGGCCGTATCCGTGATCAAAGTCGGCAGCAGCGCGGCGACCCCCAACCGGCGATGAGCCTGCGCGATGCGCCGGATCGTTTCGACCGAGGGGACGTCATTCAGCATGACCCCATCGCCACCATTCACCTGCAAGTCTACATAACCGGGGCTGACGATGTCTCCGTTCAGATCGACATAGTCACCGGTCGCTATATTCGCATCGGACACAATCCTCCCGGTGGCATCGCCGTCAAAGATCAACGCATGATCATACAGCAACCGCTTGCCATCAAAGATTGCCCCGTTTCGAAAGATCACCCTGTCCGTTGTCATACCGTCTCGGTCACTTTCTTGAGGTGGCGCGGCGCGTCAGGGTCGATTCCTCGCATACTGGCAACCGATTCGACCATGCTGTAGAAGGCGGTGACCGCCGTGATCGGATCGGTAATCCAGTGATCCGTGCGCTCGGCCGGCAAAGACTGCGCTCGCGTGACCCGATCCGTCGTCGCAAACACCACCGCGCCTTTTTCAGCCAAAGCATCAGCAGCCTGTGCGGTTGTCTCCTCCGCCGCATCCTGAGCAGCGAAAATGATTGCAGGGAACCCCTCTTCAACGATCGAGACGGGGCCGTGCAGCACTTCGGCAGCCGAATAGCTTTCAGCGTGAATCTGGCAGGTCTCCTTGATCTTTAATGCCGCCTCGCCCGACACCGCAAAGGACGGCCCCCGGCCCAGCGTAAACAGAGACCGACCCGTGATCGCCGACGCCGCTGCGGACCAGTCGCAACGGGCTGCGCGGTCCAATTGGGCGGGCAGAGCCCGGATAGCCGCCAGCAAGTCGGCATCCCCTTTGACCTCGGCCAGCATCCACAGACCCGCGACAAGCGAGGTTACGAAGGTCTTGGTAGCCGCAACGCTCAGTTCAGGACCGGCGTGCAGCGGCAGCACCGCATCAGCAGTTTCCGCCAGACGCGAGGTTGAATTGTTTGTGATCGCCAGTGCCACCGCGCCCGAAGACCGCAAGGACCGCGTCAACCCGACGATGTCAGGGCTTTGGCCGGACTGCGACACGGACACACAGACCGCCCCCCGCGCCATCAGATCGGCCCCGTAGATTGAACTGACCGACGGCCCGACCGAGGCCGCAGGCAGACCAAGGAGCAACTCACTGGCATATTTCAGATAGCTGCACGCATGGTCCGACGACCCGCGCGCCACGGTGATCATAAACCGCGGATCGGCGTCGCGGACCAGCCCTGCGGCGTTTTGAATATTGGCCGCGCCACTGCCCAGCAGCCGGTCGACCGCATCGGGAATTTCCAGAATTTCCTGACGCATCTTGGATGTATGTTCGGACATCGGCCTTTGATCCTTCCGGTTATAGCCGTAGCTCGGCGACGAAATCATAGGCGTCACCGCGATAGAGCGAGCGGGTCAGCTCTGCGACCCGACCGTTTTTGAGAAATGAGAGACGTTCGATATTCAGCCCCGCCGCCCCTTCAGGCACGTCCAGCAACTCGGCCTCGCGCGCTGCCAGATTAAGCGCCGAGATCTTCTGAACCGCCCGCACCGGACGATGACCCAACCCATCCAGCACCTCGTAGAGCGAGGTCGTCACCTCGATCGGGTTTGGCAGGATGTCCAAGGGCAAGGCCGCTTTTTCCAGCGCCAGCGGGCGGCCATCCGCCTCGCGCAGACGATAGATACGGGCGATTTGCGCGCCGTCCGACAGGTTCAGCGCGGCCACCTCGTGTGGTGTTGCGGCGAACACGCCACGTTCCAGCCATTTAGAGGTGGTCTGCATCCCCCGGCTCGACATATCTTCGGTGAATGATGTCAGATGGGTCAGCGATTGCTCGACCCGAGGCACGCGCTCGCGGATGAACGAACCCGACCCCTGACGCTGTTCGATCACGCCTTCTTGCACCAGCTCCTGGATTGCTTTGCGTACGGTGACGCGGGACAGGTCGGTGATTTCCACCAATTCCCGTTCTGACGGCAGCGACGCATTGGGGGCCAGCACACCGGTGTCGATCCCCTCTTGCAACCGGCGGCGCAGCTGTACGTATCGAGGGCCGTTTTCAGGGCTTAGCCATGCATCGGCGCGCAGGAATTCAGCGATGCTCATCTGCCACCTCCTTTGCCAAAGCCAACGCACCTGCCAGCGGTTCCCCCTGCGGCGGGCGGATTGCCTCTTGCATTTCGCCGGGCAGGTAGTCGGCGTAGTGCGGTGCAATTCCCCCGGTCAGACATAGCGTCAGACCGGGTTTCCAACCCAAACGGGCGGCCATATCCGTAAGGTAATCCGCACCTGTTTGCAGGACTTTCCGGGCAACGATATCTCCATCGACCGCCGCCGACGTAACCTGCGGCGCCAACGTGCCAAACTCTCCCGGCGACGCTTGGCCTGCAAATGCAACAATGCCTGCGGTACCACCCAACCGATCAGACAGGGCCCGGGTCAGGCCCGAGCTTTCCTGAACACCATCTGCAACATTCAACGCTTCGGCCAAGGCGCGACGTCCGACCCATTGGGCCGAGGCCTCATCCCCAAGGACTGACCCCCATCCCCCAGCAAACCGCGTGCGACCACGAGTCTGGAGCGCAAGGAATGAGCCCGTGCCGCAATGCGCGACAAGGCCGTCTGTCGCGCCCAAGGCCCCTCGGACGGCGGCTGGCCGATCATCTTCCACCCGGGCATTCGTCAAATTCAGAACAGCCTGCAAGCGCCCAGCTACCGCATCCCCAGTCACTCCAGCCAAGCCTACGAAAGCGGGCCAATCGAACAGGTCAGCGGCGGGCCGTCCGAGACGTTCGGCCAAACGCGCGACGCCCGTCCTGATCTGGTCGGCACCACCCTCAAAATCGGTTGAGACATTGGCCGCACCTGTTTCGACCGCATGGACTTCACCATCCACATCGCAGGCAACCCGGCATCGGGTTCCACCGCCATCAACGGCCAAAACTGCGTGGTTTTCAGACTCACTCATGACAATACCATTATAATACCTTTTGCCATCAGAAAAGATCAAACCTGCTATGATCAGCAATTTTAGAGAGATTTATGCGAAAAAATCGTTCATCTCGGTCGCAATAAGAAAGTTATGGACAGGTGGTATTAGATAGGTATTGTAAAGGAACTGTAAGGGGGATTCTCTTGACGCTGCCGTCGACTGAACAACTGCACACTGATGCCGCACGACTTGACCCGAGCGATCTGGCAGGCTCCGCCCGCGCCTTGGCCGCTGGTCAAATCGCTGCGGCGCAGGCGGTTGAGGGGGCCGTCGACAGCATCGCGCAGGCTGCACTGGCAATGGCAGAGACTTTGCGTACGGACGGGGTGCTGCACTATGTGGCGGCGGGCTCGTCAGGATTGATGGCCGCCGCAGATGCCCAAGAGCTGGGCGGCACGTTTTCGATCTCACCCTCGCGGTTGCGCATTCACATGGCAGGAGGCCAGCCCACCGGGGTTGAAATGCCCGGCGCAGCAGAAGACGCGGATGCGGGCCTTGCCGACGCGTTGCAAGACTTGCGCCCGCATGACACTGTCATCGCTGTGTCGGCCAGTGGATCGACACCCTACACCCTAATCGCCAGCACCATCGCACAGTCCAAAGGTGCCAAGGTGATCGGCATCGCCAACAATGCAGGCAGCCCCCTGCTGCTGAATGCGGACATCCCGATCCTGCTGGCCACGCCGCCGGAGTTGATCTCGGGCTCGACCCGCATGGGGGCTGGTACGGCGCAGAAGATAGCCCTGAACATGCTGTCATCCCTTATGGCGCTAGAGTTGGGGCATGTGCATGGCGGCATGATGGTCAACCTGCGCGCCGACAATGACAAGTTGCGCGCCCGCGCCGCAGGAATCGTAGCGCGTATTGCAAATGTAGACACCGCTGTCGCGCAATCCGCGCTGGACACAGCCAAGGGTGAGGTCAAACCAGCGATCCTAATTGCGGCGCTCGGCCTGTCATTGCCCGAGGCCATGACCCAACTGGGCAACTCGGGCGGAAACCTCAGCACCGTTCTTACAACAGATAACAACCGCTAACCAACTTGGAGACTGAAATGAAACACAAAAGCCTGAAACTGGCCCTGCTGGGCACAACCTTGGTGGCAACATCGGCCTTGGCCGAAGACGTGACGATCACCATCGAAAGCTGGCGCAACGATGACCTGACCCTGTGGCAAGACCAGATCATCCCCGCATTCGAGGCCGCCAACCCCGGCATCAAGGTCCAGTTCACCCCATCGGCGCCCGCCGAATACAACGCTGTTCTGAACTCGAAACTGGATGCGGGCTCGGCCGGTGATCTGATCACTTGTCGCCCCTTCGATGCTTCGCTGGCGTTGTATGAGGCAGGACACCTGACGGACCTTTCGGGCGTTGAAGCCATGAGCAATTTCTCGGACGTCGCCAAATCCGCGTGGCAGACCGATGACGGCGCGGTCAGCTTCTGCGTTCCGATGGCCTCGGTGATCCACGGCTTCATCTACAACAAGGACGCCTTCAACGAGCTAGGCATAGACGTGCCCACCACCGAGGATGAGTTCTTTGCCGCGCTGGATAAGATCAAGGAAGACGGCACCTATATCCCGATCGCGATGGGCACCAATGACCAGTGGGAAGCCGCCACAATGGGTTACAACAACATCGGCCCGAACTACTGGAAAGGTGAAGAAGGCCGTCAAGCGCTTATCAAAGGTGAGCAGAAGCTGACGGATGAGGCCTGGACCGCACCTTACGCAACACTGGCCCGTTGGGGCGAGTATATGGGCGACGGGTATGAGGCACAGACCTATCCCGACAGCCAGAACATTTTCACGCTAGGCCGCGCGGCGATTTATCCCGCCGGTTCGTGGGAGATTTCGGGTTTTAACACGCAGGCCGATTTCGAGATGGGCGCATTCAAGCCGCCGGTCCGCAACGCGGGCGATACTTGCTATATCTCGGATCACACCGATATCGGCATCGGCATGAACGCCGCCACCGAGAACCCCGAAGCGGCTGAGACGTTCCTGGCCTGGGTCGCAAGCCCCGAGTTCGCGGAAATCTTCGGCAACGCCCTGCCCGGCTTTTTCCCGCTGTCCAGCACCCCGGTCGAGCTGCAAGACCCGCTAGCCAAGGAAATCGTCGGCTGGCGTGATGAGTGTGAATCGACCATCCGCTCGACCTACCAAATCCTGTCGCGCGGCACGCCGAACCTCGAGAATGAGACCTGGGGCGCATCGGTCGCCGCCATCAAGGGCGCCAAATCGCCCGAAGAACTGGGCGCCGAGTTGCAGGAAGGCCTCGCCTCCTGGTACGCGCCGCACCAGTAAACTGACCCCTACTCGGGCGGCTCATCCCGCCCGAGTACCCCCTGACACCCCTTTGAAAGCTGACCCATGAACCGCCCCCGCTTCCGCTGGCATATCGTCGTGTTTCTGGCCCCTGCTGTGCTGGTCTATACGGCGGTGATGATCTTCCCGCTGTTCAACACGCTGCGGCTGGCGCTCTATTCCGAAGTGGATCAGAGCCGCGTGTTCGTGGGCTTGCAGAACTTTCAAACGCTGTTTTTCGATCCCATCTGGTCCGAGCAGTTCTGGAACGCTTTGGGCAACAACTTCTGGTTCTTCCTGATCCATATGCTTGTTCAAAACCCCATCGGGATCGCACTGGCAGCCCTGCTCAGCCACCCGCGCCTGCGGTTCTCGGCGCTCTATCGGTCGGCGATATTCATCCCAACGATCCTGAGCTTTGTGATCGTTGGCTTTGCATGGAAACTGATCCTGTCGCCCATCTGGGGCATCGCGCCGTCGATGCTGGATGCCGTGGGCCTGAAATCCCTGTTTGCGCCGTGGCTGGGGAAAGAGGAATATGCGCTCACCACGCTGGCGCTGATCTCGGTCTGGCAATTTGTGGGCATCCCGATGATGCTGATCTATGCCGCCCTGCTGACCATCCCCGAGGAAATCCTTGAAGCCGGAGAGATCGACGGCATCACCGGGGCCTCGGCCTTCTGGAAGATCAAACTACCGCTGATCCTGCCCTCGATCGGGATCATCTCGATCCTGACTTTCGTGGGCAATTTCAACGCGTTCGACCTGATCTATGCCGCCCAAGGCGCGCTGGCGGGGCCGGATTTCTCGACCGATATCTTAGGCACCTTCATGTACCGCACCTTCTTTGGGTTCCAACTGCAATTGGGCGACCCGCATATGGGTTCCGCCATCGCCGGGGCCATGTTCGCGATCATCCTTGTGGGCGTCTGCATTTACCTGTTCGGCATCCAGACCCGGATGCGCCGGTATCAACTGTGAGGGGCCAGCGATGAACAAAGCACGTCATAACCCGCTGAATACCGCCGCGATGCACGGGGCGCTGATCCTTTACACGCTGATCGCCCTGTTCCCGGTTTTTGTGATCATCATCAACAGCTTCAAATCCCGCCGCGCGATCTTCCGCGAGCCGCTGGCGCTGCCGAATGCCGACAGTTTTTCCATGATCGGATATGAGACGGTAATGAAGCAGGGGGATTTCTTCCTCTACTTCCAGAACTCTATGATCGTCACCGTCGCATCGCTGTTTTTCATCTTGCTGTTCGGGGCCATGGCGGCCTATGCGCTGTCGGAATATCAGTTCAAGGGCAACCTGCTGATGGGGCTGTATCTGGCGCTGGGGATCATGATCCCGATACGCATCGGCACTGTGGCGATCCTTGAGATGATGGTGGCCACCGGGCTGGTGAACACGCTTTGGGCGCTGATCCTGGTTTACACCGCGCAAGGGCTGCCGTTGGCCGTGTTCATCCTGTCGGAGTTCATGCGACAGGTCAGTGATGATCTGAAAAACGCGGGCCGTATCGACGGGCTGTCGGAATATACGATCTTTTTCCGGCTGGTTCTGCCTCTGGTCAGGCCCGCGATGGCGACCGTGGCCGTGTTCAACATGATCCCGATCTGGAATGACCTGTGGTTCCCGCTGATCCTCGCCCCGGCTGAAGAAACCAAGACGCTCACGCTGGGCAGTCAGGTCTTTATCGGACAGTTCGTCACCGACTGGAACGCGGTTCTGTCGGCCCTGTCGATGGCGATCCTGCCAGTGCTGGTTCTGTATGTCATCTTCTCGCGCCAACTGATCCGCGGCATCACTTCGGGAGCTGTCAAATGACCAAAGTTCTGATCGCTGGCCTTGGCAATATGGGTCTCAGCCACGCGCTGGCTCATCACAACCACGCGGACGCGCAGATCGTGGGGCTGGTGAACCGCTCGGGCCACGTGGATCACCCCGAGCTGGGCCAATACCCCGCCTATTCGGATTTCCACACCGCGCTGGCCGAGACCAATCCCGATCTGGTGATCATCGCCACCTATTCCGACAGCCACGCCGATTTCGCCTGCGCCGCAATGGAGGCTGGCGCGCATGTGTTTGTCGAAAAGCCGCTGGCCACCAACGTGGCCGATGCACGGCGCGTGGTCGAAACCGCCACTCGCCTGAACCGCAAACTGGTCGTCGGATATATCCTGCGCCATCACCCCTCGTGGATGCGCCTGATTGCCGAGGCGCGCGATCTGGGCGGACCGTATGTGTTCCGCCTGAACCTGAACCAGCAATCCTCAGGCGCTGAATGGGAGACGCATAAGGCGCTGATGCAGACCACATCCCCCATCGTGGATTGTGGTGTGCATTATGTGGATGTGATGTGCCAGATCACCGATGCGCAGCCCGTCCGCGTGCATGGCATGGGCCTGCGCCTGTCCGACGAAATCGCCGAGGACATGTACAATTACGGCCAATTTCAGGTGATTTTTGAGGACGGCTCGGTCGGCTGGTATGAGGCCGGGTGGGGCCCGATGATGTCCGAAACCGCGTTCTTCGTGAAAGACATCGTCTCGCCCAATGGCTCGGTCTCGATCACCGATGGCAACAAGGGCGCGTCGGCGGATATCGACGGCCACACCAAGGTTGGTGGTCTACTGATCCACACGCCGGGCGGTGACCGTACGGTTGAGATGCCCGATGAGCCCGGCCATCAGGAGCTTTGTGACGCCGAGCAGGCGTATATGCTGCGCGCCATCGCAGACGATATCGACCTGACGCGCCACATGAATGACGCCGTCCAATCCCTCGCCATTTGTCTGGCCGCCGATGAAAGCATCCGCATTGGCCAGCCCGTTTCGCTTAAGGAGCCCGCAACATGACTGCTCTGACCCTGACCAATGTGAACAAATCCTTTGGCGAGGTGCATGTCCTCAAAGACATCTCGCTTGAGGTCGAAGAAGGCGAGTTTGTCGTTTTCGTCGGCCCCTCGGGCTGTGGCAAATCCACCCTGCTGCGGGTGATCGCAGGGTTGGAGGATGCGTCCTCGGGTGAGATCAATATCGACGGCCAGACCGTCAATCTGGTGCCGCCGTCGAAACGTGGCATCGCGATGGTATTCCAAAGCTATGCGCTCTATCCCCATCTGAACGTGCGCGGGAACATGACACTGGCGCTGAAACAAGAGAAGCAGCCCAAAGCGGTGATCGAGGAGCGCGTCGCCAGCGCCAGCCGGATGCTGAACCTTGAGGAATATCTGGACCGCTATCCATCTGAGCTGTCCGGCGGTCAGCGCCAACGCGTCGCCATCGGGCGGGCTATCGTGCGTGAGCCGAAACTGTTTCTGTTTGACGAGCCGCTCTCGAACCTCGACGCGGCGCTGCGGATGAACACACGGATTGAGATTGCAAACCTGCACCGGGCACTGGATGCCTCGATGATCTATGTCACCCACGACCAGACCGAGGCGATGACGCTGGCCGACAAGATCGTCGTTCTGCGCGATGGGCGGGTCGAACAGATTGGCAGCCCGATGGAGCTGTATAATAACCCCGCCAACCAGTTTGTTGCGGGATTCCTTGGATCTCCTTCGATGAACTTCCTGCCCGAAAGCCTGCTGGATCAGGGGTCAGACACCCTTGGTATTCGGCCAGAGGATCTGTTCCTGTCTGACGACGGCCCCCTGTCAGCGCAGGTCAGCCATGTCGAAAAGCTGGGCGGTGATACCAACGTCATTGCGACCGTTCAGAACCATTCGGTGACGGCGCGCTTGTTCGGGCAACACGCAATTTCCGAAGGCCAAGACCTGCGTCTTGGGTTCGCGCCCGAAAAAGCGTATCGGTTCAATGCTGATGGGCAGCGGCTGCGCTAACCCAATCACGACGATGTGATCAATCTGTTCGGATGATTGTAACACCCTGTCTGCATCGCGCAGGCAGGGCTTTAGCGCGTTTCAGCGCATCAAAAATGAATCTATTTTCAGGTCGAAATACAGCGGCTTTAATGGCGCTGTTAAGAACCTGTCACAAAGACCTCTTAAATGCCGTTCATCAACTTTCATTTTAGCCAGGAGCCATCCATGAAAGACGTCGACAACACCACACTTTCCGCAGACGACTGGGACGAGCTGCACTTCCCCCGCTCCGAGGAAAACGACTTTGACCGCGTGGTCGAAAGCGCCATTTCCCGCCGTGGTTTTCTGGCCGGTGTGGTGGCCTTTGGATCGGGCGCTGCCGCAATGGGCACAGGTCTGCTCAGCTCGACCTCGGCACAGGCCGCTGACGCGTCGCGCTTTGCCTTTACCCCGATCGCAGCCCAGACTGACGGCACCGTTCACGTCCCCGAAGGGTACGAATGGAAAGTCATGATGCGCTGGGGCGATCCGTTGTTCTCGGATGCCGACGGCTATGACATCGCCGATGGTGGTTCGGTCGAAAAATCCGACCGTATCTTTGGTGAGAACACTGACGGGATGGAAACCTTCTCGTTCCAGGGTCATGAACTGATCGCGATCAACCACGAATACCCCAACCGCAAGATCAACCTGCCGGCCGCTGCGGAAAGTGTTCCGGCAAACGCAGGTGATGTTCTAAAGCTGCAGAACATCCAAGGCGTGACAGTCATGGAAATCACCGAGGGCCCTGAGGGCTGGTCGGTTGTCAAAGACAGCCCCTTCAACCGCCGTATTCATCATAACACTCCGATGAAAATCGTTGGCCCCGCAGCCGGTCATGACCTGCTGAAAACCGAGGCTGATCCGACCGGCACCACCTCGTTGGGCACCATGAACAACTGTGGTGCGGGCAAGACGCCCTGGGGCACCTATCTGACCTGCGAAGAGAACTTCAATGGCTACTTCGGCTCGTCGGATGAAAATGCCGCCTATGACCAGAAGGTCTCGGACGGTATGGCGCGCTACGGTATCAAGGCCGAAAGCTGGAACGGTTACGAGTTCTTTGACCCGCGCTTTGACACCTCGAAGAACCCCAACGAGCCGCATCGCGCAGGCTGGATCGTCGAGATTGACCCAACCAAGCCTGACAGCACCCCTGTCAAACACACTGGTCTGGGTCGTTTCAAGCACGAAAACGCCGAAGTCACCCTGGCTGCCGACGGTCGCGTGGTTGTCTACATGGGCGACGATGAACGTGGTGAATACCTGTACAAGTTCGTCTCGAACGGCACCTATCAGCCCGGTGGTGAAACCGAGAGCCTGCTGAACGACGGCACGCTTTATGTCGCCAAGTTCAACGACGACATGAAGGGTGAATGGCTGGCTCTGACCCCGGAAACCACCGGAATGGACGATGCCGAGATTCGCATCTTTACCCGCATGGCCGCCTCCAAAGCGGGCGGCACCACCATGGACCGCCCCGAATGGGTCGCCTCCAGCCCGGTCGCGGTCGAGGCCTATTGCTGCCTGACCAACAACAAGAACCGCGGCGTCAAGCCAAACGCCGGTGGTGATGATACCTCGGTCAACGCGGCCAACCCGCGTGAAGCCAACAAGTATGGTCAGATCGTTCGCTGGCGTCCGGCCAATGACGACCACGCCGCCCAAGCGTTCGATTGGGACCTGTACGTCATGGCAGGCAACCCCACCGTGCATTCCGATGACCGCGCCGGTTCGCCCAACGTGAACGAGGGCAACCTGTTCAACTCGCCCGACGGTATGGTGATCGATTCGACCGGTCTGATCTGGATCCAGACAGACGGGAATGACGACAACGAGGAAGATTTCGCAGGCAACGGCAACAACCAGATGCTGGTTGGTGATCCCGTGACCGGTGAGATTGCACGCTTCATGACTGGCCCGAACGGCTGTGAGGTGACCGGTCTGGCGTGGTCCACAGACCTGCGGACCATGTTTGTCGGCATCCAGCACCCCGGCAGCAACTGGCCCGACGGCGGCACGCCGCGCTCGTCGGTCATTGCGATCAAACGCGCCGATAACGGTCTTGTCGGCTAAGTCCCAAGATCGAAAACCCCCGGCCTGTTTGGTCGGGGGTTTTGTATTTCAGATGTCTTGGCCTTGTGGTGCCAAGGGCCCTCCGGGGTCCATCAAGTGGCGTTCAGAGAGCCACGGGTTCAGCTCCAGCGCCTGTTCCAAAGCCTCGCGAGCTTCGTCGATCCGCCCAAGCCCTAACAAAGTCAGTGCACGCCCACTGATTGCTGCCACATGATTGGGCGACAGTTCGATTGCCCGATCCAGATCCGGCAGAGCGGCCTGATAATCCCGGCCCAGAAAATAGGCGAAGGCGCGCTGGTTATACCCTTCGGCATAAGATGGGCAGTAATCTATCAGCGAGTTGAAGTCTTCGATTGCGCCCAGCAGATCGCTTTGACTACGACGTGTCATCCCCCTGTCCAGCGCGACTTGTGCCTTGCTATCCGGTGCATCTGTCCAAAACTCCCAAAGCTTGCCCGACAAAACCTGCGCGGCGCGCTCGGTCTCGGCCTGTTGAATTTGAGAGATAATCCCGGCCACCCCGTCCGAGTGATCCGGAGCGGCGGGACAGTCCTGTGAATGGGCAGCGATGGTGCCTGCGACCAGCAGGACAAAGGCTGAGGCGATTTGTTTCATGTGTCTATGGTGACGCGCAGACAGGCTGCGTCAACCCTTGGGCTCGTTCAAGTCTTCGTCACACACCTCGCCACCATGCCGTATGCTGCGTAAACGTACCTTGACCTTGCCCGCCCGAAAGCCCAGCGTCGCGCCATGTTTCCGATCCGTGACCATAACCCCTCGGGGCGCACCCCATACGTCGTCTATCTGCTGATGGCCGCGAACATTCTGATTTTCCTCAGCTATGTGGGCATCATGGATGACGCGCGGTTGCTCAACCGGCTTTATTTCGACTACGCGGTCATCCCGGCCCGGATCGAAGACGGGGTCGCGTATGAGACGCTGTTCACCTCAATGTTCCTTCACGGCGGCTGGATGCATCTGGCAGGGAACATGCTGTTCCTTTGGATATTCGGCGACAATCTGGAAGACGAGATGGGCCACCTGCCCTTTTTGCTTTTCTATACGATGGCCGGTATCGGAGCAGGCCTGATCCACGTCCTGACGGCCCCGGGATCAGTGGTGCCGACCATCGGGGCCTCTGGTGCAATCGCCGGGGTCATGGGGGGATACCTGTTGATGTTCCCTAAGGCCCGCGTGGATATTCTGCTGATCCTGATCGTCTATGTGCGGGTTTTCACCATCCCGGCCTTCGTCATGCTGGGGGTCTGGCTGGGGATGCAATTCCTGGGCAGCCTTGCCAGCAACCCGGACGAAGGCGGCGTTGCCTATTGGGCTCATACCGGCGGGTTCTTTGTCGGTCTGCTTTTGTGCATACCGCTTTGGGCGCGGCGGGGCGGTACGCGGTATTGGAACCGAACACATGGCCACCCGCCGCACCCCGAGCATACATACAAACTGTCACAATCCCGCATCCCCCGAATCCCGCGCCGGTAGATGCATATCCTTGCACGACATTGGCGGCCTTGATCGCCTGTGCTGCCGACAACAAAAAAGCGCGCCTCGGACAGGGCGCGCTTGTTCGTCTCAGGGTTCTGCAAGTCAGCCCCGGATCACCTTCGAGAACTGGTCGAAGATCGGTTCATTCGAACAGATAACCTCGCCATCTTCCAAGACGCTACCTTCGGGGTTCAGAGCCTGCACAAAGCCACCGGCTTCTTTCACGATGATGATACCAGCAGCCACGTCCCACGCGTTCAGGCGGCGTTCCCAGAAGCCCTCGTAACGGCCTGCAGCCACATAGGCCATATCCAGCGCCGCAGCGCCCCAGCGGCGCACGCCTGCGCAAGTGGGCATGATCCGCGCCAGATCCTGAAGGGTCGCAGGCAAATCAGAACGTCCGCCAAAGGGCAAACCGGTCGAGAAAATGGACTCGATCATGCGGTGGCGGCCCGAAACGCGGATGCGGGTGTCGTTCATCCACGCGCCCTCACCTTTTTCGGCAAAGAACATCTCATCCTTGGCGGGGTCATAGATCACGCCGGCAACGATCTTGCCCTTGTGTTCCAAAGCGATAGAAATCGCCCAATGCGGCAGCCCGTGCAGGAAATTGGTGGTGCCGTCCAGCGGGTCAACGATCCAGCGGCGTGTCGGGTCTTCACCGGCCTGCCCGCCGCCTTCTTCACCCAGCCAGCCATAGGTCGGGCGGGCACCCAGCAGTTCCTCTTTCAGGATGTTTTCAGCAGCAATATCGGCCTTGGAGACAAAATCGCCCGCGCCTTTCATCGAGACTTGCAGGTTCTCGACTTCACGAAAGTCCTTGACCAGAGACCGCCCCGCCTTGCGCGCGGCTTTGATCATGATGTTGAGGTTTGCACTGCCTACCATTGTCCCACGGCTCCTGTTCGGTCAAACCGCGCGTATACTGATGCAATGCGCCCTTGCCAAGAGGCTTGATGCGCATAGCAGACCCGCGTTTCCCGCCTATTGCGATTGCAGCTTGCGCGCCTCGGTTCCGGCAAGGTCGATCAATTCCTGCACATAGGGTTTTTCAAGGTCCTCAGCCCGCACTGCCGCATACAAGCTACGGGTGATCCCATCCTTGGTCAGCGGGCGGGTCACATAGTCTGAATTGTACTTCACTTCCCTCACCACCCAGTCTGGCAACACCGAAATTCCGCGATTTGATGCGACCAGCAATAAGATCACCGCCGTCAGTTCCACCTGCCGAATAGCGGCTGGTTCTACCCGCGCCGGGATCAGCAATTGGCTGAATACATCCAACCGGGTGCGCTCGACCGGGTACGTGATTAGGGTCTGGCCGCGAAAATCCTCGGCCTCGATGAAATTCTTCTGCGCCAATGGGTGTGCCGAGGCCGCAACAAACACCGCGTCATAGTCGAACAGTTTGATGAACTCGACCCCCGGCAGGTCCTCAGGGTCGGACGAGACGACCAGATCGACCTCTTCCTTTTGCAGCGCGGGCAAAGCGTCAAAGGCCAGACCGGGGCGGATATCTACATCCACATCGCCCCAGGATTTGCGAAAGGATTCCAGCACCGGAAAAAGCCATTCGAAGCAGGCATGGCACTCGATGGCGATATGCATTCGACCAGTGCGCCCATCGCGCAGCGAGGAGAACTCCTGCTGCGTCGCTTCGACCTGCGGCAGAATCTGTTCGGCCAGCCGCAACAGGCGCAGCCCCGCCGCAGACAGTTTCATCGGTTTGGAGCGGCGCAGGAACAATTCCACGCCGGCCTGATCCTCAAGACCTTTGATCTGATGGCTCAGCGCCGACTGAGTGATATTCAACTGATCCGCCGCGCGGGCCAACCCGCCGCACTCATGAATCGCCTTGATTGTGCGCAGGTGCCGAAATTCGATATGCATTCAATGGAACTCATGTTGTTCTTGAGGAATATGAGTTTGTCTCACAATGCGTCACATGGCACAAGACCCACAACTGGAATATGCGAGGCCATGATGACCCAACCTGAGATTTCATTCGAGTTCTTCCCGCCCCAAACGCTCGAAGCTTCGTTCCGCCTTTGGGATACGGTTCAAACGCTCGCCCCGCTTGAGCCCCGATTCGTCTCGGTCACCTACGGCGCAGGCGGCACAACACGTGAGCTGACTCGCGACGCGGTCGCCACCTTGCACAAATCATCCGGCCTGCCGGTTGCCGCGCACCTGACCTGTGTGGATGCCACGCGCGAAGAAACCCTGAAAATCGCCGATTCCTTTGCAAAAGCAGGCGTGCGGGACATCGTGGCCTTGCGCGGCGATCCCCCCAAAGGACAGGAAAAGTTCGTGCCTCACCCGGAAGGTTTTGCCAATTCGGTTGAGCTGATCAAGGCACTGGCTGACACTGGAAACTTCAACATCCGCGTGGGTGCCTATCCCGACATCCACCCCGAGGCCCAATGCGCCCGTACGGACATTGACTGGCTGAAAGCCAAGCTGGACGCGGGAGCTGACGAGGCGCTGACACAGTTCTTTTTCGAAGCCGAGACGTTCTTTCGCTTCCGCGATGCGTGCGCCAAGGCGGGCATCGACAAGCCCATCGTGCCGGGCATCCTGCCCATCGAAAACTGGAAGGGCGCGCGCAGTTTTGCCAAACGCTGCGGCACACGTATCCCCGCGTGGGTTGAACAGGCTTTTGATAAGGCGATCCGCGACGACCGCGAAGACTTGCTGGCAACCGCACTGTGCACCGAGCTCTGCTCGGATTTGATCGAGGGCGGTGTGGACAAGCTGCATTTCTACACGCTGAATCGCCCCGAATTGACCCGCGACGTTTGTTTCGCCTTGGGCATTACGCCTAAAGCCGATCTGCAAAACGTGGCCTGAGCGAAAAGTCGGCTCTCACAAGCACATTCACCAGAACAATCCTGCAGTGCATGGCGGGATTGTTCTACGTTTAGCCTCAAAAAACCATCAAATTTGACAAAAATGCGGCCATCCCAACACTAAGAGCACGTTGTTGTTTTAACGAGTGTTTTGGGTATGGAAGCTGTTGAAAAGATGAAGGCCCGCGCTGCGGCGATGGCCGCCCTTGGCCTAGATCAGACCGCCGGTTCTGAGGATATCAGACAAGCGTGGCGCAACATTGCGTTCAATGTGCATTCTGATCGAACCAGGGGCGACAGCTCGGAATTTACCCGTGCGAAAGAAGCCTATGACCTGTTGCGGCTGGAAGGCTTGGTCAGCAAGGGCGCGCAGCCCGGCAAACCACGACGTCCGAAATTGCGCAAGCGGGTCATCTCGCTGGATATTACCGATATCGATGCCTGCCGGACACTTTTGAACAAAGCGCTTCCGCAAGGTGCCGGCGGCGCAGACAAGACTTGCACCGCTGACCCGATTGCCGATTCCGATCACATCCCCGAGGCGGTCGGCTTTCATGGCCGTAACCTGACCTATTTCGTGTCCTCGCCCGTTCGGCAGGGGCAAAACCGGGTGGCTTTGCCCACTTCGGTTCTGGCTGGTGCACGCCGTACCGAAACCGAAGTGCTGAGCTTTCAGGCCAAGGAAACCGGCGGTGGAGAGGTTGTCGTTCCGGATACGATCCGCGATCGTAAATTCCCCGGCGCCAAAAGCGTGCGTATCCGTTTCGATGCTGACCAGCAGATGCGAGACGAATTCTGCCTGGCAAGCTGATCAAAACGAAAAAAGCCCGGCGAGTAACAGCCGGGCTTTTCTGTGAGTGGACCCTTAGTTCGAGATCGGGCCTTTCGAAGTGAATTTCGGAATGACTGCAGTCGATGCTTTCGCAGGCTCGATCCCCGGCCAGTTGCCTTCGGCCAGGTTAATGTTGCCCGGAATGTCTTCTTCAAAGAACCCAACAACTACATCGGTGATGTTCAGGTAAAGCTTGTCATCAACGATGCGCCACAGGTTCGGGTTTGCCGGAACCTTACCGCCGCGCGAAACACCATAGGCACAGTGCCCGTCATATTCCGGTGCGTAATAGGCGGGGTTTTCCAGAAACTTGTCGCGGTTCTCTTCAGTCGAGAACGCCCATGTCGCACCGTTATATTCTGCGGTGATGTCGGAACGGCCACGCACACCTTCTGGCTGGGACTGACCAACCGGGGCCTGATCCAGGCTGCGGTAGGCTACAACATCGTAACCCGATACAGCGAATCCGGTACCGTCTACATACTGATCACCGGCAAAAGCGGGAACAGCGAAAGCCAGGGTCACTGCAACGGTTAGGGCAAAACGTTTCATATAGGTCGTCCTTTTGTCCTCAGGTTTAAGGGGCACCCGTGTTCCGGGCCTGCTCAGACAATAGGTGATTCCAGCCGACAGAGCAGTCCTGCTCGCGGGCCTGTGACGTCGAATGAAGAAACGTGAGACTATTCCTGCCGAATGTTACAGAAAGAAGCAAACAACCGGGGTTGGACTCGGCGCTTTGCAATATTAGCTGTTGTGACGGACGGACAATTCACCCCAGATTTGCTGAGAAAGGCAAGAGATGAGCGAGCAATCGACCTATACCCCCCCGAAGGTCTGGACATGGGACAGTCAGAATGGCGGGCAGTTTGCCAATATCAACCGCCCCATCGCCGGTGCAACCCACGATAAGGATTTGCCTGTCGGACGCCACCCCCTGCAGCTGTATTCACTGGCCACGCCAAACGGCGTGAAGGTCACGGTACTGCTGGAAGAATTGCTGGCCCTGGGTCATGAAGAAGCCGAGTATAATGCGTGGCTGATCAATATCGGCGAAGGCGATCAGTTCGGGTCGGGCTTTGTCGAAGCCAACCCAAACTCGAAAATCCCTGCGTTGTGGGACCGATCGGGCGACAAGCCGGTACGCGTGTTCGAAAGCGCCTCGA
Organism: Ruegeria sp. J8; assembly: GCF_056531925.1. Taxonomy (NCBI): domain Bacteria; kingdom Pseudomonadati; phylum Pseudomonadota; class Alphaproteobacteria; order Rhodobacterales; family Roseobacteraceae; genus Ruegeria; species Ruegeria sp. J8. The sequence goes on from NZ_JBQFMR010000001.1 coordinate 604,634, forward strand.
TCATGTTCCATCTGGCCGAAAAGTTTGACGCCTTCCTGCCCAAGTCAGGACCCGAGCGGACCGAGGTAATGAACTGGGTGTTCTGGCAGATGGGCAGCGCGCCCTATCTGGGCGGCGGATTTGGCCATTTCTACGCCTATGCGCCCGAGAAATTCGAATACCCGATCGACCGCTTTACAATGGAAACCAAGCGTCAGCTTGATGTTCTGGATAAGCAACTGGCGGAGAACACCTATATTGCTGGTGAAGACTATACCATTGCCGACATGGCCATCTGGCCCTGGTATGGGCAACTGGTTCTGGGTCGCCTTTACGATGCGGCCGAATTCCTGGACGTCGAATCCTACAAGAATGTCATGCGTTGGGCCAAAGCGATCGACGCACGCCCAGCCGTTCTGCGCGGACGCATGGTGAACCGCCCCTTTGGCGAAAAGCACTTGCAGCTTCATGAGCGCCACGAAGCCAGCGACTTTGAAACCCGTACGCAGGACAAGCTGGAAGCTGCTGCGGAATAAACCTGTCGGGCCTCGCCGGGATCTGGTGAGGCCCTATTTATCTGAGGATCGGTGGCTTTTCCGGGTCACTGCCCGGCGCGATCCGTTGGAACTTAGAGGTTTTCGGCTGCGGTAAATCGAACCGTAGCCCCACCCGCGCCAGAGCGGACGCGGCAGCGTCGTGGGCTGCAAAAAAACCCACATCCATTGCGCCCGCCTCGATCCCTGAAAAAGTCAGCGCTTCGGACGCGGCCTTGGCCAAGGCCGCTTCCGCCCCTTCAACCGCGCCGACAAAACCCAGAAGGTGGCCGGTCCCCCCCTCAGATGTCTTGGTGCCGACCAGATAGGCGGATTGCGCCAGACCAACGGCCGTTGCCAGTTTGGCATCCAAAGCCGTCAGTAGATCGTCGGGCAAACCGACTGGGGGCAGGAATTCCGACAAGTGCTGCTGCACCTCTTCCGGCGCGTGCTGCAAGGTGGTCGCCAACCAGCCCAGCGCCTCGGACGGGATCAGCATCGAGGACGGTGCGACCTCAAGATTCAGGCCCAATCCGATGCCCTGCCCGGCCAACATATTCGACAACACCCGCCCTGACAGGGCGACGTAGGGAACAGGACGTTCAGCAAAGCGCGCCAAACGATCCTCGCGGTCGAACGCCAGAACAAAGCGGCCATCGGCCACGTCAAACAACTCGGGCGAGATGTTTTCGCCCTTTGCCTCTTCGGTCAGAAGCAGGAACAGTTCGCTATCGGCCAGCCGCTCAAAGAACCGCAACCGGGCGGCATCGTCCTGCGGCGCGGCCTCCATCCCGGAATGGGCCGAGTCCAGAGCGGTCATGTCAGTCATTCAGAACCTCGTGCACCCGCGCGCGCAGGACCGGCAGAAGGTCGGCCTCGAACCACGGGTTTTTCTTCATCCATGCCGTATTCCGCCACGACGGATGAGGCAAGGAAAAGACGCGCGGCGCATGGTCCTGCCAGTTGCGTACCGTCTCGGTCACGGACCCGCGCGCCTTGAGGTGGTATTTATGCGCATGCCCCCCGACCAACACAGTCAGCGGCACATCACCCAGCGTCTGCATCACCTTGTCATGCCACGTCTGCCCGCAGATCGGTGGCGGCGGCAGATCGGCCTTGCGCGCGTCATAGCCCGGAAAGCAAAAGGCCATCGGCACGATCGAGACACGGGCGCGGTCATAAAACACGTCTTCCCCGATCCCCAACCAGTCGCGCAGACGATCCCCCGAGGGGTCCGTAAACGGACGGCCCGAGGCATGAACCCGCGCGCCCGGCGCCTGCCCTGCGATCAGGATCGGGGTACCTTGTCTAAACCAGACGACCGGGCGTGGTTCATGCGCCGTTTCGGTTGCGGCAAACCTGTCGGCGCAGATTCGGCAGGCGGCGATGTCTTTTTCGAGGGAATTCATCAGATCGCAAGGTTTCCTGAAGCACAGTGGTTGACACCTGGCAACAAAGATAGTCACCGCAGTGGCGAGAACCAACAGATGGAAAAGTCACAATAACAACAGCCTGCGGCAGCGCGGATTGATCATCATGTGCAAAACTGGACATAATGCCGCCAACATGGCCGGACATGACTCATGAGATCACGCCGTCCGGCTGCGGCAAGAATAAGCAGACAGGCCCAAAATGCTTGAGTTCGAGAATGTCAGTAAGTCCTTTTGGACCGGGACACGCCGCAAGGTAATCCTGGACCGGGTCTCGTTCCGGGTCGAACTTGGCACCTCAATCGGCATTCTCGCCCCGAACGGGACGGGCAAAACCACGTTGATCAACATGATGGCGGGGTTGGAAAAGCCGGACGAAGGCGTCATCCGCAAATCCTGCCGGGTGTCCTTTCCAATGGGGTTTACGGGTGGCGTGGCCAACAAACTGTCGGCACTGGAAAACGCGCGTTATATCGCCAAGATCTATGGTATGGACCCCGACTATGTCGAAGCCTATTGCAAGTGGCTATGTGGTCTGGGCGAGTATTTCGATCAACCGATGGCGACCTATTCCTCGGGGATGCGGGGGCGGTTTACTTTTGCGCTGATGCTGGCGCTGGACTTCGACATGTACCTGATTGACGAGGGCATGCCCGCCACGACGGATATCGAATTTAACAGGAAAGCAGGGGATATCCTGCAAGAAAGGCTTCGGACGACGACATTGGTGATCGTGTCGCACAACCCGACCGTGTTAGAAAAATTTGCACAGCAGGCCGCTGTCCTTGTCGATGGGCAACTGCATGTGTTCGACTCCTTGGAAGAGGCAAAACAACTGTATGACTACCAAACCCAAGGCTAGAATATACAACTGGCGACGCAAACGTCAGGGTCCGGCAGATGCCGAGGCCCGCGCCGACGCGATCTCACGCATTCGCAAAGCGACGCAACCACCCGAGGCGGCCAATGATGCACAGACCTCTGAGCTGGAAAAGATCAAGGCTGAGGGGCTAACCGGTCGGCAGCTTCGCATTGCGCGAAAGCTGGCGCAGAAAAACGGGGTCGAGGCGGACTCGGATTATGATGCTGTGCGCTTGTTGCGCAAAAAGGGTATCGACCCATTCGAACGCAGCAGTCTGCTGGACCTTGCCGCCGAGAAAAAGCGTGTCGAAGATGAAACCAAAGACAAGGTGACGATCCAACTGCCTCAGCCCATTCTGCAATCGCCCGAAACTCTGCCCGGCCCCGAGATGAGCCCCGCGGAACGGCGCAACTATGAGATCGGGCAAATTCAGAAGGACATCGCGCGCCGCCGCAGACGCAAACTGTTTGCTCTGTTTGCGCGTTTGGCAGTGTTTGTATTGCTGCCGACGCTTGTGGTCGGGACTTATTTCTATCGCTTTGCAACGCCGATGTATGCCAGCGATTCGGCCTTCTCCATACTTCAAGCGGATGGCGGCGGAGCCTCATTCGGAGGTTTCTTGGCGGGCACCCAATACGCAACCGCGCAGGATTCGGTTGCCACGCAGGAATTTCTGGAATCCAAGGACGCTCTGCTACGGCTTGAGCGCGATATGGGGTTTTCCGAGATATTCAAACAGGACTGGATTGATCCGATCCAGCGTCTGTCGCCCGACGCAAGTCTGGAAGAGACCCACAAGCTGTACATGCGGATGATCACCATCGGCTATGACCCCAGCGACGGCATCATCCGCATGGAGGTCGCCGCGCCCACACCTGATATCGCAGTCGCGATCTCGGACAGGTTGCTGTCCTATGCCGAAGACACCATCAACGGACTGTCCGAACTGAAACGCGAAGACCAGATGCGCGACGCCGTGGCCAGTTTCGAACTGGCGCAGGAGGCACGCAACAAAGCGCAGGAAGCCCTGATCGAAGCGCAGCTGCAAGGCGCTCTGCTAGACCCAGAAAACGTGCTTGCCGGCCTACGCGGCCGAATAAACACGCTTGAGGCGCAATTGCAGGATAAAGAACTGCAACTGGCTTCGCTTTTAGACAATCTGCGGCCCAATCAGGCCAAAGTGGACGGTGTACGCGCCGAAATTGCGCGCTTCGAAGAAGTGCTGGAGGAGCTGAACGCCGAGATGTTGGATGTCTCGGCTGGCGAAAACTCGCTGGTGCGTCTGACCTTGCGAATCCAGACTGCGCAGGCTGATCTGGCCGCACGGGACATGATGCTGCAAGCAGCCATGCAGCAAATGGAAACCACCCGGACCGAGGCCAACCGCAAGGTGCGGTATCTGACCGTCTCAGTGAACCCGGTTCCCAGCCAGGATCCGACCTATCCGAGGAAATTCGAAAATACGATTTTGGCATTCCTGTTGTTTGCTGGTATCTACCTGTTGATCTCGCTTACCGCGTCGGTCCTTCGTGAACAGGTATCCTCGTAAGACACATGAAACATGTAAAAATCTCCGATCTCACGGTCGGCAATGATTTGCCTCTGACAATCATTGCCGGTCCATGTCAGCTTGAAAGCGCCGATCATGCCCAGATGATCGCCGGCAAAATGAAAGAGGCCTGCGATGCGGCCGGAGCACAGTACGTTTTCAAGGCGTCATATGACAAAGCTAACCGTACTTCCTTGTCCGGTGTCCGTGGCCTGGGTATTGACGCTGGATTGAAAGTTCTGAGCGATATTCGCAACTCGATGGGTATTCCTGTTCTGACTGATGTTCATACTGAATCCCAATGTGCCCTAGCGGCCGAGGCCGTAGACGTCTTGCAGATTCCCGCCTTCCTCTGCCGCCAGACGGATATGTTGCTGGCTGCTGGTGAAACCGGGAAAGCCGTTAACGTCAAGAAAGGTCAGTTTCTTGCGCCTTGGGAAATGGGCAACATCGTTGACAAGATCGAAAGCACGGGAAACACGAATATCCTCCTGACGGAACGCGGCACATCTTTTGGATACAACACACTGGTTGCTGATATGCGCGGCCTGCCGCAAATGGCGAAAACGGGCTACCCGGTCGTGATGGACGCAACGCATTCGGTACAGCAACCAGGTGGCAAAGGTGGGTCCTCTGGCGGTCAGCGGGAGTTTGCGCCGGTCATGGCGCGTGCGGCAGTGTCATTGGGTGTCGGAGCTGTGTTCATTGAAACCCATCAGGACCCTGACAATGCGCCATCTGACGGCCCCAATATGATCTATCTTGACCAGATGCCGCAACTTATTGACACTTTGATGCGCTTTGATGCGCTGGCCAAGGCAAACCCCATTCAGATTTAACGATTGAGATTTTCTATGACCAAACCAATCCCCGAGGTGACCCCGAACACCTGGAGCTTTCTGCGCGATGCCATGATCAAACCCACGGGTTTCCGTGAATATGACGCCAGGTGGAAATACCCCGAGGAAATCAACCTGCCCGGCATGACCGCGCTGGGTCTGGGGCTTGGGACGCAGATGCGCAGGCGCGGGATTGCACCGGTGATCGCGGTGGGAAACGACTACCGCGACTATTCGCTGGCCATCAAGAACGCACTGATCCTGGGGCTGATGCAGGCCGGCATTCAGGTCAAGGATATCGGCCCAGCGCTCAGCCCCATGGCCTATTTCGCGCAGTTTCATCTGGACGTGCCGGCGGTTGCTATGGTCACTGCCAGCCACAATCCCAACGGCTGGACCGGGGTCAAGATGGGATTTGAGCGTCCTCTGACCCATGGCCCTGATGAGATGTCCGAGTTGCGCGACATCGTCCTGAATGGCGAAGGACAACCGCATGTGGGCGGTTCGTATGAGTTCGTGGACGGCGTGAAAGAGGCTTATATCGACGATCTGGTCGGCGATTTCAAAATGTCTCGCCCGCTGAAAGTGGTCTGCGCCACCGGGAACGGCACCGCCTCGGCCTTTGCGCCCGAGATATTCGAACGAATGGGGGTCGAGGTTGTGCCCAGCCACATCCGGCTGGACTACACGTTCCCCAATTACAACCCGAACCCCGAAGCAATGGAGATGCTGCACGACATGTCCGACAGCGTGAAATCCAGCGGTGCCGATCTGGCGCTGGGGTTTGACGGCGACGGCGACCGGTGTGGTGTTGTCGATGACGAGGGCGAAGAGATTTTCGCCGACAAGGTCGGTGTGATCATGGCTCGCGATCTGGCCAAACTGTACCCGAACGCGACCTTTGTGGCTGATGTGAAATCAACCGGTCTGTTCGCAAGTGATCCGCAGTTGCAGGCCCATGGGGTCAAGGCAGATTACTGGAAAACCGGACACAGCCACATGAAGCGCCGGGTCAAGGAAATCAATGCGCTGGCCGGGTTCGAGAAGTCGGGCCACTACTTTCTGGCTGAACCTATCGGGCGCGGCTATGACTGCGGGATGCGCGTGGCGGTTGAGATCTGCAAACTGATGGACCGCAACCCCGATCAGAGCATGTCTGATCTGCGCAAGGCCCTGCCCAAGACATGGTCGACGCCCACCATGTCGCCCTATGCGGCAGATACCGAGAAATATGACATACTCGCCCGTCTGGTCGACAAGCTGGTGGCCAAATCCGAGGCGGGAGATTCCTTTGCCGGACGCGCGATCAAAGAGGTCGTCACCGTCAATGGCGCTCGGGTCATTCTGGACAATGGCAGCTGGGGTCTGGTGCGGGCATCCTCGAACACGCCCAATCTGGTTGTGGTATGCGAAAGTAGCGAAAGCGAGGATGAAATGCGCGCGATATTTGCCGATATCGACGCTGTCATCCGTACAGAACCCGGCGTGGGCGACTACGATCAGACAATCTAGAGCCTTGGGGCGCGTCTTGCGCCCCGCCGATCAATCCGCGCCCAGCAATTTCAGCAGCCCTTTCGTGGCCTCTTCCTGCAATTTGTTCTTCACCGCATCCTCGATGCTTTCGGTGTCTGTCACGGCAGTCCCAAGCTCGTCGCTGACCTTGTCCAGCACCTGTTGTTTGGCGTCGTCCTCAAGTTCTTTGATTTTGCCTTCGGCGGCCGCTTCGATCACTTTACTGAGGTCGGGTTTGATCGACGGATTACTCCACGGTCCAACAATGCGCACCGGCACCGACAGGCCCTGACCAGAATTTGCCCGCAACGCTGTGGGGGTGAACAGATAGTCGATATTGCGCTCGCCCAAGCCGACGCGACCGGCGCCATCGGCACGGAAATTATCCAGTGACATCAGCAGGTCATCATTCCTGAGAACACCCTGATCAATGGTGAAACTAGCGGCAAGACTGTTGAACACAGTAGTGCCGCCTGACCCTTCGCCCCGCCCCATCAGGCGGTCCAGGTCGAACCCGTTGATCACCCCCTGCCCCACATCCACACGACCCTTGCCGCTGAGTGAACGCATGATCTGATCCTCGCTTTGCCCAACGCCCAGAAACTCGAACGAACCGGTGCCCGTGCCGGACAATCGGTCAATATCGGCCAGCGTCATCAGGGCCTGTTGGATGTCGATCCCGTCTGCCTTCATGTTGCCACCGACAGACAGCCCGTTGCGGTTATTCGCGACGACCTGACCGGTCAACTGACCCGAGAACAAGGTGGCCGGGTTCATCTGCAACACCGCGCGTGACCGGTCCAGATTCAAGGTCAGATCGCTGGGACCAAGGGTCAGGTCGGGCACTGCTATCGAATTCGCCTTCAGCCGGATTTGCCCATTCGCCAAAGCCAGCGCCGAGGCGTCAATCGGTGTGGTCGACCAGCCATCGGATTGGCTTGGCGCAGCGCCGCCATCACCGCCCGAGCCTCCATTAGACTCGTTGAATCGGGACAGATCCAAATCGCCCGCGTCAAACCGCGCGGTGATCTGTGGTGGGTCCGAGATCACGATATCCGCCTCGCCGGTCAGGCGGTTGTCGTCCAGTTGCGCCACCAATTCACGCACCGACAGACGCCCGTCCTGCGTATAGGTCATACGACCGACCAGTTCCGCGCGGCGACCCAGACCCAAAGGCACGGCTGTACCGGGCTGTCCGAAAGCGGCCAGCAATGTCTCGGTATTTTGGGTTTTAAGGTGCAGGTCGCCGTCCATCTCTCCGGCAAGATTCACGCGACCGTCAAAGTCGACTTCACCCCCGGGCGCGCGCAGCAACAGATCCAACTGGGTGGCCGCGCCGGTTGCATAAGCGGGCAGATCTGGGATTTTCATATCCACCTCAACCGCGCCCCCTGGCACCGCCATTTTCGCCTCCAGCAACAACGGTGCTGTGACCTCGGGCCAGCTTGCCGACAGGTCGACTTGCGAGAAATCGAACGTCACCGCCCCGTTTTCCAGATAGAGCAGACGCGCATTTGTTAATTCCAGCCTATCCAGCGTTACGACACCCGGTTGCCCCTGCGGGGCGGCAGAGGTGCCAGATCCCGAGGACGCCGCCGCAGGCGCTGACGCGCCAAACTCCCAATTGCCGCGCCCGTCAGACAGTTCCAACCGCAGCGTCGGGTTTTCCGCAATCACCCGCCGGATACGCAAATCCCCTGACATCAACGCCGCCGCATCCACACCAACGGCCAGATGATCCGCGCTGAGCATCGGCTCGGACCCGGCCCAAGGGGCATTGCTGAACGTCACAGGCCCGGTCTCCATCCCTAGCACTGGCCAGAATGACAGTTTCACATCTCCTGTCAGGGTCAGATCCCGGCCCGTTTCGGCCTTGACCTGCTCGGCCAGGATACGCGCCAGCTTGTCGCCGGGCATCATCAGCAAAGCCCCGATAACCAGCCCGATCACGGCCACGATGAGAAAGAGAATGCGCACCAGCCACTTCATTTTACCGCTCTTTGCTTTTTGTTATGCGTTGAAATTATCATTCTAAGCCCAGCGGCCATTTGCAAGGGGAAGCGTTCCCCACTATATGCCGCGCCATGACCACGAACCCGCCGAACCTCCGCCCCGACCTGGCGCCTGCCGCCCGGATCACCGACACGCCCCGTCCGAACCAGCCCACCATTGGTATGGTGTCTTTGGGCTGCCCCAAGGCTTTGGTGGATAGTGAGCGTATTCTGACGCGCCTGCGGGCCGAAGGATACGGGATTTCGCCCGATTATTCAGGCGCAGATGCCGTGATCGTGAACACCTGCGGGTTTCTGGATAGCGCCAAGGCCGAGTCGCTGGACGCGATTGGTGAGGCACTAGTGGAAAACGGCAAGGTCATTGTCACCGGCTGTCTGGGTGCCGAACCGGATTACATCCGCGAGCATCACCCCCGCATCATGGCCGTCACCGGGCCGCATCAATACGAACAAGTGCTGGACGCCGTACATCAAGCCGTTCCACCCGATCCCGACCCGTTTGTAGACCTGCTGCCCGCCGCTAGCGTGCAACTGACCCCGCGCCACTACAGCTATCTGAAAATATCCGAGGGCTGTAACCACAAGTGCAAGTTCTGCATCATCCCTGACATGCGCGGCAAACTGGCCAGCCGCCCCGCCCACGCCGTGCTGCGTGAGGCCGAAAAGCTGGTCGACAATGGCGTGCGTGAGCTGCTGGTGATTTCTCAGGACACCTCTGCCTATGGGCTGGATCGCAAATATGACGTGAACCCGTGGAAAGATCGCGAGGTCCGCAGCCACATCACCGATCTGGCGCGCGAGTTGGGTCAGTTAGATGCGTGGGTGCGCCTGCACTATGTCTATCCCTACCCGCATGTGCGCGAGTTGATTCCGCTGATGGCCGATGCGGGCTGCAACGTGCTGCCCTATCTGGATATTCCGTTCCAGCACGCCCACCCAGACGTTCTGAAACGCATGGCCCGCCCGGCGGCGGCCGCCAAAACGCTGGACGAGATCGCCGCATGGCGCGCGACCTGCCCCGATATCACCCTACGCTCGACCTTTATCGTCGGCTATCCCGGCGAGACCGAGTCCGAGTTCCAGACCCTGCTGGATTGGATGGACGAGGCTCAATTGGATCGTGTCGGCTGTTTTCAATACGAAAACGTGGCCGGGGCGCGCTCGAACGACCTGCCCGATCATGTCCCGTCCGAAGTCAAACAGGACCGCTGGGAACGGTTCATGGAAAAAGCGCAGGCGATATCCGAGGCGAAGCTGGCCGCAAAGGTCGGACAAAGGCTAGACGTGATCGTGGATGAGGTCGATGACGAGGCTGCCATCTGCCGCACCAAGGCCGACGCCCCCGAAATTGACGGCAACCTGTTCGTCGACGAAGGGTTCGAAGACCTCAAACCCGGCGACATCGTCTCGGTCGAGGTGGACGAGGCTGGGGAATATGACCTGTGGGGCACGCTGCGCTGAGGCAATGTAACCACCGATAGGGCAAGCGTGAGCCAAGTTTATTGGCGATCCCCCGCATCAGGCCCCAGATTTAGACAGAACCCAAACACGTCTAAAAAGGAGGGTTACCATGTCTAAATTGCGTCCTTTCGCAACGAAATGCGCCGTCGCGCTCCTGGCGGTACAACTATTTGCAGCGCCTGCTTTTGCAGAAGTGCGCTCGGGCAGCACGGCTCAGTTTACGCTGGTCGGAGGGAAATCCCTTGGCATCCACTATCGCGGCAAACATCGTGTTCACAAACACTTCGTTGCGCCCAAAGTGTATGAGAAAAAGGTCCACAAGCCGGTCGCAAAAGCCAAGGTGCATCATGCCAAGCCGGTCAAAAAGCACCACCGGTCGAAGTTCAAACACAGCAAGAAACGTTACCATCGGTACTATGTGCCGAAGAAACACGCGTTCCGGCACCAAAGATCTTATCGAGGAGTCCGGTATCACAGATCTCATCGCGGGTACGGGCGGTATCGAATCAAGTAATGACGACCGTCAGAGCATAGCCACAAGACCCGCCATCCATGCCACCGCAGCGGCAATGGCCGTCAGCGCAACCGCTGCGCTGGCGGCGTCTTTGGCTTGGCCGGCCAAAGTGTTGTGATCTGTAGATGTGTGATCCACGGCCCGTTCTATCGCCGTGTTGAAAAGTTCGGCGACCAGAACCAAAATTCCCATGATGACAATCAACGCGCGCATACCGCCGCTGAGGGGTAGTCCAATTGCCAGCCCCACCGAGATCAGGTTGGCCCATCCCCATACGCGAAACGAGTACTCATCGCGCCACGTCGCGGCCAGCCCTTGCCAGCTCCAGACTGTGCGATGTTTTAGACGGATTAGAAAGTTTTTCATGTGTTCCCTGCACAGCGCTCTCGCAGACAAAAGCCCAAACCGGCAAATACAGGCAAGAAAAAACCGCCCAGTGGGCGGCATCTATCTGAAAGCAGGCGGCCCGCGCGCGAGCCGCCTGAAGGTTTGTTATTGCGCGACCGGGTTACAGACAGTCTGGCCTGCCTCAGTCGTGGCCAATGCGGTTCCGGCCGGACAGCTTGGCGTACCAAACTTGTCATATTCGGGTGTAATATAAACCGGAGCTGGTTCTTCCTGCTGAGAACAGGCTGCAACGACCAAAGCAAACGCACCAACGGCGGCAAATCTAAGTTTCATGTCCGTCATTCCTTCTAATAATTTTCTGATTTTGCCCAGAAATTCGGGGCCAGTCTCAAAATACGACTTCGCTGGCATTTTTGCAACAAATCTGATCACGTGAATGTGAAAACGGCAAATCCATGCTGCCATGGCAGAACGGAAATCGGACGCTAAACTGTCTGACCAGCAGACATCAGCAAACTCCGGAGAAGCCACGTGTCAGACGCACCGATCATTTCTCAGAAAGCCCCCTATCCCGTCGAAGTGACCGAGGGGAAAAACTATTTCTGGTGCGCCTGTGGTAAATCCTCGCGTCAGCCTTTTTGTGACGGTTCACATAAGGGAACGGGGATTGAGCCGGTCAAATACACCGCAGAGGCAGACAAGAAAGTGTTCTTTTGCGGATGCAAACACAGCGCCAACCCGCCGCTATGTGACGGCTCGCATTCCAAAATTTAGGGTTTCAGCGCATTCAAAGCCTGCGCGTTCACGCAAAACTCAGGCGCTTTGTCCGCCTTGGCCTGCTGTTCGGCCAACCATATCGCACATGTCTCGCTGCAATCGGCAGCGCGACATTTCGTGACCATTTCCGCGTAGCGTTCGGCGCTAAGACGCCCTTCGGTCATCGCCTCGGTCAGGGACAGATTCATGCAGCGCGCGACGGACCGCGTCAGCCAGAAGTGTTTTTCGACGTCCCCAAGAATATCTTTCATTCTCAACCCTCTCGAGTTTTCCCGGACCTAAGCGTGGCAAATCTGGCCCGGTTCGGGCAGGTTCGAGGTGCCTGGGTCGCGCCCTTGTTTTGATCCAACCAATCGGGGCAGCATCTGGCCCAAGCGCATCCCTGACAGGCCCGTACCATGCTGGCCCAGTCCTCCTGGCTCAAGCGGCCCTGCCGATGCGCTGAAACCACGTCCGCGCCTGTTGCCTGCCCCATGCGCAGGACAAGCCGTAGGTGCGTCATGACAGCCCCAAGCGTTTGCATCACCGCCCCTTACGTGGCTTGATCTGGGCGAACAGGCCTTTGTTGCGGCAATATTCCGGCGTGTCCTGCGATACCGCCACTTGCGCCAGCAGCGCTTCGCAATGTCCGGGATTGGCGCATCCTGTGCAGCGCAGAACCGCTTCGGATATCTCATCGATCGAGACATCACCCCGAAGCGCTGCGTCTTCCAGGTCGATGCCTACTCGCGTTGCCATCTGATCGACGAGGCCCGCGTGATGCTTCAGGGTCTCTCTGTTGGACATATGGCACCCTTTCCCTGATGCGTTTCGATCAGGTTAGCGGATGCGGCGGCGCAGGCCCTTGATACAGGTCAAGCCCCGGTGTCGATCTGATCCAGATAGGTTCGCGTTGCGTCCTGCACCCGCCGAAAGCGGTCCCCGCCCAGCTTTTTGCCCCCATACCAGCGGGTGACTATTACGACGTGGTTCTGCACGTCGGCCCGTTCCATCATCCGAAGGATCACCATCCCCGCGCCACTTTCCCCATCATCCGCCTTGAGCGCCCCAGTGGGCAGTACCGCCGCCCATGTATTATGTGTGGCCTTGGCATATGATTTATCCGCCTTAAGCGCATGCAGCACAGCGTCGACCTCGGTCCGCGATGACACGGGCGCACCGGATACTGCGTATTTCGAGCCCCGATCCGTCAGGATCACCCCCAGCTTTTTCACTGCGGTCATTGCGTCAACCCAAGCCCGCGGGCGGTCTGCTTCACCACCTCGACCCGTTTGGCGTTGGGGGGATGGGTGCTGAGGAAACTGTCTTCGGGATCCGGCAGGCGGTCGAAATATTTCGCACCGATCAAAGGGTTATACCCGGCGCGAAAGGTTATGATCGTTCCAAGCTCATCAGCTTCAAGTTCAAAGTCACGCACATAGACCTGCGTCCCCACCCGCGCGCCCAGTTTCTGCGCCTCTTCCACGGCGGCCCCTTCGGCACCGGCCAATCGCGCCAGATCGCCGAAAATCTCGGCACTTTCGCGTGCATTCACCGATTGGCGCGGAATATGACGCAGGATGTGATGGGAGGCTTCGTGCCCCATCACAAAGGCCAACTCATCCGCGTTCTGAGCGGATTCGATCATCGCGCGGGTAAAAATGATCACCGGCTGGTCGTTTTTATCCAGTGTTTGAAATGCGTTGGCAGGGGCTTTCGGGTCCAGATCGACCAATGTGGTAAAGTCGCAATTCTTGACATTGGCACGTCGCAAACATTCGACCCTGGCCTGTTCGCCGACCCTTTGGCTGATCTGCTGGAAAGTGGCGGCTTCGACCCTGAAATCCCCCTCGCCCTGTATCCAGTCCTCGGCAGGTTGAACCCGCAGCGCATTGGCGTCGCAGGCGGCCAGAAACACGGGAAATAACAGGTACATCAAACGGTGCATGGATCATCCTTTGAAACGGTCACGCCGTTTGGCTGACCATAGCGCAGACCCCTTGGGACTGCCACCGGTTGAATGCGATAGTACGGGTTGCCAAGCGGAACATCGCCCTGCACTCTGCCATCATGTTTTCGATTGAGCATGAATTCGACTCGACGGTCATTACGCTGGTGGACGAAGGCGAAAAGCCTTTGCAAGAGGATGTGGTGATCAACAATTTCGCAGAATGCGTGACGCTAGAGCAGTTTGATCCTCGAACCGATCAGGTCCAGAAAATCACGCTGTCGCCGGAACAGGTCCGCGATCTGGCCGCTGCGCTGGATTTGCCCGAGGGGGTGTACCAAATCCACGAAACACCGGATTAAGGATCGTAGACAAAGACCTTGTCCCGCGCCGTATGTCCGCGCTTCAGGGTCAGCGAAGACGTGGCCACCCCCATGGCCGCAGCGAGGATGTGGCGCACAGCCTCGTTCGCCTTGCCGTCTTCGGGCGCAGTGGTCACATGGATGCGCACTACGCTCCCATCCCGCGTGATCCGGTCCGAAGCTGCCTTAGGCGTCACCTTAACCGCAATCTCGGCCCCCGCGTCGGTCAGATCGCTCAGATCCGGCAGATTGCGCAGTTTAGGTTTAGCCATCTCATCCTCCGATCCCAAAACACTGTTGCACGGCTGGCCCCGGGATGGAATTGATCCACCAAGCCCAGCCCTTTGCACTTGAAACCCGCCAGAGGCTCAACCAGATACAGAAAGCCCATGTAAAGGAAGTTAACATATGTCCTTGAAGAATCCGGCCGCATTTGAGTTTCTGCTGTCCCGCCGGTCCCGCCCTGCGAAAACACTGATCGCTCCTGCCCCGACGCGGGATGAACTGACCCCATTGCTGACCGCCGCCGCCCGCAGTCCCGATCACGGCAAGCTGGAGCCGTGGCGATTCATAGTGCTGGAAAGCGGCGCGATGCCCCGTTTGTCAGCGCTGACGCAGGAATGCGGCGAACGGCTGGGTAAGTCGCCTGAAGAGATCGCCAAAGCATGCAGCCAGTTCGACATGGGTCATCTGGCCGTAGCAGTGGTCGAGGTTCAAAAACCATCCGAAAAAGTCCCCGCGATTGAACAGACCTATTCCGCCGGTGCGGTGTGTCTGGCGTTGCTGAACGCAGCCTTAGTGGCGGGCTGGGGCGCGAACTGGCTGTCGGGTTGGCAGTCACATGACGCCGAGTTTTGCCGCACCGCCTTTGGACTGAAAGACAATGAACGGATCGCTGGTCTGATCCACATTGCCACCGAATCCGCAGCCCCGCCAGAACGTCCCCGCCCGGACGTGGCCGCACTGACCGAATGGGTTCCTGAATGATCATCCTCAACGCATTTTTTGCGGCAATCGGACAGATCGGAGATCCCAGATTCCGTTCGGTTCTGTTCCGGGGCGTGGGCCTGACGATCGTGTTGCTGATCGCGGCCTGCGCAGGCGCGATCTGGTTGATCAACTGGCTGTCCAGCGATGAAATCACCTTGCCCTTCGTCGGAGCCGTTCCGTGGCTGAACGACGTGTTGAATTATTCCGGTATTTTTGCGGTGGTGATTCTGCCGGTCTTCCTGATGATGCCGGTCGCCTCGGCCATCATCTCTCTGTTTCTGGAAGAGGTCGCGCAGGCGGTCGAGGACAAACACTATCCCACCCTGCCAAAGGTGCACGGAATTGCCATCAGTGACGGGTTGCGCGATGCGCTCAGCTTTATGGGGGTGTTGATCGTCGCCAACTTGCTGGCACTGATCCTCTATGTAATCTTCACGCCGCTGGCCCCGTTCATCTTTTGGGGCATGAACGGGTTTCTACTGGGTCGGGAATATTTCACTTTGGTCGCGATGCGGCGGATCGGGCGCGAAGGCGCGCGCAAGCTACGGGGCAAACATATGGTCACGATCTGGCTGGCGGGCACTTTGATGGCCATTCCTCTGACCGTGCCGCTGGTGAACCTTGTCATCCCGATTGTCGGAGTGGCCACGTTCACCCATATCTACCACAGGCTGTCCGTCTGAGGCTCAACCGCGCGGCTCAAGCTGGTTCAACCAGTCGAAATCCCGCACTGAGATGACGCCCGAAATGATGATCCCCGCGATGATCGCCCAAAGCACCACCGTCAACCCGGTGGTGATCCACAGCTTTTTCTTCATATGATGCACTTCCGGCGCACCCGCATGGGTGCCCGGAACGATCTCGCCCAGATCGCCCTGCGTCTTGATGCGGATCGGCAATACGACCAGCAATGTCAGAAACCAGATAACGGCAAACAGAACCAATGCAGCGGTGATCGTCATGGCAGCCTCGCTTGGGTTAGACCTGTTCTAGCTCGACCAGACAGCCGTTAAAGTCTTTGGGGTGCAAAAACAGCACTGGCTTGCCATGAGCCCCAATCTTGGGTTCACCCGAGCCCAGCACGCGCGCACCGGTTTCCTTCAGATGGTCACGGGCCGCGATGATATCTTCGACCTCATAGCAGACATGGTGAATGCCACCAGCCGGGTTCTTTTCCAGAAACCCGTTGATCGGGCTATCATCGCCCAATGGGTACAACAGTTCGATCTTGGTGTTTGGCAGTTCGATGAACACCACGGTTACGCCGTGATCGGGTTCGTCCTGAGGCGCGCCGACCTTGGCTCCCAATGCATTGCGATATTGCGCGGACGCGGCCTCAAGGTCAGGCACGGCGATGGCAACATGGTTCAGGCGACCGATCATAGAACTCTCCTCTATTCTGCGTTGCAGCGGTTATGGGGGCAGTTCAATCAAAGAACAAGTGCGCCAAATTGCCGTTAACGTCGTGTTAGCCAGAAGTTCCTAGCGTGAGGCATCTGCTGACTAGGAGTTCTGCCATGGACGATTCGAGCCCCTTCACCTCAGCCGCACAGCCAACGGCGATGCGGCCTTTGCTGGGACAAACCATTCTGGTTGTCGAAGACAGCCGCTATGCTTGCGACGCGATCCGACTGATGTGCCTGCATTCCGGTGCCCGGATCCGACGCGCGGATTGCCTGAAATCGGCAAGGCGGCATTTGCAGATCTACCGTCCCTCGGTCATCTTGGTCGATATGGGGCTGCCGGATGGCTCAGGGGCCGAGCTGATTGCCGAATTGACCGAAGCATCGCCGCGTATCGGGGCCATTCTGGCGATGTCCGGCGACACCTATACCGAAAACGCAGCCACGCAGGCCGGGGCTGACGGTTTTCTGGCCAAGCCGCTGAAATCGCTTTCTTACTTTCAATCCATGGTGCTGCAGCACCTACCCGAGGATCGCCGCCCCAGCAGCTTGAACGCTGTCCGGGATCAGGTCATTAACCCCGATCCGCTGGCCTATCAGGATGACATGGCCCATATCGCCGATGTGCTGGCTGGCCCGAATGATCACCGCACGCTGGACTATGCCGCCCAGTTCCTGCGGGGGGTTACCCGCGATGCCGATGACAAAGTGCTGGCAGACGCGGCCAAACGCTTGGCCGCGTCCCGCGCCGAAGGGACGCCCGTCACCGCATTGGCCGCTCAGGTCGCCGGGATCGTTCAAGCTCGCCTGGAACAGCGTGAGGCGATCTGAGATGGCAACAGCCTATTTCGCGACGGCTACGCTGCTGAGCCTTTGGATCTATTGCCAGACCCGCGCGGCGGCCCGCAACATTCGCGCCGCCCGAGCCTTGGTCAACGATCCACTGGAGCAAACCGGACAGCTTTGACCTCTTCGCGAAACATCCGACCAAAGAAAAAACCCGCCGCAAGCGTTGCGACGGGTTTTCTTGTCATTCCTGCGGGATGATCCGCAATCCCAGCTCCATCAACTGATCCGAGCTAGGGTCGGACGGTGCGTCCATCATCAGATCTTCGGCGCGCTGGTTCATCGGGAACATCATGACCTCGCGGATGTTGGCCTCATCAGCCAACAGCATCACGATCCGGTCGATACCCGCGGCACAGCCACCGTGCGGCGGCGCGCCATAGTGGAACGCATTGAACAAAGCACCAAAGCGAGATTTCACCTCATCCGCGCCATAGCCTGCCAGCTCAAAAGCTTTCAGCATGATCTCGGGCTTATGATTCCGGATCGCGCCCGAGACCAACTCATACCCGTTACAGGCCAGATCGTACTGATAGCCGCGCACGTCCAGAGGGTTGCCGTTTAGCGCCTCCATACCGCCCTGCGGCATCGAGAACGGGTTATGTTCAAAGTCGATCGCGCCGGTTTCTTCGTCCTGCTCATAGATCGGGAAATCGACGATCCAGGCGAAGGCAAAGCGGTCTTTTTCGGTAAGACCCAGCTCATCACCGATCACGTCACGAGCTTTACCAGCCACCTTTTCAAAGGCCTTCGGCTTGCCACCCAGGAAGAACGCCGCGTCCCCGACACCCAGGCCCAGTTGCTGACGGATCGCCTCGGTGCGCTCGGGGCCTATGTTTTTGGCCAGTGGACCTGCGGCTTCCATCCCATCGCCCTGATTGCGCCAGAAGATGTAGCCCATTCCCGGCAGACCCTCTTTCTGCGCAAACGCATTCATACGGTCACAGAACTTGCGGCTGCCGCCGGTCGGCGCCGGGATAGCGCGAATTTCGGTACCCTCCTGCTCCAACAGCTTTGCGAAAATCGCAAAGCCAGACCCGCGGAAGTGGTCGGAGACCACTTGCATTTTAATAGGGTTCCGCAGGTCGGGCTTGTCGCTGCCGTACCACAGGGCCGCGTCCTTGTAGGATATCTGCGGCCATTCCTGATCCACTTTGCGGCCACCGCCGAATTCTTCGAACACACCAGTCAGAACCGGTTGGATCGTGTCAAACACGTCCTGCTGCTCGACAAAGGACATCTCAAGGTCAAGCTGGTAGAAATCGGTGGGCGAGCGGTCGGCGCGCGGGTCTTCGTCGCGGAAGCACGGCGCGATCTGGAAATACTTGTCAAAGCCCGACACCATGATCAGCTGTTTGAACTGCTGCGGGGCCTGCGGCAGAGCATAGAACTTGCCCGGATGCAGGCGCGAGGGCACCAAAAAGTCGCGCGCGCCTTCGGGAGAGGACGCCGTGATGATCGGCGTCTGGTATTCGCGGAAGCCCTGATCCCACATGCGGCGGCGCATCGAGGCGACAACGTCCGAGCGCAGGGTCATGTTCTGCTGCATCGCCTCGCGGCGCAGGTCCAGATAGCGATAGCGCAGGCGGGTTTCCTCAGGATATTCCTGATCACCGAACACCATCAACGGAAGTTCGTCGGCTGCGCCCAGCACTTCTAGCTCGCGCACGTAAACCTCGACCTCACCGGTGGGCAGTTTCGGATTCACCAGTTCCGGGTCGCGCGCTTTGACGGTACCGTCGATGCGGATACACCATTCGGAGCGTACTTTTTCCAGCTCGGCAAAGGCGGCGCTGTCGCCGTCGCACAGAACTTGCGTCACACCAAAGTGATCGCGCAGGTCGATGAACAGCACGCCACCGTGGTCGCGGACCCGATGCACCCAGCCAGACAGGCGGACGGTTTCACCGACATTGGCGGCGGTCAGAGCGGCGCAGGTGTGGCTGCGATAGGCGTGCATGGATCATATCCCTTCGGGCGCAGAATTCGTCGCGCCGATACACCCCGTCGGGCCGCGAAAGTCAAGGCAGGTATCCCGCTCAAAACGGCCTTTGCACGTTGCCCGAGTAGAAATAGATGCCCAGACCGACCGCAAAGATGATATTGCCCGCAATCGCATGCAACAGCACCGCATAGAAAAATGAGCCGCGTTTGCGATAGGCCCAAGTGAACAGTAGCCCACCCGCAAATGTCATGACAGCGACGATCCAGCTCCAGTACATCAGATGCGCCAACGAAAACAGCGCGGCGTTCAGCAGATAGGCCGCGCGCTCGCCCGGCAGGATTGCATGATAGCGGCGGAAGAACAGCGACCGAAACAGAAGCTCTTGCGGTAGGGCCGAGATGCAGGGGTAGAAGACCCAGATCATCAGCAGGATCTCGGGCCGTTCGCGCAGCAGAAAAAAGGCGGCCTCGGGGCGGGCGATTATCACGACCGCCGCGCAGAACAGAGTCATCACAACGGCGAACAGGGTAACTTCGGTCCAGGACCAGTTGCCATGGTTGTATCGCAGTTCGGCCCATTCAAAGCCCGGTGTATAGTGCAGCAGTAAGATGCCAAGTGCGGTGAAACTGAACAGCGACGGGAACATCCAACTGGGCGGAAAGAATACCGCGATCAGCACCGGGACAGCGATGAAGAACAGTCCGAACTCGACACGCAGCCGCAGCGTTTGAGGCGCGCTCTCGGCCCACTCGATTTGTTTGCTCACAGTTCTACCAACTCCGCCCGGATCAGGCCGCGTAAGGAATTTCCGACATATATTTCTGTCGCATCCTTCAGGTCGGTCAAGGATAACACGGCGTCAGTAACCTGTTTATTTTTCAGCGCCTCTTCGCGCAGTATGCCGGGCAGCACGCCGCAGGACAGCGCGGGCGTCAGGCCGCGTCCATCAGGCATGTGCAGAAACAGATTGCTGATCGTGCCCTCGCACAGTTCGTCGCGTTCATTCAGGAACAGCAGTTCGTCAATTCCCGGTGGCAGCGATGCGCGGGCGTCATCATACAGCGCGCGTTGTGTGGTCTTGTGCTGCAACCACACATCCGAGGCCCGCAAACGCTGATCCGCAATTGCCACACGCCAGAACGGCGGGTTCTCGAGCAACGCACCGGTCGTCACCTCCACAGCGCCTGCCATATCTAGCGTCAGCCGGCAACGCAGAGGGGATGGACCCGCGACATCTTCCAAAGCGGCCACGGCGCGGGCCCGATCAAACGGCACTCCCAACGCCTCAGCCGATCGCGCCATGCGCGCCAGATGGCGATCACGGCGCACAAACCCCTGCCCCGGCCGGAAGGCCAGCGTTTCGATCAGGCGAAAGTCAGGGTCATCTGGCGGGCGAAGCGGGCTTTCCATAGCGCCTCCTCATATTCGGATGGGGCGGTGCTGTCCCAGACCACGCCGCCGCCCACATTCAGGGTGGCTTTGCCGCCCTCGACCATCAGCGTGCGGATGGCCACGTTAAACTCC
This sequence comes from Ruegeria sp. J8, assembly GCF_056531925.1. Lineage (NCBI taxonomy): Bacteria > Pseudomonadati > Pseudomonadota > Alphaproteobacteria > Rhodobacterales > Roseobacteraceae > Ruegeria > Ruegeria sp. J8. The sequence goes on from NZ_JBQFMR010000001.1 coordinate 625,447, forward strand.
GACCGCCCATCCGGCGCGGCCCAGCCAATCGCGCCGCAATAGATGTCGCGCGGCCAAGGTTCGAGGTCGGATAGAATCTCCATCGCGCGGATTTTGGGCGCACCTGTGATCGAGCCGCAGGGGAAAAGCGCCATCAGAACGTCCGAAAGCTCGGCCCCCAGATGCAGCTGCGCCTGCACCAGCGAGATCATCTGATGCACGGTCGCATAAGTTTCGACCTTGAACAGTTCGGGCACGTTGACCGAACCGGGCAGCGCCACACGGCTGATATCGTTGCGCAGCAGGTCGACGATCATCAGGTTCTCGGCCCGGTTCTTTGCGTCACTCGACAGGAAATCGCGGCGGCGGGCGTCTTCGGCCAAATCCTCGCTGCGCGGTTGGGTGCCTTTCATCGGGCGCGTTTCGATCAAACGGTCGGCATCGGTACGGAAAAACAGCTCGGGCGAGCGGCTGAGCAAGTCAGGCAAACCGTCCTGCTGCACAAGCGCGCCGTGGCCCACGGGCTGACCTGCCGCCAACGCGGCATACAAAGCGGCGCTGGTGCCTTCGACCATCAGGTCAATCGGAAAGGTCAGGTTGGCCTGATAGATATCGCCCGCGCCGATGGCCTCATGCACGCGCGCGAAGGCTTGGGTATAGCGCGCCTCGTCCCAGCGAGGCGCGAAACCGGTCACTCCACCCGCAGGCGCAGGCAGGTCGCTTTGGGCTGGCGTGTCAAAGACGCCAAAGCACAGCAATGGCAGGCGGCGGCCCTCGGGCATCCGCGCGGACAACCTCGGCTCCAGCGCATAACCAAGCTCATAGCTGGCATAACCGGCCAACCACGCACCATCCGCGCGCGCGGAATCCAGCGCCTCCAACGCGTGAGGCACATCTTCCGCGCGGTCGGCGCGGATCACCTGCGTGGGCCGGTCAAAAGTGGTCCCCTGCCCGGCCGGGCCCTGATCAAAACGAATACGCACCTGCATCCTCATTTGCCGTGCTGCGCGGTATAGAGAATACGGGGCTGAGGGAAAGAGGGGAAAGCGGCAATTTCACCCCTGTTTCCGATACCCCTTGAACCTTTTCGCGCTGTCCCTATAACGCAGGACAATTTGGGCGCTTGGGGGTGCCCTGACTCGCGAACAATTGAAGGAACGTGGCCATGCCGAGAAGAACCGACATCAAGTCGATCATGATCATCGGGGCGGGGCCCATTGTCATCGGTCAGGCATGCGAGTTCGACTATTCCGGCGCTCAGGCATGTAAAGCGCTGCGCGAAGAAGGCTACCGGGTCATTCTGGTGAACTCGAACCCCGCCACGATCATGACCGACCCAGGTCTGGCCGACGCCACCTATATCGAGCCGATCACCCCCGAAGTTGTTGCTAAGATCATTGAGAAAGAGCGCCCCGACGCGCTGCTGCCCACCATGGGCGGGCAGACCGGGCTGAACACTTCGCTGGCGCTGGAAGAGATGGGCGTGTTGGATAAGTTCGGCGTCGAGATGATCGGTGCCAAGCGTGACGCCATCGAGATGGCCGAAGACCGCGCACTGTTCCGCGAGGCGATGGACAGGCTGGGCATCGAAAACCCCAAAGCCGAGATTGTAACCGCCCCCAAGGACGCGGACGGCAAAAAAGATCTGGACGCGGGCGTAGCGCTGGCGCTTGAGACACTGGAGACCGTCGGTCTGCCCGCCATCATCCGCCCCGCCTTTACATTGGGCGGCACCGGCGGCGGCGTGGCCTATAACCGCGAGGATTACATTCATATCTGCCGCACAGGCATGGATGCGTCCCCCGTGGGTCAGATCCTGATCGACGAAAGCCTGCTGGGCTGGAAAGAATATGAGATGGAGGTGGTGCGCGACACCGCCGACAATGCCATCATCGTCTGTTCCATCGAAAACGTCGATCCCATGGGTGTGCACACGGGCGACTCGATCACCGTGGCCCCGGCCCTGACGCTGACCGACAAAGAATACCAGATCATGCGCAACCACTCGATTGCCGTGCTGCGCGAGATCGGGGTCGAGACCGGCGGATCGAACGTGCAATGGGCGATCAACCCCGTCGATGGCCGCATGGTCGTGATCGAGATGAACCCGCGCGTGTCGCGCTCGTCTGCGCTGGCGTCCAAGGCGACCGGTTTCCCGATTGCGAAAATCGCCGCGAAACTGGCCGTGGGTTATACGCTGGACGAGCTGGACAACGACATCACCAAGGTCACGCCTGCGTCTTTCGAGCCGACCATCGACTATGTGGTCACTAAAATCCCGAAATTCGCCTTCGAGAAATTCCCCGGCTCGGAACCCTACCTGACCACCGCGATGAAGTCGGTGGGTGAGGCCATGTCCATCGGCCGCACGATCCACGAATCGATGCAAAAGGCGCTGGCCTCGATGGAATCGGGCCTGACCGGCTTTGATGAGATAGAAATCCCCGGTCTGAACGTTGCTCTATGGGATGAAGCCGACGACAAGGCCGCTGTGATCAAGGCCATCAGCCAGCAGACACCGGATCGCCTGCGCACCATCGCGCAGGCCATGCGCCATGGTCTGACCGACGACGAGATTTTCGGCGTCACCAAGTTCGACCCGTGGTTCCTGGCCCGCATCCGCGAGATCATCGAAGCCGAGCGTCAGGTGCGCAAAGATGGCCTGCCCGTCACCGAGGACGGTATTCGCAAGCTGAAAATGCTGGGCTTCACCGATGCCCGTCTGGGCAGCCTGACCGGCCGAGATGAGAGCAATGTCCGCCGTGCCCGTCTCAACTTAGGCGTCACCGCCGTGTTTAAGCGTATCGACACCTGCGCCGCCGAGTTCGAAGCGCAGACACCCTACATGTACTCGACCTACGAAGCCCCGATGATGGGTGAGGTCGAGTGTGAGGCGCGCCCGAGCGACCGTAAAAAGGTTGTCATCCTCGGCGGTGGCCCCAACCGGATCGGTCAGGGGATCGAGTTCGACTATTGCTGCTGCCACGCTTGTTTCGCGCTGACCGAACAGGGCTATGAGACCATTATGGTCAACTGCAACCCCGAGACCGTCAGCACCGACTATGACACCTCGGACCGCCTGTACTTTGAGCCGCTGACCTTCGAACACGTCATGGAGATCCTGACGAAAGAGCAGGAAAACGGCACGCTGCACGGTGTGATCGTTCAGTTCGGCGGTCAGACCCCGCTGAAACTAGCCAACGCGCTTGAGGCCGAAGGCATTCCGATCCTCGGCACCACGCCCGACGCCATCGACCTTGCCGAAGACCGCGAACGCTTCCAGGCGCTGGTCAACGAACTAGGCCTGAAACAGCCCAAGAACGGCATCGCCTCGACCGACGAACAGGCGCTTGAGATTGCAGACGAGATCGGCTTCCCGCTGGTCATCCGCCCCTCATACGTTCTGGGCGGGCGCGCCATGGAAATCGTGCGCGATATGGATCAGCTGCGGCGCTATATCAACGAGGCCGTCGTCGTCTCGGGCGACAGCCCCGTTCTTCTGGACAGCTATCTGGCGGGCGCGGTTGAGTTGGACGTGGACGCGCTGTGCGATGGCACCGATGTGCATGTGGCAGGTATCATGCAGCATATCGAAGAGGCCGGCGTGCATTCGGGCGACTCGGCCTGTTCTCTGCCGCCCTACTCGCTGTCCAAGGAGATCCTCGATCAGATCAAGGATCAGGCGTTCAAATTGGCTAAGGCTCTGAACGTGGTCGGTCTGATGAATGTTCAGTTCGCGATCAAAGACGATGAGATCTACCTGATCGAAGTGAACCCGCGCGCCTCACGCACCGTGCCCTTCGTCGCCAAGGCGACCGACAGCGCGATTGCGTCCATCGCAGCGCGTATCATGGCTGGTGAGAAGCTCTCAACCTTCCCGATGCGCCCCGCGTACAAGGAAGGTCAGGACACCAAGATTGCCGACCAGATGACGTTGGCCGACCCGGACATGCCGTGGTTCTCGGTGAAAGAGGCCGTGCTGCCCTTCGCCCGCTTCCCCGGCGTTGATACCATTCTGGGCCCCGAAATGCGCTCGACCGGCGAGGTCATGGGCTGGGACCGCGACTTCCCGCGCGCCTTCCTCAAGGCGCAGATGGGCGCTGGTATGGTGCTGCCGTCCGAGGGCCGCGCATTTATCTCGATCAAGGATGCCGACAAGACACCCGCAATGCTTGAGGCGGCGCAGGTGCTGACCGAACAGGGTTTCTCACTGGTTGCAACGCGCGGCACGCAAGCCTGGCTGGCAGAGCAAGGCGTCGACTGCGACGTGGTAAACAAGGTCTATGAAGGCCGACCCGACGTGGCCGATATGCTCAAGGACGGTCAGGTGCAGCTGCTAATGAACACCACCGAAGGCGCGCAGGCGGTCGAAGACAGCAAGTCCATCCGCTCCATCGCGCTGTATGACAAGATCCCCTATTTCACCACTGCGGCCGCTAGCCATGCCGCAGCTTTGGCGATCAAGGCGCAGGCCGAGGGCGATGTCGAGGTCAAATCCCTGCAGGGTTAACCCCACCGCCCGGTTACAGAAAAAAGCAAAACCCCCGGTCTCTGACCGGGGGTTTTTCATTTAAACAACAGGTTGCGGCGCTGATTTGCGCCGGTATTCCGGCAGGAAGAACACCATGTAGAACACGGGCGCGGCCACCATGGTCAGGATCGTGGCAAAGGCCAACCCCCCCATGATCGTCACCGCCATCGATTTGAAGAACGCATCCGTCAACAGCGGTGCCATCCCCAGAATGGTCGTAATCGCCGCCAGCATCACCGGGCGCAAACGCGAGACCGAGGCTTCGACGATCGACTCGTGCAGTCCCTTACCGGTTGCGCGAACCAGGTCGATCTCTTCCACCAGAACGATGCCGTTTTTGATCAGCATCCCCGACAAGCTCAGCAGCCCAAGCAGCGCCGTAAAGGTAAATGGTAACCCGGTGCCCAGCAACCCGATGACTACCCCATTTACCGACATCGGCACCAGCAGCCAGATGATGATTGGCTGCCGGATCGCGTTGAAGATCAGCACCGAGATCAAGACCATGATCAGCAGGCTTAAGGGCAGTTGCCGTCCAAGGCTTTCATTGGCCTCACCGGCATTTTCAAATTCACCACCCCATTCCATCCGGTATCCGGCGGGCAAATCCATGTCTTCGATGGCCGCCCGGACTTCGGAATGGACCTGAGCCGCCGTGAACCCTGCCGGGATATCTGCACCAACAGTGATGGTCAGGACCCGATCCCGCCGATGTACCAGCGTGTTCAGGGCCTTGTATTCGAACCCGTCCACCATCTGCTCGATCGGAACAAAGCGTTCGGACTGATCGGAATACACCACCTGATCCACGATCGAGTAATCGCCATTCGCAGCGCGGCGCAGGATGATTGGGATCAGGCGATCGCGTTCACGAAACACCCCGCCGGTGATGCCATCGGTTGAAAACTGCAACGTGGCTGCGATGTCTTCGCGGCTGACACCTGCAGTTTGGGCGCGCTCAGTCGCGTAGATCGGTTGAACCGCCAGCTCTTTTTCACGCCAGTTGTGATGCACGTGCAGGGCATTATCGGACGCGGCGCGCATCCGCAGGACCGCCTCCTCTGCCAGTTGCCGTAAAACTACCGGATCGCTGCCCGAGAACCGCGCCTGGATCGGATCGCCGCCACCCGGACCAAAGATCAAACGGCGGGTGCGAAACTCACCCTCAGGGAACTGGGCCGAGCCGAATTCTTCCAGATCCGCGCGCAGTTGCGGGATGTCTTCAAGGGTTTCGGTTCGGATGATCAGGTGACCATAGCTGGGGTTCGGCTTTTCGGCCGAATAGGTCAGCAAAAACCGGGTCGCGCCCTGTCCGACAAAAGTTGCGACCGACACGACTTCATCCCTGTTGGTCAGCCATTCCTCAAACACGGCTATATCATCAGCGGTGCGGGAAATTGGAGTACCTTGCGGCAATTTATAATGCACAAGGAACAGTGGCGTGTTCGAATCCGGAAAGAATTGCTGCTTGACCAGACCGAACCCGGCGAAACAGGCCACCGTCACCCCCACCAAGGCGGCGATCACCAGCCAGCGGAACCGCAAAGCCCAGCGCAGGACGGTCCCGTAGATACGGAACATCAGTCCGCCATAAGCATCCACCGCGCCTTCTTTACCCTGTTTGAAGAAATAGTGCCCCAGCATGGGCGTCACCGTCAGTGCCAGAATCCAACTCAGCAGCAATGAGATCGCGATGACCGCAAACAGCGAGAACAGGAACTCACCCGATGCGTCCGGGCTGAGACCGATACCAGCAAACGCCATGATACCGATGATCGTCGCGCCCAACAGCGGGATTTGTGTTTTGGACGCAGCCTCATCCGCCGCATCGCGCGCGTTTTTGCCGCGCAGCATGGCGATCTGCATCCCCTCGGCCACGACGATGGCATTGTCGACCAGCATCCCCATGGCGATGATCAACGCGCCTAGCGAAATCCGCTCCATCTCGATCGAGAATATGGCCATGAACAGCAGCGTTCCCACCACGGTCAGCAGCAGGGTCGAGCCCACCACAATCGCGGCGCGCCAGCCCATGAAGATGGCCAGAACCGTCACTACAATCGCCACCGACAAAGCCAGGTTCACCAGAAAATCGTTCGAGGCCTGCTCGACCACAACATGTTGCTGATAGATCGGCAGGATTTCGACACCATAGGGAATCTGCCCGTCCAGTTCGGCAAATTTCGCATCGGCGCGCTTGCCGACCTCGACAATGTTCTCGGTCGACAGGCCCGCGATGCCCAGCGTGAACGCCTCGGCGCCGTTAAAGCGGATGATGACCTCGGGGTCGGTTTGGCGCCCGCGATAGACATTGGACATATCAAACAGGTTGATCACCTGCCCTTGCGAGCCAACCGACAGCCCCGCGATGGCCGAAACCGTATCGGACCCTTCGGCAGTCAGGACCGTGGTACGGTCATTGTCTGACCGCAGCGAACCCGATGCATTCACCGAATCCGCATTAACGATGGCATCGTTGATCGCCTGCAACGGCACATTCTGATTGACCGAGATGGCTAGGTCGGGCTCCACGAAAATAGCTTCTTCCGGCAGGCCCATCACCTCGACATCCGCTACGCCCTCGACGGTCAGCAATTCGCGCCTCAGAAAGGTCGACAACTCGTGCTTTTCAGCATCCGAGAATCCATCCGCGGTGACCGCATAGAACAGCCCGAACACGTCACCAAACCCGTCATTCACCAGCGGCTGGCTGACACCTGACGGCAACGCGCGAGCCGCATCGCGGACCTTAGCGCGCAGCTTGGTCCAGATTTCGGGCAATTCGGTTCCGTCATAGGTAGACTTCACCTCAACTTCGATCAGCGAGAACCCCGGTTGGTTGACCGAAGTAATGGTTTTGACCTCTCCCATCTGCTGGATCGCCGATTCCAGAGGTTCCGAGACCTCAAGCGCCACTTGTTCGGCAGTGGCACCGGGATATTGCGTGGCGATGACCGCGTTCTTGATCGTAAAGGCCGGGTCTTCCAGCCGACCCAGCGACAGGAACCCCCAGATGCCGCCAAACAGAGCGATCAGAATGATCAGCCACGTATAGATCGGCCGATCAATGGATGCGCGCGCGATGTTCATGACCCTGCCCTCTTTAATTCGCAAAACCGGCAAAACGGCGCACCGTCTGCCCGTCGGTCAATGCTCCACCGCCTGCGACCACGACCTCATCGCCATTGTTAAGCCCGCTCAGAACGCGCACATCCCCACTTTCCGTGGGTTCGATCGTCACCGGTACTCGCGTGATCGTGCCTTCATCGGCCCCTGTCGGCGTGAAGACGAAAATGCCAAGCGTTCCTTCGGCATCCGCCACAATCGCGGTCGCCGGGACCACGATGCCTGTGCGTTGATCCTGTACCTGCACGTTCACCGTCACTGAAGACCCCGGCAGAATCTGCAGCCCTTCCGGCGGGGTCAGGCCGAACTGAATGCGGAAGGTTTGACCAACGCTCGAAGATTCAGCATCAAACTCGCGGATTTGCAGCGGGAACACCTCATCGCTGACAGGGAATTTGGCGGTGATGGTGATGTCATCCTGCTGGCCCGAGCGTTGAAACAGAATTTCGGGCACATCCACTTCGATCCGCAGCTCGGACATGTCGTGGATACGAACGATGGGGGTTCCGGCCGATACGGTTGTAAAGGATTCCACCGCGCGGCTTGAGACCAGCGCGTCAAAGGGCGCGGTCAGCGTCGCCTGTTCCAGATCATAAAGGGCATCGCGCACAGCGATATCGGCTAGTTGTGCCGCTGTTTCGGCGTCATCCACAGCAACCTGACTGGCCGCCGTACCGCGCAAACGGGACAAGCGTGCCAGCGTTCGATCGGCTTGTTCTTTTTGCAACACAGCCCGGTCATAGCGGCGCTGGAACGGCTCACGGTCTAGCTCGGCAATCAACTCGTCCTTGGGGATCACGAACCCCTCGGTCACGGGCATGTCCATGATCTGCCCAGCTACCTGAAACGCCAGATCGACCGTTTGGCGCGCAGCCACACGACCAAAGAACTGACGCGAAAACCCCGGTGTAGTTTCCTGCACAACCATCAGCTTGACTGGTTTGGCCGTCTCTTGCGCCGTGGCAGAGGTGGCCAGCAGGGCAAGGGCAATGCCCAAAACAGAGATCAATTTCATTTCTTCAACCCCTCGGGTATTCCCGTTTTCAATATGTTTTCCCGGATTTTCCGGGCCAGACGCGCAAATTCTGCCGTCTCATCAGCATCCAACCCCGACGCGCGGTGAAACAAAGCACCCGCTTCGGCCACCAGGGCCTGACGCATTTCAAGCCCCTTGTCGGTCAGCACCAACAACCAGGCGCGGCGATCTTCAGGGTCGCGTTGTCGGGATAGATACCCCGATGCTTCCAACGCGTCCGCCGTAGAGGTGATCGTGGAGGGCACTGTCAACATATCCGACGCCAGAACCCCCATGCGCTTGGGCTGGTCTAGCTTGATCAACATGTGGCATTCCTGATGGGTCAGCTCGATTTCCAACGAGTCAAAGCTTTCTTCAAGCTTCCAGTACAAGGCATACACGCCCATCATGGCCTGCATTTCAGGACTGAGCCGTTTTACCAGCGCACTGTCATCGAATGTCATGGACCGAATCCCTTAAAGACCTCGCGACCGCATATACTTCAAAAAATGAACTATTCAAGAATTGAAGCGCATTTGGGCCCCAACTTTGGCATTCCCTTGGGTCAATCTCTCTTGAACTGACCGGGTATTGGCGGCATTTTGAGCAAATCCGAAAAACGCAGGTTCACATATGCACACGCCAGCAATCACCGGCACCGGTGTATTCACGCCAGAGAACATCATCACCAACGCAGAACTCGTCACCGCCTTCAACGCCTATGCCGACAAGGTCAATGCCGAGCATGCCGACGCGATTGCCGCAGGTGACATGGAACCGCTGCAACATTCCTCGGAAGAATTCATCGTCAAGGCCTCGGGCATCCACAACCGCTATGTGATGGACAAGACCGGCGTACTTGACCCCGACGTGATGCACCCGTTGCTGCGTCAGCGCAGTGATGATGAACCCGGCATCATGACCGAGATGGCCGTGGATGCTTGCAAAAAGGCACTGGCGCAAGCCGGGCGCGCACCCGAGGACGTGGATCTGGTAATCTGCGCCGCCTCAAACCACGAACGTGCCTATCCGGCGATTGCGATCGAAATTCAGCAGGCGCTGGGGATCAAGGGCTTTGGCTTTGATATGAATGTCGCCTGTTCCTCGGCCACGTTTGGCATTCAGGCGGCGGCGGATATGATCCGATCGGGATCGGTGAAATCCGCGCTGGTGGTGAACCCCGAGATCTGCTCTGGTCATCTGGAGTGGCGCGACCGCGATTGCCATTTCATTTTCGGAGACGTCGCCACCGCCGCCCTGATCGAACGCGTCGAGGACGCAACCGGCCCCTATTTCGAAATCCTCTCCACCCGCTGCGCCACCGAATTTTCCAACAATATCCGCAACAATAATGGTTACTTGCGCCGCTCGCGCCCTGATGGCGTGGTCGATCGGCGTGACATGCAGTTCATGCAGAACGGCCGAAAAGTCTTCAAGGAAGTGCTACCGATGGTCAGCAAGCACATCGCCGACCATATGGACTCCGAAGGGCTGAGCAGTTCGGACCTGAAACGCCTGTGGTTGCACCAGGCCAACAAGACGATGAACGATTTCATCGGCAAAAAGGTTTTGGGCCGCGAGCCAGAACCGGGCGAACAACCCAACATCCTGCAAGACTATGCCAACACGTCTTCAGCCGGATCGATCATCGCGTTCTCCAAATACTCGGACGATTTCGCAGATGGAGAAATCGGTCTGATCTGCTCCTTCGGGGCGGGGTATTCCGTGGGTTCGGTGATCGTGAAGCGGTGCGGTTAAACATCATCTGTAACAGGCGACTTTCACAGCAGGGTATTCTTGCCTCCAACCCGCAGCTTGACCACTTTAGCGTTGAAAACAAACAAGAAGATGAACTGTAAAGCAGATCAAGGTTGCATTTGTGACAAGCCCTAGTTTTCGCCTTCACGACCCGCGCCCAACGCAAAAAGAAAACCCATACACGTTCCATTTACCAAGCGAAGAAGAGCTTGCTGAAGTCGGTATTGGAACAATCGTAAAGCTGATTTTCAGCGCTGTTCCTGAATCCGAACAATACGATGCGGAGAGAATGTGGGTTATCGTAAAACGCCGCGACGGCTCAAATTTGCTAGGTAGGCTCGACAACACCCCAGAAGACATACCCGCATTGACACTCGGCGATCCGGTCGAGTTCAAAATCCACCACATAGTTGGAATAGATTGGGATGACCCGGAATTGCAAATGCGTTTTTCAAACGACTTCAACAAGTGGTTTGGCCGCTGTTTTGTTGATGATGCAGTTTTGGAACGGCGCGCCCGCGTGGGATATGTTTATCGTGAAGATTCCGAACATGACGAAGAAGACAAGTATCCCGATACCGGCTGGCGCATCCGCGCGGATGTAGAACAACTGTCGCAAGAAGAATACGATGACACGCCATGCAGCTATGTCGCTATTGGTGCGGTGTTAAACCGTGACGACAGTTTTGTTCATCTCCTGTCAGAACCCGTTGGAAGCCGTTTTTTGAGAACGCAGGGCGATAGCTACGAACGCTGTCAGGAAGAGGAATAGCTCAAGTGCAGGCATAGCCGTTCGTAGAACGCGCCGCTCAAGTTTTTTTTGCTCGAAGATATGAGAAGCGCTCAGCTCACGCTTTCCTCTTCCAGATGCAGCTTCATCTCGATCAAAACCTGCTGCAACTGGCTGGTCTCTTTCAACAAACGCTTGGCTTCGTTCACTGTGATGATGCCGTCTTCGATGGCGGCCTGGTATTCGGTCATCAGCATGGCAAAGCGCTGGCTTAGCGCGATAACGTCTGCATTCACCCCTCCGGTTCGGGGCGCGTCCGAGTTGCGACCGTCATAGGACAGCGTGATGTTCTTTAGGTCCGCCAAAGCCGAGGTCACATGCGGAAAGTTGGACACGGCCTCAAGCCGGGCAACCGCGTCCACCGGCATGAACCGGTCGGCGTGCTCGGCATTGTCGGAATAATACCGGCCCAGGGTCGCCTTGGATTTCCCGGTAATCTCGCAGGCGGATTCGATGCCCACGTCTTTGACCAATGCCTCGGTATGCTTTTTCAGGTAGGCCCCGATATCTGCCATGTTTCAACCTTTGCTGCCTGGCTTCACCACCACATCTGCCAGTGTGGGGGAAACGGTGCGGAAATTTCCCATACTCGAGTCATAATTGAAATGGCATAAATTGACTATCCCTCAGAATTGAAGGGATTTTGTGAGTGAGTGGCGGCGTTTCCAGCCGGTTATGAGTATCCGCGGGGCGTTTTTCTGGTCCTGCAATGGTTAGGCCGTATGACGGCCGACGGCGTCGCTGTTGTTGAAGCGGGGGTATCCATCCCCAATGAGCTTGCGCTCGACCCTTGCAACGACAACGGCGACGACGCTTTCTTGGTTTATATTGGTCCCTTGCCCGCGCCGTTCAGGCGTTTTAGACCCGGGCGTATGGCAAAGCTATACTTCAATTATTCGACCATGAACGCGGGCAAATCGACCGTGTTACTGCAAGCCTCGCACAACTACCGTGAGCGCGGCATGGATACCTATCTGATGACGGCCCGGCTGGATGGACGTGCAGGGGTGGGCAAGATCGCCTCGCGCATCGGGATTGCGGCGGATGCCGAAACATTCGGGGCGCAGGACGATGTTTTTGCCATGATCAACGCGCGCCTGAAACAGGGCAAGGTGGCCTGCGTGTTCATTGATGAGGCGCAGTTTCTTACCGAGGATCAGGTCTGGCAACTGGCGCGTGCCGTGGATGATCTGAAAATACCGGTTCTGGCCTACGGGTTGCGCGTGGACTTTCAGGGGCGTCTGTTTCCGGGCTCTGCGGCGCTGCTGGCGCTGGCCGATGAAATGCGCGAGGTGCGCACGATCTGCGAATGCGGCCGCAAGGCTACGATGGTCATTCGGCAGGACGAGAACGGCAACACCATTACCGAAGGCGCACAGGTTCAGATCGGCGGGAACGAGACCTATGTCTCGCTCTGCCGCAAGCATTGGCGCGAGGCGATGGGCGACTAAACCGGGTTCGGCAGCGCGCGCCCCGTGACAAAGGCGGCGACATTATCCAGCGCCATATTGCCCATATCCGTGCGCACTTCCTCGGTCGCGGTACCCAGATGCGGGAACAGGGTCACGTTGTCCATGTCGATCAGGGCTTGTGGGACCTTGGGCTCGAATTCATAGACATCCAGCCCAGCCCCGGCGATCTGCCCCGCCTGAAGGGCTGCGATCAGGGCAGCTTCATCCACGACCTCTCCGCGCGCGATGTTGACCAGCAGGGCGTTGGGGTTCATCGCCTCCAGCACCTGCGCATTGATCAGATGCCGGGTTTCGGCGCCACCGGGAACCGCCAGCACAAGGAAATCGACCGAAGCCGCCAAAGCAGACAGATCGGGAATGAACTCTGCCGCAAAATCCAGATCCTTCGCGCTTCGCGATTGATAGGCCACCTGCATCGAGAACCCATAGTGGCAACGCCGCGCGATGGCCTGACCGATGCGACCCATGCCCACGATACCAACCCGTTTGCCGGTGACGTGGTGGCCCAACATCTGGGTCGGATGCCAGCCTTCCCAAGCACCGGCGCGAACCAGGCGCTCACCCTCGCCCGCGCGACGGGCCGTGGACAACAACAGCGCCATGGCGATATCGGCGGTCGCATCAGTGACTGCGCCGGGGGTGTTGGTGACGGTGATTCCGGCAGCTTGCGCGGCGCTTACGTCGATATGGTTATACCCAACGCCGAAATTGGCCAGCAGCTTGCAACGCGGGTCAGGCACTTGCGCAAAGATATCCGCCGAGAACTGATCCCCCAGCGTCGGAACGACAATGTCGAACGTGTTTAGCGCGTTGATCATTTCTTCCTCAGACATCGGCGCAGTCTCGGGCCGGAATTCAACGTCGAATTCAGCCCTTGCGCGCGCTTCGACCGCTGGCGTCATCGGCCGGGCAATAAATACCTTCATCAGTGCATCCTTCCGCCGATGGGAACGTTGCCATCCGGTCCGATCAGAACGATCTCACCGTTTTCGTCGGGCAGGCCCAGCACCAGGACTTCGGACATGAACTTGCCGATCTGGCGCGGCGGGAAATTCACCACAGCCATCACCTGCTTGCCGACCAGAGTGGCCGGGTCGTAATGCGCGGTGATCTGGGCCGAGGTCTTGCGCTCGCCGATCTCATCGCCGAAGTCGATCCACATCTTGATCGCGGGTTTGCGGGCCTCGGGATACGGCTCGGCGCGGATCACTTCACCTACGCGGATATCGACCTTGAGAAAATCGTCGAAGGTAATCTCACTCACGGGACAGCTCCTTGGATCGGTCGGTGGCGGCTTTGACGGCACGGTGCAGCAGATCGGGGAAACCCTGTTCTTCGTGCATAAGCACCTCTAGCGCGGCCTGCGTGGTGCCATTGGGCGAGGTCACGTTGACCCGCAGCTGCGCGGGGTCTTCGTCGGCGGCCATCGCTAGCGCGCCTGCCCCTGCAACAGTAGATTTGGCCAGCTTCATTGCCAGTTCATGCGGCAAGCCCTGCGCCTGCCCCGCGGCGGCCAGCGTTTCGATCAGGTGGAACACATAGGCCGGGCCCGATCCGCTGAGACCAGTCACTGCGTCCATCTGCGTCTCTTCCGCCAACCGGACAGTTTCACCAATCGCGGACAGCAGGTTTTCGGCCAGGGTCACATCGGCCTCGGAGGCCTGTGCGTTGCCGATCAAAGCCGTGATGCCCTGCCGAATGGCCGCAGGCGTATTTGGCATCGCCCGAACGATCGGCGTGCCCGCGCCCAACACGGATTCGAATGTGGAAATCGACGTCCCCGCAGCGACCGAGACGAACAGGCTTCCGCCCCCGCCTAGCGCTTTGATCGCGGGCAATGCTTCGCCCATCATCTGCGGTTTGACGGCCACAAGCACCACGGCGGGCGCTTCGGGCAATGCTGTGTTTATATTGACGCCTTGTGCTTTCAGCCAGTCCGAGGGGTACGGATCAACGACCCAGACCGAAGAGGCAGGAAGGCCGTGTTCCAGCCAGCCCGCCAGCATGGCCGATCCCATCTTACCGCATCCCAGAAGCACCAGCCCCTGATCCGCGACACGCGACATATCCATGATTGCCCCTCCCCATTATCTGGCTTGGGGCAAAGCTTTACGCGCGGCCGTAAGCCTCTGCAATGGCGACTTGCATCGCATCTTCGGGATCACGATTGCCCCATGTGACCAGTTGGATCGCCGGGTAATACCGCTCGGCACTCAGAACCGCTGCGGTGATCATCGTGTCAATCTGTTCAGGGCTGGCCGTCTGACCACCCGCCAGAACCAGACCATAGCGATAGACCATCAGCTTCTGGTTGGCCCAATAGGTAAACGCCCCGGCCCAGCACTGATCATTCATCTTGTTCAGAAGCTCATACAGCTCGCTTTCCCGCTCGGATGGCGGGTCCATTTCGAACGAGCACACCATGCGCAGGGTTTCGTCATAGTTCGACCAGGCCAGAGTGATGGAATAGGTGCGCCACTGTCCTTCGACAGCCATGGCGATCTGATCGTCGCCGATACGATCAAAATCCCAGTCGTGATGTTCGGCCAGGTGTTCAACAATATCAATCGGATGAAGGTCTTCTTCGAGAAACTGCTCGGATAGGGCCATAATGCCACCTCACTTATCTCTAGCAATTTGGGGCTGGCAGCGCCCCAGCGCTAGTTGCCTGCTCTACAAGCCGGGCTTCCCCCATGTGCCTGTACTAAATATGGTGCGCCGCGCGCACCCGTCTGGCAACCCTATTTCTTGGGGATAACAGCAATAAGTTGTGGACGAATGGCCACGGCGATCAAAATATTGGCGCCGGGTACAGCTTTGTCTTGATTAAATTCCGCAAGGCGGCATGATGCACAACACCGCACAACCCGACTAAGGATTGCGCGGTGCTTTTCCTGTTTTCGATGAATTTGCAGCGGACGTTACTTGTCCAGCTTTGCCTCAAGCGCGGCGATACGCTGTTCCAGGGCTGCGTTTTCCTCGCGCGCCTTTTGCGCCATGGCGCGGACGGCATCGAATTCTTCGCGGGTGACAAAATCGCGGTCGGCCAGCCAGCGATCGATCATCGACTTCATCGCGTTCTCGGCCTCTTCCCGTGCACCTTGCGCCACGCCCATGGCGTTGGTCATCAGTTGGGATACATCGTCGAGGATCTTGTTGCGGGTCTGCATAGTTTTTCTCCGAAATCGCGGTTGTTCTCTATATGGGTAAACTTTGCGTCAGGCTCAAGGTTGACTTGCCCTGCAAAGCACGGGCAATGAGACGCACATGCAGGCTGTTCTGAATTTCCCCGATCTGTCGCCCGAACTGTTCTCGATCTCACTCTTCGGGATGGAGTTCGCGCTGCGTTGGTACGCGCTGGCCTATATCGCGGGCATCCTGATCGCGTGGAGGCTGGGGGCAGCGGCGCTGAAACGCCCCGCACTTTGGGCAGATAACACGCCGCCAATGAAACCCCAGCAGCTTGAGGATCTGATCACCTGGATCATCCTTGGGGTGATTCTGGGTGGTCGACTTGGGTTCGTGCTATTTTACCAGCCCGCCTATTACCTTGCGAACCCGGAGGACATTTTGAAAGTCTGGCAAGGCGGCATGGCCTTTCACGGCGGTCTGCTGGGCGTGATTGTCGCCTCTTACATCTATGCCCGCCGTCACCAGATAACGGTTCTGCCGCTGGCTGATCTCATTGCCCACACTGTTCCGCCCGGGCTGCTGCTGGGACGATTGGCCAACTTCATCAACGCCGAGCTTTGGGGCCGCCCCAGCGAGGTGCCATGGGCGATAATCTTCCCCGGCCCTGCCGCGCAAGACTGCCCTGGCGTGCTGGTGGGAATGTGCGCACGCCACCCCTCGCAGCTTTACGAGGCCGCGCTGGAGGGGTTGCTGCTGGGGGCCATGCTGCTGTGGCTGGTCTACCGCAAGGGCGCGCTGCGCAAACCCGGACTGGTTATGGGCGTGTTTCTGGCCGGGTATGGCGCGTCTCGCTTTATCGTTGAGTTCTTTCGGCAGCCGGACGCACAGTTTATCTCGGTCGGGAACCCTCTGGGTCTTGCGTGGCATATTGGCGGGTATGGCCTGACCATGGGGCAGCTCTTGTCGCTGCCCATGATTGCGCTTGGCCTGTGGTTCGCCCTGCGGGCGCGACACGCGCGATGAGCCTAACCGACCATCTGCTGGAGCGCATCGCGCAGGACGGTCCGATGACCGTGGCCGACTACATGACCGAATGCCTGCTGCACCCGACCTATGGCTATTATACCACCCGCGATCCTTTCGGCGCGCAGGGCGATTTCGTGACCGCGCCCGAGATCAGTCAGATGTTCGGTGAGTTAATCGGCCTAAGTCTGGCGCAAAGCTGGATGGATCAGGGCCACCCCGATCACTTCGTTCTGGTCGAGCTTGGGCCGGGGCGCGGAACACTGATGGTGGACATCCTCCGGGCCACACGCGGGGTCCGTGGCTTCCATGACGCGGCTGAGATCGTGCTGTTCGAAGCCTCACCGACCCTGCGCGACATTCAGGCAGAAACGTTAAACGAATTTGCACCGCGCTGGGTCACAACGGTTGCCGACCTGCCCGACGCGCCCTTGTTTCTGGTCGCCAACGAGTTCTTTGACGCCCTGCCCATCCGCCAGTTCCTGCGCGATGGCCCTGCGTGGCGCGAGCGCCTGATCGGGGCCGAGGGCGAATCGCTGACCTTCGGGTTGGGGACCCAGGCGGATCAGGTTGCGCTGACGGACCGATTGCAAGACACGAAAGATGGCGATCTGGTTGAGCTTTGCGCGGCGGCAATCCCCATCCTGACCGTCATCGCGGGTCGAATCGCAAGCCACGGCGGTGCCGGTCTGATCGTGGATTATGGCGACTGGCATTCACTGGGCAACACGTTTCAGGCCCTGCGCGGGCATGAGCGTGTGGATCCGCTAGATACACCCGGTCAGGCCGATCTGACCGCCCATGTAGATTTCGAACCACTCGCATTGGCAGCGCGTGCCGCGGGTTGCGCCCATTCCCGTCTGACCCCTCAGGGCGTGTTTCTGGAACGGCTGGGCATTACCGCCCGTGCACAAGCTTTGGCCAAACCGCTCGGCGGGGCGAAGCTTGAAATGCTGGTGGCTGCACATCGCAGGTTGACGCATCCCGATGAAATGGGAAACCTGTTCAAATTACTGGGTCTCTACCCCTCCTACGCGGCACCTCCACCGGGATTGGAACCATGACACTGGAAATACTGACCTCGGACATATTGTCAGGCGTGCGCCACGGTTTCTTCAGCCGCCGGGGTGGTGCCTCCTCGGGGATTTTTACCGGACTTAATTGCGGCTACGGGTCCTCGGATCAAACCGAGGTCGTGTCGATCAACCGGGGCCGCGTGGCCGACGCGATGGAGGTCGACCCCGACGCGCTGGTCGGCGTGCATCAGGTGCATTCGCCGACCGTGGTGACCGTTGATGGCCCGCAAACCGGCGACCGGCCAAAAGCGGATGCGATTGTGACGGCGACACCGGGTCTGGCGCTTTCGATTCTGACCGCAGACTGTCAGCCGGTTCTGTTTGCGGATGCTCAAGCCAATGTGATCGGTGCCGCCCATGCCGGGTGGCGCGGGGCCTTGGACGGTGTGCTTGAGGCAACACTGGACGCGATGGAGGCGCTTGGCGCGGACCGCGCGAATACAGTCGCTGTCATCGGGCCGACGATCTCGCAGCGGGCCTATGAGGTCGGTCCGGATTTTCTGGACAGTTTTGTCGCCGAATCACCCGATAACCTGCGTTTCTTTGCCAATGGAGAAGGCGACCGACTGCAATTCGACCTGCCCGCTTTTGGCCTGCACCGTCTGCGACAGGCGGGAATCGGCCAAGCGGAATGGACGCGCCATTGCACCTATTCGGACCCGGACCGGTTTTATTCCTACCGCCGGGCCACCCACGCCAAAGAAGCAGATTATGGCCGCCTGATTTCTGCAATCAAATTATTAACCTAGACCGAATTGTGGCGATATCGCCACCTTTTCGCCACATTCTTTGTGTCTACCTGAGTCGGAAGAAACCAAGTTTTATTGTCCGGTCTCAGGTGCTTATCTGCCGATGCTCCAGCAGTGCAGGACAGCATAAAGAAAGAGGAGCTGCCATCCTTCATTTTGTCCTGAATTGATCCCGGATCAGCCTTATCGCTGCCGCAATATGGCGTCAGATTAGGTCCAAAGGGAATTGAGGCCACGACCTCGACAAGAGCAGGACTACAGGAATGAAGGGAAAATCTCGCTTTCTAAGCGCCGTCATCGCGGCGAGCAGAGAGAAAGGTCTGGACATGCCGTGGAAGGGCGTTTCCAGCCACTCGATCAGGGTTGCCCGCCGCTTGGCGGCACGGCGTTGATCGCGATGTTCAGGGTACCAAGCTGCCGGTTCCCTGGGCCAAGACCGGCGTCAGAGGGGTGCTCCGGCCTGACGCGTACCCTGCCGCAGGTATTTTACGCGGCGCGGGTGAGGGGCATGTGTGCGCAGGCAATTTCCGCCCGCGTTGTTGTGAGTTTGTCTGGGGGGTCAAGATGTTGACCAAAGGGATACGCGATACTGCTGCGATGCGACGTCAGTGCGACGATCGCCCCAAGGTCGCCCTTTCATTCAAAACAAAGAAGAAAACTGATCAGACGGGCATGGACGGAGGGGTCAACCTGTCTGAGCGGACTTTAGAAGGGACGGAATAACAATGCCTATTCCACATTCGCTCTCGCGGGCGGCCAGAAATGCGGTTGATACGTCAGCGATGCTGCGCGACGCGTCACGTGCACCGAACAAACCCAAGGCGCAGCTGCGGCGCTATGAGGTCAGTGCGCTTCTGCCCAATGGTGACATTGCGCAAACCCGCCATATCGCACCAGCCCTGCCGATGTTCGAGGATGCCTTTTGCGCCTTTACCCGCGGATCTCTGGTCGACACTGAAACCGGGCCGGTCGCCATCGAAGACCTACTGCCCGGAGACACTGTTTTGACACAGGATGGCACCTCACAAATCGTGTTGTGGAAAGGCTCGGTCACGCTGGTACCGGGGCGCGAAGATTCGCGTGGCCGCACCCGTCCGCTGACCCGCATCATGGCCGACACATTCGGCATGCAAAAACCTCTTTCAGGCGTGATCGCGGGGCCATCAGCCCGGATCGTGGGCACTCCGGCGCATCTTCGGCATCTACACGGGAATGAGACGATCCTGACCCCGGTTCACGAATTCCAGGACGGAATGAACGTGATCGAGACATTGCCGCCGACGCCAGTTGAACTGTTTCACATCTGCCTGAAACGTCACGCGGTTATCAAAGTCGATGGGTTGCAGTTTGAAACCTATCATCCCGGCGTGAACGCGGTGCGCATGATCAGCCACTCCTTGCGGTCGATCTTTCTGAACCTGTTCGCGCATGCCGACTCGCTGAACGATTTCGGACCGCTGCTGATGCCGCGCGCTGGCGATGGCGAGGTCGACGCGATCACAGCTTGAAAATTACCAGATACTGCAAAGTGGGGGCTTTATGCAGATTCTATTAGGTTGGGTATTGTTTTTGTACGTGACGGCCATCTTACCAAGGTGTTGTGCCGCACATAAACGGACGCGCTTTACGCCGTCCGGTTCATTCGTTCTTCCAGCACGTCAAAAGGCACGCCGGGCTCGTCCTTAGCGCCACGAATGACCAGTGATGTTTTAACACTGGCCACGTTCGGCGTCGTCAGCAGCTCTCCGGTCAGGAACTGTTGAAAACTGCTGAGGTCGGGGGCGACGCATTTCAGGATGAAATCCACCTCACCGTTCAGCATGTGACACTCCCGGACCAAGGGCCATTCGCGGCAGCGTTCCTCAAAGGCGGTCAGTTCCGTTTCGGCCTGACTTTCCAGACCGACGCTGGCAAAGACCTGAACCTCGAACCCCAATTCGCGCGCGTTTACCTCGGCATGGTACCCGCGAATAAAACCCGATTCCTCAAGCGTGCGAACCCGACGCAGGCAAGGAGGGGCTGATATCCCGACACGTTTCGCCAATTCGACATTGGTCATGCGACCGTCTGCCTGCAATTCCGCCAAAATCTTGCGGTCAATCTCATCCAGCCGGGTCGTGACCATAAAATGCTCCTGAATTTTTTTCAGTTGTTATATCAGCACCCACTTGATGCGCAATAATATTTCGCCTCTGCGCAACATTCTTTGTTTCATTGCCATTCCATAGCCGCAAGGCCGATACCCATCAGGAAGGGGCTTTAAGCGCCGCCACTGGGTCGCTATATCCAATCGCCAAGGGGCCAAGCGCCCAAGTCAGGCATATCGAGTTGGGGGTACCATGGCCGAAACGAAACACACCAAGGTTCTGATCATCGGGTCGGGACCTGCCGGATACACGGCGGGCGTCTATGCCAGCCGCGCGATGCTGAACCCGATTCTGGTTCAGGGCATCGAGCCCGGCGGTCAGCTGACCACCACGACCGAAGTCGAAAACTACCCCGGCTTTACCGAGGTGCAGGGCCCCGATCTGATGATCAAGATGCAGGAACATGCTGCAGCTATGGGGTGTGAGATCATCGGCGACATCATCAGCGATCTGGATGTCAGCAAACGCCCCTTCACCGCCACGGGCGACAGCGGCACGACCTATACGGCCGACGCCGTTATTCTGGCGACCGGCGCGCGCGCCAAATGGCTGGGCCTGCCGTCCGAGGACAAGTTCAAGGGCTTTGGCGTCTCGGCCTGCGCCACCTGCGACGGGTTCTTCTATCGCGGGCAAGAGATCGTGGTCATCGGCGGCGGCAACACCGCCGTGGAAGAGGCGCTGTTTCTGACCAACTTCGCCAGCAAGGTCACTCTGATCCACCGCCGCGACGAGTTGCGAGCCGAGAAAATCCTGCAGGACCGTCTGTTCAAAAACGAAAAGATCGAACCGCTTTGGTTTCATGAACTGGACGAGGTCGTCGGCACTGATGCCCCGCTGGGCGTCGAAGGTGTACGTGTCAAGAACGTCAAAACCGGCGAGATCACCGAGATCCCGTGTAAGGGTGTCTTTGTCGCCATCGGTCATGCCCCAGCCAATGAGCTGGTCAAGGACACGCTGGAAACCCATATGGGCGGCTATGTCGTAACCAAGCCGGGCTCGACCGAAACCTCGATCCCCGGTGTTTTCGCCGCCGGGGACCTGACCGACCACATCTATCGTCAGGCTGTCACCAGCGCCGGTATGGGCTGTATGGCCGCGCTGGACGCCGAACGCTTCCTGGCAGAGCAGGAGTAACACGGTGTTGGAATTCTCCGGCCCGGTCTGGAGAATTCTGTTTTTGTCCCAATGCGACGCCCCTCTGGCCCCTGCAAAGGCGCCCGAGGGGCGTTTTCATTTTGCAGGGCAGGCAGCGCTTTACGCGTCACTCAGCGCCGATGGGGCTGCGGTCGCGATCCGGCGCTATGTCGGCAAGGATGATCCCCCGCGCGTTTTGCAACAGGCCCGGATCACCAAAGCACGCCTTGTCGACCTGCGCGGACAACGCACAGCCTCGGTCTTGTGGCAGGAGATGGACCGTCCCTCGCCCACCTGGCAGTTCTCGGAAGCGGCCCGCGCGCAAAAGGCGGACGGGCTGATCTACAGCTCTCGGTCCCGGCCAGACCTCAGCCATCTCGTGCTGTTCAAAATTTCGGCTGACGTGATCCATGTCGATGCGCCTGCGACCGCTTGGGTTCCGCCTTATTCTTGACCCGTCGCCTCCCCCGTACCAGTCTCGGCTTCAGACAAAGCGCGTGCAGGTGATTTGATTGAGTAGCGTTCTATGGCAAGGCGGGTGGGCAACCCGGCTGAGGATCGGCAGCGGCCTGGTCCTGTTTGCCTTCGCCTTTTTTCACTTCATCAACATCGGGTTGGGGTTGTTTCATACCGATTACCTGCACGGGATGCAGGATGGCCGCCACGCGGTGACGCGCCATGACATCGGCAGTGCGTTTCTGTATTTGGCGTTGTTTGTGCACACAGGCTTGGCGCTGTATTCGATCAGCCAGCGCAGGACGCTCAGAATGCCGGTCAGCACGGCGCTGCAGGTGGTTCTGGGCCTGCTGATCCCGCTGCAGCTGATCACCCATATCGTCTATACGCGCTACGCGCACGAGGTCTATGACGTCAATGACGAGATGGGCTATATCATCATCCTGATGTGGAACAGCAGCGCGATCTGGCTGCAAAGCGCATTGCTGCTGATTGTCTGGATTCACAGCTGCATTGGCCTTCACATGTGGCTGCGCCTGACCGATTGGTGGTCAAAAACTGCGCCCTACCTGATCGGGTTGGCGGTGTTTGTCCCGTCGTTCGCGCTGGCCGGATTGCTGACCGAGGGACGGCGCCTCTGGTTGGATTTCGCCGATCCGTTTCTGCGTGACCAGTATATCGACCACTATAACTGGCCGTCTCAACAGGATTTTCAGGCACTGTTCAGCATCAAGAGCAATGCTGTCACGGCTTTCTGGATCGCGCTGGGGGCCTCATTAACTGTTTTCGCAGTGCGCAAATTGCTGCGGCGCAGGCACTCGGTCCGGGTGAAATACGTGGAAGGCCCCGAAGTCGTCGCCGAAAAAGGCATGACATTGCTGGAGATTTCGCAAGCCAATGGCATCCCGCACACTGCATTGTGCGGGGGTAAAGGACGCTGCACAACCTGTCGGGTGATTGTCGAGGATGGGGCAGACGCCCTCCCCTCGCCTAGCGAGGTCGAGGCGCGCAGCCTTGCAGCCGTGGGTGCTCCAAGAAAAGCGCGCCTGGCCTGTCAGATTCGACCAACAGAACCGTTGACCGCGTTTCGCATGTTCCGCCCCAACGGCGGTCGGCAACGCGCACATTCCAGCCAGGGACAAGAGCGCAAACTGGCCGTTCTTTTTCTGGACATGCGTGGTTTTACCTCTCGGACGACGGGTCAGTTGCCCTATGACATCGTATTCCTGCTGAACCGGTTCTTTGACGCCATCGTGCCCGCCATCACCGCCGAGCGCGGGGTGGTCGATAAATACATGGGGGATGGTCTGCTGGCGGTGTTTGAAACACCCGATACAGAAAGTTCGGCCCGCGCAGGGTTGCAGGCAGCCATAAATGTCAGTCGCGCCCTCGTTCAATTCAATCAGCGGCTAGAAGCGGAAGGCAGCCCACGTATCCGCATCGGAATGGGTCTGCATCTGGGAGATCTGGTTTTGGGTGAAATTGGCGCAGCAGGCACCGCAACGCGCACGATCATCGGCGATGCTGTTAACGTTGCCAGCAGGCTAGAAGGGCAAACCAAGGACCTTGGGGTCGAGCTGCTGGTGTCGTCCGAATTGCTTCAGGCCGCCGGATTCGGCGGAGATCAAAGCGGCTTGAAGTCGTTTGATTTGCGCGGGGTCACGCGACCGATTCCCGCCTTGCCTGTGACCAGCGCTACCGATCTTGCAGCCACCGCCGCAGAATAGAACATACGTACTGAATTCACCTGCGAACCGTAAATCGTCGGGAATTTCGTCCTCAAAACTTCTACCGGTCAAAAAATCCTTCCAAACGCAGTAAAAACTGCGCATATCGTCCTTAATTACCTGAATGTATATGGACTTCGCCCCACAGTCGGGGCAAACGCCCCGCAAAGACACTGAACCACCGGTAAAAAAAACCGAACTTCGACAAGAGTATTCCCATGACGATGTTGAGCAATCTGGCTCCGATCCCTGAACTTTATGTTTCCTACGAGTCGGCGCAGAAACTGAAAGTAGAAGCTGCCGACCTGACCAGCTGGGATCTGAGCCCGCGCCAGATCTGCGACCTGGAACTGCTGATGAACGGCGGGTTCAACCCGCTCAAAGGTTTCCTGTCCGAGGCCGATTACGACAATGTGGTCGAGAATATGCGTCTGGCAGATGGCACGCTGTGGCCGATGCCGATCACTCTGGATGTCAGCGAAGACTTTGCCGAAAGCATCGAACTGGGTCAGGACATCGCCCTGCGCGACCAGGAAGGTGTCATTCTGGGCACCATGACTGTGACCGACCGCTGGACCCCGGACAAAGCGCGCGAGGCCGGAAAGGTGTTCGGCGCGGATGACGATGCGCACCCTGCGGTGAACTATCTGCACAATGTGGCGGGCAAGGTCTATCTGGGCGGCCCTGTCACCGGCATCCAGCAGCCTGTCCACTATGATTTCCGCGCCCGGCGTGACACTCCGAACGAGTTGCGGGCGTTCTTCCGCAAGCTGGGCTGGCGTCGCATCGTTGCATTCCAAACCCGCAACCCGCTGCACCGCGCCCACCAAGAACTGACCTTCCGCGCCGCCAAGGAAGCGCAGGCCAACCTGCTGATCCACCCGGTTGTCGGCATGACCAAGCCCGGCGACGTCGACCACTTTACCCGCGTGCGCTGCTATGAGGCGGTTCTGGACAAGTATCCAGCCTCGACCACCTCAATGTCGCTGCTGAACCTCGCAATGCGTATGGCTGGCCCGCGCGAAGCCGTCTGGCATGGCCTGATCCGTGCCAACCACGGCTGTACCCACTTCATCGTGGGTCGCGACCATGCGGGCCCCGGCAAGAACTCGGCCGGAGAAGATTTCTATGGCCCCTATGACGCGCAAGACCTGTTCCGCCAGCATCAGGATGAAATCGGCGTTGAGATGGTTGATTTCAAACACATGGTCTATGTGCAGGAACGCGCCCAATACGAACCGAATGACGAGATTCTGGACAAGGATGACGTCACCATCCTGAACATCTCGGGTACCGAGCTGCGCCGCCGTCTGGCGGAAGGTTTGGAAATCCCCGAATGGTTCAGCTTCCCCGAGGTTGTGGCCGAGCTGCGCAAAACCAAACCGCCGCGCAGCCAGCAAGGTTTTACCGTGTTCTTCACCGGCTTCTCGGGCTCGGGCAAATCCACCATCGCCAACGCGCTTATGGTCAAGCTGATGGAGATGGGCGGCCGTCCTGTGACCCTTCTGGACGGTGACATCGTGCGTAAAAACCTGTCGTCGGAACTGGGCTTCTCGAAGGAACACCGCGACCTGAACATCCGTCGTATCGGGTACGTTGCGTCCGAGATCACCAAGAACGGTGGCATCGCCATCTGTGCGCCCATTGCGCCCTATGCCACCACCCGCCGCGCCGTGCGCGAAGAGGTCGAGCAATTCGGTGCCTTCTGCGAAGTCCACGTCGCCACCAGTATCGAGGAATGCGAGCGCCGCGACCGCAAGGGCCTGTACAAGCTCGCGCGCGAAGGCAAGATCAAGGAATTCACCGGTATCTCGGACCCTTATGATGTGCCGCAGAACCCTGAACTGAGCGTCGAGACCGAGAATGTCGATGTCGACAACTGCGCCCATCAGGTGCTGCTAAAACTGGAGAGCATGGGCCTGATCGCCGCGTCCTAAGCTGCATCCAAACAGTCACAGGCCCTCGCACCGCGGGGGCCTTTTTTCATGCTCGAAGCGCGGCACGGATGGCCGCAACGGCGCGGGATTCGAAGTCTCCGACCTCGGCCGCTTTGGGCTGGATCGCCTGAAGATGTGGCAGGCGCGCAGCGTAGTCCTCGGGCGAGGCGACTTGAATGGCACGGTGAATATCGGCCTCGGATTCGCACAGGATCATGCCCGATGTGTCGAAGAAATCCTCGATATTCGGGCAGCCCCAATAGATCGGAACGGTGGCGCAGAGGATTGCATCGGTCAGTTTTTCCGAGAAATAATTCCGCTCCCGCACATTCTCGATCACCACGGAATAGCGATAAGGTGCCAACCCGTCGGATTTCTGCTCAAACGGCATATAACCACGGCCCATGATATCGACATCCGCGCCCGTTTCGCGCACCCAGTCGATCACCGCATGGCGCAGCTGGTGACCTTCCAGATCGCGCTTGGCCGAGGCGATCAGCGAACAGGATTTGGTCTTTTCGACGGACAACGCCTGCCACTCCGGCACCATGGTGACGCCATAGGGCAGAAAAACCGCGTTCGGGATGCCTTGCAGCAGGACGTCATGGAAGGTCAGCACGCGAAAGAACCGCCGCCATGTCCAGCGCAGCATCCGGTCGTGTTTTGCGTGGATGGCCGAGGGTTCCCCCATCATCAGCGAAATCTGCGCGCGGGTACCCCGGCGCAACCGCAGATGCACGGTGGAATTGGGATACATGATCAGGTGATCGGTAGATTCAAGATCTCTGACGGTTTTACCGATCAGGCGATCCGGGCAACCCTCGGGCCAGATCAGATCGCTGAGGGGAACCGCGGCCAGTTTCGGCCCCAACCGGTGCCCATAGGGCAGAATGGCAATCGCGGGCTCGGACATCAGACCCCCTCGGGCAGGTCGACCTGCCCACGCATCAGCACATGGCCGCGTCCGGCGACCTTGATACCGGTCATTGCCTCTGGTGGGCCAACGCGCGTGACGGTGGCCTGACCCGGACGGCCCATGTCATGGCCCTGTTCGGCGATGAAGCTGTCCTTGTCCATCAGCCGGTATTTCCACAGATAAGCCGCCATCGCACCGGTGGCAGAACCTGTGAACGGATCCTCGGGTGGGCTGGGTGGGGCCAGCAGCAGGCGCGAGAACGTGTCACCCGCCCCGGTCGCGCCTTGCAGCGTCACAAGAAATGGCTCGGCCATGTCCGATCCGGAAAAGCCTGCTTTGGCCGCAACCTCTCGCAATGGACCTTCCACCAGTTTTGCGGCGCGCAACGCCGCGTGATCGCGCAGAACCGTGATGCAGAACGGCAGACCGGTAGACACGAATTGCGGCGGGGAAATGATGACATCGGTCGGCAGGCCGATCGTTTCTGCCACCAGTTCAACTGGGACCTGCGCGCCGAATTGGGGCGCGATCTGCGTCATCTCGATCTCATCACCATTCAGGCGGATATCGACGATCCCGGCACCGGTCTCAAGCGTCAGGGCATCGCCCTGAAACAGACCACGCGACCGCATGGCCGCGACGGTGGCAATGGTGGGATGTCCGGCAAAGGGAATTTCACGGCTGGCCAGGAAATACCGAACCCGAATGTCGGCCACGTCAGAGGGGCCGGTAAAGGTGCATTCGACCAAAGACGTCTCTTGCACATAGGCCATGCAGGTTGCGTCCGACAGATGGGCTGCGTTATGCACCACAGCACATCCATTGCCGCCAAACGCCCGGTCGGTAAAAGCATCCACCCAGTCAAAATCGAACCAGCTCATTCCCGCGCATCCCATGCCATTGCACGGCATATCTGGCCCGGCGAGCGGCGGATGTCACGGGGAAAACGCCTCAGGGGCCGTGTCAGTGCACGGCCACCGGCGAAAAGTCATGCTCGCGCGCGAGGTTGAACGCCAGCTTGCGGTCGGCGACCAGAGCCAGGCGTTGGCCATCGGAATCATGTACCGCATAGAGCGTATCCAGATCACCCGCCTGTTCACGCACCTCGCGCGGCAGGTCGGTAATCTCGACCTTCTTCACATAGACGATACGGTCGCCATTAGCGTCTATTTGTACCGGTGTATTCATTGCTCTTACCCCTTTCTTATGTTGATCGTTTGCACCACGGTTTCCGGCACGGCGCGGGTCAGATCCACATGCAGCAGACCGTTTTCCATGATCGCCTCGCCCACCTCGACTCCGTCGGCCAGCACGAACATTCGCTGGAACTGACGTGCCGCGATGCCGCGATGCAGGAAGATGCGCCCCTCGCTGTCGTCGCGTTGACGGCCCCGGATCACCAGTTGGCGATCCTCGATGGTGATCGACAGATCTTGCTCGGCAAATCCGGCTACGGCCAGCGTGATGCGGTAGGAATAATCCGAGGTTTGTTCGATATTGTAGGGCGGATACCCCTCATTTCCGGCCTTTGCAGACCGTTCCAGAAGGCGTTCCAGTTGCTCGAACCCCAAAAGATGCGGGTATGAGCCCAAGGTAAGTTTAGACACGTATTTCGTCCTTTATTGCCAAAGCGACGTGTTGTGCGGCCCCGTTCCGGCAACCGCGTACAATAGAATATGGGAATGTACCTGGATGTCCACAAGGTCTGGCAGGATAAACCCTGACACACTATCTTGTGCGACAAGCACCACAATAGTCACTGAGTCGCTCATGAACGCGCCCACCGATCTTTCGATGAAAACCGATGACGTTTTGCGGGTCGAGCTGGAGGTTTTTCGCCGCCAGCACCGCGATCTGGACGAAGCGATCGAGGCGCTGCAATCCACCGGAACGGCCGATCAACTGACCGTCAAGCGCTTGAAAAAGCAGAAACTGCGGCTCAAGGACATTATTCGTCTGATCGAAGACCGTCTGACCCCTGACATCATCGCCTGACGCATTGCCACGAATACGGATTTGGCTATAGTGCGCGCTCTTTCATCAGGCAGGGGCGTAAAGCGGATGAGCGATGTGAAAGTGGGGATCATCATGGGCAGCCAATCGGACTGGCCCACGATGAAAGAGGCCGCCGATATTCTGGGCGAGTTGGGCATTGCCTATGAAAAGCGTATCGTGTCCGCCCACCGTACCCCTGACCGTCTATGGGACTATGGCAAGACCGCAGTGTCGCGTGGCCTGCATGTGATCATCGCAGGAGCCGGAGGGGCGGCGCACTTACCGGGTATGATGGCCTCAAAAACCCGCGTGCCAGTGATTGGCGTGCCGGTACAGACGCGCGCCTTGTCGGGTGTCGATTCCCTCTATTCCATCGTTCAGATGCCCAAGGGGTTTCCTGTGGCGACCATGGCGATTGGCGCCGCCGGTGGGGCCAATGCAGGCCTGATGGCAGCTGGCATTCTGGCTTTGCAGGATGACGCTCTGGCGCAGCGGCTGGATGCGTGGCGCGCAGCGCTGTCGGCCTCGATCCCGGAAGAGCCACAAGGATGAGCCGTGTCGGGTTCATCGGCACCGGCCACATCGCAGCGCCAATTGCCCGGCTGCTGGCCCGTAAAGGGCATGAGATTTATGTGACCGAGCGTAACGCCACCGTGTCGGCAGCACTGAAGGTCGACATCAACGCAACGGTCGGCGATCCGCAATCGGTGATCGACCAGTCCGAGATCGTGTTCCTGTGTCTGCGTCCGCATGTTGCAACGGATGTGCTGGCCCCCCTGTCCTTTCGGGCCGACCATCGGATCGTTTCGGTGATGGCGGCAGTGTCCGAGGCGGATCTCAGGTCGCTCTGCGCCCCTGCGGGGGATTTCGTGCAGACGATCCCTCTGGGCTTTTTGGAACAGGGCGGTTGCCCCTTGGCGGCTTATGGGAACGATGATCTGTTGGCGGGTCTGATGGGCCCCGAAAACCCGGTTGTGAAGGTAGCCAATGAGGCCTCGCTTAATGCTCATTTTGCTATCTGCGCGATGGTTCCGGGTGTTCTAGATCTGCTGACCACCGGCGTGGATTGGCTAACCGAACAGACCGGCGATGCGGATGGTGCGGAATTCTACACGACCCAATTGATGGCTGGTTTCCTGGCCAGCATGGAAAAGGGTCAGGCTGGTCGGCTTGCCGCCGAACGCGATGCGCTGGCAACCGACGGAACACTGAGCTTGCAAATGACGCGAACCCTGCAAGCGGGCAAGGCCCATGCGGCCCTGCGCGACGCCCTGACTGCAATCGGCAAACGGCTGGAGACCTGAAGAATGACGGACATGCTTGCACCCGGAGCCACGATTGGCATCCTTGGCGGTGGACAACTGGGCCGGATGCTGTCCGTTGCCGCAGCGCGACTGGGCTTTGTGACGCATATATTCGAGCCTGGCGCGAACCCGCCCGCTGGTCAGGTCGCAGACCGCGTGACCACAGCCGCCTATGACGATGCCGACGCCCTGCGCGCCTTTGCCGAGTCGGTCGATATTATCACCTATGAGTTCGAGAACATCCCGACCGAGGCTCTGGACCTGCTGGAGGCACACCGCCCCATTCGCCCGGGCCGCGAGGCGTTGCGAGTCAGTCAGGATCGGCTGACCGAGAAGAACTTTCTGCAAGGGCTGGGCCTACAAACCGCGCCTTTTGCCGATATCACCGATCTGGGCAGCCTGAAATCCGCGATTGAGGAAATCGGCACGCCCGCGATCCTGAAAACCCGCCGCTTTGGTTATGATGGCAAGGGGCAAGCCCGGTTGCGCGCGCCCGAAGATGCCGAGGCTGCTCTGGCCGATATGGAGGGTGCACCAGCGATCCTTGAAGGGTTTGTAGAGTTTAGCCACGAAGTCTCGATCATCGCCGCACGCGGGCTGGATGGTCAGGTCGCCTGTTTCGATCCCGGCGAGAATGTCCACCGCGATGGTATCTTGCATACTACGACTGTCCCGGCCCGACTGCCTCCGGCGCAGCGCACCGATGCGGTGCTGTTGGCAGCCAATATCCTGAACGCGCTGGACTATGTGGGCGTCATGGGGGTCGAGCTGTTCGTGACCGCGCGCGGATTGATCGTGAATGAGATTGCGCCGCGGGTGCATAACTCGGGCCACTGGACGCAGAACGGTTGTGCTGTGGATCAGTTCGAACAGCATATCCGCGCGGTCGCCGGGTGGCCCTTGGGCGACGGTCAGCGCCATAGTGATGTGGTGATGGAGAACCTGATCGGCGATGACATGGATCGGGTGCCTGATTTGGCGAGAGAGCGCGATGTAGCCTTGCATCTTTACGGTAAGGCCGAGGTCAAGGCAGGCCGCAAGATGGGGCATTTCAACCGCATTTTGCGCTAGGAAATCGCGCTGGTGCGCGATGCCTCCGGCGGGGATATTTTTAGCCAGATGAAGTTTGCGGATCAAACAAGGAACCGGGCCGCGATATCCCCGGCCATATAGCTGAAGCGCCCCTCTGCCATGGTCGCGGCAACGCGGTGGGTTTGTTTGTCCAAAATGGTCAGATCCGCGCGTTTTCCGGGGGCGAGCGTACCTCGGTCATTCAGACCCAGAACGCGCGCAGGGCCCGAGGACACAAGCGCCCAAGCCTCGGCAAAATCCAACAAACCTGACTTAGCCAGCATCAGTGCGGCGCGGCGGGGGCTTGGGTAATGATAGTCAGAGGCCAACGCATCACAGAGCCCCATCGTGATCAGGTCCAACGCGCTGACATTGCCTTTATGCGAGCCCCCGCGCACCACATTGGGCGAGCCGAGAATGATATGGTCCCCTGCGGCGCGAGCGGTTTCGGCAGCTTCGAGCGTTTCGGGGAATTCCGATATCTTCGCCCCACGCGCGCGCCAATCTGCGCGGGTTTGGGCAGTGGCATCGTCATGGCTGCCCATGCGCACGTTTTGCTTTTCCAACACCGTGCACAAGCTATCCAATGCCATTGGAACCTCTGATCCCCGCGCGTGCATGGACAGCAGCATTTCGAAATGCATTTCAGGGTTACGCCCAGCCTTCAACGCCTGCCCGGTCAGACGCGGTGGTTTGCGCCCTTCGGCAAGGCGATCATGCGGCAGATGGTCGTTGAACACGACATAGGGCACCTGCCACGCCGCAATTCGCTCCGGCAAATCAACATAGTCGTCCAGCATATGCGTCTCGAACCGTAGCTGGGGCAACAGATCGGTCACAACGCTGTCTCTGACGGACGCAATTGCATCAAAGACCTGCCCTGCAAATTCGGGACCGCGCACGCCGCCCTCCCAACTGTAAAACTGCGCCAGCACGGCGGTGGTAATGCCATTGGCCGCCAGTTCGGCCTCGACCGCCAGAATACCCTCATCCATCTGTTTCATCGCCCCACGGCGCGGCGCGATGTGACGTTCGAACCCATCCCCGTGCAGGTCGATAATGCCGGGTAAAACGAGAAATCCGTTTAGGTCAACGGCGCGGCCAGCGCGATCGGGTTGAATGACTCCTTTTGCAAGCGACAAATTAGCTAAGGCCAGACCGTCCCCTGGCAACAGAACCTCGGCGCCGGTGAACGTCAGGGCCAGATCGCTCATTCCGAGGGTTCCGATTCTGGTTCTGAGCAATCCCAACCGAGGCAGATCTCATCTATGATGGCTTGCACGCCATCCAGCCATGTAATCTGAGGGTCAAACTGGCCGAATTCGATGAAATGCAGTGCTTGCGCCATCACGCGAGGATTGTTCATCATAAAAGTATGGGTCACGGGCAGAACGATATGGTCCTTCATGCCCTCGACCTTGGTCGTCTCGACCGAGACCTTACCGTCATCTTTGCCCTCGATCAGCGATGAAAACAGCGGGTTCAGCGAATTTTCACCGGCGATCACCCCAAGTTCGAAGTCCACCGGCGGCAACTTGCGCGGGATACCCTCGGGACCTGTGCCCAACGCCAGCCCGGCAGGGCCGTTCAGGATACCAAAGACCTCGTAGGCGCTTAACTCATCCACCAGTTGGCTACCCTGATTGGGCGGGCCAAGCATGACCACGCGGCCCAGGTTTTCGGGTATGTTGTCCTGCAACCAGAAACGCAACAGGATACCCCCCATGGAATGCGCCACCACGTTGACGGTATCGTCACCACAAGCCGCAAAGGCATCTGGCAGGGTCTGAGCCGCCAATTCGGCAATCGGCAGATCGGTCGAGGGATATCCGGGCCGCACAACAGTGTAGCCATGCGCCTGAAAGAGTTGCTCCATCACCGTAAAGGACGCCTCGGTCCGGGCAAGCCCGTGCAGCAACACCACACATTTCGCATGGGCCGCGGCGGGCAACAAAAACAGAATAATGGCCAACACATATCTCATAGCGGCCAGATAAGGGCAAAGCGGGCGCGATGAAACCCCTAGCGCCGCGACAGGCGCAGAACAGCCAACGCAATGCCACCCAGAACCAGCGCGGCACCAAGGATCAGACGTAGGCTGGCGGTTTCACCCAACAAGGCAACGCCCCCCACAATGGCAAT
Source organism: Ruegeria sp. J8 (assembly GCF_056531925.1). NCBI lineage: Bacteria > Pseudomonadati > Pseudomonadota > Alphaproteobacteria > Rhodobacterales > Roseobacteraceae > Ruegeria > Ruegeria sp. J8. Next base: position 658,927 of record NZ_JBQFMR010000001.1, read on the forward strand.
GATCGGCACGCTCAACTGCACAACGGCGGCGGTCGTCGGGGCCAGCTGCGGCAGAACCCTATACCACAGGGCATAGCCCATCCCAGATGTCACACCGCCAGACAAAGCGGCCAGTACATACCCGGTGGCTGTCATGTTCCACTCTCCTCCAACCAGCAACAACGCTAGCCCTGTGATAGGCAGAGCAACGACGAAATTGGCGGCTGTTCCGGCCAGCGCATCTGGTTCGGACCGGCCAACCAGCGAATAGATTGCCCATCCGACCCCTGCCGCAATCATCAATGCCGCTCCCACCGGGTTCACCTGAATCTCTCCGCTCGGCCACAGAACCCATGCCAGACCAGCCAAAGCGATACCAGCTCCTGCGATCTGCCGTGCGCTAGGCGCCGACCCCGTGACGGATGTCACCGCGAACATGGTGATCTGAACGACACCGAACAGGATCAAAGCGCCCAGCCCGGCATCTAAAGTCAGATAGGCCAGCGAAAACCCAATCATATACAGCGACAAAGACCCCGCCCCTGCAATGCGTCGGACATTGCGCAAAGGCAGCGCCCCGCCCCGCAAAAAAACAAGCCCAGCCAACACCACTGCCCCGGCCAACACACGCACGATGGCAAACCCGGCAGGGTCGCTCGCGCCGCTCTCAATGGCCAAACGGTTGAGGATCGAATTCGCCGCAAAGGCACACATAGTCAGGGCAGTCAGCAAAAACAGTCGCATTTCCACCGCATAGCGTGTTCGGACGCATTTGCACACTCACATTCCCGGCGACAAACCGTGTCCGCCCTTCTTCTGTTCAAAAATACCTCCGCCGGAGGCATGTCCGCGCAGCGGGCATTCCAAACGAAACGGGGCCGCCCGAAGGCGACCCCGTTCCTAAGTGCTTAGCTTAAGCAGCTTACATCATGCCGCCCATGCCGCCCATGTCGGGCATGCCGCCAGCAGCGGGTGCGTCTTTCTGGGGCTTGTCGGCAACCATTGCTTCGGTAGTGACCAGCAGGCCAGCAACCGATGCTGCATCTTCCAGTGCAGTACGGACAACTTTGGCCGGGTCAATCACGCCGAACGAGAACATGTCGCCATATTCTTCGGTCTGCGCGTTGAAGCCGAACGCTGCGTCGCCGCTTTCGCGGACTTTGCCAGCAACAACTGCACCGTCAACGCCTGCGTTTTCAGCGATCTGGCGTAGCGGCGCTTCGATTGCCTTACGAACGATGTTGATTCCTGCGTTCTGGTCAGCGTTTGCACCTTCCAGAGCTTCCAGTGCTTTACCGGCCTGAACCAGAGCAACACCGCCGCCCACGACAACGCCTTCCTGCACAGCAGCGCGGGTCGCGTTCAGAGCATCGTCCACACGGTCCTTACGCTCTTTCACTTCAACTTCGGTCATGCCGCCGACGCGGATAACAGCAACACCGCCTGCCAGTTTGGCAACGCGCTCTTGCAGCTTCTCACGGTCGTAGTCCGACGAGGTTTCTTCGATCTGAGTGCGGATCTGAGCAACACGTGCTTCGATCTCGGCTTTCTCGCCTGCACCGTCGACGATGGTGGTTTCGTCTTTGGTGATTTCGATCTTCTTGGCGGTGCCCAGCATGTCCATGGTGACGGACTCGAGCTTCATGCCCAGATCTTCGCTGATGACCTGACCGCCGGTCAGGATCGCGATGTCCTGCAGCATGGCTTTGCGGCGATCGCCGAAACCCGGTGCTTTGACAGCAGCAATTTTCAGGCCGCCGCGCAGTTTGTTGACAACCAGAGTTGCCAGCGCTTCGCCTTCAACGTCTTCGGCAATGATCAGCAGCGGCTTCTGCGATTGGATAACCTGCTCCAGCAGCGGAACCATCGGCTGCAGCGAGGACAGTTTCTTTTCGTGCAGTAGGATCATGCAGTCGTCGAGCTCTGCGATCATCTTGTCTGCGTTGGTGACGAAGTAAGGCGACAGGTAGCCGCGGTCGAACTGCATACCTTCGACAACATCGGTCTCGGTTTCCAGACCTTTGTTTTCTTCGACGGTGATAACGCCTTCGTTGCCAACTTTCTGCATCGCGTCTGCGATCTGCTGGCCGATTTCGGCTTCGCCGTTGGCCGAGATGGTGCCAACCTGAGCAACTTCTGCCGAGTCTTTGACTTCACGCGAGGCCGACTTGATGCCTTCGACAACCTTGGCAGTTGCCAGGTCGATGCCGCGCTTCAAGTCCATCGGGTTCAGGCCAGCAGCAACCTGCTTCAGACCTTCGCGAACGATTGCTTGAGCCAGAACAGTTGCAGTGGTGGTGCCGTCACCGGCTTCGTCATTGGTGCGGCTGGCGACTTCTTTCACCATCTGCGCGCCCATATTTTCGAACTTGTCTTCCAGTTCGATTTCCTTGGCAACCGAAACACCGTCTTTGGTGATGCGCGGTGCGCCGAAGGATTTGTCCAGAACCACGTTACGGCCTTTGGGGCCCAGGGTCACTTTAACAGCATCGGCCAGGATGTTTACGCCTGCCAGCATGCGGTTACGGGCATCGGTGTCGAACTTGACGTCCTTTGCAGCCATGTCGTTTCTCCTTGAGAAATAAGTTGTAAATGAAGATCAGAGTGAAGCGCGCGGCTTACTCGATGATCCCCATGATGTCGCTTTCTTTCATCATCAGCAGCTCTTCGCCGTCGACCTGAACCTCGGTGCCCGACCATTTGCCGAACAGGATCTTGTCGCCAGCTTTCACAGCCATTGCGATCAGCTCGCCGCTGTCCTTGCGTGCGCCTTCGCCGGTTGCGACGACTTCGCCTTCGCTGGGCTTTTCTTTTGCGCTGTCAGGAATGATCAGGCCGCCTGCGGTTTTTTCTTCGCTTTCGGTACGGCGAACCAGCACGCGGTCATGAAGCGGTTTCAATGCCATCTTTGCAGCTCCTTGGGCTCAAAGTTGTTAATCCTCCCCTCGCCGGATGGCGGGGCGTTAGCACTCATGCTTGTCGAGTGATAACGACGCATAGCTAGGGGGTGCAATTCCCCGAGTCAACAAGCTGTGAAGGATTTTTTGGACCTCCGCCCCTATTCGGGGTGATCCCAACTGTAGGCCCAGTGTTTCAGACCGTCCCGCCCTGCGTCTGACAAGGCATAAACGCCCTTTTCAACTTTGTCGAACCACCCGTAGTGATTGGTACGCATCAGCCTTGTCGCCTCGGTCACGCCCGTCGCCTTGGCTACGTCAGATCCCTTTGTCGCCCCACACTCGGCCAAATGCGCCGCACATTTCAGCGCATCCTGTCGATAGGCAGTAACAATCCCATGACGCGTGGCCCCGCCCGCATTGGGGTCGCCCTCCAAGCGGTCAAACTCGCGCAGCAGCCGCCCCTTTCGCGTCTTGCTCATACGGGGAGCATAGAGTCCCGGATCGCATTGCACTTCAACCGCGCCATCAGCGCGTACGGTAATCAAACCCAGCCCCAGACGTCGGCACAAGGCCAGATTGTCCTTCAGAGCCCGCCGAGCGCTGCGACCTTTGGGTTTGAGCACCCCGATATAAACCTGATCCGTCACCTTCAGCCGCGCGATCGCCTGATGAAACAAGGCCAGCGAGAACCGCAACTTCAACTCGACAATCACCGGATCTTCCCCAGCGCGCACGGCGACTATATCGGCAGCACCTACCTCACCCTTGACGGTGTAACCTTGACGCTCCAACAACGCTTTGATGGGGGGGTAAAGATCCTGCTCACGCTCCATACGGCCATGCTAGGGGATTTGCTGTGGAATGCCAGACACAGATCGGACCGGCGGCGCTTTGCACCGCTTGATCCCATGCCTTGCGCAATGCAAGGTCGCAGCACATATAAAAAAGTCCGAGGTTTGAAGGGTGGCTCCAATGCGTTTTCTGTTCGTCTTCATTTGTCTATTTCTACCGCTGAGCGCTTATGCGGCCTGCGAGGGGCGCGACCTGCGCCCGGAATTATCGGCTGAAATGCAGGATCAGATTCAACAGGCGCTCGTTGATTTCCCCTACCCCGAAGGCAATCACTGGATCGCCACCAAGGACGGTGCAACCCTGCATCTGATTGGCACCGTTCACACCAATGACGCCCGCATGGACGCGGTGGTCGAGCGGCTAGAGCCAACGCTCAGCCAGGCGGATTCGTTTTTTTTCGAAGTGACCAAGGCCGAGATGGACGCCTTTCAGCAAGGTTTGGCTAAAGATCTGAGCCCGGTTCTGATCACCTCGGGCCCGACGCTGATTGACATGATCCCCGCCGAGCAGTGGGAGACCCTGTCACAAGGTCTAGCCGATCGCGGCATCCCAAGCTGGATGGGGGCCAAAATGCGCCCCTGGTTTCTCAGCATGACTTTGGGCGTGCCGCCCTGCATGGTGCACGAACCGAACGCCAGTTACGGAATGGATGCCCGTCTGACCGATTTGGCGGCCGAATACGACATCCCTCAGTTCTCGCTTGAGACAACGGCGGAATTGATGGCGATGTTCAACGAATTCCCGATGGAGCAGCAGGTGCAATCCCTCGTCCGAATGGCAGACGCCTTCGAAAGCAGCGAAGACCAGCTGGCCACGATGCTGAACGCCTATCTCGAAGAGAAACACGGCGAAATCCTACAATTCGCGCGGTTGCAGGGGCTTGAGACCTCGGGCCTGACGGAAGAGATTTTCGACGAGGAATGGGACGGGTTCGAAGAACAGCTTCTGATCGGGCGCAACAATAACTGGATGGCGCATATTCTGGACATTCAGGACCAGACTGCCGTGATCGCGGTCGGCGCTGGACACCTTGGTGGAGAACATGGCCTTCTGAACCTGTTGGAACAGGCTGGCTACACTCTGGAGCGCGGGCCGTTCTAAGCCGGTTTTACCTATCGTCGCAGTGTAACCGAGACCGGGTGACAAGCGCGCCTGACCACCCTATAAGGCGCGCAAATTTACCATCCTCAGGACGCTGACATGACAACCCTCGTATTTGGACATAAATCCCCCGACACCGATTCCACCGGCTCCCCGATCCTGTGGTCGTGGTATCTGAACGAAGTCAAAGGTGAACAGGCTGAACCCGTACTGCTGGGTGAACCCAACACCGAGGCCGCCTTTATGCTGCAGCGCTGGGACCTGCCCAAGCCGCGTATTATCGCCGACGTGGACGCGGACGTACCAGTTGTAATCGTTGACACCAACAACCCCGCCGAACTGCCCGCCAACGTCAACAGCGCAGACATCCGCGCCATCATCGACCACCACAAGCTGGTCGGCGGACTGGAAACCAAAGGCCCAATCGACATCACCGTGCGCCCACTGGCCTGCACCGCGACGATCATGGTTGACCTGATGGGCGACGACGCTGCCAAAATGCCTGACGCCGTCAAAGGCGCGGCGTTGACCTGCATCCTGTCGGACACGCTGGAATTCCGCTCGCCCACCACCACCGCCCATGACCGTGCAGTGGCTGAAAAACTGGCGGCTGAACTGGGTCTGGACGTTTCGGCCTATGCGGCTGACATGTTTGCCGCTAAGTCGGACGTATCCTCGTTCTCGGACGCCGAACTAATCCGCATGGACAGCAAGGAATACGAAGTCGACGGCACCAAATTCCGCGTTTCAGTTCTGGAAACCACCGCTCCGGGCGTCGTTCTGGACCGCAAAGACAGCCTGGCAGCGTCGATGGTGGATGTTGCCAAGGAAGACGGCGTTGATCAGGTATTGCTGTTTGTCGTCGACATCCTCAACGAAGAAGCCACCCTGCTTGTGCCCAATGACCTTGTGAAAGGCGTGGCCGAGAAGAGCTTTGGTGCGTCAGTCGACGGTGACGCCGTGGTTCTGCCCGGAATCATGAGCCGGAAAAAGCAGATCATCCCCAACCTCAAAGTGTGATCTTCGTTGCACCACAAACAAAAGGCGCCTGTATCGGGGCGCCTTTTTTCGTTAAGACACAAGATTTTGCATAGAGCGTATCCGTTGATAGTCTGGTGCGGATAGTCTTGCTTGGGTCTTGGTCGCAGGAATGAGTAAACGAAAATTCAGCACCACCAGGGACATCCTTCGGTTCGAAGGGCATGACCGAGCGGCGTATTGGCGCAGATTTGCGATGCTTTTGACACTGTCGGTTGTGATCGCGACCATGGGGATGCTTCGCGATTCAGGCGCAGTGGTGATTGCCGCAATGTTGGTCGCACCGTTGATGACACCGATACTGGGCATAGCTGCCTCGATGGTCATGGGGTGGCTGGGACGTGCGTTCAAGCTTGCCTTGATTGTAAGCGGGGCGGCAGTTATCTGCGTCTTTCTGGCCTGGTTTCTTGTCTATATCGCCGATGTTCCCCGCGGAATTCTAATCCCTGATCAGGTTCTGGCGCGTACCGATCCCGGGACTGAAGATCTGATCGTTGCCTTGGCGGCTGGCGTCGCCGGAGCGTATGTGCAGATAAATCGATCGGAAGTTAGCCTGCTGCCAGGTGCTGCGATCGGCGTGTCTTTGGTGCCCCCGTTATCCGCCTCGGGGGTATTGATGTATTTTGAAGAAGCGGCTGAAGCTTATGAGGCCGGCTTGCTGTTCGCAACAAACCTTGGGGCGATCATCCTATCGGCTTGCGCGGTTTACATCGTGTACGCTGCTCGTTCGGTGGTTTTCAGCAAGGGGCGTCGCAAGCTGAACTTTACTGCCAGCGTCGTTGTGACCTTGGCGTTCTTGACCTTCGTTGTCATTCAATTGGGCAAGTCGACATATAACCGCTATCTGGAAACCCGGACCGAAGCGCAATTGGCACAGACAATTCGCGATTGGGCTGATCCAGTCTCGGTCGAGATTGTTCGCGTCGACGTCAACGCTCAACGCAAGCAAGCCGATATCTGGCTGATCGTTGACCTGCCAATTGAAGCCGCGTTCAAGGTGTCTTCAATCGCAGGCCTCCTGCCGGAAAGCCTGCGCGAGAAACCCCTGGTCGACGTACTGCGCAACGAGTTGGGGCCGGGTTATCTGGTTGTCGTTCGCTTTCAGAACAGGATCGGCGCCCAGATCATTCTAGGTACTGAAAACGTTCAACTGGCACCGGATGTCGAGGAAATCAGTGAAGACAACTGAACGTATACGGCTATTCAATCAGAAAAGTTGCAGCTGGGATGGTCAAAAGACCGAAGCTTTGACATAGCTGGCACAACTTCGACTCCAGAGCCCCGGGGGCAGCTCAATGACTCAGATTATTCACAAACTTGATGAAATCTCCGATCGCTACAAAGCGCTGTTTGTCGACCTCTGGGGCTGTGTGCATAACGGCATAACCGCCTATCCCGAAGCCGTGGCAGCGCTTCAAGGTTATCGCGCCAAAGGGGGCATTGTTGTTCTGGTCACCAACTCGCCCAAGCCCCGCGCGGGGGTGGCCGAGCAACTGAAACAATTCAACGTTCCCAACGACGCCTATGATACGATCGCCACAAGCGGAGACTCGGCGCGCTCAGCTATGTTTCGAGGCGCTGTAGGCGAAAAAGTTTACTTCATGGGAGAATGGGCGCGCGATGCTGGCTTTTTCGAGCCGCTGAAGATTTTGCACCACCCAATTCAGATCGAGCGTGTGCCACTGGATCAGGCCGAAGGGATTGTCTGCTGTGGACCATTCGATCCGATGGCCGACCCTGACGTCAACCGCGCGGATTTACTTTACGCTAAGCAGAAGGGCATGAAACTTCTCTGCGCCAATCCAGATATCGTGGTCGACCGGGGCGAGGTTCGGGAATGGTGCGCGGGCGCTCTGGCCAAGCTTTACACCGAGATGGGGGGCGAGAGCCTTTACTTCGGCAAGCCGCATCCGCCGATCTATGATCTGGCACGTCGGCGACTGCAGGAGTTGGGTCATGATATCCCTGACGGCGATATTCTGGTGATCGGCGACGGACCGCATACCGACATTCTGGGCGGTATGGGTGAGGGGATTGATTCTCTGTTCATCTCGGGCGGCTTGGCGGCGGCGGAAACTAAAACGTCGCACCATCCGCATCACGAATCCCTAACTGATTATATCGCAAGGGAAAACATCAACCCCACCTTCACAATCGGCCGCTTGCGCTAGTCAGAAAAGACTTGATTTTCTGCAGCTGCGAAGTAATAAAGTTACCCAACTTGGGTGACTTTGGTTTTTTTGTTGCCCATTGAAATCGAGTGAGGGTGACATGTTGGACAATCTTCCGCGCGGCACGATCTGTATTGAAGACATCGAAATGGGCATGACCCGCCACCTGCGCAAAGTGGTGACGGACGAAGATATCGAAATGTTCGCGCAGGTCTCAACCGACCGCAACCCGGTGCATCTTGATGACGATTATGCCCGCGACACGATCTTTGAGGGGCGCATTGCCCACGGGATGCTGACGGCGGGGCTGATCTCGGCTGTGATAGGGGAACAACTGCCGGGCCACGGCACAGTTTATATGGGGCAGTCGCTGAAATTCCTGGCCCCGGTCCGCCCCGGTGACATGGTCTATGCCGAGGTAAAGGTGATCGACATCGACTTTGCCAAGCGCCGGGTCAAGCTGGATTGCCACTGTGCGGTAGACGGCAAAAAGGTGTTGATGGGCGAGGCTATGGTGCTGGCGCCATCGCGCAAGTTCGACTGACGTCTCAGACCCTTGAACCTGCCTCGCAGTCCCGCTAGGCAGGCGCTATGCGCATTATCCGGGATTTCCAGTTTGTTGAGCCGCAGGACCGTGGTGCCAGTGTCGCCATCGGTAATTTTGACGGCGTGCATATCGGCCACCGCTCTGTGATCGAACTGGCCCGCAACGCCGCGCCAGACGCGCCACTGGGTGTGATGTCGTTCGAGCCACATCCGCGGGAGTATTTTGCACCCGACAGCCCCCCTTTTCGCCTGATGCGCGGCAATGCCCGTGCGCACCGTTTGCAGAAGCTGGGAGTTCAGAAGCTCTATGAATTACCCTTTAACGCGGCGCTGGCCGGGCTGACGCCCGAAGAATTCGCACGCAATGTGATCTGTGACGGGCTGGGGCTGTCGCATGTGGTGGTCGGGGCCGACTTCTGTTTTGGCAAAGGCCGCAGCGGCACCGCCGATGATCTGGTGCGGTTTGGGGCCCAGATGGGTTTCGGTGCCACCATCGCCCCCTTGATGGAGCGGTCGGAAAACGTCGTGTCTTCGACCGCGATCCGTACTGCGCTGTCGGAAGGTCGCCCCCGGGATGCCGCCGCGATGCTGGGCCACTGGCACCGGATCGAGGGCGAGGTGATTGGCGGCGAACAGCGCGGGCGCGAGTTGGGCTATCCCACCGCGAATATGTCGATCGAGGGACTGCACCCGCCGAAATTCGGCGTCTATGCGGTGCTGGTTGATGTGCTGGATGGCCCGCATCAAGGCAGCTATCACGGCGCGGCCTCGGTGGGCACGCGCCCCATGTTTAACGGCGAAGTCCCCAATATCGAGACGTTCCTGTTCGATTTCTCGGGTGATCTTTATGGCGCGACGCTCTCGGTTGGTCTGGTCGATTACCTGCGCCCCGAGATGACGTTTGACGGGTTGGACGGGCTGATCACCCAGATGGATGCCGATTGCGAAAAGGCCCGTGCGCTACTGGCGGCGCTATGACCACCGACCCGATTGACCGCAACGGCCTGTCCGCCCGCTTCTGGGAACGCAAACCGTTGACCAAGATGAACCAGCGCGAGTGGGAGGCGCTGTGCGACGGCTGCGGTAAGTGCTGTCTGAACAAGCTGGAAGACGAAGACACTGGCGAGGTTGCCCTGACCTGCGTCGCCTGCCGGCTGCTTGACGATGAGACCTGCCGTTGCACCCAATACGACATCCGCCACCAATTCGTGCCGGAATGCATCGTGATGACGCCCGATAATATCGATGAACACGCCTATTGGCTGCCCCAGACCTGCGCCTATCGGCTGCTGTGGGAGGGCAAACCCCTTTACGACTGGCACCCTTTGATATCTGGTACGCCCGACAGCGTACACGCCGCCGGGGTCTCGGTTCAGGGGCGCACGGTGTCCGAGTTCGAAACCCCCATGGAAGAGTGGGAAGACTATATCATCGAGGAGCCCAACTGATGTATTTCGCTTCTGACAATTCCGGGCCGGTTCACCCGCAAGTGATGGCCGCGTTGAGCGCCGCGAATGAGGGCTATCAGATGGCCTACGGGGCCGACACGCTGATGAACGAGGTGCGCGACCGTATCCGTGGTATCTTTGAAGCGCCGGGGGCAGCTGTCTATCTGGTTGCGACCGGGACGGCAGCGAATTCTTTGGCTCTGTCGACGCTGGCGAACCCGTGGGACACCGTGTTTTGTTCCCCCGTTGCGCATATTCATGAGGACGAGTGCAACGCCCCGGAATTCTACAGCGGCGCCAAGCTGACGCTGGTGCCCGGTGGTGACAAGATGACGGCAGACGCATTGCGCAGAACCATTCTGGCCGAAGAAACTCGCGGTGTGCATGGGCCGCAACGCGGGCCAGTCTCGATCACGCAGGTGACCGAGCGAGGTTCGGTTTATTCGCTGGAAGAGTTGCAGGCGCTGTGCGGTGTTGCCAAGGAATACGGCCTGCCGGTGCATCTGGACGGTGCGCGGTTCACCAATGCGCTGGTCGCGCTGAACTGTTCCCCCGCCGAGATGACGTGGAAGTCGGGGGTTGATGCGGTCAGCTTTGGCGGCACAAAGAACGGGCTGATGGGGGCCGAGGCGGTGGTCTTTTTCGATGAGGCCAAAGCCTGGGAATTCGAGCTGCGCCGCAAGCGCGGCGCGCATCTGTTTTCGAAACACCGTTATTTGTCGGCTCAGATGGCCGCGTATCTGCAGGATGATCTGTGGTTGAGGATGGCGCGGCAGGCCAATGACAACTGCGCACGTCTGGCGGATGGGCTGCGGGCCAAGGGGGCCTCATTCTTGCATGAACCGCAGGCGAACATGATCTTCGCAGAATTCTCGCGCGCCCAGCACAAACAGCTGCACGAGGCCGGAGCGGTCTATCATCTGTGGGGGGCCGAATTGGAAGGTGCGGATGATGCAGAGCCGCTGGCCTGTCGGCTGGTGTGTGACTGGTCACTGCCGTCCGAAGAGATCGACCGGTTTTTGGGTTTGATCTGAAGCTGGTTGGGGGCTCTGCCCCCAAACCCCCGAGGTATTTTCAAACAGAAGAAGACTGTAGGCTTTGCCAAAATGATGTGATCTGCGCAGCGGTTTCTCTGGGGTGCGAGATCGGCAGCATGTGGCCTGCGCTTTCTACAGTAACCTTGGACGCATTGGGCAGGCGTCTTTGCAATCCCCGGGCAATCGCAGGCATGACCGGATGAGAGTTGCCGCCCGCCATGAGCAATACAGGTGCTTTGGCCCCGAGCAGCGCTTCTGGTTTCAGGAGGCCTTTTGTGTCCTGGAACAGAGACTGCTCCACATCTGGAACAACCCGGATCCCCCGGATCATCGCCGCGCGCGTTTTCTCGGGCATGTCCGGCCAACGCGGGCTGTCATCTGTGCTCCACATACGGTTGAACAGACGGGCTGCCAACGGCATGTCTCCGGCTTTCAACGCCTCCACATATGGCTGGGCTGCCATGTCATGCTGAGCCAACAAATCAGGTGCGTCCTGGGCGGCAACGGCGAAAAACACGGGCTCGATCAAGACAACACTGCGCACCAGATTTGGGTGTTCTACAGCAAGCCGTAGGGCAATCATTGCGCCAAAGGAATGCCCGATCAGATCCATCGGCTGGGTTAGTTGAGCAGCAGACAGCGCCGTAGTCAGGTCGAAGAAATCTGACTGCCCGTCCCAATCAGGGCTCATGCCATGTGACAGCATATCGGGTGCAACGAATGTAGCCTGTGTGCCGATACAAGACGCAAGACCAGCCCACGCCCCTGAATGCGCAATCGTGCAATGCAAGGCGAGCACACTGCGCTCGCCTTTCCCTAGATTGCGGACATAGATGGAGGAAGAGGCCACCCCGTCCTTCACCCTTTCATCTCGGACAGGTGGCGGTCCAGATCTTCGAGCCGATCCTGACCCCAGAACCGTTGTCCATCCTCGGTAATATAGAACGGCGCGCCAAAGGCACCGCTGTCCACGGCCTGTTCCAGATTGGCGGCATAGGTTTCGGCACCGTCCAGCAACCCGCTATCCGCGAGGTTCGGGTCGAACCCGGCTGCCGACAGGCAATCGCGGATCACGTCATCCTGCGCGATGTCCTTTTCCTCGGCCCAGCAGGCGCGCAGGAAGGAATGGACCAGCTTGCCCACATCGCCTGAGCCATCCTTGGCCGCCGCGATCACGGCATAGGACGATGGCGCCATGTTCGTCGGCCAATGTGCGGGTTGAATGTTGAATTCCATCCCCAGATTTTTGGCCTGACGCTGCAATTCCTGTGCTCGGTATTCGGTGCGCGAAATATGCCGGTCCTTGGGTGGGGTGCCTCCGGTCCGGCCAAACAGGGCCATGATATCCAGTGGTTTGTAGTTAATTGTCGCGCCATGTTTCGCGGCCACCTCTTCCAACCGGGTTCCGGCCAGATAGGTGAAGGGCGAAATTGTCGCAAAATAGTAGTCTATGGTGGCCATGTTCACTTTCTCCGCTGCGTTATCTTTGCGAGACGGTAAGGCCATGCTAAGCGGTGTCAACATCACGAATCTGTCACATTAGCCTTTGCTGCCCGGGGACCTCAGCCGATGCCGACACTCAACGAACCCAAGCTGATCGCTGGGAACGCCAATCTTCCGCTTGCCCAGACCATTGCACGCCGCATGAGCCTGTATCGCGGCGTTGACCAGGGGTTGGTTGACGCGCGGGTCGAACGTTTTAACGACGGCGAGATTTTCGTCGAAGTGTTCGAGAATGTACGCGGCGAGGATATGTTCATCGTCCAGCCGACTTCGAACCCGGCAAACGATAACCTGATGGAACTGCTGATCATCGCCGACGCGCTGCGCCGCTCATCCGCGCAGCGGATCACTGCCGTGATCCCTTATTTCGGCTATGCCCGTCAGGACCGTCGCACCAAGGCGCGCACGCCGATTTCCGCCAAGCTGGTTGCCAACATGCTGACCGGCGCCGGGATCGAGCGGGTTCTGACGATGGACCTGCACGCTGCCCAGATTCAGGGGTTCTTTGATATCCCGGTGGACAACCTTTATGCCTCACCGATCTTCGCGCTGGATGTGAAAAACCAGTTCAAGGACCAGATGGATGAGATCATGGTGGTCTCACCCGATGTGGGCGGTGTGGCCCGCGCGCGTGAATTGGCCAAGCGGATCGAAGCGCCGCTGTCGATCGTGGATAAGCGGCGCGAGAAGGCCGGCGAAGTGGCTGAGATGACCGTCATTGGCGACGTCAAAGACAAGATCTGCCTGATCGTGGACGACATGTGCGATACTGCCGGAACCCTTTGCAAGGCGGCTCAAGTGCTGCTGGATAACGGCGCGAAAGAGGTGCATTCCTATATCACCCACGGTGTCATGAGCGGCCCGGCGGTTGAGCGTGTGACAAACTCGGTGATGAAATCACTGGTTCTGACCGACACAATCCAACCCACCAAAGAAGTCGCCAAAGCCAAAAATATCCGCATTGTTCCGACAGCGCCCATCTTTACGCAGGCGATCCTGAACATTTGGAACGGCACCTCGGTCTCGTCGCTGTTCGAGGACAAGACCCTGACCCCGATCTACGAATCCATGTACCACATGGACTGATCTGAACGGGCGGCCTTGCAGCCGCCCTTTTTCGTGACCCCTCTAAGGCAGGAGCTTTCCGTGACAGCCCCCAAACGCATCGTTCTTTCCAGCGACCACGCCGCCATCGAGCTGCGCCAAGCGGTTGCCAAACATATCGCGGACCAAGGATGGGAGGTCATGGATATCGGCCCTCAAACACCTGAGAGCACGCATTATCCGATCCACGGCAAAGCCGCCGCTGACGCCGTTGCCTCGGGTGATTGCGCACTGGGTATCATCCTTTGCGGCACGGGACAGGGCATCATGATGGCGGCGAACAAGGTCCCCGGCATTCGCTGCGGTGTGTGTTCCGACGCGTTCTCAGCCCGGATGATCCGCCAGCATAACGACGCCAACATGCTGTCCATCGGTGCACGCGTCGTAGGTGAAGGTCAGGCGCTGGATATCGTGGATGCTTTCCTTGGAGCCGATTTCGAAGGCGGCCGTCACGCAACACGGGTGGACATGATCGAATCCTGAAACGTCGGATGGCTAGGAGATGTCCCAGTCATCCTCATGCGCCACCTCTCCGATCGCTGTCCAGGACATCCTGATCCGCGCGATGCGGGTGTCTGACCAAGTGCGGAAAACGGCGCTGAAGCCTTCGGCTGAGATATCCTCGGCCTTGACCTCGGCGCGCAGGGCGGTGGTTGTGTCCACATCCCATAGGGATATGCCAACCTGAACCGCTGGCGTGGTCCTGAACGGCTGGCTGAACGTAACAGCCGCGCGCCGTTCTCGGGTTCCGTTGCCTGTCCACATGTCCCCGCCATTGGAAAATTCGGAAAACAGTACAGTCTCGCCTTGGTCGATACCAATCGGGTGGGTGCGAAATGTCTTCATCTTTATCGTCTATAACCATTTACACTGAAAACTTAATCTGAGACTTCAAGCAAATCACGACAAAAAAACGGCCCCGCATTGCGAGGCCGTTTCGAATGATCCATTTGCAACAAGCCGTTACAGGCTCATATGCGTCCCAAGCGCTTCCATGTCGGCAAGCAGTTTGGCTGCATCGTCAACGATGGACTGATCGTCCCCGGCCTTTGCGGCCTCGTGCGAGGCGCGGGCTTCAGCGATCAGGTCATCCAGATGCGACCGGGTCACTTCGGCAACCGGTATGGCTTTTTCAGCCAGAACCGACAGGCCGTCGCCGTTGATCTGGGCAAACCCGCCAGTGACCAGGTATTCGCTGGCTCCGGCAGGTGCCTCAACCTTCAGCAGACCGGGGCGTAGCGTGGTGATGGTGGGGGCATGATCGGGCATTGCCGTCATGTCCCCGTCCGCGCCGGGTAGCTGGACCGCGGTGGCCTCAAGCGAAGCAAGGCTCCGCTCTGGGCTGACGAGGTCGAATTGCATCGTGTTTGCCATCAGGGATACTCCTTAGGCGGCTTCTGCGGCCATCTTTTCCGCTTTGGCGATCACTTCGTCGATGCCACCAACCATCAGGAAGGCCGCTTCGGGCAGGTGATCATATTCGCCAGCCACAACGGCTTTGAACGACGAGATGGTGACATCCAGAGGAACCTGAACGCCCGGCGAACCGGTGAAAACCTCGGCCACGTCGAACGGCTGCGACAGGAAGCGTTCGATCTTACGGGCACGGGCAACGGTCAGTTTGTCTTCTTCCGACAGTTCGTCCATACCGAGGATGGCGATGATGTCCTGAAGCGACTTATAGCGCTGGAGGATCTGCTGAACGTCGGTTGCAACCGCGTAGTGCTCTTCACCAACGATGGCCGGGTCCAGAAGACGCGAGGACGAGTCGAGCGGGTCAACAGCCGGGTAGATACCCTTTTCCGAGATCGCACGGTTAAGAACGGTGGTTGCGTCCAAGTGAGCAAACGATGTTGCCGGCGCGGGGTCGGTCAAGTCGTCCGCGGGAACGTAGATGGCCTGCACCGAGGTGATCGAGCCCGACTTGGTCGAGGTGATGCGTTCCTGCAGGGCGCCCATGTCGGTGGCCAGCGTCGGCTGGTAGCCCACCGCCGAAGGAATACGACCCAGCAGAGCCGAAACCTCGGAGCCCGCTTGCGTGAAGCGGAAGATGTTGTCGACGAAGAAAAGAACGTCGGTACCGGACTGGTCGCGGAACTGCTCGGCCAGGGTCAGACCGGTCAAAGCAACACGCGCACGCGCACCCGGAGGTTCGTTCATCTGACCGTAGACCAGGGCCACCTGCGATTCCGACAGATTGTCGGGCTTGATGACGTTGGATTCGATCATTTCGTGGTACAGGTCGTTCCCTTCACGGGTCCGTTCACCAACACCCGCGAATACCGAGAAGCCCGAGTGCACTTTTGCGATGTTGTTGATCAGTTCCATGATCAGAACGGTTTTACCAACGCCCGCGCCACCGAAGAGGCCAATTTTACCGCCTTTGGCGTAAGGAGCCAGCAGGTCAACAACCTTGATGCCGGTCACAAGGATTTCCGACTCGGTCGACTGTTCCGCGAACTCAGGTGCGGGCTGGTGGATTGCGCGGGTTTCCGACGCAACAACGTCGCCTTTTTCGTCGATCGGCTCGCCGACCACGTTCAGGATGCGGCCAAGGGTGGCGTTGCCAACCGGAACCGAGATCGGTGCGCCGGTGTCGGTCACAACTTCGCCACGGACCAGACCTTCGGTCGCATCCATCGCGATGGTACGGACGGTGTTTTCACCCAGGTGCTGAGCAACTTCCAACACCAGGCGTTTGCCGTTGTTGGTGGTTTCCAGCGCGTTCAGAATTTCAGGCAGTGCGTCATCGAACTGCACGTCGACGACGGCCCCGATGATCTGTGTGACTTTGCCTTTTGCATTCGCCATGTTTCGTCTCCGGTATGTCTCTACAGCGCTTCGGCGCCGGAAATAATTTCAATCAGCTCGTTGGTGATCACGGCCTGACGCGAGCGGTTGAACTGGATCGTCAGCTTGTCGATCATCTCACCCGCGTTGCGCGTCGCGTTGTCCATCGCGGACATCCGTGCCCCCTGTTCAGACGCTCCGTTTTCGAGCAGAGCCGAGAAGATCGCGGTTGCAACCCCCTTGGGCAGCAGGTCGGCCAGGATAGCCTCTTCGCTGGGCTCATAGTCGAAAATGGCACCGCTGTCGTCACCTGCCGCGTCGTCCTCGAACGAGGCGGGGATGATTTGCTGTGCCGTCGGGATCTGGGTCACAACGTTGACGAACTTCGAGTAGAAGATCGTGGCAACATCGAACTCAGCCCCATCAAAGCGTGACAGTACGTCCTTGGCGATGTCTTGCGCGTTGGTGTAGCCAATGCGCTTGACCTCGCTAAGATCGACATGTCCAACGAACAGATCGCCCAAATCGCGCTTGAGCGCGTCGCGGCCTTTCTTGCCAACGGTCAGAACCTTGACCGTCTTGCCTTTGCCGCGCAGCTCTTCCGCCTTTTGGCGGGCCAGCTTGGCTATGTTCGAGTTGAAGCCGCCACACAGGCCGCGTTCAGCTGTCATCACAACCAGCAGATGGACATCATCGCTGCCCGTACCTCGGAGCAGCTTGGGGGCGCTGTCGCTGCCCCCGACCGAAGCCGCCAGCCCCGCCATCACGGCATTGAACCGCTCGGCATAAGGGCGTGAGGCTTCAGCAGATTCCTGGGCGCGGCGCAGTTTTGCAGCCGCGACCATCTGCATGGCCTTGGTGATCTTGCGGGTCGACTTGACCGACTCGATCCTGTTTTTAAGGTCCTTCAGACTAGGCATCGGAACCCCCTATCAAGCGAAGGTCGCGGCGTATTCGTCGATCGCTGCCTTGAGTTTGTCTGCTGCGTCACCTTTGATCTTCGGATCTTCGTCGGTGATCCACTTCAGCAGGTCAGCATGCTTGCCGCGCAGGTGCGACAGCAGACCGGCCTCGTAGCGGCCAACATCAGATACGTCGATCTTGTCGAGGTAGCCGTTGGTGCCTGCAAAGATAACGCAGACGATTTCCGCGTTTGTCAGCGGCGAGTACTGCGGTTGTTTCATCAGCTCGGTCAGGCGCGCACCACGGTTCAGCAGCTGCTGAGTTGCGGCATCAAGGTCGGAACCGAACTGCGCAAACGCAGCCATTTCGCGGTACTGAGCCAGCTCCAGTTTCACCGGACCGGCAACCGATTTCATCGCGTCAGTCTGAGCCGAGGAGCCCACGCGCGAAACCGACAGACCGGTGTTCACAGCAGGGCGGATACCCTGATAGAACAGTTCGGTTTCCAGAAAGATCTGACCGTCGGTGATCGAGATCACGTTGGTCGGAATAAACGCCGAAACGTCACCACCTTGCGTTTCGATAACCGGCAGAGCGGTCAGCGAGCCTGCACCAAAGTCTTCGTTCAGCTTCGCCGAACGCTCCAGCAGACGCGAGTGGAGGTAGAAAACGTCGCCAGGATAGGCTTCACGTCCGGGCGGACGACGCAGCAGCAGGGACATCTGACGATAGGACACAGCCTGTTTCGACAGGTCATCATAGATAATCAGCGCGTGGCGGCCGTTGTCGCGGAAGTATTCGGCCATCGCAGTCGCCGAGTAAGGCGCCAGGAACTGCATCGGCGCCGGGTCGGACGCGGTTGCGGCCACAACGATCGAGTATTCAATCGCGCCGGATTCTTCCAGTTTCTTCACCAGCTGTGCAACGGTCGAACGCTTCTGACCAACAGCCACGTAGATGCAGTACAGTTTCTTCGACTCGTCGTCGCCTGCTGCGTCGTTGTAGACTTTCTGGTTCAGGATGGTGTCCAGAGCAACGGCGGTTTTACCGGTCTGACGGTCGCCAATGATCAGCTCACGCTGGCCACGGCCGATCGGGATCATCGCGTCAACCGATTTCAGGCCAGTTGCCATCGGCTCGTGCACCGATTTACGCGGGATGATGCCGGGGGCTTTGACGTCAGCAACGCCACGCTTGGAGGCATTGATCGGGCCTTTGCCGTCCAGCGGGTTGCCCAGACCGTCAACAACGCGGCCCAGCAGCTCGTCACCGATCGGAACGTCCACGATCGAGTTGGTGCGCTTGACTGTGTCACCTTCTTTGATGTCACGGTCGGAACCGAAGATAACGACACCGACGTTGTCGCTTTCCAGGTTCAGGGCCATGCCCATGATGCCACCGGGGAATTCGACCATCTCACCGGCTTGCACATTGTCCAGGCCGTATACACGGGCAATCCCGTCACCGACGCTCAGCACGCGGCCGATCTCGGCCACTTCGGCTTCCTGACCAAAATTCTTGATCTGGTCCTTCAGGATTGCAGAAATCTCTGCAGCTTGGATTCCCATTTATCCGACCTCTTTCATTGCATTCTGTAGGGAGTTCAGCTTCGAACGGATCGAACTGTCGATCATCTTCGAGCCCACTTTAACGACAAGACCGCCGATGAGGCTTTCATCAACGGTCGCATTGATTGTTACGGTCTTGCCCACACGCTCGGACAGCGTCTTGGACAGTTTTTCCATCTGTGTCTTGGTCAGCGCTTTGGCCGAGGCAACATCGGCAGTCACTTCGCCACGCTCTTCGGCCAGCATGTCGCGCAGAACCTGCACCAGCTGCGGTACGACAAACAGGCGGCGTTTTTGTGCCATCAGGCCCAGCGTGTTGCGCAGGATGGCGTTCAGGCCCATTTTGTCGGCGATTGCGGTAATGGCGCCTTCCTGTTCGGCGCGCGAAACCAGAGGCGAAGCGATCAGGTTACGCAGTTCGGCGCTGTCGCCCAATGCTGCTGCCAGATCGTTAATTCCGGTCTCCAGACCTGCGAGGTCTTTATTCTCTTTCGCGATCTCGAAGATCGCGGTGGCATAGCGCTCGGCGATGCCTGTGGAAATCGAAGCTGGTTCGGACACGTCCACCCTTCCGATATTTGAGGCCCCGATTTCGGGTAGCGGCCGCTACCTTGGGGCGTGAGGAAACCCCGTCCTTTTAGGGCGGGGATCAAAATCACCGGGGATGTAGCAGAGCCGAACCCAGCTAGCAACATATTATCACGGGGGTGACTTTATCCACAAAGTGTTTGATTTCAAATAGTTACACAGGGTGCGACCCTTTTGTCCGGCTGCAAGGGGCGAAAAATGTTACGAATGTGTAGGTTTTTGCGATTCCTGAGGCGTTTTTGCCGCGTTTTCCCGCTTTGACGTGGCGTAAAAGCAAGCAAGAGTTAGGCGGGCTTCAACAGACCGTCTAGTGCCTTGATCGGACGACGGACAGGATCCTTGGTGACGCTGCCGCTTGGGGGTCGAATATGCTTTGTTGCTTCGACCATCAGAACACCTCCAGCCATGACGGTGGGTATCCGCTGGCCCGTCTTTTCAATCAGATTGCCCGACTTGAGCCAGAACCGCCGGAACGAGGGAGGCAAATACAATGCTGAGCAATGGCTTTCCGGTTCAAAATGATGCGCCCGGAGCTGGTTTTCTAGCTGCGATGCTGAATACGGACGTCCAAAGCCAAACGGCGTCCGATCCGTCCGTGACCACAATCCCGCGCGGTTGGGCACAATAAAGAACGCGCGCCCACCGGGGCCCAGAACCCGCCAGCATTCATTTAACAGTTCGCTTGGCCGCTGCGAGGTCTCAAGCCCGTGCATCACCACCAGCTTGTCCACGTGCCCGGTCTCTATTGGCCACATCGTCTCTTCCGTCAGGACCGAGACATTGGGCATCCCCGCAGGCCACGGCATAACGCCTTGCGGCCCAGGCATCAGCCCAATCACCCGCCGGGCATCTGCCAGGTAAGGGCGCAGCAAGGGTACGGCAAAGCCAAACCCGGCGACTGTCTGGCCTTTGGCTTCGGGCCATTGTTCGATCAACCGGCCCCGGATCGCCGCCTGCGCCGCACGCCCCAATGTGCTGCGGTAGTAGAAATTCCTCAGATCCTGCACATCAAGATGCATTGCGGACACCCGGTCAATCGGCTTAGCTTCGGCGCAGTCTAGCAACGAAAGGGCAAAAGGCCATGCCTCTTGAAATCGTCACCATTCCATGTCTCAGCGATAACTACGCTTTTCTGGCGCATGACGCCGCAAGCGGCAACACCGCTTTGATCGACGCGCCCGAAGCAGGACCCATTCTGGCCGAGCTGGACCGGCGCGGCTGGACGCTCAGCCACGTGTTGTTGACTCATCACCACTATGACCATGTGGACGACTTGCCGGCCATTCTGGAAAAGCACACCGCCAAAGTGATCGGGGCCGCTGCCGACGCGCACCGCTTGCCACCGTTGGATCAACATGTCAGCGATGGCGATACGTTTGAACTGGGCGGAGAGCAAGTTCAGGTGTTGGATGTCTCAGGCCATACGGTCGGACATATCGCGTTTTACATGCCCCAAAGTGCTGCCGTTTTTACCGCAGACAGCCTGATGGCCCTCGGCTGCGGGCGTCTGTTCGAAGGCACAGCGCCTCAAATGTGGGCCTCCCTGTCGAAATTGGCCGCCCTGCCCGACGACACTATAGTGTGTTCAGGTCACGAATATACACAATCGAACGCCAAGTTTGCCCTGACGGTCGATCCGGACAATGCTGCGCTGCAAGACCGCGCTGCCGATATCGACCGCGCGCGGGCAGCGAATGAACCAACGGTGCCCTCGACATTGGCTTTGGAAAACGCAACAAATCCTTTCCTGCGCGCCGCAGATCCGGCGATTCAGGCGCATCTGGGCATGGCGGGCGCGGATCCGGCGGCTGTATTTGCGGAAATCCGGGCTAGAAAAGACCGCTTTTGATGCCTATTTCCCCAACTTCACAGCCACGGTCACAATAAATGTGACTGTCAAGTGAAAGAAAACCCTTGAAGCCGGGCCATGATCAACCAAACTCTAATAGTATGAGGACATGGTTGGGATGGGGATCCGGCCGAAAGCCCGCGCCCCTTCCGACCCAAGACAGAGGAGCACCCGCGTGCCTTCATTCTCGAGCACTTTAGAACAAGCCATTCACGCGGCCCTTGCGGCAGCGAACGAACGGCGACACGAATTCGCCACGCTGGAGCATCTGCTTTTGGCGCTGCTGGAAGAACCGGATGCGATCCGCGTCATGAAAGCCTGCAGCGTTGATCTTGAGGACTTGCGTAGCACTCTGGTCGAATTCATTGACGAAGATTTATCCAACCTCGTCACCGACATTGACGGGTCAGAAGCCGTGCCAACAGCCGCTTTCCAGCGCGTGATCCAGCGCGCCGCGATCCACGTGCAAAGCTCTGGCCGGACTGAGGTGACGGGCGCCAATGTTCTGGTCGCCATCTTCGCGGAACGTGAAAGCAACGCAGCCTATTTCCTGCAGGAACAGGACATGACACGCTATGACGCGGTGAATTTCATCGCTCACGGCGTCGCTAAAGACCCTGCTTACGGCGAAAACCGCTCGGTTTCGGGCGCGGATCAGGTTGAAGAGGAACCGCAGTCTGGCACGGGCGAAGGCGAACAAAAAGAAAGCGCTCTTGGAAAGTACTGTGTCGATCTGAACACCAAATCCCGCGCGGGTGACGTTGATCCGCTGATTGGGCGCTCGGACGAGGTTGAGCGCTGTATCCAGGTGCTCTGCCGCCGCCGCAAAAACAATCCGTTGCTGGTTGGCGATCCGGGCGTGGGCAAAACGGCTATTGCCGAAGGTCTTGCGCACAAAATCGTCGCGGGCGAAGCCCCCGATGTGCTGTCCGAGACAACGATTTATTCGCTGGATATGGGCGCGCTGCTGGCCGGTACGCGCTATCGCGGTGATTTCGAGGAACGGCTGAAGGCGGTTGTGACCGAGTTGGAAGAGCATCCCGATGCGGTGCTGTTCATTGACGAAATTCACACGGTCATCGGCGCAGGCGCCACATCGGGAGGCGCGATGGATGCGTCGAACTTGCTGAAACCTGCACTGCAGGGTGGCAAGCTGCGCACCATGGGTTCGACCACATACAAGGAGTTCCGTCAGCACTTCGAAAAAGACCGCGCGCTCAGCCGCAGGTTCCAGAAAATTGATGTGAATGAGCCTTCGGTGGAAGACAGCGTGAAAATCCTGCGCGGCCTCAAACCTTATTTCGAAGAACATCACGCGATCAAATATACTGCGGACGCGATCAAAACGGCGGTGGAACTGTCGGCACGCTATATCAATGACCGCAAGCTGCCTGACAAGGCCATCGACGTGATTGACGAAGCCGGTGCAGCTCAGCATCTGGTCGCGGAAAGCAAGCGCCGAAAAACCATTGGCGTGAAAGAGATCGAGGCCGTGGTTGCCAAGATCGCCCGCATCCCGCCCAAGAACGTCACCAAGGACGATGCCGAGGTTCTGAAAGACCTTGAGACCTCGCTAAAACGGGTGGTTTTCGGTCAGGACGACGCCATTGTCGCGCTTTCCAGCGCGATCAAACTGGCGCGGGCTGGCCTGCGTGAGCCTGAAAAGCCCATCGGCAATTACCTGTTCGCAGGTCCGACCGGTGTGGGCAAAACCGAAGTGGCGAAACAGCTGGCCGATACGCTGGGTGTTGAACTGCTGCGCTTTGACATGTCGGAATACATGGAGAAGCACGCGGTCTCTCGCCTGATCGGTGCGCCTCCGGGTTATGTTGGGTTCGATCAGGGTGGTCTGTTGACCGACGGCGTTGACCAGCATCCGCATTGCGTGCTGCTGCTGGACGAGATCGAGAAGGCGCACCCGGATGTGTTTAACATCCTGTTGCAGGTGATGGACCATGGTGAGCTGACCGATCACAACGGTCGCACGGTGAATTTCCGCAACGTGGTGCTGATCATGACTTCGAACGCGGGTGCACAGGAACAGGCCAAGGCCGCGATCGGCTTTGGCCGTGATCGCCGCGAAGGTGAAGATACGGCTGCGATTGAGCGGACCTTTACGCCGGAATTCCGCAACCGTCTGGACGCGGTGATTTCCTTCGCACCGCTGCCGAAAGAGGTCATCCTGCAAGTGGTCGAGAAATTCGTCCTGCAACTGGAAGCACAGTTGATGGACCGCAATGTGACCTTTGACCTGACACCCAAGGCCGCCGAATGGCTGGCGGACAAAGGGTATGACGACAAGATGGGCGCACGCCCTCTGGGCCGGGTGATCCAGGAACACATCAAGAAGCCTCTGGCTGAAGAGCTATTGTTCGGTAAGTTGGCCAAGGGTGGTGTGGTTCGCGTTTCGGTTAAGAAAGGCGATCTGAACCTGGAAATTCTGGGCCCCGATCAGCCCCGCATTCCGGGCGACAAGCCGCCGCTGCTAACAGCAGACTGATTGCACAAGCGTTTAGAAACATTGATCGCCCGGTTGCACCTGCATCCGGGCGATTTTGCATCAACGCCAGACGATTGCGCGCCCGTGGGCGCGTTTTTCGACTGAACGACTTCTCGCGCACGTTTCACAATCACCGTTGAAGCGAATTGGAGAGTCGAATGCTTAAACCCCCCGTCCTTTGGGGCTCTTCCTTAACCTTTGCCGTGATCGCCACAATAACGACCGCACAACACAGGTTTCGCTATCAAGATGAAACGACAACGCGGCCACTAATTCTGCAACCGGCCACGATTGATCCGGGGGTCAGTTACGCTGATCTCACCGAAGCCAAAAATCGCGTAAGCGTTTCCGCAAATGGAATACCGGACTATCTGGTCGGTCGCTTTCCAAACCGAGGCAACCCGCACGGCCTTTCCGAGCAACGAGTCAATCTCAGCGTACCCGCGCGCCCAAAACCAAGTCGCATGCCTAAGCCTCTGGAGCTGGGTTGGAATTTCGGCGTGTCGATAGACGGTGTGGTGTTTGATCCGCTGGCGGCAGAATACTGGAATGGAGATCCAAGATCGGGTTGGTCTTACAACGCACTTGGCGGTGCAATTTCGCTGGGTCTTGATGAAAACCACGCCCATGTTCTCCCCGGAGGAAAGTACCACTATCACGGTATCCCGACCGGCTTGATCGAACTATTGGAATACACGCCGACCCGACATTCGCCTCTGGTCGGATATGCCGCAGATGGTTTCCCGATCTATGCGATGACTGGTATTGAGGATGGGAACGTGACGCAAATGTCCTCATCCTACCAACTGAAGAACGGCAATCGACCCGGAGGCAGCGCACCAGACGGAAACTTTGATGGCACCTTCAATGAGGACTATGTTTACCGCGCAGGAACCGGAAATCTGGACGAATGCAACGGAGGCATCACGGTCTCACCCGAATATCCGTCTGGAACATACGCCTATTTCCTAACTGATAACTACCCGGTCATCCCACGGTGTTTCACTGGTACGCCAGACGACAGCTTTCGCTTTGGGCGTCGCTGAGCACAAGGCAAAGCGCTAGTTATCGTTCCGTCAGCTTCAGCTCGATGCGCCGGTTCTGGGCCCGTGCTTCGGGTGTGTCGGCCGGATTGACGGGCTGGAACTCTCCAAAGCCGTTTGCCGCAAGCCGGCTGGGCGGAATACCCAGCGCCTCAACCATATACAGAACCACCGACAGGGCGCGACCCTGGCTCAGTTCCCAGTTGTCGCGATAGCGCCCCGACCCCGCGAGGGGGACATTGTCCGTGTGGCCGTCGACACGAATGACCCAGTTCAGCCCTTCGGGGATTTCAGCGGCCACGCTGCGTAGGATGTTGGCCACTTTGGCGACCTCGAGTTGGCCTTCGGGCGACAGCACGGCCGAGCCGGTGTCAAACAGAACCTCGGACGAAAAGACGAACCGATCCCCTTCGATCCGCACCCCGTCTTGATCCCCCAGAACATCGCGCAATCTGCCGAAGAATTCAGAACGATAGCGCTGCAAATCCTCGGCCTGCGCGGCCAGTTCCTCATTCTGGCCTGACAGAGCTTCGGCTTCAGCTTCCAGACGGGCGCGTTCGGCCTCTTCCAGCAGGCGGCGGCGACGTTCTTCCGAGGCCGCGCGGGCCAAAGCCGCGTTAAGATCCTGCCCCAGCGTTTGGATGCGGATATCGGCGGCGGCGTTGCGTTCTTCATAATCGTCCAGCAGCGCCTGCAACCCGCCCAATTGTTGACGCAGCGCAGCGAGTTGCTGGTTCAACAAAGCGGTTTGACGCTGCGCCTGCTCAGATACTTCTTTTTCAGTCGAAATCGCTTCGCGGGCCACGGCCAGCAGGGCAGCGCGCTCCTCGGCCAATGTGCGTTGTTCCTGTGCATCCGTCTGCGCCTGAGTTTGTGCGGCAAGGGCAGCCTGCAACTGCGCCTCAAGCTCTTCGGTATTCAGCTCTCCAAATTGACGCTCAAGCTCGGCACGAGCGGCTTGGGCGGCAGCCAAAAGGGTCAGCGTTTCCTCGGCCTCTTTGCGCTGCGCTTCCAACGCCAGTGTCATCGCAGTCAGTTCGGCATCGGCGTTCTGCAATCGGTCGCGCAGGTTTTCAGCCGCCGCCGCCTCAGCCAGTCGCGCGGCCTCTTCAGCGTTAAGTTGATCTTCAAGTTCCGTGATCAGCGCCGCCTGGGCAGTTTCGCTTTGCTCCAAATCGGCAACCAGAGCTTCCAGTGCTTCGCGGCGGGCCGCAGCCAACCGTGCAGCCTCGGCTTGCGCGTCAATCTCCGCGCGACTTTGAGCAAGCGCAAGATTCAACGCATCCTGATCCGATAGCAACTGTTCCTGTTGGTCCTGAAACCCCTGCCGTTCCGCTTCAAGCCAGGCTATGACATCTTGCGCGCGATCCTGATCGGCCAGCAATGCCGCAACCTGCGCCTCAAAACCCGTGATCCGCGATTGCGCCTCCGAAAGGCTATCTTCGGCCTGAGCCAACTCATCTTCGGTTTCAGACAATGTCGCGTTCAGCGCCCCAAGCCGAGCTTCAAGTCGGCTGTTTTCGCGTTCTTCCAACCCCAGCGCGCCGGCCAACGCGGCAACTTCGTCAGACAGCGCTGTCAGCTCGTCTTCCTGCCCCGAAATCGTTTCCCGCAGGACGAACTGAACCACCATGAAGATCGTCAGAACGAAGGTCAAAACCATCAAAAGCCCGGTGATCGCATCCACGAAGCCGGGCCAGACCGAGCCCTGAAACCGTTGACCTGTGCGACGGGACAGGGCCATCTTTTATTCTCCGCCCGGCGTCGTGCGTACAGCACCGCGCGGCAATGTCAGGGCCTTGACCAGCAGCTCGATATCCTTGCGCATCTCGCTCATGCTTTCCTGGCGACCGGCCGAGATTTCTTCGAGGATGCGCAACAGTTGCACATCCATCGACCGCAGGCGCATCCGGCTTTCGGCGTCGATCCCGTCGCCGGTGCCCTGTTCGCGCATGTGATCCAGCAGGGCATCCTGTCCCAGCGCCACGCGTTCCAGCGCGGCGGTGACGCCTTCGTTTTCGGATTGGCGCAGGTTCATATCGGTGATCACGTCCACCAACTGACCCAGCTTGGCGGACAGCTCGGCCCGATCCCCCTCCTGTGCCGAGAACAGGTCCTGCAAGGCGTCCATCTGTTCTGACATCGTATCCAACACCGGGGACAGTACGGCCAGTTCTGCGCTGCTGCCTTCATCACCCAGCGCAAAGCCGACCCGTGTGATCGAGGACAGCCATTCCTCCATCTCGCGGTAGAACCGGTTCTGACCATGGCCCGCAAACAGCTCCAGCAAGCCGACTATCAACGACCCGGCCAGACCCAGCAACGAGGACCCAAAGGCCACGCCCATGCCCTGCAACTGCGCCTCAAGCCCAACCATCAAGCGATTGAACACGGCCAGCCCCTCTTCGCCCTCTTGCGGGTTAAGGCTGCGGATCGTGTCGACAATGGCCGGGACCGTGGTGGCGAGGCCGAAGAATGTACCCAGAAGGCCTAAGTAAATCAGGACGTTGGTGATATATCGCGTGATCTCACGCTCTTCCTCGATCCGCTCGGCCACCGAGTCCAGAATGGACCTGGTTGAACTGGAACTGATCTGAGACCGCGCGCCACGTTCACGCAGCAACGAGGCAAGCGGCGCCAGCAATTGCGGGGTGCGCGCATCTTCGCGGACGACGCCACCGACAAAAGCTTCGATCCAGCGGACCGAGCCGATTAACTGTGTTACCTGAAGAAAACAGGCCAGAACACCGATCGCAAAGACCAGCAGGATAAACCCATTGAGATACGGGTTGGCATAGAAGACCGGCAAGACATAGGGCAGCGCCATAAACACGCCCGCCCCCGCCAGACCTATAGCGATCAGCATCGTTACGATCTGACGAATGGGTTGCGAGAAATGCGGTCTCGCGCCCTGATGTGCCTGCGCCATGCGCGTGGTTCCCGGTTCTTACCTGCTCTGACAGTGAATCTAGCGAAAATCCGCCGGTGACGCCAAGGGTTTATGCGGTAATGCTACGCACCCGTTGCGCCAACCACTCAAGATCAGGGTCGCGCAGGCCAATCTCGGCCAGATGTTCGGCGGTGTTGTAGAGGTATTCGGTGTTCGGCCCGCGCCCGCCCACGGCGTGGGCGATGATCTGAGCCTGTTCCTCAAGCGGCATTCCACCGCAATATTGCACGTGGTCTTTTTCGATCACATAGGTGACGGCCTCGACCGTTTCGCCGCTTTCCAGATGCACGTCCAGCATCTTCTCAACATAGGCTGACGAAATGAGCTCACGCTCGCGCAACTCGTGCAGGGTGCGGTCTTCGTGACCGGGCTCGACCGACAGGGCCAGACCCTTGCATCGGGCGCTGTCCTGTTCGTCCAAAGCCAGCACAAGGCCGGGATGATCCTCGGTCCCGCGATGGTGGATCGAGCTCATGCAGAAGGATCGGGCATATCCGTGCAACGTCGCACGCGCGCTGCGGGCCACGGGAAACCCCGGATTCCACAACAGCGATCCATATCCGAATACCCACATCGTCATAGCTCTGGTCCTTGCCCGTTTGCGCCTATAAACATCAATTCAGGTGCGGGAAAAAGGGCGAACTGCCATGCGCGGGCTGATACGGCTAGTCATTGTCATAACTGTGATCTGGAGCGCATATTGGTTTGTCGCCGGTTTTGGCTTGCGCAATGCCATCACTGCGTGGTTCGACGGACAACAGGACCGGGGTTGGCAGGCTGAGTATTCGCAGGTCGCCACCGCAGGGTATCCGTTCAACCATGTCACCCGTCTGGACAATCCCGCGCTGGCCGATCCAGTCAACGGCACCGCCTGGAGCGCGGATTGGATCGAATTCCAAAGCCCCGCCATCTGGCCCGGCCAGCAAATGCTGCGATTTGCCGACACGCCGCAGCGGTTATCGTATTTCGACCAAACCTCGACCATCACGGCGGCGGATTTGGTGGCAGAGTTGCAACTGCAACCCGGTATTGCGCTGGTGCTTGAGAAGATGGCGCTGACTTCCGGGTCGTGGTCAATCGCTGACGACGGAGAAGCGCAAGCGGCGGGCGAGACGCTGCAGCTGATCATGGCGCAGACAGCAAGCCCTGAGACCTATGCCATCAGCGCCCGGATTGACGGTTTCACCCCCGGTGACGACTTGCGCGAGCTCATGCGCTCGGCCACCACTCTGCCGCAATCCTTTGAGACGCTCGAACTGGACATGACGACCGTGTTCGACAAGCCATGGGATCGGTCCGCGCTGGAACAGGGTCGCCCGCAACCCACCAGAATTGATCTGCGGCTGGCCGAGATGAAATGGGGGGCCCTTCGTCTTTTTGCTGCCGGAGAGCTGGACGTGGACGCGCAAGGCATCCCCAACGGAGAGATCGCCATCAAAGCCGAGAACTGGCGAGATATGATCGCCATGGCCAACGCGGCAGGCGCATTGCCTGATCAGGCCGTGGACCCGGTGACGCGCGCGCTGAACTTCATGGCCGGACTGGGCGGCAACCCCAATGCGTTGGATTTGCAGTTAAATTTCAGGGACGGCTTCGTTGCGGTCGGCCCCCTGCCTCTGGGTCCGGCCCCACGGCTTATTCTGCGTTAACGGCAATACGGCCCGCGTCTGTGGCGTGCCGTGTCCAGATGGAAATGATCCCGGTGATAGCGGTCCGAGTTTGGCCCCAACACCGTACCAAACGGCCCGCACGCGCCGCGCCAGATTTTGGTCAGTTGTTTCTTTGACGGGTTCTTGCGCCAGCCGTTTAGAACCGTCACCAGCTCTCCGTCCGCCATTCGAAAACCCGAGATATCAATCGCGCGCCCCTTGCCATGCTCGGATATTCGCGCGCCTTTTTGATTGTTGCGTGTACGGCAGGCGTAATGGGCCGCGACTTGTAGTTCGACCACCGGACCGCGCCGCTTGAAGGTTGGCTTGACCGTTTTGTCGACCCATTTGTTCAGCGCAATGGCAGTTCCGCAATCCATCGTAGATGGGCGGCTGAGTTTGACGCCGGCGACCGAAGTAATCTGCACCGCGTCCTGGATCCCGCAGGCCTTGATCTTGCCCGGAACCTGCCCCACCGGTTTGCCTTGAATGTCGATATCCCCGCAGACCGAACCCTTGCGCAGCTTGCGTTTCTTGAACAGCGCCTCCTGTTCCAGAGCTTTCGGGCGCAGATAAGGCATCAAGGATGTGTCCGGCCCCAGGAACGGCAGCGCTGTCGGGCGCGCAGCGACGGCCAGAACCTGTGCTGAAACAGGACGCAACACGGGGCGAAGCTTTGTGGGGCCAACAACCTGCTCGACCGATGGCCGCGCCACGGGAATCAATGACTGTTCCGGCGCTGCCTGCGCTGTTGAAGCCAAGGCCCCAACAAGCGCAAAAGCAATGGTCCGCCGGATCGCCCTCATGGCTAGGATTTCCCCCGGCCGAAATCCGGCGCATCCGTATCCTGGCCTGCGTCGATGATCCCACGCCGGATCGCGCGGGTGCGTGTGAAATAGTCGAATAGCTGTTCACCATCTCCGGTTCGGATGGCCCGCTGTAAGGCGAACAGTTCCTCTGTGAACCGGCCAAGAATTTCCAAAGTCGCGTCCTTGTTGGTCAGAAACACGTCGCGCCACATGGTCGGGTCCGAGGCCGCGATCCGCGTGAAATCCCGGAAACCGGCAGCCGAATATTTGATAACCTCGCTATCCGTCACCCGGCGCAGGTCATCGGCCACACCGACCATCGTGTAAGCGATCAGATGCGGTGCGTGGGACGTAACGGCTAGCACCAGATCGTGGTGGTCGGCGTCCATCTCATCGACGTTCGATCCCATCCCCTCCCAAAGCGCACGCAAGCGCGCGACGGCGGCGGGGTCGGTGCCTTCAACCGGCACCAAAAGACTCCAACGATTGTCGAACAATTCGGCAAAACCGGATTCTGGGCCCGAGTGTTCCGTCCCGGCCAGCGGGTGCGCGGGGATGAAATGCACGCCCTCGGGGATATGTGGCGACACCGCCTCGATCACATGACGTTTGACCGAACCCACGTCAGACACCGTCGCGCCCGGTTTCAGCATTGGTGCGATATCTGCGGCCACCGCACCCATCGCGCCGACCGGAACACAGAGAACGACAAGATCGGCGCCCTCCGCCGCATCTTGGGCGGTATCGCACACCCGGTCGCAAAGACCGATCTTGCGCGCGGTGTCGCGCGTCGCCTTGGACCGCGCGTATCCCGTCACTTCCCCCGCTAGCCCGGCGCGTTTGATGGCCCAGAACATGGACGAGGCGATCAGCCCCAGCCCGATCAGTGCAACACGGTCGTAGATCTGGCTCATGCTGCGCCCTCTTTGAATGCGGAGATTGCCGCAACGACCCGGCGGCAGGCGTCTTCATCGCCCACGGTGATGCGCAGCGCATTTGGCAAGTTGTATCCCGCCACACGCCGCACGATCAAACCTTGGGTTTTCAAATAGTCGTCGCAAGCCTCAGCCTCGGCCTGATCGGTGAACCGGGCGAGAATGAAATTGGTGCAGGACGCATCCGAAGGCACCCCGATCTTGGCCAGTTCGTCGGACAACCACACCCGCAGCCGTGTGTTTTCGGCCTGACAATGAGACAAGAACTCTTCGTCCTTAACCGCAGCTTCGGCCGCCGCCAAAGCGGTCAGTGATAAGTTAAACGGCTGACGCACTCGGTTGAGCACATCAATGATCGACTGCACGGCATAGCCCCAGCCCACGCGCATCCCACCCAGGCCGTACACTTTCGAGAACGTCCGGGTCATGATCACGTTGTCGAACCGACCCACGATGGATGCCCCACCATCAAAATCATCGACGAACTCGGCATAGGCCCCGTCGATCACCATCAGGCAACTGTCGGGCAGAGCCTCGGCTAGGCGCACAAGCTCACTTTCGGGGATCATGGTCGAGGTCGGGTTACCCGGATTGGTCACAAACACGATCCGCGTCTGATCCGTCACAGCGGCAAGGATGTTGTCAACATCCACGCGGCGGTCCTTTTCAGGCACCATCACCGGCGTTGCCCCCGCCATCCGCGCGATGATCGGGTACATGGAAAAGCCGTGCTCGGTATAGATGACCTCATCCCCCGGCCCGGCATAGGCTTGCGCCACGAATTGCAGCACCTCATCGCTGCCGACACCACAGATGATCCGCGCTGGGTCCAGCCCGTGCCGTACACCGATTGCGTCGCGCAGGGGCGCGTGGTCGGTGCTGGGATAGCGATGCAGGTTGGCGGCACTGTCGCGCACAGCCTCGATCGCCTTGGGGCTGGGACCAAACGGGTTTTCGTTGGAACTCAGCTTGATCACATGCGAAACCCCGGCCACATGCGACTGGCCGCCCTGATACAGCGCGATGTCCATAATGCCGGGTTGCGGGGTGATCTTGGTCATAAGAGGCTCCGTTGATTGGAGCCTCTCATACCTGTCTCAAGGCGTTGAGAAAAGCGGCAATTCCGTCACGCCGCTTTGAAGCGGGCGGTCGCCGGGTCGGCCGTGTAGAATGGTGCGAATTCAGCGGTGCGGCGCGACAAGTCATTGACGCTGTCGATCACGAACTGCACCGTCTGTTCGCTCATCAAATATGAGAAGTTCAACCGCACCCAACCGGGCTTCTTCATCTCTTCTCCGGCAGACAGCGCGGCGTGCAACGCCTCGGACGTGTCCCTGTCGATGCCCAACAGGCGATGCGCATAGGGCCCAGCACAGGCACAGCCGCCCCGCGCCTGAATGCCGTAGATATCGCTGAGCATACGGGTGAACAGTTGCTGATGCACCGGGTGCCCCGCGTTGTCGCGCACGAGGAAGGAGAAAATCGGCAGGCGATGTGGATTATCCACGCCCAGCAGCGTGAGGTTCGGGTTGTCCCCCCATCCTTTCAACGCCATTTGGTTATACTGTACCTCGCGTTTGGCGATCGCCTTTACGCCAACTACATCCTTGACGATAAAAGCCAGCGCCGCGCGGATATCGCCGATAACGTTGGGTGTTCCGGCTTCTTCGCGCGCGGACAGGTTAGCGCTGTAGTCATGCCGCCATGGCGACACAAAGCTGACTGTCCCGCCACCGGGCCAACTGGGACAGGTCCGACGCACGGCCTCCGTGTTGACAACCAACACGCCCGAAGCCCCCGGACCGCCTGGAAATTTATGCGGAGAGACAACTATTGCGTCCTTACGTGTATCGCCTTCCCCTATATCCATCGGCAGGTAAGGCCCACCCCCGGCATAATCCCAAACTGCCAGCGCACCATGCGCTTTCAGCAAGCGTGTCACCGGATCGGGGTCGGTGATGATGCCGGTCACGTTCGAGGCCGTTGAAAACGACCCGATGATAAGATCGGACGCAGAATGATCGACCAATATACGTTCGAGCACTTGCAGATCGACACCCCCGTCCGATGCTTCGGGGATTTCGATCACCCGCGCCTTGCTTTCGCGCCACGGCAAAATGTTCGAGTGATGCTCATACGGCCCCAACAAAACAACCGGCCGGTCCGCCTCGTTAACACCCATCAGGCTGACCAGCCGGTTGAGACCCGCAGTGGCGCCAGAGCCGGTGAAGATCACCGAATCCTCTTCCTGGGCGCCAACGATGCGGGCAATCTCTGCGCGAGCCTCTCCGCGCAGGCGCGTCATATACGCGCCGCAATACGAAGCCTCGGTGTGGCTGTTGGCATAAAACGGCAACACATGCGCAGCCACAAAATCCTCGACCTGCCGCAACGCGCGGCCCGAGGCAACGTAATCCGCATACACAAGCGGCACGTCCCCGCGCAGACCCGGAATCATGACGCCTTCTCCGATCAGCCCATCACGAAAGGGGGTTATGCAATCGGCGGATTGGATGGACGCGCGGAATTGGTTCAGGGTCATGGCTCAGGCTCCGTATTACCCTGACAATATGATTGTTATTTTTTGGATAAACTTCACATTTCTTTGGGTAGTTTTTCTATTTTTCGTGTCATATGATCTGATATGACCGAAAGAATAGATCAAATTGATCAAGGCATACTGCGCGAACTGCAAAAAGACGCGACCCTGTCACAGCGAGAACTGGCGGATCGGGTCGGCCTGTCTCAGAACGCGTGCTGGCGTAGGCTGAAGGCGCTGAACGAAAGCGGCGTCGTCACCGGGTCGACCGCCAAGATCGCGCGCGAGAAACTGGGCCTCAGCCTTGTGGTATTTGTGATGCTACGAACCCGGCATCACTCGGCCGAGTGGCTGCAGGCGTTTCGCCGCCACGTACTGACCATCCCCGAGGTTGTGGATTTTCACCGGATCGGGGGCGATTATGACTATCAGCTCAAGGTCGTGACGCAGGACATGGCATCCTATGACAAGGTGTACCAACGCCTGATCGAAAAGGTCGAACTGGACAGCGTCACGTCCTATTTCGCTATGGAAGCGATCGCCGAGGGGCGACCGCTGCCGATCTGACTGGATCACTCACCAACAATCAGCTGCAAATCCCCGTCTCCGGTCACAAAACCGGTCACGAAGAAATAGCGATTTCCGGACGAAACCCAAGCCCGCGTCGTTTCACCCGGGATCGCAGGGGTATAGGCCAACCGCGTGTTCGACGCGAAGGCACGCGCCAACCGGTTGATATCGCCAACCGTCGGCACCGGCCGGGTCGTGCCATATCCACGCACGATAACCTCACAGGACCGATCTCTGGTACTGCCCCCAAGGAATTCCATCCCCGGCTCAAGTCTCGGCTCATTGGCATTGAACCCGGCACGAACCCGCGATTCTTCGAATGTTGGGGCGGTCTCGATACATCCATGTTGAAAACTTTGCAGGATGCCGGTCAAAAGCGGGTCCTCGGACCGCAGCCCACTTGATGTCAGCGGTCTGGTGGCGTCGGAGCAACCGACAAGTAGAACGGCCAGCCCTGCTGCGGTCAGGATTTTCTGAAAACGTGCTGTCATAGCGGTCTCAAATTCACTGTGTTGTCTTATATGCGCTTGGTCACGGACCAAAATGTTGGAATTTCAGCGCGATGGCAACAGAACTGTGTAAACGAAAAAACCGCGCCGGATGGCGCGGTTTTCGAAACTTTCCAGATCGGCGAAGATTAGTTCTTCGCGTAGAATTCGACGACCAGGTTCGGCTCCATCATGACCGGGTAAGGCACATCGCTCAGGCCCGGTGCGCGCACGAAGGTTGCGGTCATTTTCGAGTGGTCGGCGTCGATATAGTCAGGCACATCACGCTCGGCCAGCGCAACAGCTTCCAGAACAACGGCCAGTTGCTTGGACTTGTCGCGCACTTCGATCACGTCGCCTTCTTTGACGCGGTAGCTGGGGATGTTCACTCGCTTTCCGTTCACTTTGACGTGGCCGTGGTTCACGAACTGACGTGCGGCAAACACGGTTGGCACGAACTTGGCGCGGTAAACAACAGCGTCCAGACGACGCTCCAGCAGACCGATCAGGTTTTCACCGGTGTCGCCTTTGACACGCTCGGCTTCGGCGTAGATGCGGCGGAACTGCTTCTCGGTCAGGTCGCCATAGTAGCCTTTCAGCTTCTGCTTGGCGCGCAGCTGCAGACCAAAGTCCGACAGTTTGCCCTTGCGGCGTTGACCGTGCTGGCCGGGGCCGTATTCACGACGGTTGATCGGGGATTTCGGACGACCCCAGATGTTTTCGCCCATCCGGCGGTCGATTTTGTACTTGGCAGACGTGCGTTTCGTCACGGCTGATCTCCTTCTTTATGTTCGAAGGCGCTGCTCTGCTACAAGAGTAGGCGCCTACTATGAAGGGCGTTGTCCTCTTGGGGTTTCCCCCATGACAGGCATCCCCTTGCGGGGGCCACCAACACCAATGAAGCCGCGCTTATATCTGCAGTTCCGTCAGAGTCAACAGGTCCTGAAAAAATCCGGTCCGTTGAAACGGATCAATCCACCAACGGTCCCGCATTCGCCGCAGGCAGGCGCGGCACTGCGTGAAGATTGGGGTCCATGCGTGGACGAGTCGGGAACGAGACCACCGTATTCGTGTGGCTGGCCGATTCGCCGCCAGCCTGACGGATTTCGACAAACTCATCGACCCAAAAGTCCTGTTCGCGTGCCGGACATCCTTCTTCGAATACCAAAAGAGGTTCAGCCTGCGTCGCCGAAACATATAACAGGGCCGAGAATTGCTGTGCCCCGTTGGTCAGGATAACAACACCCTGCGCACCGTTGCCCAATTCGTCTTCCGAGATGAAATGATGCAGAACATTCAGCGGTACCTCTCGGCCGTGCGGCAAAGAACCGTCCACAAAGGCGGCATGCCCGCGCCAGGACCACGCAGCCCCAACATTCAAAAAGGACAGAGGCGCCGCCTCAAGC
Source organism: Ruegeria sp. J8 (assembly GCF_056531925.1). NCBI lineage: Bacteria > Pseudomonadati > Pseudomonadota > Alphaproteobacteria > Rhodobacterales > Roseobacteraceae > Ruegeria > Ruegeria sp. J8. The sequence continues at coordinate 695,193 of NZ_JBQFMR010000001.1, forward strand.
CCATCCAGTTCCGTCTGTTTCCATAAAATGGCTATACGACCGTTTTGCCCGGCTCTCATTATACCCGCCCGCACCTTTCAACGTATCACTGCTTACGCTGGCGTTCTTATCAGGGCAAATTCTGGCAGAAAAGAGACGTTAACATATCGTTCATAAAAATGTTGCTAAAGAGATTCAGCTTCTGGCTTCTGGCGGGAAACGATCCCGCCAGAAGCCACAGCAATTGTCTGCGATCTGCGTCAGCCGCACTTAGAATGACCGCAGCTTCGGCAGGTCATGCAGCCCTCGATCATCGCCATATCGAACTGACCACAGGATGGGCAGGCTTTGCCGCGGGGTGCGTCCATATTGACCACCTGCGCCTGCGGGTCGGATTTCAGACCCATTCCTTCGCCTTCAAGAAAGCCGATATTGACCATATGCTGCTCGATCACGCCGCCAATCGCGGCCAGGATCGATGGGATGTATTTCCCCTGCACCCAGGCCCCGCCACGCGGATCGAACACGGCCTTTAGTTCTTCAACGACAAAGGACACATCCCCGCCCCGTCGAAATACGGCAGAAATCATGCGGGTCAGCGCCAGCGTCCAGGCGTAGTGCTCCATGTTCTTTGAATTGATGAACACCTCGAACGGACGACGGCGGCCACCAATGACGATATCGTTGATGGTCAGATAAATCGCGTGTTCACTGTCGGGCCATTTCAACTTGTAGGTCGACCCCTCCAGCGATTGCGGACGGTCCAGCGGTTCGGACATATAGACAACCTCACCGCCATCCACCTGATGCGGGGCATCCGCGCTTTCGCCGGGGGCTTTGTCGGCGCTTTCGGACACTGTCAGGACCGAGCCGGTCACGTCATTCGGGCGATAGGTCGTGCAGCCTTTGCAGCCCTGATCCCAGGCCTGCATGTAAACGTCCTTGAAGGCGTCAAAGCTGATATCTTCGGGACAGTTGATCGTCTTGGAAATCGAACTGTCGATCCATTTCTGCGCGGCGGCCTGCATCTTGACGTGATCAGACGGGGAAAGCGTCTGCGCGTTCACGAAATAGTCTGGCAAGGCAACATCGCCGAACTTGTCGCGCCACATCTGCACGGCATAGTCCACGACTTCTTCCTCGGTGCGCGAGCCATCCTTCTGCAGCACTTTGCGCGTGTAGGCGTAGGCAAAGACCGGCTCGATCCCCGACGACACGTTCCCTGCATAGAGCGAAATCGTCCCAGTCGGCGCGATCGAGGTCAGCAGGGCGTTGCGGATACCATGTTCGCGGATCGCGTCACGCACGTCATCATCCATTTGCTGCATGTTGCCGCTGGCCAGGTATTTCTCGGCGTCAAACAATGGGAAAGCGCCCTTCTCCTTCGCCAAATCGACCGAGGCCAGATAGGCGGCGCGGGCGATCGCGTGCAACCAGCGTTCGGTTTGACGCGCCGCTTCGTCGGACCCATAGCGCAAACCCAACATCAAAAGCGCATCGGCCAACCCGGTCACGCCCAGCCCAATCCGGCGCTTGTCTTGTGCTTCGGCTTCCTGCTCCGCCAGCGGGAATTTCGACGCGTCTACTACGTTGTCCATCATGCGCACAGCGGTCGCGACCAATTCTTGCAAAGCGGCCTCATCCAGGCGCGCCGCGTCCTCGAACGGATCTGTCACCAACCGCGCCAAGTTGATCGAGCCCAAAAGGCACGCACCATAGGGTGGCAAGGGTTGCTCGCCGCAGGGGTTGGTCGCGGCGATGGTTTCCACATAGCTGAGGTTGTTGGCCTCATTGATGCGGTCAATGAAGATTACTCCAGGCTCGGCGTAATCATAGGTGGCCTGCATGATCTTGTTCCACAGATCACGCGCCTGAACGGTATGATAGACCTTGCCGTCGAACTGCAACTCCCACGGACCATCGGCCTTGACGGCCTCCATGAACGGATCCGTCACCAGGACCGACATGTTGAACATGCGCAGGCGGGCCGGGTCAGATTTCGCGGTGATGAACTGTTCGATATCAGGGTGATCGCAGCGCATGGTCGCCATCATCGCCCCACGGCGCGAACCCGCAGACATGATCGTGCGGCACATCGCGTCCCACACATCCATGAAGGAAAGCGGGCCAGAAGCATCCGCAGCCACGCCTTTCACATCGGCCCCACGTGGACGGATGGTCGAGAAATCATACCCGATCCCGCCACCCTGCTGCATGGTCAGCGCGGCTTCTTTCAGCATGTCGAAGATACCGCCCATGCTGTCGGGCACGGTGCCCATCACGAAACAGTTGAACAGGGTCACCTGACGCGCCGTACCTGCACCCGCAGTGATGCGACCAGCGGGCAGATATTTGAAATCTTCCAGCGCCTCATAGAACTTATCTTCCCAATGGGCCGCGTCATCCTCGACCCGCGCCAGATCACGGGCGATGCGCCGCCAACTGTCCTCGACCGTCTGGTCGATGGGCGTGCCATCCGCTTCTTTAAAGCGGTATTTCATGTCCCAGATCTGCTCGGCGATGGGGGCGGCAAAGCGGCTCATTGGTGATTCCCTGTTTTGAAAGAGGTATCCAGATTACCGCAATTCACATCCAAACCACAACACCTTGATGACGTCGCATTGCGAGCTACAATATAAAGGTGGGCCTTGGGACGACTCTGTGGGAAAGCTGTGGATAAGTACGTAAACCTCATCAAACTGTCCGTCGGATCGGAAAGCGTTGATACGCTGATGGCGTGGCAGGACAGTCGCAGACCGCTTTACGCGGACGGCTGCCCGCGCCATGTCACCCGCATGTGGCCCAAGCGCGAGGCTGAGATTTTGAATGGCGGATCAATCTATTGGGTGATCAAGGGCGTAATCCAATGCCGTCAGCGCATCCTGCGTCTGGATGAGGTGCGCGGCGAAGACGGCATTCGCCGCTGCGCCATCGTGCTGGACCCGCGGGTCCATCGCACCCAGACCGCGCTCAAACGCCCATTCCAAGGCTGGCGCTATCTCAAACCCGAGGACACCCCCGCCGACCTGCCGGAAGGGCGAGAACAGGACGATGCCTTGCCCGACGATCTGAATCGCGCGCTTGCCGAGATCGGTGTGCTTTAACGCAGGCGATCCAGCAATGCGTTCAGTGTGACCTTTGTCTCGGGGTCACATTTCGCCACCCGACTGCGCCACAGGGTCGCCTGCGATTGCAGGATCATCCCGTCGGTCAGGATTTTCAGGTGGTTCGCCCGCAGCGTCTCGCCGGTAGACGTGATATCGGCAATCGCCTCGGCGGTCTCATTCATCACCGTGCCCTCGGTCGCGCCCTGGCTATCGACCAGAGTGTAATCGGCAACTCCCGCATCGGTCAGGAACTCGCGCACCAACCGGTGGTATTTGGTGGCAATCCGTAGCCGATGCCCGTGGGTCTTGCGAAACGCTGCTGCAGCCGCATCCAGATCATCCAACGTATCCACATCGACCCAGCAGGCAGGTGTGGCGATGATCAGGTCCGCCTTGCCGAACCCAAGCTGCGAGATCTCCTCGACCTGTTGTTCCCAGCGGGGCAGTTTCTCATGCACCAGATCAATGCCGGTGACGCCCAGATGAATGCGCCCGGCGGCCAGTTCGCGCGGGATTTCCCCGGCAGACAGCAGGATCAGAGAGACCCCGTCGATGCCCTCGACCTTGCCAGCATATTCCCGATCCGATCCGCTACGCGACAGGGTGATGCCGCGCTTTTCGAACCAACCAAAGGTCTTGTCCATCAAACGGCCCTTCGAGGGCACGCCCAGTTTCAGGCTCATTGCGCGTCCTCCTCGATCTCCAGCATCAGGTCGGGGCGGATGACACCGCCCACCGCCGGAATTTCGGCCCCGTTCCCCAACTGCCGCGTCAGCGCGTCATAGCGCCCGCCAGTGGCGATGGGGGGTAGATCGGGGCGACCCTCAGCGTAGAAGCCAAAGACAAACCCGTCATAATATTCCATCGAGGTGCGGCCATAGGCGGCCTCGAAGTCCAGACGTTCCACATCCACGCCACGCGCCTGTAGCGAGGCAATCCGCGCCTCAAGCCGGTCCAGCGCCGGAGTGATCTGCGGCAGATCCACCGCCACGTCGCGCAGCTGCTCCAACGCAAAGGGCATGGTCTCACGCACGTTCAGCAGGGTTTCCAGCCCAACCAGTTCGTTGTCGGAGATAGGCGGTGTGTCGCGATCTTCGCGCAAGGCAGCGATCCGCGCTTCGATCTCGGAGGCACGGCGCTTGCCGATCATCGGGATGTCCGTATCCAGCGGATTTTCTGCATCCAACAGGCTGTCGCGCCCTTCAGGTCCCGGTTTGCGACCGGCAAAGCGGTCCAGCAGCACCCGGAATCGACGAGGCCGCCACAAGTGCCGCATCAGCGCCGCCTTGCGCCGGTCTGTGGTCTTAAGGCCCTCGACAGCGGCAGTCAGGATGCCGATATCCCCGGTCGCCGCGCGCAAAGGCAGCCCTCGCAATTGCAACGCGAGCAGCGAGAAGACTTCTGCATCCGCGCCTGCGGGATCATTGCGGTCGAATACTTCGTATCCGACCTGAATGTATTCATTCGAGCGATCCGGGTCATGTTCTTGCCGACGGAAGACCTCGCCGGAATAGGTATAGCGCGCGGGCTCGGCCCCGTCGGACATATGCATCTGCACCACGGGCAGGGTGAAATCCGGGCGCAGCATCTGCTCGCCCCGCAGCGCGTCCGAGGTCACGTAGGCGCGCGCGCGAATATCCTCGCCATAAAGGTCCAGCAGCGTGTCGGCCGGTTGCAGCAGCGGAGGGTCCACGACCTGTGCGCCTGCGGCCTCGAACCTCACGCGCATCATGGCAGCGCGGGCTTGTATCTGGGAACGGTTCGGCATGGGTCAGTCCTGACTGTCCAGAATTTCACGCACCTTGGCGACCAGATCGCCACGCGGCACTTCGAACTGGCTGGGGCGTTCTTTCCATTCCTCAAGCGTGGCGCTTTCGGCGATCTTGGCCCCAAGGATCAGGTCTTTGATCTGCACGATCCCATTTACTTTTTCATCGCCCCCCTCGATCACTGCGATGGGAGAGTTCCGCTTGTCTGCGTATTTCAGCTGATTGCCAAAGTTCTTGGGGTTACCCAGATAGACCTCGGCCCGGATACCTGCATTACGCAGCTCGGCCACCATCGCCTGATAGTCGGCCATACGGTCGCGGTCCATCACGGTCACAACCACGGGGCCTGTGGCTTGCGCCGCGATCCGGCCCTTTTCGCGCAGGGCGGCCAGCAGCCGGTCGACACCGATAGACACGCCGGTCGCAGGCACTTCCTGCCCTGTGAACCGCTTGACCAGGTCGTCATAACGCCCACCGCCCGAGACCGAACCGAACTGCCGCTTACGGCCTTTCTCGTCGAAAATCTCAAAGGTCAACTCGGCCTCATAAACCGGTCCGGTATAGTACCCGAGGCCCCGTACGACCGACGGGTCAATCTCGATCCGGTCCGAGCCATAGCCGCCCGCATCGAGCAGAGCGCCGATATGTTCCAATTCGGCAATCCCATCCGCGCCGATCTTGCTGTCGCCCACGGCAGCACGCAGGTTGGCCAGTGTTCCTGCGGTATCCGCAGCCTTCGAGGTCAAGAAGGCAATTACCGGCTCGGCCTGATCGTCGCTCAGCCCCACACCGTCGATAAACGCGCCCGAGGCATCCAGTCGGCCCTTGGTCAGCAGCTCGCGCACACCGGCTTCACCTACTTTGTCGAACTTGTCGATGGTGCGCAGAACATTGTCGCGGGCGGCTACGTCTTCGCCCAGCCCCATCGCCTCAAGCACTCCGTTCAGGGCCTTGCGGTTATTCACCCGCACCAGATAGTCGCCGCGCGGAATGCCCACGGTCTCCAGCGTATCCGACAGCATCGCGCAAATCTCGGCGTCGGCGGCCATCGAGGCCGTGCCCACCGTATCCGCATCGCATTGATAAAACTGGCGATACCGCCCTGGCCCCGGCTTTTCATTGCGCCAGACCGGACCCATCGCATAGCGGCGATAGGGCGTCGGCAGGTCGTTGCGGTGCTGCGCATAAACACGGGCCAGCGGCGCGGTCAGGTCATAGCGCAGGGCCATCCAGTCACCGTTGCCGCCTTCGTCAAACTCCTGCCACGCAAATACGCCCTCATTCGGGCGATCCACGTCGGGCAGAAACTTGCCCAGCGCCTCGACGGTTTCCACAGCGCTGCTTTCCAGCGCATCAAACCCATACCGATGATAGACATCCGCAATCGTCCGCAGCATCTCGGTGCGCTGCGAGACTTCCTGGCCGAAATAGTCGCGGAACCCTTTCGGCGTGACGGCCTTGGGGCGGGGCTGTTTCTTGGGCTTAGCCATGTGGGGCGTCCTTGCGGTTCATGTTCCGCGCGCGGTCTATCCCATGGCCCGCATCGGGGCAAGGCGCGCTTTCGCTGGTGTTGTGATCAAAGCGCCGCTATGACCACGCCCAAAGGAGAGCCCCATGCAGCATCTGGAAGAGCAGATCGCCCACCTGACCCGCACGGTCGAAGAGTTGAACACAGTCGTTACAACCCAACAGAGCGAGATCGACCGCCTGACCCGGCGCGTCGAGATGCTGTTGCAGCGGGAGGCTGAACGGGCGCAGGAAGGTTCCGGCGGGGTTGTGTTCGGCGACGAACGCCCACCGCATTATTAAGGGCTGAAACCTTAGCGCTCGTTTCACCGCAAAACCTGCTACGCCGGCGTAGTAACTTTGTCAGCGGCTAGGCAGCAACTGGTGCCAGCATTGTCACCCCCGAGATCGCGGCCCATCCGTGTCCAAGAGAGGATATGGTCGCAAAAAGGCTTTCCAACCGCATGAAGCTAAGCGCATTCAACACAGCTGTGTGGCACCATCGGGTTGGGCTCAAAACTCCTCGACCGACATCACGCCTTCCAGCGATTTGATCGCGCCCTTGATCTGGGGGTTGATCGGGAAATTCTGACCCAAGTCCATCTCGACCTCACCCGGCAATCCGGGGGCCATCAGCAACAATTGGATAGGCCCGCGCGCGGCGTTCTTGGCTGCGCTGGCGGCATCCTTCAGCACTTTAGCCACAGTAGGCAGCGCCTGTTCCTCATCCACAAAGATGCGCAGGCCGGTTGCACCCGCCTCGGCCACGACCGTATCCACCGGGCCGACAGACCGGCCAAGCAGCTTCAGCTGATCAGCTTCCATCGTCGCCTCGGCGGTTAGTACAACTTGCGCACCGGTTTCAAGATATTCGCGCGATTTCTCCAGCGTTTCCGAAAACAGCGTGACCTCATACGCGCCGCTGGGGTCCGAAAGCTGCGCAAAGGCAAACCGGTTGCCGCGCGCCGATTTCCGTTCCTGCCGACCAGCAACAACACCGGCCATCTTCGCGATGAAGGGCCCCGAGCGCGCCTTTTCCGTCACCTCATCCAGCGTCATTACCTGTTTACGTTTCAGCGCGGGCATATAGTCGTCCAGCGGATGGCCTGACAGGTAAAACCCGATGGCCTTGAATTCCTCGCTCAACCGCTCGGCAGGCAGCCAATCGGGCGTGGGCGACAGGCGCGGTTCCGGCAGGTCGTCACCCGCCTCACCAAAGAGCGACACCTGGTTCGAGTTCTTTTGTTCGTGGATAGCCGCCGAATACTGCACAAGCGGATCAAGGCTTTCGAACACGCGGCGGCGGTTCTTATCCAACTGATCAAACGCACCCGCCCGCGCCATCATCTCCAGCGGGCGTTTACCGACCTTCTTCAGATCAACCCGGCGGGCTAAATCGAACAGGTTCACAAAGGGCTTTTCCGCGCGACCATCGACCACCAGGTTCATCGCCTCAACGCCCACGTTTTTCAAGGCGCCCAGCGCATAGACAAGCTCTCCGTTCACCACATCGAAGGTAGCTTGAGATCGGTTCACGCAAGGGGGCACATAGGGCAACTCAAGCCCTTTGCGGACCTCTTCGAAGTAAACGGCTAATTTGTCGGTCAGGTGGATATCGCAATTCATGACACCCGCCATGAACTCTACCGGGTGGTTCGCCTTCAGCCAGCCGGTCTGGTAGCTGACCACCGCATAAGCCGCAGCGTGGGATTTGTTGAAGCCGTAGTTGGCAAACTTGTCCAACAGGTTCCAGACCTCGGTCGCTTTGGTCTCATCGACATCATTTTCGGCAGCCCCTTTGAGGAACTTGGGCCGCTCAGCATCCATCGCCTCCTGAATCTTCTTACCCATCGCGCGGCGCAACAGGTCTGCGCCGCCAAGGCTGTAACCGGCCATTTCCTGCGCGATCTGCATCACCTGTTCCTGATAGACGATGATGCCCTGCGTCTCGTCCAGGATGTGGTCGATGGACGGATGCAGCTTGTCCCGCTTACTGAGCCCGTTCTTAACCTCGCAGAACTTGGGAATGTTCTCCATCGGACCCGGACGGTATAGCGCCACAAGGGCAATAATATCCTCGATACAGTCCGGCTTCATGCGCTTGAGCGCATCCATCATGCCCGAGGATTCCACCTGAAACACCGCAACCGTTTTGGCCGCCGAATAAAGCTTGTACGTCGCCTCATCATCCAGCGGGATGGCGTTGATCTCATTCACCGCGCCTTCGGCGGGTTCATACAACTCGGTGCCATCGGGTGCGATATGAAGTTCGCGCCCGGATTTGAAGATCAAATCCATCGCGTTCTGGATCACAGTCAAAGTCTTCAGACCTAGAAAGTCGAACTTGACCAGCCCGGCCTGTTCCACCCATTTCATGTTGAACTGGGTCGCGGGCATATCGGACCGAGGGTCCTGATAGATCGGCACCAGCGCATCCAGAGGTCGATCACCGATCACCACCCCCGCCGCGTGGGTCGAGGCATTCCGCAACAGCCCCTCAACCTGCTGGCCATAGGTCAGAAGCCGGTCCACAACCTCTTCGCTGCGTGCCTCTTCGCGAAGGCGGGGTTCGTCTTTCAGGGCCTTTTCGATGGAGACAGGCTTGACCCCCTCCACCGGGATCATCTTGGACAGGCGGTCCACCTGCCCATAGGGCATCTGCAACACCCGCCCAATATCGCGCACGGCGGCCTTCGACAACAGAGCACCAAAGGTGATGATCTGCCCCACCTTGTCGCGCCCGTATTTCTGCTGAACGTAACGGATCACCTCTTCCCGACGATCCATGCAGAAGTCGATATCAAAGTCCGGCATCGAGACCCGCTCGGGGTTCAGGAACCGCTCAAACAGCAGCGAATAGCGCAGCGGGTCAAGGTCGGTGATCGTCAGCGCATAGGCCACGAGCGAGCCCGCACCAGACCCCCGCCCCGGCCCCACCGGAATGTCGTGATCCTTGGCCCATTGGATAAAGTCGGCAACGATCAGGAAATAGCCGGGAAAGCCCATGCCCTCGATGATGCCGAGTTCGAAATCCAGCCGTTCCTGGTATTCCTCGGGCGTCACCGCATGCGGGATCACCGTCAGACGTTTCTGCAAGCCCTCATTGGCGATACGCCGCAGCTCGGCGACCTCATCATCGGCAAATTTCGGCAGGATCGGATCTCGGCGATACGCCATGAAAGCGCACCGGCGCGCGATCTCGACGGTATTCTCAATCGCTTCAGGCAAGTCGGCAAACAGCGTCACCATTTCCTGCTGCGACTTGAAATAATGCTGCGCGGTCAGGCGGCGGCGGCCGTCCTGTTGGTCGACATACGCGCCCTCGGCGATACAGATCAGCGCATCATGCGCCTCATACATGTCGGTGGTCGGGAAATAGACATCATTGGTGGCGACCAGAGGCAGATTCTTGGCATAGGCCATCTCGACATGCCCACGTTCGGTTAGACGCTCTGCCTCGGGCTGGCCCCCTTCGCCCGGATGGCGCTGCAATTCGATATACAGGCGGTCCGGGAACATCCCAGCCAGGCGATCCACCAGAGCCTCCGCCGACGGACGCTGGCCTTGCTGCAACAGCATCCCCACGGGCCCATCCGGCCCGCCGGTCAGACAGATCAACCCGTCCGAGCGCTCGGCCAATTCGTCCAACGTGACCTGCGGCAACTGTCCGCCCTTGTCCACATAGAGGCAGGAACTCAGCTTCATCAGGTTCTCATACCCCGCCTCGGACTGCGCCAGCAGCACCAGCGGCGCAGGAGCTTTGGGCTTCTCGCCTGGCTGCGGCTGCACATAGGTCAGATCAACCTGACACCCCATGATCGGCTGCACCCCAGCGCCGCTGGCAGTCACGGAAAACTCCAAAGCCGAGAACATAGAATTGGTGTCCGTCACCGCAACAGCGGGCATGTCCATATTCTCGCACAAAGCGGGCAGCTTCTTCAGCCGCACAGCGCCTTCCAGCAGAGAATATTCGGTGTGAACACGTAGGTGAATGAATCGAGGAATACTGCTCATACCCGCTACGCTATCCCAGCCAGCGACGCGGCAAAAGCAGGAACCGCCGCTTTGAGATGCCTAAAAAATCAACACCTATTATTCGGATTTTTCAGAAGGTGCTTCGGCCGCAATTGGACCCGATCTGCAAAAAGCGCTTTATTTACAGACAACTGATGTCTAGACAACGGCGAAAATCGCAGATCGTTCAGGTCCAATGGTGCATCACATAATCAGTTTTTCTTGCCAGATAAGGCGCGCTGTTTCTAACATCTGACGGCAAGCACTCTGCCCGCCCCTTTTTCTACGTCGCATCGAAGAAGGGCACCGAAGGGCGCAACCGGGTAAGGCGACGGGTTTCTCGAATGAACATCACGTTTCTTCTGAACGGAGAGACAGTGGAGCTGGCGGACGTCAATCCGACGGCAACTCTGCTGGACTGGCTGCGCGAGGATCGCGGCCTGACCGGCACTAAGGAAGGCTGCAACGAAGGTGACTGCGGGGCCTGCACCGTCATGGTCACGGATGAAGGTTCCAGCAAAGCACTGAATGCCTGCATCCTATTCCTGCCACAACTACACGGCAAAGCCATCCGCACCATCGAGGGCGCAAACGGCCCCGACCAGCAGGCTCACCCCGTGCAACAGGCCATGATCGACCTACACGGTTCACAATGTGGCTTTTGCACCCCCGGCTTTGTCATGTCGATGGTCGCGGGCCACACCAATGGCATCACCGACCACGACACCCAGCTTGCGGGTAATCTCTGCCGTTGCACTGGCTACGCCCCCATCATCCGCGCGGCCCAAGCCGCCGAATCCCAGCCAGTCCCAGCATGGGTTAATGACGACCAATCCTTCTCTTGTTCAAAAATACCTCGGGGGGAGGCCGCGGGCGGGGGGGCGGAGCCCCCCTTGCTCCCCACCTCATCCGACGAACTGGCCGCGATCTATGCACAAAATCCCAACGCCACGCTCATCGCGGGCGCAACCGATGTGGGCCTCTGGGTCACAAAACAACTGCGCGACCTGGATCCGGTCATCTTCCTGAGCCGCTGCGACGACCTGAAAAACATCGCCATCACCAATGACGAAGTCCACATCGGCGCCATGGTCGACATGAACCGCATGTGCGACACGTTGACAGACCTCCATCCCTCTTACACCGAGATGATCCGGCGTTATGCCAGCGTTCAGGTCCGCCACGCCGCAACCGTGGGCGGCAATATCGCCAATGGCTCACCGATCGGAGACAACCCGCCCGCCCTGATCGCATTGGGTGCAACCCTGCATCTGCGCAAAGGCGACACTCGCCGTCAGATCCCGTTGGAAGATTTCTTCATCGACTACGGCAAACAAGACCGCGCGCCCGGAGAATTCGTCGAAGCCGTCAGCTTCCCCCGCCAACCGGACCGGCTGAAAACCTACAAACTCAGCAAACGGTTCGATCAGGACATTTCAGCCGTCTGCGGCTGTTTCAACATCACCGTCACAGACGACACCGTCACCCAGGCGCGGATCGCGTTTGGCGGCATGGCGGGCACTCCGAAGCGGGCCACCCATGTCGAGGCCGCATTGATCGGCAAACCCTGGACCGCTGCGACCATTCAGGCCGCGCTGCCCGCCTTTGCTGACGATTACCAACCACTCACGGATATGCGCGCCTCGGCCACCTATCGTCTGGAAACCGCCAAAGCGATGCTGGAGCGGTATTTCCTTGAAGATCAGGGCGAAGTGACCGACGTACTCAAGGTGACGGCATGAGCGTGACTAAACCCCTCCCCCATGACGCAGCCCCACTGCATGTCGCAGGTGCCGCGCGCTATGTGGATGACATCCCAACGCCCAGGGGCACGCTGCATCTGGCCTTTGGCCTCAGCCCGATTGCCAAAGGCACGATCACCACGATGGACCTGTCGGCAGTAAAAGCCGCCAAGGGTGTGGTGCAAGTGATGACGGCGGATGATCTGCCTTTTGCCAATGATGTCTCGCCCTCGATCCATGATGAGCCGCTGCTGTCGGACGGCACGGTTCATTATATCGGCCAGCCCGTGTTTCTGGTGGTGGCGACCAGCCATCTGGCCGCTCGCAAGGCTGCACGGCTGGGCAAGATTGACTATGCCGAAGACACCCCGATCCTGACCATCGAACAGGCTCTGGCCGCTGACAGCCGGTTCGAGGACGGCCCCCGCATCTATGCCAAGGGCGATGCGGACGTGGCGATCGCGTCGGCCCCCCACGTGATCGAAGGTTCCTTTGAACTCGGCGGGCAGGAACATTTCTATTTGGAAGGCCAGGCCGCTCTGGCCTTGCCGAATGAAGGCGCGGACATGCTGGTCCACAGCTCGACCCAACACCCGACCGAGATTCAGCATAAAGTAGCCGATGCCTTGGGTGTGCCCATGCACGCCGTACGGGTTGAAACTCGCCGCATGGGCGGAGGGTTCGGCGGCAAGGAAAGTCAGGGCAACGCTCTGGCCGTCGCCTGCGCCATCGCCGCCCGCGCCACCGGCAAGGCCTGCAAGATGCGTTATGACCGCGATGATGACATGATCATCACCGGCAAGCGCCACGCCTTCCGCATTGCCTACAAGGCTGGGTTTGATGAGAACGGCCATGTTCAGGGTGTCTCCTTCCACCATTACGTCATCTGTGGCTGGGCGCAGGACCTGTCGCTGCCCGTCGCTGACCGCGCGATGCTGCATTCCGACAATGCCTATCTGCTGCCGAATGCCCGGATTGAAAGCCATCGACTGAAAACCAACACCCAATCCGCCACAGCCTATCGCGGGTTCGGCGGCCCTCAGGGCATGGTCGGGATCGAACGCGTGATGGATCACGCCGCGCACGTGCTTGGGCTGGACCCGGTCGAACTGCGTCGCCGTAACTATTATGAGCCTGCGCATAAGGTGGCCGATCAACCGCTGCACGCGAAACTGCTGGGCCACCCCGACCCACACGAAGACCTGACCAGCCGAGGTGCTGTGGAAACCGGGAATGCCCCCGTTCGCCCCCTACCCGCCGACGGCAACACCACACCTTACGGTATGGAGGTCAGCGATTTCGAACTGCACGGCATGACCGAAGCACTTCTGACATCCAGCGACTATGCCGCCCGTAAGGCCACCATCGCCGAGTGGAACGCGAAGAACGGCGTGATAAAGAAGGGTATCGCCTTCTCGCCGGTCAAATTCGGGATTTCCTTCACGCTGACCCACCTCAATCAGGCGGGAGCGCTGGTGCATGTGTATCAGGACGGCTCGGTTCACCTGAACCATGGCGGCACCGAGATGGGACAGGGCCTGTTCCAGAAAGTCGCGCAGGTGGCCGCGTCGCGGTTCGGTATTCCCCTTGAGATGGTCAAGATCACCGCCACTGACACGGCCAAAGTGCCGAACACGTCAGCCACAGCTGCGTCCTCGGGCAGCGATCTAAACGGGATGGCTGTAAAGGCCGCCTGCGACAAGATCCGTGACCGCATGGCCGATTATCTGGCCGAACGGCACCAGGCTGATCCCACAACCGTATCCTTCGCGGACGGCCACGTGAGTGTGAGCAAGGAACGCTATACCTTCGCCGAAGCCGCTGCTCTGGCCTATCAGGGCCGCATAAGCCTGTCGGCGACTGGCTTCTATAAAACGCCCAAGATCGAGTGGGACCGGATCGCAGGCCGGGGGCGGCCGTTCTTCTACTTCGCCTATGGCGCGTCCGTCACTGAAGTCGCGGTGGACACGCTGACCGGCGAAAACCGTATTCTGCGTACCGATATACTGCATGATGCGGGGGCCTCTCTGAACCCGGCGCTGGATATCGGGCAGGTAGAAGGTGGCTATGTCCAGGGCGCGGGCTGGCTGACGACCGAGGAACTGGTCTGGGACGGAAATGGTAACCTGCGCACGCATGCGCCCTCGACCTACAAAATCCCAGCCTGCTCAGACCGGCCCGATATCTTCAATGTCGCGCTCTGGGATGGCGAGAACCGCGAGGACACGATCTATCGCTCGAAAGCGGTGGGAGAGCCGCCCTTCATGCTGGGTATCTCGGCTTGGCTGGCCCTGTCGAATGCGGTGGCAGCCTGCGGTGACGCTTACCCCGCTTTGGATGCGCCCGCCACTGCCGAAGAGGTCTGGCACGGCGTCCAGCGGATGAAAGGGGGCATCTAATGGGATTTGATCTTGAGGCTTTGAGGGAGGCGGTCAATACCCACGGACGCGTGGTCCGCGTGGTCATCACCGTGATCAAGGGCTCGTCCCCGCGTGAGGTCGGTGCCGCCATGCTGGTCTGGGATGGCGGACAAAGCGGCACAATCGGTGGCGGCACGTTGGAATATCAGGCTGCGCAGGCGGCAAGGTCGCAGGCCGCGCCGGCGCGGCTGACCCATCACGCGCTGGGTCCTGACATGGGTCAATGCTGTGGCGGCGCGGTTTCGCTGCTCAGTGAAGTCTATGATCACAAAGCGGTAAATGCGCTGGACGATACCGTCATCGCGCGATCTCCGACCGGCGGCGACATGCCGTTGTCGGTCAAACGGCTGCTGGCCGAGGCGCGCGGTCAGGGCATTGCGCCCGAGCCACAACTGCTGGACGGCTGGATGGTCGAGCCGGTTCATCAACCAACCCGCAACTTCTGGATTTGGGGTGCGGGTCATGTCGGGCGGGCGCTGGTCGACGTTTTGGCCCCCCTGCCCGATCTGGCGATCACATGGGTCGATACGGGGCCTGAGCGATTTCCCGACAATATTCCTGCGAGCGTCACACCAGTTCCAGCAGCCAAACCTGCCGAGCTTGTCCGCCACGCCCCGCAGGACGCTGAACATCTTGTGCTGACATATTCGCACAATCTGGACCTTGAGCTGTGCAATCGACTGTTGACGCGTGGTTTTGGGTTTGCTGGCTTGATTGGCTCCGCTACGAAATGGGCGCGATTCCGGTCGCGGCTGGCGGCCCTCGGGCATTCCCCCGAACGGATCAGTCGGATCACTTGCCCAATCGGCGACCCCGCCTTGGGCAAACACCCGCAGATGATCGCCGTCGGCGTCGCCGCGCAGCTTCTGCGCCCTGCCCGACAAACCGAGTTGAAGAAGGACCTGAGCGCGTGACCACTCCACTATTAAGTCTGCAAGGGCTAACCAAGGCTTATCCTGGCGTCGTGGCCAATGATCAGGTGTCCTTCGATATCGGCGAAGGCGAAGTACACGCCCTGCTGGGCGAAAACGGCGCAGGCAAGTCCACACTGGTAAAAATGATCTATGGGCTGGTGAAACCCGATAGCGGCACGATGCTGCTGCGCGGCCAGCCGTTCGCCCCGCCCGAACCGCGCGCGGCCCGCGCCGATGGGATCGCGATGGTGTTCCAGCATTTCTCGTTGTTTGACGCGTTGAACGTGGCCGAGAATATCGCATTGGGAATGGAGAACCCGCCGCCCATGGGCGATCTGGCCGCACGTATCCGCGAAGTGTCCGAAACCTATGGCCTGCCGCTGGACCCGTATCGCACGGTGGGCGACCTGTCCGCAGGCGAACGCCAGCGGGTCGAGATCATCCGTTGCCTGCTGCAGGACCCTAAACTGCTGATCATGGACGAGCCAACATCGGTTTTGACCCCACAAGAGGTCGATATCTTGTTTGAAACACTGAACAAATTACGCGCCGAAGGTACCTCGATCCTGTATATCTCGCATAAGCTGGAAGAGATCCGCACGCTGTGCGACCACGCGACAATCCTGCGTCTGGGCAAGAACGTGGGCGAGTGTGTTCCCTCTGAGACCTCGGCGCGGGACATGGCCGAGATGATGGTGGGTTCGACCCTGCAAACACCGGAACGGTCAGGGCGGGATTTTGGCGAAGTTGCTCTGGATGTCAGCGGGCTGTCGGTACCGTCTCCGTCGGAATTCGGTACCGCGCTGCGCAATGTTCACATGACGGTCCGCAAGGGCGAGGTTCTGGGCATCGGCGGCGTCGCAGGCAACGGGCAGGATGAATTGCTGGGGGTGCTGTCGGGCGAAATCCCGACTGCCGCCGATGCGATCAAGTTCAACGGCCAGCCGATTGGCAAGCTGGGCCCCACCGCGCGGCGCAAGCTCGGTGTGCTGACCGCGCCCGAGGAGCGGCTGGGCCACGCCGCAGCGCCTGATATGAGCCTGACGGAAAACGCCTTGCTGACAGGATCCGTCCGCGAAGGGTTGGAAAATAATGGCTTCCTGAAATGGGCCGAGACCAAAAGCTTTGCCGAGAAAATCATCAGCGCCTTTGACGTCCGCACGCCTGGCCCCGAGAACGCGGCGCGGTCTTTGTCGGGTGGGAACCTGCAGAAATTCGTAATTGGGCGTGAGGTGTTGCAAAACCCCGATGTGCTGGTGGTGAACCAGCCCACATGGGGCGTGGATGCCGCCGCCGCAGCCTCCATCCGGCAGGCCATTCTGGATTTGGCGGCAAAGGGGACAGCGGTGATCTGCATTTCGCAGGATCTGGACGAGTTGATGGAGATCTCCGACAGCTTTGCGGCGCTGAACGAAGGCCGCCTGAGTGCGCCGCGAGAAACCACCGGTCTGACGGTCGATGAGATCGGCCTGATGATGGGCGGTGCTCATGGCATGGAGGTGGCGCATGTGTAAGCCGTGGAACCGTCTCCGGCGGCCGTATTTGGAACGAGAAGAAGACCTGGGGGTTTGAGCAGATGATTGTGTTGGAGAAACGGCCTCAGCCGTCGAAAGCGTGGTCATATGCGACCCCTCTGGTCGCGGTGGTGGCAACGATGGTGTTTGGCGGTTTGCTGTTCGCCCTGCTGGGCAAGAACCCGGTCGAAGCCATCGGCACCATATTCTGGGAGCCTCTGTTCGGAGAGTTCGCATTCTACTACCGCCCGCAATTGCTGGTGAAGGGCGCGCCTTTGGTGTTGATCGCCATCGGTTTGTCGCTGGGGTTTCGGGCAGGGATCTGGAACATTGGGGCCGAGGGTCAGTACATCATGGGCGCCATCTTTGGCGCCGGTGCGGGTTTGGCCTTTTACCCGCTGGAGGCGATCTACATCTTTCCTATCATGGTGATTGCGGGCGCGTTCGGGGGCTGGCTGTGGGCGATGATCCCGGCCTTTCTGAAGGTACGTTTTGGCACCAATGAAATCCTCGTGTCGCTGATGCTGGTCTATGTGGCCGAACAGATGCTGGCCTCGGTCTCGCTTGGATTGCTGAAGAACCCCGAAGGATTCGGCTTTCCCGGCTCGCGCAACCTGCAGTCCTATGACAGCGCCCATAATGCCGAGCTGATTGCCGGATCGGGGATGCATTGGGGCGTGGTGACGGCGCTGATTGCAGTGATCTTTGCCTATGTTCTGTTGAACCGACACATGCTGGGCTTTCATATCCGCCTGACGGGCGAGGCCCCGCGTGCAGCTAAATTCGCAGGCGTCAATCCGGCACGGCTGATCCTGTTCTGCCTGGGTCTGTCGGGCATGTTGGCCGGGTTGGCGGGTATGTTCGAGGTGTCCGGCCCTGCCGGTCAGGTCAGCATCGACTTTAACGTGGGCTATGGCTTTACCGCCATCATCGTGGCCTTCCTTGGCCGCCTGCATCCGGTGGGCATTCTGCTGGCCGGCTTCCTGATGGCGCTGACCTATATCGGTGGTGAAATCGCGCAATCCCAACTGGGCTTGCCTGCCGCTGCCATCCAGGTGTTTCAGGGGATGCTTTTGTTCTTCCTGCTGGCCTTTGATCTTCTAACAAACTTCCGCATCCGTGCGGCCCGTAGCGAGGTAGCGTGATATGGACCTTGGTGAAATCAATCCCGTCCTTCTGGTCGCCTCGCTAATGGTGGCCGCAACCCCCCTGCTGCTGGCCGCGATCGGAGAACTGGTCGTTGAAAAAGCAGGAGTTCTGAACCTTGGCGTCGAGGGCATGATGATCGTCGGCGCGATCAGCGGCTTTGCGATTTCGGTCGAGACTGGCTCACCTTGGCTGGGGTTCATCGCATCCGCTATCGGCGGCGCGGTGCTGTCGCTGCTATTCGTTCTGCTGACGCAGGTAGCACTGGCCAATCAGGTGGCCAGCGGCTTGGCTCTGACGCTGTTTGGTCTGGGCTTCAGCGCCCTGTTGGGACAAAGCTATGTGGGGATCAAGCCCCCCAGCATGGGCGACATTCATATCCCGGTGATCAGCGATATTCCGGTGATCGGCCCGATCCTGTTCCAGCATGACCCGATCCTTTATGTAGGCATCGCACTCACGGCCGCCGTCTGGGCCACGCTGAAATACACGCGCGTCGGCCTAATTCTGCGCGCCGTGGGCGAGAACCACGATGCGGCGCATGCGCTTGGCTACAAAGTCATCAAGATCCGCATTATGGCGATCCTGTTCGGCGGGGCCTGTGCCGGGCTGGGCGGAGCCTACATCAGCCTGATCCGCGTGCCGCAATGGACCGAGGGCATGACTGCCGGTGTCGGCTGGATTGCGCTTGCGCTGGTGGTCTTCGCCAGTTGGAAGCCATGGCGCGCCTTGATGGGCGCCTATTTGTTTGGCGGTATCACCGTGTTGCAGCTGAATTTGCAGGCAGCGGGCGTTGCCATTCCGGTCGAGTATCTGGCAATGTCGCCCTACATCATCACGATCCTTGTGCTTGTGATCCTTTCGGCCGACAAGAGCAGCGCACCTGCCGCATTGGGCCGAACCTTCCATGCCTCGCACTAGGGGCCAACTAAAACCAACTTGGAGAGTAACACATGAAATTCACCACTCTACTGACAAGCGCCGCCGTGGCGCTGGGTCTGGCCACGGGGGCCATGGCCGAAGACAAGACCAAGGTCGGCTTTGTCTATGTCGGCCCCGTCGGCGATGGCGGCTGGACATATGAGCATGACAAGGGCCGTCAGGCGGTCGAAAAGCACTTTGGCGACAAGGTCGAGACCGTGTTCGTTGAATCCGTCCCCGAAGGCCCGGATGCTGAACGTGTGATGACCCAGATGGCGCTGGAAGGCGCAGATCTGATCTTTACCACCTCTTTCGGCTACATGGACCCCACCATCAACGTGGCCAAGAAATTCCCGAACGTGAAGTTCGAACACGCGACCGGTTATAAGACCGCCCCGAACGTCTCGGCATATTCGGCGCGTTTCTATGAGGGCCGCGCGGTGCAGGGTCACATCGCGGGCAAAATGACCAAGTCGAACATCATCGGCTATATCGGGTCCTACCCAATCCCCGAAGTGATCCGTGGCATCAACTCGGCCTATATCCACGCCAAGAAGGTGAACCCGGATGTCGAATTCAAGATCGTCTGGGCCTACACTTGGTTCGACCCGGCGAAAGAGGCTGACGCCGCCACCGTTCTGATCGAACAGGGCGCCGACGTGATTCTGCAGCACACCGACTCGACCGCCCCGCAAGCGGCCGCGCAAGAGGCAGGTAATGTTGTCACCTTTGGCCAAGCCTCGGACATGAGCGAATACGCACCCTTCCCGCGTGTTTCGTCGATCATCGACAACTGGGCACCTTACTATATCGCCCGCACGCAGGCCGTCATGGATGGCTCGTGGGAGACCGTAAGCACTTGGGACGGCATCAAAGAAGGCATGGTTGAGATCGGTGAGATTTCCGACGCCGTACC
This sequence comes from Ruegeria sp. J8, assembly GCF_056531925.1. Taxonomy (NCBI): domain Bacteria; kingdom Pseudomonadati; phylum Pseudomonadota; class Alphaproteobacteria; order Rhodobacterales; family Roseobacteraceae; genus Ruegeria; species Ruegeria sp. J8. Next base: position 715,141 of record NZ_JBQFMR010000001.1, read on the forward strand.
TGCCGACGTAAAGGAAGAGGCGCTGGCCTTGAAAGCCGCGATGGCCGCAGGCGAATACCACCCCTTCACCGGCCCGCTAAAGAAGCAGGACGGCAGCGACTGGCTGGCGGATGGCGAAACCGCTGATGACGGTACGCTGGCGGGCATGAACTTCTACGTCGAAGGGCTGGACGGCGAGATCCCGCAGTAAGCCACGCGTAAATAGCATTAGACAAAGCCCGCCTCGTTTGGCGGGCTTTTTTCTTGTCATGCATTCATGGCGCAAACCGCGTAAGATTGCCCAAGGCACGGCTTGCGAGGGACCGCGATGGAGGATTTTCTGGACGGCAAACGACGTGCCGCCATTCTGGCCATGGATGTGCTGGGCTACGCCCATCTGACCGAAACCGATGAGGTCGGAACCCTGCGCGCTGTACGCCATCTGCGGAACACGATCATCTCGCCCGCGCTGGAACAAAATCAGGGACGATTGGTCAAAACGATGGGCGACGGATTTCTGGCCGAATTCCCGGAGCCTGACACCGCGCTGACCGCTGCGATGCGGATTCAGACCGAGGCCGCAGCGCAGGCTCGGCAGCAGCCGCCAGACGCGCGCATCCTGCTGCGCATTGGGGCGCATCTTGGGGATGTGTTCGTTGACGATCAGGACATTCTGGGCGACGGCGTCAATATTGCCGCCCGATTGGAAGGCCTTTGCCACGCCGGGGGGCTGGCCGCCTCGCAGGCATTTGTCGATGCGCTGCCGCCGGGCAAAACAAAAGACCTGACACATGATGGCCAACATCAGCTCAAGAACATTTCGCGCCCTCTGACCGTGTTTCGCTGGCAGGCCGAGGGGACGTCGCCCGCGCTGTCCCAACCCGTAATCCGAACAGGTCCACCGACCCTTGCGGTCTTGCCTTTCCAGAACCACTCCCCCGATCCTGAACATGCCTTTTTCGCCGAAGGGCTGGCCGAAGACATCATCTCAGGCCTGCAACAGATGGGCCGGGTGCCGGTTGTCTCGGGCGCGTCCAGCCTGTCCCTGAACCCAGAACTGAGCGTCGAAGACGCCGCACGGGTTTTGGGGGCGCAGTATCTTGTGACTGGAACATTGCGCCGGTCGGGCCCTCGGGTGCGGGTGACGGTGGAATATATCGAGGGAACAACCGGGCTTGCCCTCTGGTCCGAGAAATACGACCGGCCGTTCGAAGATGTGTTCGAGATTCAGGACGACATCACCTTGCGTGTCGTCACCGCATTGGACACCGAGCTAGTCGAGGGAGAGATCGACCGCATTCGCCGTAAACGCCCCGACCATCTGGGGGCGTGGGAAAGGTACCTGCGGGGGATGTCGGGACTTAGAAAGCCGGGGCTGGAAGATTTGCAAGCGGCACAGGTTGAGTTTCAGGCCGCCGTGGCACTGGATGAAGACTATGGTGATGCCTGGGCGGGGATGGGATGGGCCTATCTAAAGGAATATGGGTTTGGAGCGTCCGAGCGTTCAAAGGACGTGTTGGCCAAGGGTGTGGCCGCTGCGCAAAAGGGGTTGGAGCTAGCCAATAAATCTCCATTTGCGCACTATGTGATGTCGACAGCCTATGTCTGGCAGGGAGAGAAGGCGTTAAGCCTGAAGGAATTGGAATACGCGATCCGCCTGAACCCCTTTTTTACACGCGCTAAACTGGCCTATTTCAACCGGTCCGAACTTGCCGATCCCAGTATCGGCCCCCAGGCAGCCGAGGAAATCCGCAAGGCTTTGGCCTTGTCTCCGCGGGAACCGGACCGGGGGTTCTATTTCTGGGCAATTGCCCGGATGTATTTGGTTGCGGGTGAAAATATCGAAGCGTTGGACTGGGCAGATCGCGCCGTCAATGTGCGCCCCAACGATCCCAACATGCTGTATCGCCGCGCCATCTGCCTTGCCGCCTTGGACCGCGTGGATGAAGCACAGGAGGCTCTGGCCGCTTGCGAAGGCCTGTCCGAGGGCTATGTCGACCGGATGCGGGACTGGCGGCCCTACGACGACGCCCGTAACGACAAGGTTTTTGCGGGGCTGCACCGCAACGGTCTGGCCGGATAACGTGCACCCGGCCAGACCAAGTTGAAATCAGTGCCCGCTCAGCACCAACGTATTCACCGGCATCAGGATCAACCGCAGGCGCAAGCCCGCCGCATGAACCACTCCAATTGTATCAACCACGTGCAAGAACGCCGCGTGCCAGAAGCCGAGGTCCTCATGTTCCAGCCGTTCATGATTGCTGGTATAGACATTCGCCAAACAGTTGCTGCCCGGAGGAATGTCGTCAGCCATCCCTTTATACAACGGCTCCATATAGACCAGAATGGACCCCGGATTTGTATTGGTCTGCACATCGCGCAGTTCATCCGAAGGGCGGAGTTGCCCTGATGGGATCACGTCCTGCACATCGACCACAACCATAGGAATGACCGTAAAAGGCTTGGTCATGCAGCCCAGTTCGCCCACCATGCCCGGCTTGATTACCTGGGCCGCCATCTGGTTGAACGCCGCCTGAAACCGGTCATGACCCGAATGCGACGGCACCAGAATTCCCGCAGGCCGCAGCAAAGGGCTGACAAAATCGCCAACTTGCAGGCCGAATTGTTCGATCCGGCCCGTCACGCCCGCGGCAACCACTGTCTTGTCCAGCTCGGTCAGGGCGGCGTCCAGTTGCGCATTTGCACTGGCCAGCTGCGCCGGGATCAGCTCTTCGATCTGTTGCACAACCGCAGCCCGTTGCGCCTCGGCCGCCACCAGCTTGGCTTCGCGTTCGGCGACGATGTTTTCCAGCCGGTCGATCTCGGCCAGACGCACGGCGCTGGATCCCTCGTCGCGCAGCGTGGTGTTGCGCTCAAGGTCTTCAATCGCCTGATCCAATGAGGCTTTGGCACCCGCAATCCCGGCGGTTGCTTCGGCCAGGTCTGTCTCGGCCACTTTCAACGAGGCCTGAACCTGCGCGATCTGCGCATGAGCAGCCTCGACCATCGCCGTTTGGGTAAAATCCTCCATTCGGAAGATCGGCTGACCTGCGACCACCTGCTGGTTGTTAGTCACATAGACCTCGGACACGCGCCCTCCCAGTTGCGGCAGGATCGTCACGGTGCGGAAATACGACGCTGCCGTCCGGCTGGCCGGGTGAAAGTAAAACAGCGTCGTGATCACCGTCAGTGCCAGAATGGCACAGGTCGTCAGCCCCCAGCGCAGCTCGTACCACATGGTGAACAGCGTAATTTCATGGCCTATCCGTTTGCCCTGCACGTAACGACGGAACAGAAAATCAGGCAGCACCGTGATCAGTGCACACATCAGTGTTTCAAGCATGCCTTATTGCTCCTGATGTTCCGCCCGAGGAGGCGTGGCTGGGTCTTGCGCTTGCGGACCCAACGATCGGATCGCATCTGCGATGGCCCGCAAAGGGGCACCAATGTCAGGGAACTGGAATCCGGCAACCAGAATGGCAGCAATCCAAAACAGACCATTATGAGTAAACAGCGCAAGAAGCGCTAGAATACCAACCAGTTGGAACTGGGGATGGTTGGATTCATGTGCGATTTTTTCTGGGATCGAATGCAGGGTGAAATATCCCACCCCAATCAAAATGATCACTCCAACCGTGAAAATGAACATAAACGTTAAAAGAAAGTCGCTGCCATCGGCCTGGGTCACGTAGGACGGTATATGTCCCGTGGCCATCGGGTGTAAGTTATCGCCAGTCACCCTATCCTCCTATATCAATGGGGCATTCTTTGTATGGGTTGAGGTGCAATTTCAACCCTGCTTGTAGATCGGCAGCAAACCTTGTGTACTTCGCCCCGCACACTGCGAAGAGAGGGATATGATAGATTTCCTAGTCATCGGTGGCGGTATCGCCGGGCTCAGCGCTGGCGCGCGCCTGTCAGCCCATGGACGGGTTGTGGTTTTGGAGGCCGAAGACGCCCTGGGCTATCACGCGTCGGGGCGTTCAGCTGCACTATTTGAAGAAAATTACGGCCCAGAGACTGTCGTTGCCTTGAACCGGGCCAGCGCCAGCTTTCTGAAGACCGACAAGGGTGGTTATCTGACACCGCGTGGCCTGATGCTGGTGGGTCGAGCAGATCAAGCCCTGCAAATGTCCAATGATACCGCATCCTTGAACATGCATCCCATATCAATCGCCGAAGCTGTAAATCGAATCCCAATCCTCAACGCTGACGCCGTTCGCTTTGCAGCAATCAGCGACGCCGCGTTCGACATCGATACCGACCGTCTTATGCAGAGCTTTGCACAAGCGATCCGACGCAATGGCGGAGACATTCTGACGAAATCCCGCGTCACCGCGCTGCGCCGGGATCGAAACTGGATTGTCGAGGCCAACGGCAGCTTTGAAGCTCGCGTAATTGTCAACGCAGCCGGGCCGTGGGTGGACCAGGTCGCGGCATTAGCAGGGATCAAACCGATCGGGATATCTCCACTACGTCGATCGATGGCGCGTCTTCCCGCGCCGGGCGGTCATGATTTGCGAGATTGGCCAATGCTGCTGGGTGCTGGGGAAAGCTGGTACGCAAAGCCCGATGCTGGGAAATTGATCGTCTCGCCATCCGAGGCTGACTTGGTACCACCGCAAGACGCTTATGCCGACGACTTGGTCTTGGCGGAAGGGCTTGCGCGCTATGAAGAAATGGTGACCGAAGCCGTCACGCGGGTCGAGACAAACTGGGCGGGGCTACGCAGTTTTGCGCCTGATGGGACGCTGGTTCTGGGACCGGACCCGATCGAACCCAATTTTATCTGGTCGGCTGGCCAGGGTGGCTACGGGTTTCAAACGGCGGCGGCCGCGTCTAAAATAGTTGCCGACTTGGCAATCGGCGCACCGCCCGAACTAGACGCGGAAATTGTGAACGCCCTTAAACCCGACAGGCTGCGACAATGAGCAAACGAACCCTTCCTCCTAACGCCAGCGTTGCAACTCAGGTCGAGGGCGCCCGAATGGTCGCGCCTGCTGCGACCCGCAATGCAGATGTGCTCTGCGATCTGCTGGCGCAATGGGCCCCTGACAGCGGGAACGCATTGGAAATTGCCAGCGGGACAGGCCAGCATGTGAGCGCCTTTGCCCAGCGCCTGCCCGGCCTGACCTGGCACCCGACTGAGATCGACCCCGACCGCCGCGCCAGCATCAATACATACACGGTCGAGCAAGAGAACATCAAAGTCGCCGCCACTCTGGACGCCACGGCGGAGGGATGGCATCGAGAATTTGGCGGCAAGGATCTTATCGTCCTGATTAATCTGACCCATCTTATCAGCTGGGTTGAAACCTGCACGATTCTAACTGAGGTTTCAAAGGCGCTGGAGCCTAAAGGGCGATTTATCCTATACGGTCCTTTCATGCGCGCGGGCAAATTGACCAGCGATGGTGATCAACGGTTTCACCAGGCCCTGGTCCAACAAGACCCCGAGATCGGCTATAAGAATGACTCCGAAATTGCCGCGTATTTGCAGGCCCGAGGTCTAACGATTCTCAAAATATTAGAGATGCCCGCAAACAATATCGCTTTCATTGCGGAAAACTCGGGCACTTGATGAGAATAAGTTCTCTGCCAAGGATGGGCCCTATCCAATCCATCTTCGGAAACCACGTAATATTTCTCCCCAGAGATGCGCCACGAAAACCTGCTTAAGCAGGTTTGCCTCCGGCGGAGGTATTTTTGAACAGAAGAAGTAACGGGTCGTTAACTCTGATGAGCAATAGTGATTTTGCGGTACAGGCGGAGGCGCCGTTGGCCGTAACAGGAGAAGGCCCCCCTAGCCAAAAGCAGGGGGCTGGATCATGTCACCAGCCCCCGCTTCTTCTGTTTGAAAATACCTCCGCCGGAGGCATGGGCCGCCTTAGGCGGCCCATTTTGGAGCCCCGCCTAAAGCTAAGCTCAGAATCAACCGTCTTTACGGATCGTTTCGTTCTTAGGATCATAGGGGCTGTCACAAGTCACAACCGCATCCCACAGCTTGTCCTGAATTTTGACTTGTAGCTTGGTGCCTTCAACTGCCAGCTCGGGGGGCACATAGCCCATGCCGATCGATTTCTCGAAGGCCACCGAATACCCGCCCGAGGTCAAACGACCCACGCGCGCGCCTTCCGGCGTATAGAGCGCTTCGCGACCCCACGGGTCAGCATCGTCTGGTCCGTCGATCAGCAGTGTGCAGCACTTTACGCGCACACCGGTCTCTTCCAGCTTGGTTTTGCCGTAGAAGTCTTTCGACAGGTCGACAAAGCGCGGCAGATCGGCCTCGAGGGGGGTCGCGTCGCGGCCCAGTTCGGTGCCGAAGGCGCGATAGGATTTCTCCTGACGCAGCCAGTTCTGCGCACGGGCACCAACCAGCTTCATACCGTGTTTCTCACCAGCCTTTTCCAACAGATCGAACAAATAGTTCTGCATTTCGATCGGGTGGTGCAGTTCCCAACCCAGCTCACCGGTATAGGCCACACGGATGGCGTTCACGGGGCACATGCCCAGTTCGATCTGACGGGCCGACAGCCATGGGAAGCGCTTGTTGGACAGTGCGGTTTCCGGATCGGCGTCTTTGATGACCGCTTTCAGGACATCACGCGACTTGGGTCCGGCGATGGCGAAGACACCCCACTGAGTGGTCACATCCTGTATCTCGATATACCCAAACTCCTCCATCTTGTCCTCGGCCGCTTTTCGCAGATAGTCCGCGTCATACTCGGTCCAGGCACCTGCGGAGACGATGTAGTAGTGATTCTCGCCATTGCGGACGATGGTGTATTCAGTGCGGGTGGTCCCATGCGAGGTCAGCGCGTAGGTCAGGTTGATGCGACCGACCTTGGGCAGCTTGTTACAGGTGAACCAATCCAGAAACTGGGTCGCGCCGGGGCCTTTGACGACATGCTTGGTGAAGGCCGACGCGTCGATCAGGCCAACGCCTTCGCGGATCGCTTTGGCCTCTTCCACAGCGTGTTTCCACCAACCACCGCGACGGAAGCTGCGGCTTTCCTTGTCGAAATTATCCGGCGCATCGACGGGCCCAAAATAGTTCGGACGTTCCCAGCCGTTCACCCAGCCGAATTGTGCGCCACGCGCTTTCTGGCGGTCATAGGCCGGAACAGTACGCAGCGGACGGCAGGCTTCGCGCTCTTCGTCGGGGTGGTGCAGGATGTAGACGTGCTCGTAGCATTCTTCGTTCTTGCGCGCCGCGAATTCGGTGGTCATCCAGTTCGACGAATACCGTTTGGGGTCCAGCGAGGCCATGTCGATCTCGGCTTCACCGTCAACCATCATCTGCGCCAGATAATAGCCGGTGCCGCCTGCGGCAGTGATCCCGAACGAGAAGCCCTCGGCCAGCCACATGTTGCGCAGGCCCGGAGCGGGGCCAACCAGCGGGTTGCCATCAGGCGTATAGCAGATCGGGCCGTTGAAATCGTCTTTCAGGCCGGATTCGGCGCAAGAGGGTACACGCTCGGCCATCGCCATGTACTGGTCGGCAATCCGGTCGATATCCAGCGGGAACAGGTCCGCGCGGAAGCTGTCCGGCACACCATATTCGAACTGTGCGGGCGCGCCGTGTTCGTAGATGCCCAGAATCCAGCCGCCACGTTCCTCGCGCGCATAAGACTCGTTGTCGGCGTCACGGACGACGGGATGCTCGGGGTTGCCTGCTTCGCGCCATTTGACCAGTTCGGGATCTTTGTCCATGACGATGAAGGTGTGCTCGACCGGGATGGCGGGCATCTTGATACCCAGCATTTTGGCGGTGCGCTGTGCGTGGTTGCCCGAGGCGGTCACGACATGCTCGGCTGTGATGACAACCTGCTCGTCCGACGGCACCAGGTTGCCGCCCTTTTCGACCATCTTGGTGCAGGTGACTTCCCAATGAGTGCCGTTCCAGTGGAACGCGTCAGCCTGCATCTTGCGCACAATATCAACACCGCGCTGACGGGCACCTTTGGCCATCGCTTGTGTCACGTCGGCCGGGTTAATGTAGCCATCTTCGGTGTGATAAATCGCACCTTTCAGATCGCCGGTTTCGATCAGCGGCCAGCGTTCCTTGATCTGCTCGGGTGTGAGCCACTCATAGGCCACATCGCAGGTCTCGGCGGTCGAGGCATAAAGCATGTATTCGTCCATACGCTCTTGCGTCTGCGCCATGCGCAGGTTGCCAACTACGGCAAAGCCAGCATTCAAGCCAGTCTCTTCCTCAAGTGTCTTGTAGAAATCGACCGAGTATTTGTGGATGTGGGTTGTCGCGTAGGACATGTTGAACAGTGGCAGCAGGCCAGCCGCGTGCCAAGTGGAGCCCGAGGTCAGCTCGTCACGTTCGATCAGCATCACATCGTCCCAGCCTGCCTTGGCAAGGTGGTATGCAATCGAGGTCCCGACGGCACCACCGCCAACGACCAGTGCTTTGACTTGGGTTTTCATTCGCCCGTTCTCCGGATTGAGTCTAATTTGCAAGGTTTATGCCCAAGCCCGAGGCCTAAGCGCCAAGTCCAGCCGACGCAAAAAAGTGCAAAACCGACTTTTGGCGCCAGCAATCGCTCAAATGGCAGTGAAAGCCGCTACAGGATCTTGCCGGGGTTCATGATATTGTCCGGGTCGAGCGCCACCTTGATCGCCGCCATATAGCGGGTTGCGTCCCCCAGCTCCTTGATCAGATAGGGGCGTTTGCCCTGCCCTATTCCATGCTCGCCGGTGCAGGTGCCGTCCATCGAAATGGCCAATTCATTCAACCAGCCGACAAACTGATCGGCATTGGCCACCTCGTCGGCGTTTTCCATATCGATCAGCAACAAGGTATGGAAATTCCCGTCCCCGACATGGCCGACCATAGGCGCGATCAACCCAAGTTCCTCTGCCTTGTTTTGTGTGGCGGTGACACATTCGGCCAAACGCGAAATGGGCACGCAAACATCGGTTGAAATCCCGCGTGCATCCGGACGCAGCTGCAGACAAGCCCAATAGATGTCGTGCCGCGCCTGCCACAGCTTACTGCGTTCCTCAGTGGTCGAGGTTGCCGCAAAATCGGTACCGCCGAATTCTTCGGCAATCTGACCGAAGGTTTCTGCCTGCTCGATCGCGCCGTTTTCCGAGCCATGGAATTCGAGCAAAAGAAGTGGCGTTTCGGGCAATGTCAGATTGGAATAGGCATTGGCCGCCTTTACCGACATTTCGTCCAGCAACTCGATCCGGGCCACGGGAACGCCGTATTGGATGGTCATCATCACCGCCTGGCAAGCCGCATCCACGGTTGGAAAGGAACAGCGCGCCGAAGAAATCGCCTCGGGGATGCCTTGCAGCCGCAAAGTGATTTCCGTGATGACCCCTAGCGTCCCCTCGGCCCCTATCAACAACCGCGTTAGGTCGTACCCGGCCGAGGATTTCTTGGCCCGTTGCCCGGTGCGAATGATCCGCCCGTCCGGCATCACCGCCTCGAGGCTGAGGACATTGTCCTTCATCGTGCCATAGCGCACTGCATTCGTCCCTGAAGCCCGCGTTGACGCCATCCCCCCTAATGAGGCATTGGCGCCGGGGTCGATGGGGAAGAACAACCCCTGATCGCGAAGATGCGTGTTCAGATCCTCACGCGTGACGCCGGGCTGCACGACACAGTCCAGATCACTGGCATTCACGGTCAGAACCTTGTTCATCTGGGTCAGGTCGACCGAGATACCTCCGGCCGGCGCATTGACATGCCCCTCGAGCGAGGTGCCGGTGCCAAAAGCGATCACCGGCACTTTATGCGTGGCGCAGGTTTTGACAATCTCGGACACTTCTGCAGTGGTCTGAGGAAACACCACAGCATCCGGGGACTGGTTTTCAATCCACGTCGTCGTGTGCCCATGCTGTTCCCGAATGGCTTGGCCGGTTTGCAGGCGGTCGCCGAATTTCTGCTTTAGAACGCCTATGACCGTTTCGATCCCAGCCTCGTTCCGAGGCAAAGCGACTGCCTGCACCATACTGTTCCTCCCCCCCTGATCGCCGGGCTATTCGCCCAGCGCAATTCCTTCGCGACGTGGATCTGCGCCGCCGATCAGGACATCCCCGATCTCAATCGCGTGCAGGCCCGAGGTCAGATCCCGTGGATTGACCTCATACCCAAGCGCAGTCAACTGATCTGCATACCCTTCGGCCGCTGTTCCCAGCTCAACATCATAAGTTCCGAACCGGTTGACCAGATGAGGCAGGGACAGGGCCTGCTGCACGTCCATATCCCAATCCGCCCACGCGATGATCGACTTGGCCACATAGCCAATGATCCGGCTGCCGCCCGGAGAGCCAATAGCCAGAACAGGCGCGCCGTCCTGCATCACGATTGTCGGGCTCATCGACGAACGCGGGCGCTTGCCGGGTTCCAACCGGTTGGCAATTGGCACGCCATCGCGATGCGTCTTGAATGAGAAATCGGTCAATTCGTTGTTCAGCAGAAACCCGTTGGACATCAATCGAGAGCCAAAGCCGTTCTCGATCGTGGTCGTCATGGACAGGACGTTGCCATATTGATCGACAATCGAGATATGCGAGGTCGACGGCAATTCCAGAGATTCATCATCCGCCCAGTTTGATGCATGATCGAAGGCCGGGTTGCCCGGCGCCACGTCGATCAAGGCTTCGCTCTCATTCAACAGACCGCCACGCTCGGACAGATAAGACGGGTCAACAAGCCCGTTGGTCGGCATCGGGACAAAGTCGTGATCAGCCATGTACCGCCCCCGGTCGGCAAAAGCCAAGCGCGAGGCATCGCCGATCAGCCGCCAGCTTTGAACATCTTCCGGTCCCATGGCCGCCAGATCATAACCATCCAGCATGCCCAAAATCTGCCCAACTGTCAGCGCGCCCGAAGAGGGCGGCCCCATGCCGCAGATCTCGTAGACACGATAGGCGGCACAGACCGGCTCGCGCTCGATCACCTGATACAGGGCCAGGTCAATGCCCGATAGCACACCGGGGTTTCCTTCCGCCCCACGCACCGTGCTGACGATCCCCGCTGCGATCTCGCCACCGTAGAACCCTGCCGCGCCTTCGCTGGCCAAAGTGCGCAGTGTTTCCGCATAGTCGGGGTTCATCAGGCGCTGACCCTGCTCTAACGGCTTGCCATCCGGCAGGAAATATTCCGCCGTCACAGGGAAGCGTGACAACCGTTCTGCGTCCTTTTCGACCAGCCCCGCCAGTCGTGGAGAAACCAGAAATCCGTCCTCGGCCAGCGCAATCCCATCCGCAAACAGGCTGGGCCACGGGCTTCGACCCCAGCGGCGATGCGCCTCTTCTAACAGGGCTGGCGTTCCCGGTGTTCCAACGGACAGTCCCCCGACTACAGCATCGAAGAATTTCAGGGGTTCGCCATTTTCGTCGTGGAACAGCCGGTGAGTGGCCTCAAGCGGGGCTGTCTCGCGCCCGTCCAGCGTGGTCATCTTGCCAGTCGCGGCATCATACCAGACCAGAAACGCGCCACCGCCCAGACCAGAGGATTGCGGCTCGACCAGGCCTAGCACCACCTGAACCGCGACCATCGCATCCGCAGCCGACCCCCCTGCCCGCAGCACCTTGGCCCCGGCCTCAACCGCCAACGGGTTGGCCGCTGCAACCATCCAGTTCTGCGCAGTGACCGGCTTGCCCTCCATCTTCGCCTCAAGCGCGGCAATGACCTCGGCGGTCAGGCCTTGAACCTGGCCTACGGACCCGCCTTCGGGCGAAACCGCGTCGGCAGCCTCCTGCGCGAAAACCGGTGACGCAAAGGCCAAAGCCGACAGGAACAAGCCGGAAATCAGACGTCGTTTCATAGTATCCTCCTGAAAAATTGATACCCGGCCAGTCGGCCGTGCCGATTAAAGCATGGCAGGAACCACCTGATCCGGTGGGCGGTGCCCATCTTCGAATGTTTTGATATTAATGATAACTTTTTCGCCCATCTCGATCCGACCCTCCAGCGTGGCGGACCCCATATGGGGCAACAGAACCACGTTGGGCAACTGTCGCAATCGCGGGTTCACGTCGGTGCCGTGTTCGTAGACGTCCAGACCTGCCCCTGCGATCTCACCAGCGCGGATCTGCCGGGTCAGCGCGTTTTCGTCTATCACCTCGCCCCGCGAGGTATTCACGATCACGGCCGAGGGTTTCATCAACTTCAGCCGCCGCGCGTTCATCAGGTGAAAAGTCGAGGGCGTGGACGGACAGTTGATCGAAATCACGTCCATACGCGCAACCATCTGGTCCAGGCTTTCCCAATAGGTCGCCTCAAGCGCCTGTTCCGTCTCAGCGCGCAGCCTGCGGCGATTGTGATAATGCACCTGCATTCCAAAAGCGCTGGCGCGACGCGCCACGGCCTGACCGATCCGGCCCATGCCAAGAATACCCAGCCGACGTCCGCCGATCCGGCCACCCAGTAAGGCGGTCGGAGCCCAGCCTTCCCACTCGCCCTTTTGCATGGTTGTCAGGCCTTCGGGGATACGACGGGTCACGGCGAGGATCAGCGCCATCGTCATATCCGCCGTGTCATCGGTCAGCACACCGGGCGTGTTGGAGACAAGAATGCCCCGCTGACGCGCGGTGGCCACATCAATATTATCGACGCCAGCGCCATAGTTCGCGATCAGCCGCAGGTTTTCACCCGCCTGCCCCAGCACCCCGCCATCAATCGTATCGGTAACGGTGGGAACCAGAACATCCGCCGTTTTGACCGCTGCGACCAGCTCATCTCGCGTCATTGGGGCGTCATCGTCGCGCAGCTTTACATCGAACAATTCGCTCAACCGCGTTTCCACCGCCTCGGGCAACCGTCGCGTTACGACAACACTCAGACGTTCTCTTGGCACCTGTGCACTCCCACTGCTTTGCAAACCTGCGCGCGCCATGTCATCGTGGCGCAGGAAAAGGCGGGGCACAAGAACCCCATGGCATTGAACCAAGCTTTTTTCGCAACAAGATCAACAGGCACAAGAGCAGGCAGTCCGTGAGAGGTTTTCTACCCCAAAAGCGCCGTTTAGCGTCGGTGTTGAGCGTTTTTCTGATCTGGACCGGAGGTCTGGCCGCCAGCGCGCAGGACAAGCGCGGTCCGGTCACGAATCTGCCGCTGCCACGCTATGTCTCGATGAAGGCGGCCGAGGGCAATGTGCGGCGCGGGCCCTCCCTGACTCATCGAATCGACTGGGTGTTCAAGCGGCGCGGCATGCCGCTGCAAATCACCGCCGAATATGGCAACTGGCGCAGGGTCCAGGACCGTGACGGCGCTGGAGGCTGGGTGCACTACGCCCTGTTGTCCGGTGCGCGCACCGTTCTGATCGAAACGGATATGTTGCCGGTCTATGCCAACCCCAGTTCCAGCGCTCAGATCAGCGCGCAATTCGAATCCGGCGTAGTTGCGCGCCTGGGCAGCTGCACATTGGACTGGTGCCATGTCTCGGCCGGAGGACACCGTGGCTGGACGCAGAAATCCAACCTCTGGGGCGTCGACCCCGAAGAAGTTCGGGAATAGCGTCAGGACGTTCGGGCGATGAAATCGCAGGTCAGATCGACCAGTTCCGCCCCGACATCTTCCTGCAGAAAATGACCGGCGTCCGGCAGGATTGTGTGGGGCTGCCCCTTGGCCCCCGGACAGAGCCGCTGAAACACCGTATCTATCCCAGCCATGACCTTGTCATCCGCCCCAAAAGCCGTCAACACCGGGGTCTGCAAAGTGCGGATAAGAGCCCAGGCTTTTCTGTTTGGCTCAGCCTCAGGATCGTCCTGCGATGCTGGCACCAACATCGGGAATTGCCGCGCCCCGGCCTTATAGCTTTCGTCCGGGAATGGCGCGTCATAGGCGGCAATCGTGTCGTCTAACATCGGCTTTTGCGTACCGCCTTTCAAGATCCCCCCCGCCGGGAACACGGGAACCTCCTGGCTGAATTTACGCCAGTTTTCGAATGCCTCTCCCATCGGCTGATCGCCGGTAGGCAGGGCCGTGTTGGCAACCACGATACGGGCAAAGCGGTCCGGCATCTCGGCCCAAAGGCGCAATCCGATCAACCCGCCCCAATCCTGACAGACCAGAGTGATATTCGTCAGATCCACCCCGCGCAGCCAGTCCCCCATCCACGACACGTGGCGCGCATAGGTGTAATCCGAGCGCTCGGTCGGTTTGTCAGACCGACCAAACCCGACCAAATCCGGCGCAACCGCCCGATGTCCGCGCGCGACAAAGCCCTTGATCATGTGACGATAGAGGAAAGACCAGCTTGGTTCGCCATGCATCATCAGAACAGGGTTGGCGTCCGCTGGACCTTCGTCCACATGGTGGACCCGAAGTTCTCCGCCTTCGGTATCATCGACCATCGAATAATGCGGTTCGAAATCGTAACCTTCCAGAGATTGGAACCGCTCGTCCGGCGTGCGTAGAAACTTCATTTCCGGTCTATCCTTTTGCAATTTCACTGGCCTGGCCGAGTGCCAGTCTTCGCGATCCCGGCGCGCCAATACCCCCTGGGAAACTTACCGCAGAATCGTACCGACGACATCTACTTGAAACAAGCAACCTGCGCCGCCGACGTTTTCTTGGTAAACCGCGAAATGACCGGCACGGAAAAGCAACTCAAAGCTATGTTTCCAGCGGTTACATATCTTGGCAAATTTTTTTTTGACTGCGTTCATATTTTTGCGGGAAAGGGCTTGAACCCCCCAAACAACAATCGTAGATAGCGCCTCACCGTTGGGGTGTAGCCAAGTGGTAAGGCAGCGGTTTTTGGTACCGTGTATCGTAGGTTCGAATCCTACCACCCCAGCCAGATCATCAGAACATGGAACGACTGTAGGCTCTTGGGGCGAAACCCTCCGAGAAATGCCCCTGTGGTTTCGGTGTTCTGACGCCCTCTGACCTCTCCTCTAGCGGGGGTTCTATGGGGGTGGGGAATAGGTATAAGTAATGAATAGAAACCGGAGGATAGAGAGACCTGAGTATCCTCGTTCCTGATTATAATACATAGAGGGAGGAGGAGGTTATGGGGGAGATAGAGGACCCGTGGCACTCGCGGCCAATCGACGTTCACCGCTGGTCGGATCACCTAGAGGTCGCCGCCTTGGTCGACCGCATCTGGGACGACTATCTGCCGAGTGATAAGACTTCCGGACCGAAGCCGAAGACTGCTTTCAGACATCAACTCCGGGTGCTGGTTCTGGACCTTTATGTCGCTTGGCTGGAAGACCCGGAACTGTCTATCGGCGTCTCCATGTCCTCGAACTACTGGGACACGTCTTCCCGCTATAACGCGATCCATATATCCAAGAAGATCATCCCGATCATTCACACTCTAATCGAAGCAGGACTATTGGATGTTGCCAAGGGCAGCTACTCGGGTCCTCTGGCTCGGGGTAACAGAACGACGAGGATACGAGCCTCTGAGGTGATGCAAGGATGGTTCGCCGAAGTGGCATTCCGACGAGATGACGTTGGTCGGGTCGAAGGTGAAGAAATCATCATTCTCAGAGGGGATAGTGCTGAGTCACTGGTCGAGTACGAGGATACCGACGAGATCATCAGAATGCGGGCTGAGCTTGAGCGCTATAACCAAGTCATCGCTGATGCTTTCATTGACATCCCTGTTTTGGAAGAGCCGAAGGTCGATGATGTCACCACCGATCATCATCATAAGTTCACCCGCCGGATATTCAGTCGCTCTGACTTCAACCTGAATGGGCGCTTTCATGGCGGCTGGTGGCAGCAGATTAACAGTGACTGGAGGTCGAAGATCTTCATAAATGATACGCCAGTCGTCGAAGTGGACTTTCGCAGTCTCCATGTCTCCCTCCTCAGTCTGGAGGCAGGGAGGTGGTGCCGTTCTAATCATTGGTGGTGTTTTCGAAAATTCTCAAAGCTTCGACGAGAACCAAAGTGGCGGTTGTAAGGTTGTCATACTGGTCCTCCAAGCCCCAAGCCCATTTTTTTCCCATGAAATAGGTTGTTGCGAAAACAATAAGCTATCAGCAGGAGCATGTTTAACTTGTCAGTGTCGGAAGCCGTGTTTTCTAGCAGAGCATCGCTAATTTCATTCCGAATTAGGGTGTCCCTGCCAGCCATAGTACTGAACAGCCGGTTAGTTTGGTGTCCGTTCCTGTATCTTTCCACGAAGTAATCAAAGGCTGGCTGGAACTCCCGAAACTGCTCGCGAGACGGTGCGGCCCGCTCTGCGAACTGCCTGATACTGGTTCGGTTTGCATTGAATCTCAGTGCTTTAAACTCAAATATTCCCCAAACAGTGGAAAAGTACATAACTGCTGCTTTGACGCCACCATCTAGTGTGAGGAAACCCGGATAGCTCTGGTCAATTCCTTGCTCGACTAGAGATCTAAAATCACTCGGGGACGCCGGAATCCTAGTGCTCAATCCTTGCCAACCGATGATTGTAATCAGCTTTTTGGCGAAGCCCGAGAAACTGGGGCGGTTTCGGGGGCATTTTGGCCGATAGAGGGGCCGCTGACGGGGTAAGCTTACGAGACCGCTAGAGGACCTTCACTGGCGCTGAGACGACCGCTGACGA